>DAOPPX010000024.1:0-50582 GCA_035358715.1 Verrucomicrobiota bacterium
TACCTTCCTCACCAATTGATGCCTTTCCTGTTCACAAGGCTAAGGTTTGGGGTATGGGTGACCCCGTTTTCATTACCCGACGGCGCCTTCCCGTGTTGGAAGAATGCCTAGCCGGCTGTCGCAGTTTAGCTCACTTCCGCGCAGGCGGTGAACTCCTCGCCCAATGATTTAAGTGTGGGAAACGGATAGGCAAGGTTGGAACCATAGAGGCACGCATGCAAGAAAGCTGCCTCTTGCACTTCTTTCAGAAGGACGCAAGTCCAATATTCCTCCGTGTCTTGGCATTTTCGAGTCTATCGGCGCGGGCCAACAACTGAGTTTATCAGCATGGCGATCCCAATGAGCATGAAGCCTGAGCAGTACTGGATTGCTGCGTAAATCTGGTGAATCGCGGACTCCGTCTGCATTGTGCAACCGTTGAAAACCAACGCACAGCCCAGAATTGAAAGGAGAGCAATCGAGATCACACCTGCCGCAGAGTTTCTTTCCCGGGGGGTTGCTTGTGCTGCTGGTTGCGAGGGTGTCTGTGGTTCTCGTGGTGGTGGTGCAGGTGTTTCTGGCAGCTGTGACGAGGGTGAAGTTGCTTCTGGTGGCTGTGGCAGGGAAGCTGCAGTTATTTGCGGAACGTAAAGCAGGGTCTCCATTTCACAACTGGGGCAACTAACCCGCTCTCCAGCATGGTCCCTTTCAAACTGCAAATGGGTATTACAGTTATTGCAGTAGCACGTCACGAGATCGGGTTGTTTCGCATTCATGAGAGCATCCGACTGAATTTGCTTTTTGCGCGTCCGCCCGTACTGAGCGATGCGCGGGTGAGGGAGAATGGCTTGGGGGTCTCACCAAGCATGGGGCGAGCTTATCGGGGGGGCGTGGCCGGTTGTCAATAGCTGATTTTCCGCCAGAGCAAGTGGGTCTTCGAGGTTTCCCGGGCCGGATTGGACTTGGGAAGCGAGGCGGGTGGGCAAATGGGGGCCGCTGCGCACTGCCGGCTGGCGCACCTCACCCGGGGGGGGCCTGAGCTGGAAAACCAGCCCTGGTCAGTCGGTTAGCGCATTCTCGTAGTCGGGCATCGGGGCGAGGCAGGCTGGAGACTGTAGGCTGCAGACTGGAACTGATTTACTGCCTGCCCAGGGAGCGGAGCAGGCCATTGAGGACTTTCGAGGTCTCTACGGTCAACGCCGACAGATCTCGATGCGATTGCTCGGGAAGAAGCCCCAGTCGGAAGACCAGGCTCACCTGGTATTCGGCCTCGCGGGCTGAACCATAGCCCATGTCCAGAAAGTGGAGGTATTCGGCCTCGGAGAGGCGGGCCGAGCCTTCAACAACATTTCGGCGTTCAACTCCACACCGTAGAGGTTGGCCTAGTGGCTATCTGCCGGTTGAGGAGGCCATCGTCCGTGCAGGAAGTTAACGCTTGATGCCACACGCCCTTGGGGCAACCCTTGCCCCAAGGCTGCGGAGGCATGGCGGCCTGGGTGGCGGGTCCGCGTCGGGCCTGCCGCCAGGCAGCACTCCCAGCCGGTATGAGAAAGGTATTCGTCTATGAAACTCTTAGCCACACCCCGCACCGGCAGTCTTGGCCGGGAAACCTTCTACCAATCGCCCTTTGGCTTGTGCGCCAGGGAACGCACGGTGCCCAGCGACAAGCCGTCCAACCGCAAGGCGATGGCGCGGTCCCATTTCGGCGTTTCCTCCCGCGAGTGGGGCGTTAAGCTCACCGAAGCGCAGCGACAGCGCTGGAACACCGCCGCCCTCAACGTCCCCAGCCAGCCCTGGATGGGCCAGTATTCGCACCTGAGCGGCCAGCAATTCTGCGTCCAAATCAACAGCACCCTGCGCTGCATCGGCCAGGCGCCGGTGCTCGAACCGCCCGCCCCGGTCGTGTTCGCCCCCAACCCGGTCACCGGGCTGGAGATCGTCAACGACGCGGAAGAGGGTGTCCGGCTGTGGCTGAACGTCGGGACGGTCAATGAAGACATCATGGTGTTTGGGCAGCCGCCGTGCAGTGCGGGCCGGATGAAACACCGTCGGGTCTATTACCTGGGCCTGTTGGGACCGGCCAGCAATGGCCAATGCGACATCACAGCACTCTACACGGCCCGGTTTGGGCAGCCGACCCCGGGTCAGAAGGTATTCATAGTAACCATCCAGACAAAGGACGGTTGGAAAGGGGTGGATAGCGTGTTCAGCGCCATAGTCCCGCCGCCGCCCGAGTCAAAGAACCAGCAAGTAACTGAAAGGACAAAAGTTACGAAAGCGAAGTCTTCGGCAGCCCCAGAGTCCGCCACCGCCCGTGTCCAAGTCTCTTCTTCGTTACCTCGAAGCGTGTACAAGGGGAGTACACGGGATGCACGAGGGGAGCACAAGAGGCTGAAGCGTGTGCACCCGGTGAGCATCCCTTGTACACCCGTTGTACACGGCCTATTGGCGGCGCTGGGGTGGCTGGGAATGCTGCGGATGGCGCAAAGGCGAGGGTGACGGCGGTTGGCGGGAGATAGTGACTGCCAAAAGGGACAACCCGGAACGTGTCCAATACGTGGACGGTTGGGGGGCTGGAAAGCTGTTATCAGGTATCGAAGGCGGAGAAGAGGTGGCGGACTTCTTCCTCGATCTCCTCCGGGGAGGAGACGGTGTGGGCAATTTCGGCACGCAGGATTTCGCGGCAGCGGGCGCGCAGGCGGTGGACGGCCATTTTCACGGCGGGCTCGGTGAGATTCAGGCGGGCGGCGATCTCCGCGTAAGGCAGGGCCGAATCTTCCCGGGCCAAACAGCTTTGCAGAAACTCGAACAGCCTGGCCCGGCCTGAGGCCACATACTCTTCCTGCAACTGAGCCATAGCGCCCTGGAGCAGAGTCATGGCCCATTGCCGGTCAAAGAGCAGGTCGGGCTGGACGTTGGGCGAGGGATCAGCGGCAAAGCGGGACTCGGCGAACTCCTGGTCAATGGCGACTATCCGCGCAAAGCCGCCGCGCTTTTGCGCGTGCTGGCGGTCCCATTCATTGGCCAGGAACCGTTTCAGGGCCGTCAGGAGGAAGGTGCGAAACTTGCCCTTCTCCCGCGCCGCCGCCTGCAGGTAGTCTTTCTGCAACAGGCGGACGAAGAAGCCCTGGACAAGGTCCTGCGCGTCCTGGGGCGCATGGCCTTGCCGCCGCAGGAAGGCGTAGAGCGGGTACCAGTAAGCGCGGCAAAGCGTCTCGAGCGCAGCGGCCGACCTGGGCGTGTCTTTTTCGCGCGCCGAGAGCACGACCGACCAGTGGGTGGTGGTGAACCAGGCGTCCGAAGCGGGTGGCGGTGTTGGAGTGACGGAACTCATGCCAGCGGCGGAAGGTCTTGCGCGGCTCAGTTTTGTTCGAGCGATCGGAACGGCGGCGTGTTCGTGCGGTTGGAACCAGAGCCTTCCGGGAAAAGCCCGCGCAAGGTGCGCAGGGGATGGAAGGGCAACTGGAAGGGCAGCAAAACAACTTTAGGGATGAGGTAAACCGGCTCGCCCTTAGGTTCGCCCAGCGTGCCGGTGATCTTGTATTCAAACAGCTTCGTCACCGGCCACAGGACGGTGCTGACGACCGGGCCGACCAGCCAGGTGTCGCGCAGGAGTTCGGCTTCCGCGCGGGCATTGACCTGGCCCTGAAAATCCAGCGTGCCGCGATACTGGAGGCGCATCCCGGTCGAGCGGATTTCCAGGTCCTCGGAGCGGACCACGCCGTTGGTGATGATGAACGTGCAGTTGGCGGCGCTGGCCCGGCTGTTGCCCAGACCGGGCACCGTGCTGTTGAGCACCTGGGAGAAGATGCCAAAGAGCGGGATGTCCCAGATCAGGCCGTCCCGCAGCGCAAGGTTGCCGGAGCCGTTCCAGGTGTTGAGGTCCGCGGTGCTGGCGCTGGCGACAGCCAAGGTGCCATTCAGCCGGCCGTCGAGACTGTTGGTTCTGAGGAACAGGTCGGCCACGAGCGACGGCAGGAGGGCGTTTGTTGCGGTCACCGTAAACCGGTAGTCGGTATCTCGTTTGGGGTGGAAGTCGAACTGAGCGGAGCCGTAGGCCTGGCCGCCATAGAAACCGGCCCAGACATTGCTCAGGGTCAAATGCTGCCCCAGCCAATGCACGTGGCCGGAAATCTCCGGCACCCGGAACCGCCACCACTCAAACGCGCCGCCGCGCAGGTCGAAGTGCAAATTGGCGGCGTCCTCCCCGTGCATCGGGATGACGCCCCAAACCCTGGCGACCGGCGGCTGTTTGAATTGGTAGGGCTGGATTGCGCGGGCGACGTGGGGGCCGATGGCGCGAGCGATGACCAGGGGGTCGCCCGAGCTGAAGCCGTTGGTGAGATAAACCTCTTGCGCGGCAAAGTTCGCCGTGACGGCGTCGGCGCTGAGCCGTTCGGCGCCGCGTTCGAGGCGGGGCGCCGTAAAGTGCAGTAAGCGGTTGGTGTATTGGAGGGCAGTCTGCAAGTAGCCGGCTGATTCGCCCCGAAAGGTGAAATTGGTCAGCGCCACCCGGCCCTTGAGCCCCGTCCGCTGCGGATCGCCCCAGTGCCCCCAGATTTCGGCGTCAATGACGGGCGGTTGGGTGAAGGTGAAGAAATTGAGCGCGCGTTGCTGGGCCGGTTCCAGCAGTGGGCGCAAGTCCAGCACGTTCAGCGTGCTGTGAAGGTTGAAGTGATAATCCTTTGCCCGATTGTCGGTTTCAAAGGCGGCCTCCAACCGACCTTCAGGCCGGATGACTCGCAAGTTCGGCAGGCGCCAGACCTGGTTCGAATAGGAAATATGGGATTGGGCGGCGGAAACCGACACACCCTGGCAGGTCAGGCCGCGCGCGAAGTTGACATCAGCCTGCAAGAGGAGCGTGGGCTGGACATCCGCTCGCCAGTCGGGATGCCGGTTGGTCCATGCGGGCAAGACCAGCGACACCTCGCCCGCCAGGTCGGGGGGCCTTTTCCAGGAATACCGGGCCAGCCAACCGCGGGCGTTGCGGGCCAGGAGAGGCGAGAGCTGGTGCGGATCAACCTTCGAGGTAAACATGACGCGCATGACGCGGGTGGCCACGTCCAAGTCACCGCGCGCACTGAGCGGCCGCTGGGCAAGAGTTGCCTGCAGATTGGTGATGGTCAGCGCGGGGGCGCGCCACTGCCCGCCGCCGGTCACTTCGTCCGCTGCCAGTTCAGCCGACTGCAAGGCGGCAAGATGGAAGTCCCAGTCCAAAGCGTAGGGTTCGAGTCTGGCCCACCCGGCCCAGGATTCCTCGGCACGGGGCGGCGAGTTGTTGATGGGCATTGCGAGGCGGGCATTGAGGCGCAGTTCCCGCGCGCAGGCCCATTGGTTAGTCGGGCGGGCGCACAGGAGGGTTGCTGCGCCCGAAAGCGGAGTGGGGTTGGTAAGGGAGTGAATCCATTGGGCGTGGAGTTGCGCATTGGTGGCGCTGCCCCAGCGGGTCTGGGCGCGCGCCACCGAGAGGATGGCGTCGGTGTTGGCCAGGTTGGTCTGGCCCTCGACTGAGGCGAAGTTAAGGGCGAGGTGCAGGTTGGCAACCTTTGCCCACGGGGCGGTTGCGTGCTCAGCGCATATTGTCAGGTGGCCGCTTCTCCAGTTGGTTAGGGACTCGAAAGAGGCAAGCTGGGCAGCGAGGTGCAGGTTGGTTGCGGCCGCCCAACGGGTCTGCGCCGCGTTGGCTTCGAGGCTCAATTCGGCTTTGGACGGGCCATTGGTCGCGGCCGGGAAGAGCCGGGCATTAACCCGGCTCTGGGCCAGATTGCCCCAAGGTGTGTCGGCTCCGGCGGTGGTCAGCGTCGCATAGATGGCGAAACTGCTGGGGTCACGCGCATCGCCCCGAACATCGAGCTTAAACTCCGGCGGAGCGGAGAAATGGATGCGCTCCAAGGCATCGGCGACCTCGCTGGGCCAGTTGCGCGGCGGGCGGTCGGCGGGGGCCGGTTCGGCCTGAAACCAAGTCCAGTTGCGGACAGAGGAGGCATTGGTGACCGTGCCGGACAAGCGGAGTCTAGCGTCGGCAAACACAGCCGTGAAGTGGTCCAGCGCCCATTCATCGCCGGGCAGGAACCGGAGTTCGGATTGTATCTGATCGAGCACCAATTGTCGCGGCGCCCGGTTGGCTTCCAGGATGGGCCAGACCAGGCGGCCTTTGCGCAGGATGAGCGAATCAACCTGGACCTGGAGCCGGGCGAGGGCCCGGTAATTGAGACGCATCTGGACTTGCGCGAGCGTCAATTGCGGGCCGCGGGGGGCGTCTGGGCGCCCGAAGCAGACGTTCTCCGCGACGATGCCGCGATACCAACTGAGGCGGAGGCGGGAGAATTGCAGATCGAGACCGCGGGCGCGCAGATTATTCAGCAGCGGTGTCTTGGCAAAGTTGGGAAGGCCGATCTGGTTGAGGTAAACCAGCGCGCCCAGCAATGCGAGTATGAGGAGCCAGACCGCGATGCGGAACCGGCGAAAACAGATCCGGCAGGTCCGCCAAAAGCTGCCTTTGTGGCGGTTGGCCATACTCAGTTGGTCGGCACGGGCAGGTAGCGCTGCACGTAATCGTACAGCCAGGTCGGGAACTCGAAAACCCAGGGTTCTCCATTCAGCGTGACGGCAGCGGTTGGCGGATTGCCGGGCGCGTCGCTGCCGAATTCGATCACAGCCTTCTCGCCGTTCTTGAGTTCGAGTGTGATCTGGTAGTTGTTCTCAGTAAAGCCCAGGCGGGTGCGGTTTGTCTCGCCCCGGGCCAACCAGGCGGTCGCGGCCAACCGGCACAATCCGCTGACAGTCTCCTCGACGGCCAGATCGTTGATGACGCCCGGGGAGCCGGGAGCCAGCGACCAGCTATGCGGTCCGTTTCGGACAATTTGACGCGCCCGCCCCTGCTGCCGGAGGGCAACGCGCGCCACGTCATTGGTGGAGATGCTCCAAATCCGGCGTTCGCGCATTTGCCATCCCGCCGCCGGCAAGCGCTGGAAGTCCGCCAGCTTTACGGCATAAACGAAACTCTCGTCCGCTCGCCGCGCAAAGACTCGGTCGGCCTGGTTCGTGCCGAAACTCAATTCGGCAATTACTGGATTGGTTAAGCCCGCGGGGACGTTAGTCGTTGCCGCTCTCAAAATGTATTGCCGCAGAGGCGAAGCGAGGCCGTAGGCCGGCAGATCCGCCGAAACCACCACGTCCTGGGCAAACTCGACGATCTGCAATTCATTCAGGGCGGAGAGCAGATACTTGACCAAACCGGCATCGGCGGGAAAATCCTCCGGCAGGACGCGCCAAGTGCCGTTGGTCTGCTGTTGGAGGGAGAAACTGTCCTGCGCGCGCACGTCCACAACCGCTACGGGAGCGGTCGGAGTAATCAGGAACGGTTCGCGGAAGTCGTTGACCGAGCCGTACCAGGGTGCCAGCAGATCTTTGGGCACGGCCACGATGGCATTGAGCCCCACCCGCCGGGCATAAACCAACCTGGTATCGTTGGTGGGGCTCTTGCCGAACTGCAGCCACGCAACGGTGTTGGTGCCCTGGCTGATGGCCAGTTCGAGTTCCGGCGGATGCAGGCCAAACGTCTCCAAGTCCATTTTGGGGTCGGTGGGCACAAACTGGCTCACAGAGATGCTCTGCAGCATTTGCAGCGATTCTTCGACCTTGACGTTATTGGCTCGCGCCTGGAGGGGATAATGCATTCGCCACAACCGATTGGTGGCCGGGCACCGCAGTTCAAAGATCTTCGCACCATTGGTGACCGCCAGCCCATCGGGAGTTACCCCTTTCAAGTCCAACAGCGCTGTGCTGCGCCAGTCATCCGCAGTGCGGGGCAGGAACTGCAGGAGACCGGCGTCCACGACATATACGCCTTCGACGCCAACCACCTGCAGGAACACTTGATCGCCGGGCGCCGTTCGCGCGCCTATTCGCAACCGTGAGGTATGGCCCGGTTGTTCAAGAATGATAGACGCCTGGGGAGAGGCGAAGCCAAACTCCTCGTCCGCCTTGGGTCTTCCCCGCAGCTCGCGGGCCGTGATGTACGGCGCCGGGATCAACTCTTCCAGCCCCGCAAGGAGCTTCTCGATGGTGACGGCCTGGGCGGGGTAAATCAGCGGTTGGACAAGTTGCCAGGTTCCGTTGGTGCGCTCGGCGCGGATTTCCAGGCTGGCGGCAGGCCGCACCTGCACGCTGGTGACCGCCGCGGCCTGGAGCGCGGGAAGGACTTTGCCGGGGCCGTGATTGGTCTTCCGCAAGTACTTGTGGTGGAAGGCAATAAAACCCATCAGCATCACAGCCACGGTTAACCAGCGCCAGGTGCTCCAGGAATTCATGCGTGGTGACTAGCTCCGCCGCCACAACCAGACCAGGCCGCCCAGCAGCAGGACGGAGCCCGGCAACACGCCGAGGAGCACCCATTGGGCCTGACGTAGCTGCCCCTGGGTCATGATGATGTGATATTGTGTGATCGGCCGCGGCCCCACGCCAGCCAACAGGTGGGTGCGCTCGAGCAGCCAATTTATGGCATTGCCGGCGAAATCACGGTTGCCTGCCGACTCGATCTGGAGGTTGCCCAGGAACAGGGAATCGCCGACGATAACCATACGGGTCGAGCCCCGCTCGGCGATCAGATCCTTGATCGCACCTTTCTCGACGGCTACCGAAAGGGGGAACGAACCCTTGCGGGCGGGATCGCCGGCCGTCGTGGCTCCGGGACCGGAGAAAGCCAGTTCATCCACACGCGGCGCATCGGCGGCTTCGGCGTGCACTTTCAACCGGCCCACGGAACGAGGCAGGCTAACATGAAGCCGCGACCCTTGCAGAGAATTCACGACGGCATGTTTGCTGAAACGGCTGATGATGATGTCCGTTCCCTTCACCGTATTATCCGGATCGGTAACGACATTGCGGCCAACGTCCACCCCCCATTTGGCCAGGATGGTTTCGAGGCCGGTGTTCTTGCGGACCGAGCCAAAATTAAACAGCGCCAGCAGGCGCCCGCCCTGGTTGAGATACTGCTCGACCTTGCTCAGTTCAGCGTCAGGAATGACGTCGCGCGGTCCGGCGACAACCAGCAGATTGCAGTCCGGCGGCACCGTATTGGTGCCGAGCAGTGACAGCGGTTCGGCACGGACACGATTCTGCTCAAGAATGGATGCAAACTTGAGGTAACCGGTTACTTCGTCACCGCTATCCATTTGGTGTTCCCCATGCCCCTGGAGGAAATAAGCCTTCAGCGGCTTAGAACTCGTTACGTCGAGCAGAGCAGCGGTGAAGGCTATCTCACCCAGGAAGGCCGCAGGCTTGCGCTGAAACGACAGTTCGCTCGCGCTGGGCGTCTGGTTGGTCACCTGCTCCACCACGTAGGTGGCCAGGGCGTTCCCGTCCACCGGTTTCACTTTGCCTTCGCAGTCAAAGATAATGAGATTTTTGTCGGTCTGGGCGGAGAGGTTGTACTTGGCTTTGGTCTTTTGCGCCAAGCCGGGATTGCGCATGTAATCAACCGTTTCGACTTTGATTCTTGAGTTGGCCATCCGATATTCGCCAAGAAGGTCCGACACGGTGCTGTAAAGCGCGCTATCGTCTTCCGTGTCGTAGTAGAGAGTCACTCTCACCTGGTTGGTGACCGACTTGAGCAGGCCGAGCGTTCGCGGGGAGAGCTCGATTCGGGTGCGCGTGCTCAGGTGGAAGCGAAGGAAGTAGTTCGCACTGATGTAATTCACCATGGCCACTACCGAAAGAACCACGAGCACGATCACCACCACATGCAGGCCGATGCCCCACTTGCGATAGGGCGAGAAGCTGGGGTGCGAATGAGGACTGGTCGCCATGCTATTTCCAGCGGCGGCTTTCCACGACACGCACGGTCAGAAAGAGGAAAAGGAATATGACACTTGCAAGCAGCACCACCGACCGGGTGTCCACGATGCCGCGGGCGAAATCGTGCATCTGTTCGAAAATTGCGAGGCAGCCAAGCACCTGAGTCTGCCAGTTTTCCTGCGCCGGAAGCTGGCTGGCCAGGTACCCCAGCAGAAACACGCTTGCGCCAAAGACGAGACTGATCATAGCCGCGATCGCCTGACTGCGCGTGAGCGCCGAAGCGCAGCAACCTACGGAAATGAACGCGCCCCCGTACAGCAAGATGCCCAGAAATGTGCTGGCCACCAGGCCTCCATCCAACGAGCCTGGATCACTGGTCTGGTGGCGCACCACCAGCAGGCAGCCCAGGAGCGGCAGCCACATTAGCAGGTAGAACAGCAGTGCCGCCGCAAACTTCGCGACTACCACCTGCAAGTCACTGACGGGCGTGGTCATGAGTGTTTCGAAGGTGCCGGTGAACTTCTCCTGCGCAAACAGCCTCATGGTAATCACAGGCGTTGTCAGCAGTAGAATCAGCCAGAAGAACGGTGTGATATAGAACAGCTCGGTGATAGGCATTGGCGTTGGCTTCTGCAGTTTGACGAGAATGACGACAAAGCTGTAGCCCATCAGGAAGAGGGCCGCCGCGATAATAATGTAGCCGCCGAGAGACAGGAAGAAGCCCGCCAGTTCCCGCCGCGTCAGAGTCCAGAAGGCCCGCATCACACTTCCTCTTCCTCAGGCCGGGTGACTCGGACGTAGATATCCTCCAGCGAGTGGCGGCTTCGGGTCAACTCACGCAGAGGCCAGCCCCGCTCCCGCGCCAGCGCGAAGACCTGTGGCCGCAAGTCCACGCCATCCCGCGGGGTCAGCGCGCAACGGAAATACTCTCCCTCAGCCGGTGAAACGTCGAACTGCTCCACCTCCGCCATCTGTGCCCAGCATGCCCGCAGATCGTCGGGCGACGCAGCGATTTCCGCGATGACCTGGCCGCGACTGCTCATCAGCTTCTGCAGATTCTCCGGCGTGTCGGCAACCAGGATTCGTCCATCGTACATTATCACGACCCGATGGCAGGTCATTTCCGCCTCCGGCAGGATATGCGTGGATATCAGCACGGTATGGGTGCCGCCCAGCCCCTTGATGAGCTGGCGCACCACCCGTATCTGGTTCGGGTCCAGCCCGATTGTCGGCTCGTCCAGGATGATCAACTCAGGCTCGTGCACGAGGGCATCCGCCAGTCCCACGCGCTGACGGAATCCCTTGGACAACTGGCCGATAATCCTCCGGCTGACATCGGTAAGCCCGCATTGCTCCATGACCACATCTGTGCGCTCCCGTGATCGCCTGCCGCCCAAGCCCTTCAATCGGGCCCGGAACTTCAGGTATTCTCGCACGCGCATGTCGTGGTGCAGCGGGTTGTTTTCGGGCATATACCCAATGCGGCGGCGCACCTCGTCGGATTGCTCGAAGACATCCAGCCCAGCCACCCGCACGGTGCCCGAGGTCGCCGACAGGTAACAGGAAAGGATGCGCATCGTTGTGCTCTTCCCTGCCCCGTTTGGGCCGAGCAGGCCTACGATTTCGCCCCGCGTGACCGTGAAGGAGATGTCCGACACTGCGGGGTTGCCCGCGTAACGCTTCGTCAGGTTGGCGACTTCGATCATCAAGTCATCGCTCATTGGGTCCAGCTTAGCAGATAGTCTAGTTGAGGCCGGTGTGCCTAAGCCAACAAAATCTGGGCGCCGTCCGTTGGCAAGCCTGTTCGCATGGCATGTCAGTGGCCGTCAGCGTGAGGTCATAATGGCCTTTGTCATCCTTGTTGCCACACTAGCGCACTGCCAACTCCACCGTTGCCTGGCGCAGCACATTGAAGTTACCCATCCGCTGCGGCACGGCGATTTCGAGTTGCACCGGGTCGCCTTTCTTCCTGGCATAAATCCACTTGGCCGCGGCGCAAACGTCGATCGGCAGTTGTCCGTCCAAAGCGGTCACCAGGATGCCCCGCTGCAAACCGGCCGCTGCCGCCGGGCTATCTTCCTGCACCCCGGCGATATAAAACGCATCGGCAACGCCCACGCCATAACGGGCGGCCAGTTGCGGCGTCAACGCCTCCAGGTTCAGCCCGAGCTTTTCGCGGACCATCCCGGCGTTGAAAATGGACTTCTCAGGCACCAGCCGCACGGTGATGTCCTTTCGCGTCTTGCCGCGCTGGATCGTCAGGGTCACGTCGGAGCCCGCACCGGCGGCCAGCAGGTCGGCAAATTCTATGAAGCTCTTCGGCGGCTGGCCATTGACCTGGGTAATTGCGTCGCCAACAAGCAAGCCGGCTCGGCCGGCGGGGCTTTGCGGCTGCACGCTGGTGATGACCAGGGGGGTGGTCCCCACTTTGATCCGCGCGCCGAACCAATAGGTTTTAACGAACTCCGTTGGGAAAATGTCCGATAAGGACTCCAGAACACGCCGGATGGGGATGGCAAACCCAATGCCTTGCGCGCGCTGGCCCATGACCTCGTTCAGGACAGCGACGTTGATGCCAATCAGTTCGCCCCGCAAGTTGACGAGCGGACCGCCGCTATTGCCCACATTGATGGGCGCATCGGTTTGCAGCCAGTTGGGAATATCCAGCGGCGCGCCTTCTTTGGGCAGGACGCGGCTCTTGGAGCTGAGAATGCCCCGGCTGACCGAACCCCCGAGGCCAAAGGGGTTGCCCAGCGCCAGGACCGTTTCGCCCAGCAGCAGATCATCCTCGCGGGCGAACTGGATTGCCGTGAACTTTTCTCCCGGCCGGGCGTTGAGCTTGAGCAGGGCCACGTCGCTCTTGGGGTCGCTGGCCACGACCGCGGCGGTATAGACGTTGGTGCCGGCGCAGAACTTGATGGTGATCTTGTCCGCCCGCCGGACGACGTGGTCGTTGGTGAGCAAGTAGCCTTCCTCGTCAATGACAACGCCCGAGCCGAGGCTGTACTGCGAGTTAGGCGGCTGACGGCGATGATACGGGTCCCAAAACTGCCTGAAGAACTCCTCAAAGGGATCGCGGACGCGGATGATGGTTTCGGTGGCGATGTTCACCACGCAGGGAATGACCTTCTCAACAGCCAGCACGGTTGCGTCACGGCGGACATCGCTGGGTGTGCTTTGTGCGCAGGCGCCGTGGCCCCAGGCGCAGAGCACTCCTGCCAACAGCAATATGCGCAGTTGCTGCCGACCTTCGTTTGCTTCCCGATTCATATACATAGTAACAGTCAAAACCCTCTCAGGGTGCGTTCAATCTCTCTTGCAGATTCAGCGCCACCATCGCTGCGCCAGCGCCAACCGTCACTGGCGCCCTCGATAACAGACCCCTTCGCTGATCTCTCTTGCAGATTCAGCGCCACCATCGCTGCGCCAGCGCCAACTGTCACTGGCGCCCTCGATAACAGATCCCTTCGCTGAATCGCGCCAGGCCGGATTCCTGACCTCCGGTGGGCCTATGGCGCTTGTCGGCCTTGACAGGCCCTCAGGTGCTCTGATGACCGCGAGCCGACTGAAAGTCGGCGCTGCGATGGGGCACTCGAACAGTCGCACCTCGCCCACCGTTGGTCCTTTCCAAGGCTTGACATTGCAGGCCTGTCGGCGCAAAAGCAAGGACAAGGTGCCTTCGGTTCTGGCCAACTTCTATGCCCAGTGGCGCGCGCGGTGCGGGATGGTCTCCGACCTGCGCGAGGAACGGAACTCGCCGCCCGAACACCTCCTGCAGACCATCTGGCAGCATCAGCGCTTGCTCCGCGAGCAACTTAGAACCTTGGACGATCAGCCGGTCCAGGTTCTTCATCCTGGTTTTCGCAGTTTGGAGGGGGGGCCGGATTTTCGCGGCGCGGTCATCCAATTCGGCGACCACCCCCCAAGGAGCGGCGATGTGGAAGTGGACCTTTCCTCGAGCGGTTGGCGCGCCCACGGCCATGACCGCAACCCCGCATTTCAGAACGTGCTCCTCCACGTGGTCTGGGAAAGCGGCCAACCCGTGGACGGAACGCCGCCGACCCTCGTGCTGCGCCAGGCGCTTGATGCCCCGCTCGGCGAACTGAGCTTGTGGCTTGGCAGCGAGGCGGCGCAGGAACTGCCGGAGGCGCTGCGCGGCAAATGCTGCGCCCCGTTGCGCATGCTCCCCGCGGCAGGGGTGCTGAACCTGCTCCACCAGGCGGCGCAGGTGCGGCTGCAAAGCAAGTCGGCGCGTTTTCAGGCTCGCGCCCGGCGCGTGGGCTGGGAGCAGGCGCTGTGGGAGGGGCTCTTCCGCGCCTTGGGCTACAAACACAACGTCTGGCCGATGCAGCGTCTGGCCGAGTTGCGCCCCCGATGGCAGACGCCCCGCACCGAGCCATTTGCCTTGCAGGCACGCCTGTTCGGCATCAGCGGCCTGCTGCCTACCGACCTGACTCGCCTACCCGCCGACACCGACCACTATGTGCGTCGGGTCTGGGATTACTGGTGGCGCGAGCGCGACGAATTCTCGGACTGCCTCCTGCCGCGCTCCCTCTGGCATCTGCACGGCTCACGGCCCGCCAACCATCCGCAGCGCCGCGTCGCTCTTGCCTCGCGATGGCTGCTGCACGGCAATCTCTCGTTAAGGCTCGAACGGTGGTGCCGGCACGAGGTGCCGAATTCAGTCCTGGCCGATTCGCTCCTGGAAACGCTGCAAGTCGAGCCGGACGATTTTTGGTCCTGGCATTGCACGTTCCGTTCGGCCCGATTTAAGAAAGCGCAACCGCTCCTGGGCGCCACCCGAGTAACGGACCTGGCGATCAATGTCGTTCTGCCCTGGCTGTGGATTCGGGCCGTCGAGGGCAAGAACCCTGCCCTGCAGCGTGCCCTCGAACGCCGCTATCTCGCGTGGCCGCCCGGACAAGACAACTCGGTCCTTCGCCTGGCCCGGGAGCGATTGTTCGGCGGCGCCGCGCCTCGCGCCCTGCCCAGTGCGGCAGCGCAGCAGGGCCTAATCCAGATTGTGCGGGACTTCTGCGACCACTCGAACTCCATCTGCGACCACTGCAAACTCCCCGAATTGGTGAGGAACTGGACCGCAGAAAGCCGTTAAGCCTTGTCGGCCAGCGGCGTTCCCCAGCAACTCCTACGAATCTCAGGGCAGGACCTTAACTGCCTCAGTCGCCACATTCACGATCCAGCCGGGGAACGAGCCCAGGTAGAACATGCCCGCAATGCAGCCATAAATAACCACGCGGATGGGCCAGGAAACCGAAATCGGAGACAGATCGGTTGCGCCGGTGGACCAATAGATGGCCCGCACAACGCTGAAATAGTAATAGAACGAGATCACGACACCAGCCAGCGCGGCAAGGGTCAGCCAATAGTAGCCGGCGTGCATTGGGGCTTGTTCAAGGACGGCCTTGAGGAGCAGGAACTTCCCGAAGAACCCGGCCAGCGGCGGGACGCCGGCGAGCGAGGCCATGGCCAGCGTCATCGTTGAGGCCAGCAAGGGCGAGCGCCGATGCAGGCCGGCCAACGCGCCGAGGTCTTCGCCCTCCACCTGGCGCAGCGCGAGACAAATCACGGTGAACGCGCCGAGCACCGTAAACAGGTAGCCGCTGAGGTAGTAAAGAACCGCCGACCGGCCCGCCGGGCTGAGGGCGGCAACGCCCAGCAGCAGGTAGCCGGCGTGCGCGATGCTCGAGTAGCCGAGCAGCCGTTTGAGGTTGCGCTGCGGAATGGCACAGAGGTTGCCGTAGAGAATAGAGACGGCCGAAACAATGATCAGGAGGTTGAACCAATGGGCCGTGACGTCTGGCACGGCAATGAAGAGCACCCGCAGCAGCAAGGCAAAGCCGGCCGCCTTGGAGCCCACGGCGAGGAAGGCAGTTACCGGAGCAGGCGCTCCCTGATAGACGTCCGGCACCCAGATCTGGAAGGGGAACGCGGCAATCTTGAAACCCAGCCCGACCAGGACCAGCACAAGCCCAAACAGGAATACCTTGTTGCTGCCCAACTGCGGGACCACCCCGGCCAAGGTCTCGAAGTTAAGCGTGTGCGACATTCCATAGACCAGCGCGATGCCGAAGACCATGAAGCCGGTAGAGAGAGCGCCAATAATCAGATACTTCACCCCGGCCTCGAGGGAGGCCACCCGGGCGCGCTGGAAACTCGTAAGCACGTAGAAGGTGACGGTGATCAACTCAAGGGAGACGAACAGCAGGGCAAAATCGTTCGCGGAGCAGGCGAAGAGCATGCCCGACAGCGCAAACAAGACCAGTGCGTAGAACTCGCCGATGCCTGTGGCGATGCGGTCGGCGAATTCGACCGACATGAGCAGCACGATCAGGGCGGCAATAAGGAAGAAGCGCTTGAAGAAAAGCGCCAGGCTGTCGAGCGCATACATCTGTCCAAAGGCGTATTGCACCGACTGGCCGGGAGATAGCCTGACGCAGCAGAGGCTGTAAAGCAGAATCAAGCCCACGCCCAGCGCTGCGGCGTAGCCAAGCTTGCGCTTGGCGGGCAGCGGCAGCCACAAATCCACGAGGAGCAGCCCCAGCCCGAGGCCCAACACCAGCAATTCGTGACTGAGCAAAAGCAAGTTCATCACTCTTGAACATCGGCAGCCTTCGCCGCGGCGGAGGTTAGCAGTGGCTCGGGTTGCCCCCGAGGGGCTGCACCCGGACGGAGTTCAGTGGTCACGGAGGTGTCAGGAGACCTCTCTGGGGCGATTGCGCTCATTACTTTCTCACTCACGCTCGGCTCGATCTTGTCGGTCAGCAGGCGCGGAAAGCAGCCGAACACCAGCAGACCGACCAGCAGCACGATGAAGGGGGCCTTGCGCCAAAGATGGGGGGCGTCCGCCACATTGGCCCACGGTTCCGGGAGCGGGCCATGCAACATGGCTCGGACTGCGCGCAGCATGTACACCGCGCCGATGATCAGCGCGCCCCAGCAGGCCAGGATCGTCACCAGTCGGAAACTCTGCCACGCGCCGAAGAAGACCGTGATCTCACCGGCGAAGTTGGCAA
Source organism: Verrucomicrobiota bacterium (assembly GCA_035358715.1). GTDB lineage: Bacteria > Verrucomicrobiota > Verrucomicrobiia > Limisphaerales > UBA8199 > UBA8199. Next base: position 16,812 of record DAOPPX010000024.1, read on the forward strand.
AGCCCGGCAGGCCGCAACCGGCAAAGGCCGCCATCATCAGGGCCGCGCCGATGAACGGCAGCCGGCGAAGCAGCCCGCCGAGCCGGTCCAGCTCCAGCGTGCCGGTCTGCTGATAGAGGTAGCCGCTCAGACCGAACGTCAGCGCGGCGAGGAAGCCGTGCGCGATCATCACCAGCACCGCGCCCGTCACCCCGACGAGATTCAGGGCGGCAATGCCGAGGAACACAAAGCCCATGTGCGCGACGCTGGAATAGCCGACCAGCCGGTTGAAGTCCTTCTGCCGCATGGCGACCCAGCCGCAATAGAGAAGGTTCCCCAGGCACAGCCAGGCGAGGACCTGCATCCAGCCGCGCGCGGCATCCGGCAGCAACGGCAGAGCGATGCGGATCAGACCGTAGAGGCCGAACTTCTTGAGCACGCCGGCGTGGAGCATGGCGGTGGCGGCGGGCGCGGAACCGTAGCCGAGCGGCGCCCACGTATGGAACGGCCACAGCGAGACGAGGATGCCAAATCCGAACAGCAACAGGGGAAAGATGAAGTTCTGTGCCCCGAGAGAGAGCGGCTTGTGGCGAAGGTGCTCAGCCAGCTTCGGAATGTCGAATGTGCCGGCGCCGGACTGCACATAGAAGGCGATCAGTCCCACCAGCGCAATAAGCGCGCCGAGGCTGAGGTAGATGGTGATCTGGAACGTGGCGTAGTTCTTCTGCTCACCGCGGCCCCAGACGCCAATCATGATGAACGTAGGCACCAAGGCCAATTCGTGGAAGAAGTAAAAGAAGAAGAGGTCCAGCGAGGCAAAGGCGCCCAGGATCCCTCCTGCCATCACGAGCAGCAGAATATAGAATTCCTTTTCCCGGTCCTTGATTTCCCAGGAAACACAGGCCGCGGCGAAAGCAACGATTGCGCCCATCAGGACCAAACCGACGTTGATGCCATCCACGCCGACATGGTAGCTGAGGTCTAAGCTCGCCACCCAGGGGACTTGCTGCTCGAACTGGTAGCCGAAACCGCCAGCTTGGAACTGCAGGAACATCTTCAGGGCCAACAGCGCCGAGCCCAGCGTCGCCAGGATGGCAACGCCGCGCAGCACCGGCCGGAACGTGCGGGGCACCAGCAGCAGCACAATCGCTGCGCAGAGCGGCAAGCCGATGATGTAGGTGAGCGGCGACATGCCTAGAAGAGAACCAGGTAAAGAACCAGCGCCACGCCAAGCGCAAACAGGAAGGCGTAAGTCTGCAGGTTTCCGGTTTGGAGCAACCGCAACGCACGCCCCGCCAGCTCGGTTGTGCCGTGCGCCCCCCGCACCGCCACGCCCGCAATGATCCAGCGGTCGAACCAGTCGGCCGCCGCGGCCAGGAAGTCGTGCAGCCTGATGACCGTGGCACGGTAGATCTCATCGCAATAGAACCGGTTCCGCATCGCGCGCGCCACGGCGCCCAACAGTTCGGGCAACGGATCCCTGGCGGCTTTCGCATAAAGCGCGTAGGCAGCCGCAAACCCAGCCAGCACCGCCAGCAATCCGGAACCGGCCGCCAGCGGAGCATGGAGGAATGGCCCCACCAACTCTCCGGCAAACGAAGCGCCCTCCGCGGCATGTTCGGACGGGAACTGTCTTGCATAGACCTGCGCAATGCCAATGAACCCGCCAATCACGCTGAAGACAGCCAGGATTCCCAGCGGCCAGACGATGACCGGCCCTGATTCGCGGGCATGCCCGGCCACCTCGGACTTCGGTGCTCCAAGGAAGGCGACGAATACCAGCCGACACATGTAGAATGTCGTAAGGGCGGCAACCACGGCGCCCAGAACAAACAGTCCGAGGTTGTGTTGCGCGGCCTGCGCGAGAATGCTGTCCTTGCTGTAAAACCCACTGAACGGCGGCACTCCAGCCAATGCCAGCGTGCCCGCCATGAAAGTCCAGAATGTGACGGGCATCTTCGGGCGCAAGCCGCCCATGTTCCAGATGTCCTGCTCGTGATGGAGCGCGATGATGACCGAGCCCGCGCTCAGGAACAGCAGCGCCTTGAAAAAGGCGTGCGTCGTCAGATGGAACATGGCCGGGGTGGGGCCTTCGAGGCCGACGGCCATCACCATGTATCCGAGTTGGGAGAGCGTCGAGTAAGCAAGTATGCGCTTAATATCGTTCTGCTGAATGGCAATGATGGCAGACAAGAGGGCGGTGAAGCCGCCGATCCACGCGATCACGGTCAGCGCATCGGGCGTGAAGATGAAGAACACCCTGCAAAGCATGTACACGCCCGCGGCCACCATCGTCGCGGCATGAATCAACGCGCTGACGGGAGTGGGGCCTTCCATGGCGTCCGGAAGCCAGACGTGCAGTGGAAACTGTGCGCTCTTGCCCATAGCGCCGCAGAAGATGAGCAGCCCGGCGACGGTCAGCAACCAGTGCTCCCCCTTCCAGTCCACCATCCCTTTGCTGACTTCAGCAAAGTTGAGCGAGCCAAACCACGCCCAGACAGTCAGAATTCCCAGCAGGAAGCCGAAGTCTCCCAGCCGGTTGGTGATGAATGCCTTCTTGCCGGCATCCGCCGCCGCAGGCCGTTCGAACCAGAAGCCGATCAGGAGGTAGCTGGACACGCCGACCAATTCCCAGAAGATGAACAGTCCCAGGAAGTTGTTGGCGAGCACGATGCCAAGCATCGAAAAGGTGAACAGGCTCAAACAGGCGAAGAAGCGCGGGAACCCCCGATCCTCGTTCATGTAGCCCCAGGAGTAAATGTGTATCGCGCTGGCAACGCCGGTGACAACCAGCATCATCAGGAGGCTCAGCGGGTCGAAGCGCAGCCCGAAGTCCACCTGCAGATTTCCAATCGCGAGCCATGTGGCGGAGGATTCGCGCCCGCCACCCCAGCCGGTCAGCACGATGAAGATTATGCTCAGGAAGAACCCGGCCACCACGGCGGCGATGGAAAGCCCCGCGCTAAGCTTGCGATGCTGCTGCGTGAACAGCGTGATCACCACCGCCGCCAGCAGCGGCAGAAACAGGACGATCCAAGGCATCAGGTCGGGGTGCATCAGCTAGAGTTTCAACGTGGTCAAATCCTCCACGTGGGCAGTCTGGCGCTTGCGATAGAGCGCGACGATCAGGGCCAGGCCGACCGATACCTCCGCAGCCGCGACGGTGATGATGAAGAAAACGAACACCTGGCCATCGAGGTTGTTGGTGAAGCGGGAGAAGGCCACCAGCGCCAGGTTGGCCGCGTTGAGCATCATCTCAAGCGACATGTAGATAATCAGCACGTTGCGCCGCACGATTACCCCCAGCAGCCCCAGGGAAAACAGGAGCACGCTGACTACGAGATAATGTTCCAGGCCAATGCTCATTTCAGGTCCCTCTTGCTGAGCAACACCACGCCGACCATCCCAACAAGCAGGATCAAGGACACAATCTCGAACGGCAGCAGGTACTGCGTGAACAGCAACTTGCCGAGCCGGACCGTCCCGCCTTCCAGCGTGGGCGCATCGGCGGCCCCAACTGGGGCATTCCAGAGGCTCGCAAGGAAAATGGCGAGGATGGCTCCGACCGACACCAACCCTCCCACGACCCCGAATGCCTTAAGCCTGCGCTGCTCCTCCGTCTTCAAGTCCAGCAGCATGATGACGAACAGGAACAGCACCATCACCGCGCCTGCGTAAACCAGCACCTGCACCGCCGCCAGGAAAAAGGCGTGCAGCAGCACGAACAACCCGGCCAGCGAGACGATGGTCAGCACGAGGAACATGGCGCTGGTCACCGGGTTGCGGCTGAAGGGATTGGCCACGACGAGGAAGCCAAACACCAGCGTCAGGAACGCAAACATGTAAAAGAGGGCGTCCTGCATCTGTTAATCTGTCCGGCTACTTGCCATTTCGCTGCTTAACCTGTTGATCTGACTTGACCTTTTCAATCTTCAACTTCCAGCTCAGGGATCGAGGCCCTGGGCGCGCGCCTCGCACGCTTTCCGCTGCCACTTTCCTATCTTGTCCTGATGCACGCCCCCGAGCGCGAGCAATTTCTCTTTGTTGTAGATCATCTCAGGGCGGCTGATGCCCGTGAGCGAGTAATCCCGCATAAGAAAAATCGCCTCCTCCGGGCACACCTCCTGGCAGAAGCCGCAGAAGATGCAGCGGAGCATATTGATCTCAAACTCGCGCGGCATTTTTTCAGCATTTGGGCGATCCGCCATGGCACCCGCAGGGCCGGGAGGCGTGATCCGGATCGCCTTGGGCGGGCAGACAAACTCGCAGAGTTGGCAGGAGACGCACTTGGTGTTGCCATCCTGGTCCTTCACGAGGTAGGGCGCTCCGCGATAACCCTCGGGCACAACCCAGCGCTCCTCGGGATACTGCATGGTCACCTTCTTCTTGAAGAAATGGCGCAAGCTGACCTTGAACCCGCCAATCACCGCCGGCAGGTAAAGCCGTTCCCAAAGGTTCAGTTTCTTGCGTTCAACGATCATTTAGGTTCTCACCCAAAGTACGGCGGCTGTCGCCACAATGTTGGCCAGCGCCAGCGGAATGAACCTGCGCCAGCCCAAATCCATGAGCTGATCGTAACGGAAGCGCGGCCACATCCAGCGCACCCATATCACCATGAAGATAACGAAGCACATCTTGCCCAGGAAAATGGCAATGTGCAGAAGGCCCGCCAGAATCGTCGTCGCAGGCTGGCTCAACCCCGCCACCGGCAGGCTCCAGCCGCCAAGGAAAAGCGTGGTCATCAGCGCGGCGGCGGCAGCCATGTTGGCATATTCACCCATGAAGAAGAGCGCGAACTTCATCGAGCTGTATTCGACGTTGTAGCCGCCGGCCAGTTCCTGCTCCGACTCGGGCAGGTCAAAGGGCATCCGGTTAGTCTCGGCAAACATGGCAGCCAGAAAGATGACGAAGGACAGCGGCGCATAAAGAATCAACCAGCCGTGCATGGCCTGCCACGCAACCAACCGGCCCAGGTTCAGGCTGCTCGCGCCAGCCAGCAGCTTCTGCCAGGCCGCGCTCAACTGCTGCGCGTCGAACCCGCCGGCGATCAGGAAGAGCGGGATGATTGCCATGCCCATGGCGATTTCGTAGGAGATCATCTGCGCGCAGGATCGGAGTCCGCCAATGAGCGGGTATTTCGACCTTGCCGCATAGCCGGCCAGGACAATCCCGTAAACACCCAGCGACACGATGCCGAACGTGTAGAGGATGCCCACGTTCAGGTCCGCAACAACCATCTTCTGGTTCCCGAGCAGGGAGCCAAACGGAATGATCGCCACAATCAGCAGGCTTGGGATCATCACAATCGCCGGTGCCAGCCAGTAGTAGGCCTTGCGCACATGCGCTGGCGTGAAGTCTTCCTTAAGGAACGACTTAATAGCGTCCGCAACGGGCTGCAGCAGGCCCAGCGGCCCGACGCGATTCGGTCCGACGCGGTCCTGGATAAATGCCGCGGTTCTGCGTTCCACCCAAACGGCGTAGGCGACGATGAACATCACCACCGCGAACACGCCCAGAATCTTCAACGCGCTGAACAGCGCAAATTGCCCTGCCTCAGTCGCAAACCAGTCTGGGATAGCCTGAATCATCGCTTGATCTCGATTGTGGCGCCCAGGTCGCCAAGCCCAGCCCACGTCAATCCTCCAAACGCGGGAATGTCTTTGGCCATTTGGTTAAAGAGCCCTTCGACGCTCACACAGCCGTCCTGGCCGACAACACTAGCGGCCAGTTCGTGGAGAAACTCCCATTCAGGCCTGGCATCGCCGCGGGGCTCGACCGCTTTCGCAAACTTCTGCACCCGTCCTTTGGTGTTCGTGAACGTCCCGCGTTTCTCGGCATGCGCGCATCCCGGCAACAGGTAGTGCGCCAGCCCGGTTGTCTGGTTTGGCAGGATGTCGCTGACGATGAGCGTCTCCACTTTGTCGAGCACGTCCGCGTCCAGGCCATGGCGGGTCACGTCCTCGCCCACAACCAGCAGAGTCCTGATACGGCCGGCGCGGATGCCCTCGGCGATCTTTGGCAGATTCGCGCCCATCGGCTCGGCGGCGATGCCGGTCAGCCGCGCGCCGGCGCTGTTCGGATTACGATCCGCGTTCAGCAGCAACCGGTCCCCTTCCCCTATGCGCGGCACCGAATCGGTCAGCGCCTCAAGCTTCTTCGCCAGCTTCGCCAGCAGGTAAAGCTCTTCGTTGGTCTGCCGCGCCGAGGCAATAACGGCGACCGAGCCCGCCGCTGCCTGCCTCAGTTTCCCCGAGATCTCCCTTAATACAGACGCCCAACCCCTCAGTTCATTTCGGCCTTCGATCTTCGGGCCACGGACTTCGGCGAGCCGGTCGTCCCGTCCGATCCACTTGTAATTGAGCCGTCCATAGTCGCACATCCAGCACGCATTGACGGCATCATTCTCGCGCGGCTCATAACGGTAGATACGGTCCTGGCGCGAGCCGATCAGGATGTTGCAGCCCGTGGCGCAGCTGGTGCAGACGCTCTTGCTCTCCTTGAGAAACCAGACGCGCATCTGAAACCGGAAATCCCTGGACGTGAGCGCGCCCACCGGGCAGAGGTCCACCGTGTTGAGGGTGTAGTTATTGTCGAACACCTTGCCCGGATACGCCGTGAGCGTGTTGTGGCTGCCGCGGTTAACAATACCCAGCGCGTCGTCGCCCACAATGTCCCGGGTGAAGCGAATGCAGCGCGTGCACAGGATGCAGCGCTCGTCGTCCAGCACAATGCGCGGGCCCAGATCAACGCGCTTGGGCTTGTGGACCTTGGTCTCGACAAAGCGGCTCTGCGCCTGGCCGTAGTCCACCGAGTAGTCCTGCAGCTTGCATTCGCCGGCCTGGTCGCAAATCGGGCAGTCCAGCGGGTGGTTGATGAGCAGGAACTCCAGCACCCCCTCCCGCATTTGTTTCACGGCGGGCGTGTCCGTATAGATCTCCATGCCCGGGGAAACCGGGGTGGCGCAGGCAATGGCCGGGCGTGGCGACTTGGCAATCCGAGGCGTCCCATCCGCGTTCAGAATTGGTTTGCGGTCCGGGCCAAGGGCCGGCGTGCCAAACTCGACCAGGCACATGCGGCAATTACCCGAGACCGGCAGCTTCGGGTGATAACAGTAATGGGGCACCATCGCCCCCGCCGCGAAGCTGGCCTGGATCATCGTCGTCGGCACCGGTTTGCCGGAAACCGGGTCCGGCGTTGTCTTCGGCACCTCCACGACCTTGCCGTTCACGCGCACTCTGATGGCGTCCACCGGGGGCGGGGCGGGCTTGGGGTCGCTTGTAGGTGTTGATGGCATCTGGAGGTCTTGGCGCCTAACCTAGCCTGCCCTTCCAGTACTCCGGGTGCCGGCTCGCGTAGACGACGGCCACGACCACAATGCGGTCCGGCTCCTCCACGTAATGCAGCCGGTAGGGAAATCGCTCGACCCGGCAGCTTCGCACCGGTTTGCGCCGGAAAGCCCATAACTGTGGGTTGCGCTGCACCTGTTTCTCGGCTGCCCCGACTGCGTCGAGAAAGGCGCGGCCCAGGCCTTGCCGTTCGGAATCATAGTATTCGGCGGCTTCCACCAACTCGACTTCCGCGGGAGTGAGGTAAAGAAGGCGTTTCACCTGACTCTCTTATAGGCGTCGCGCATCACGGCCTCAGCGCTTCGGGCTTTGATCTTACCCTTCTTGAAAGCCTCGTAGCGTCGTTCCGCTTCCTCGTCCCAGGCGGCCTCGCTCTCCGGGGTCACCTCTTCCTGTTCCAGGCTGATCAGCAGTCTGTGCGCCAGTCTCGCCCGTGACTTGATGGGAAGCGACAGCGCCTCGATGAACAAGTCCTTCGTAGAGGCAGCAACTTTGGTCGCGCTCATAGTATTTGAACCATATCTTTCACGTGCTCCTGTGTCTATTGCGGACTGGCTGCCAGCCCTGCTCTCGCCGCCGCTTTAGAGGCTGCCATATCCTTGACCCGGCGTTCCTCGTCCGCCGCGCCGGAAGCAATGAACTCGTCCCTGAACTTGGCGACGAAGCTCTGCACCGGCCATGAGCATGCCTCGCCGAAGGCGCAAATCGTCCGCCCGCCGGGAATGTTGTCCGCGATGTGGGCCAGGTAATCGGCGTCGTCCGGACGCCCTTCGCCGTGCGTGAGGCGGCGCAGGGCCTTGGCCAGCCACAGCGAGCCTTCCCGGCAGGGCGTGCATTGGCCGCAGCTCTCGTGGGCGTAGAACTCGGCGATGTTCGACAGCGCCTCCACAATGTCCGCCGAGTCGTCCAGCACAATGATCGCCCCGGAGCCGGACATGCTGCCCGCGGCAATCAGCGAGTCGAAGTCGTAAGGCAAATCCAGCATGTCAACCTGCTGCTCGATCTGCTTGCCGTCGGAGCTCCGGCGCTTGAGCTTGAAGCTCTCCCCCGCCTTGAAGACCTTCGCCGAGGTCCCGCCTGGGATCACCGCCTTGAGCTTCCGGCCCCCGCGCAAGCCACCGCCGAAGGCCGGGTCGTTAATCAGCTCGCCGAGCGTAACTTTGCCGACTTCGACCTCATAGCATCCTGGCCTCCTAACATGGCCACTGATGCTGACAATGCGGGTGCCGGTATTGTTCGGCGTGCCGAGCTTGGCATATTCCGCGCCGCCCATCGCGGCGATGTGCTTCACCGCGCACAGCGTCTCGACGTTGTTGACAATCGTCGGGCATTGGTAAAGCCCCAGCACGGCGGGGAAGTAGGGCGGCTTGATGCGCGGATACGCGCGCTTGCCTTCCAGAGACTCGATCAGGCCGGTCTCCTCGCCGCAAATGTAGGCGCCGGCGCCGCGATGCACGTGAATCTCTAGATCGTAGCCTGACCCGAGGATATTCCTGCCGAGGAAGTTCCTCTCCCGCGCTTCCTTGAGGGCACGGTTGAGGATCTTCGCCCCTTCAACGAATTCGCCCCGGATGTAAATATAGGCCAGGTGCACATCATTTGCGTAGCTGCTGATGATCATGCCCTCCAGCATCTGGTGCGGGTCTTTGTGAATGATCTGCCTGTCCTTGAACGTGCCCGGCTCGGACTCGTCCGCGTTGCAGATGAGGTAAATCGGCTTGCCGCTCTTGCGGTCCACAAACGACCATTTGAGCCCGCAGGAGAAGCCGGCACCCCCGCGGCCCCGAAGTCCGGAGGCCATAACCTCCTGCCGCAGTTGCTCCGGGCCGGTCAGGGTTTGGCCGCTGGGCAGAGTCTTTGGCTTCAGTGCCAGCGCTTTGCGCAGCACCTCGTAGCCGCCATGACGCACGTAGCAGTCCAGGTCGGGTGTGTAGCCCGGCTGGCCAACGTGCTGCAAAATCTGGCGGTATTCCTGCGGCATAAATCAGTGGCTTGACTCTTTCCGGAAAATCTCTAAGTTTATCGCCACACCGGATTGCCCGATGGTGTAACGGTAGCACAGCAGACTCTGGATCTGTTTGTCATGGTTCAAATCCATGTCGGGCAGCCAACTTCCCAGTGCGGAGTGACGAGTGCGGAATGCGGAGCGGAATGTTCTCACTTGCAGCCTCCCAGGATTTCGTCCGCCTGCTTCCCAGTCACGCCTTCGTGGAAGGCGTCATTCACCATCATCACCGGCGCCGTGCCGCACGCCGCCAGGCACTCCACAAACTCGACCGTGAACTTCCCGTCCCTGGTGGTTTGCGGCCCGTGCTTATGCGGGTCAAGGCCGAGCCTGGTGCAAAAGTGCTCGTGCAGTTTGTACGAGCCGCCCAGCGCGCAACTCAACGTGCGGCAAATCTTCAAATGATACCTCCCCACAGGCGATTTGTGGAACATCGGATAGAAGGTCACCAGCTCGTAGATGTTAATGGGCTGCAGTTCCAGCTTCGCGGCCACCCACTCCACGGCCTGCCGCGAGATGTAACCGAAGTGCTCCTGGATCGCATGCAGCAGCATCAGCGACGCGCTGCGAGCCTTCGGGTAGTGCGACACCAGCCCATCCATCTCCGCCTCCAGGGCCGGCGGCAGCGCAAAGTCCGGCTGCTCCCGCAGCGGGCTCGGGATCGGCTCCAGCGGGTGAATCTCGCTCATCGGTCGCACTCCCCCATCACAAAGTCAAACGAGCCGAGCACCGCGACCACGTCACTGAGCAGATGACCCGGCAGCAGCCACGACAGGATGCTCAGGTTCACAAAGGACGGTGAGCGAATCTTCAGCCGGTAGGGCGTTCCGCCGCCCCGGCTGTTGATGTAGAACCCCAATTCGCCTTTGGGATTCTCGTGTCCGAAGTAAATCTCCCCCGGCGGCGCATTTACGCCCTGGGTCACGTTGATGAAATGGTGGATCAGCTCTTCCATCTTCGTCAACACGCCCTCCTTGGGCGGCAGCGCGATCTTGCCGTCAGGCACATTGATCGGCCCGCCCGGCAACTGGTCGAGGCACTGGTGCACGATCCGCACGCTCTGACGCAACTCCTCCATCCGCACCAGGTAGCGATCGTAGCAGTCGCCCCTGGTGCCAACCGGCACCTCGAACTTCAGTTGGTCATACACCAGATAGGGATGCGTCTTGCGAAGATCATGATCCACCCCGCTACCGCGCAGGTTCGGGCCGGTTAACCCATAATCAATGGCCACATCCCTCGGGATGACCCCCACGCCCTGCGTGCGGTCCATGAAAATGCGATTGCGTGTAAGAAACGTCTCCGTCTCCTCGATGTTCACAACCACCTCGTTGAGGAACTTCCGGCACTCCTCGGCCCAGCCGGGCGGCATGTCCCGCGAGAGCCCGCCAATCCGCGTGTAGGCGGTGGTGAACCGCGCGCCCGTCAGCGACTCGCACAGGTTATGCACTTTCTCGCGCTCGGTGAAGGTGTGCAGGAACACCGTCATCGCCCCGCAATCCATCGCGTAGCAACCGATGCCCAGCAGGTGCGAGGAAATGCGCGCCAGTTCGCAGCAAATGACCCGAATGAACTGGCAGCGCGGCGGCAGTTGCCGGTCAATCCCGAGCAGCTTCTCGACCGCCAGCGCGTAGGCGACATTGTTGGCCATCGGCGCCAGGTAATCCAGCCGGTCCGTGTAAGGGATGAACTGGGTGTAGGTGAAGTTCTCCGCGATCTTCTCGTCGCCGCGGTGCAGGTAGCCAATCTCCGGACGGACCTTGGTGATGGTCTCCCCGTCCAACTCGACCACCAGGCGCAGCACGCCATGCGTCGCAGGGTGGGAAGGGCCAATGTTCAGCACCATCCTGTCGCCCTCAAGCTCGCCCGGCTCCTCGCCGGCCGGCGGCGGACCGGAAAACGCCGCCGCACCGGCCAGGCGCGCCGCCGTATCCTTGAATTTGATCTCTTCCGCCCTGGCCATGCTTAGTCCTTCGGAGCCTCACCCTCCGGAACACGCGACCGCGGCTCGCGCGCGATGGCATCCTTGCCGCCCGCAACTGTCACAAACGGCCCGCCTTCGAGCGGCGCCGCGCTGGTGAACGCCACCTCCGGCACATCGCTCGCCTTGCCGGCCAGCGGAAAATCCTTGCGCAGTGGAAAATAGGGATAGCCCTCCCACATCAGGATGCGCCGCAAATCGGGATGCCCGCGGAAGCGCAACCCCATCATGTCGTAAATCTCCCGCTCGTGCCAATCCGCCGTCCGCCACACCCCGGTTACGGTTGGCAGCTCGCCCTTCTCCTCGCTCACAAAGGTCTTGAGCCGGAGCCAGCACAGGTGGCCGTAGCCGTAAAGATGATACACGACGGCAAAGCGCGGGTCCTCGCCGTAGTTATCCACGCTGGTAATATCCACCAGGTAATCGAATCCCAGCTCCGTCCTGGCCGCGGCACACACCTCCGGCATTCGCTCCGCATCCGACACCTCCACCGTGATCTCGCCCCGGAACTCCGCCGGCTCGGAGACCAGGCCGGGGCATTTCACCCTGAGCTGTTGCGCTAGTTCCAGTGAGGTCAAGCTACCCTCTTCAAATTGGCCAGAGCCGGTTCCCTGGCCACCTTGTTCTGCAGTTTCATCAGCGCGTCCAGCAGCGCCTCCGGTCGGGGAGGACACCCCGATACGTACACATCCACCGGCAGCAGCCGGTCAATCCCCTGCAACACCGCGTAGCTGCGATACATCCCCCCGGTCGAAGCGCACGCCCCCATGGCAATAACCCACTTAGGCTCAGGCATCTGGTCGTAGAGCCGCTTCACCACCAGGGCCATCTTGTAGGTCACCGTGCCCGACACGATCATCACATCCGACTGCCGGGGCGAGAAACGCATCACCTCGGCTCCGAAGCGCGAGATGTCATAGCGGCTGGCCCCGGTGCCCATCAGCTCAATGGCGCAGCAGGCCAGCCCCATCGGCATCGGCCACAGCGAATTCTTGCGCCCCCAATTCATCCCTGCGTCCAATTGCCTGCTAAACCAGCGCAGCGCCGCCTCGCGGCGAGTGACAATCACGTCGCCCTCAACCTTCGAGTTGTACCCCAATTCTGTGCGTTGTTGCATAGGATCCTGCGAAGCCCGGAACCGCTCCGCGACTTCCAACCTAGCCAGAGGCCCCAACCCCAGCAAGTTGAATTTGTGTCTTTTCCAGCATAAACCAGGTGTGCATCAAGCTCGACAACTGGTTGGTAAAGGCACCTCCTCAAAGCACCCGTAAAGGACGCACGTTCTGGCGAAACGTCCCTGTCACACCGGCGAGCTTGATGTACCCGTGCTGAAAAGGGGAGTCTTCTGCTGCCTGCTGTCGGCAATGGCAACTGCGAACCTGTGGCCTGGCGCGAAACCAGCCCCTTACTCGAGGTCCCGCGAGAATCGGCCGCGCGCGTTGTCATGAATTCCGCCTCGACAGTTTGCGTCTCAATGATAGTGTCCGGGGCAAGCCACCGGGCGAGTTGCCTTCGAGCTTGGCCGGTCGCTCCAAACTCAAAGTGTTGAAGTTATGAAGCTGATTAAGATTCTGGTAGCGCTGAGCTGCGTCTGCTCGTGGCTTGCGGTTCCGGCCCTGGCCGCTGATAGGGCCGTCAAAAGGCAGACTTGCTGCGAAAAGGCCGTCGCCGAAGGCAAAGAATGCCGGAATAAGTGCTGCGTCGCCGCCCACAAAGAGGGCAAATCGTGCGAGAAGTGCAACCCCAACAAGGAAGACCTTAAGTTTCTCAAGAAGGCTAAACCAGCCGACAAGGAGACCAGGAAGTAGGGCCCGCCAACTGGTTTTCGCAAGCCCTGTGAAAGCCGGGCTTGCCGCTGCACAACGGGCAAGGGCATGTGGGCCTCGACGTCTCTGCCTGTTACGAGGGGGGATGGCTCATGGTTTCGAGGGAATGTCCCGGGCGTGTTATACCACTTCCAGATTGGAACTGCATGATTCTACGACTGGGCAGTCCCCTCACCCCTGCCCTCTCCCCTTCGGAAGGGGCGAGGGGGAGTTGCCGGCAGCAAATGGTGCAATCGCAAGCAGGGGTTGGTATTTTGTGCTGAATGCAGCGGCCTTTGGTGAGCGGGCGATGGCCGTTACGAATTCCCGTGTTCCAGCCTGGCCGGGCAAAGGCTGGCCGAAGGAGCAGGACGCACCAGCGGGGATGATGCCGTTAGCGCCGGAAGCCCCGGGCTACTGGAGGCCGTACGACTTGGCAGCGCGAACGCCGAGCTGGCGAGCAGCCAGTTGGCGCAGGTCTATCGGCGGGCCAAGCGTAACACCGCTTGACGACTTAGTGCCATCGGCAAGGCTCTTTTCGGCGCCTTCGAGGACCAGGGTGGTGTAGAAGCCGAGGGTGATCGGGTGGAAGATCGCCTCGCGTTCCGCCGCGGAGCACTTGCCGTTGCGCAGGGCCAGAATCTGCTGGTAAAGGCGGCCGGGGCTGCTGATGCCGTATCCGGTGACGGTGTTGTCCTTCTCGAAGTTGCGGAACAGGGGGTTCACCTCGAGGATGCCTTCAGCGTGGACCTCGCGCAGGCCGGGGGTATCCAAACCAAGGTCAATCAGGCCGTCGGAGCAGATGATGCGGCTGGATTGGACGGTGATGGATGCGGCGGTATTGGGCACGGCCCAGCCGGTAATGATGTGGGCCTGGGCCCCGGTGGTGAAGAGTATCTCCGTATCCACAAGGTCATAGCCGCTGACGGGGATGGGCTTGAGCGCCGGCAGCTTCTGGGAGTAACCGGTGGCCCGGACCTGGACGGGAATGAGGTTGACGATCTTCATCAGAGCGTCGGCCATGTGCACCGTAAGGAACGAGACGGGGGTGTTCTTTTCTGCAAAGTCCGGTGAGGCAAAGAACCGTGGCGAATGGTTGGGGTCCACCACCCAAAGCTTGTCCAGCATGTAGAAAACCGCGGTCTGGAACGTGCCGTAGCGGCCCTGTTGGTAGCGGGCCTCGGCTTCCTTGATGCGAGGGTCTTCGCGCTTGTGAAAATCTATGCCGAGAAAGCGCCCTGACTTCCGGGCGGCCTCGATCATCGCGTGGGCGTCCTTCACGGTGGCGGCGGTCGGCTTGGGCACCACGACGTCCAGGCCAGCTTTAAGGGCGTCCACGGTCGGGACGCAATGCAGGTGGTCGGGGGTATTGACCTGAACGGCGTCGAGCTTGACCTTGGCCAGCATGTCGCGGTGGCTGACGAAGCGGCGGGCGGCTGGAATGCCGGCGAGGTCGCCAAACCAGTTGCGGTATTGCTCGTTGGGGTCGGCGACAGCGCAGACGTCCAGAAGGTGCGAGTAATGACTGCGGAAATACAGGTGCTGGTAAATCTCACGGACAACCGAGCCGGAGCCGATGATCCCGAGTTTGAGTTTGGTCTGCATGTTGGTTACGCAAGCGTTCCCGTCTGCCTGAGGAGGAAGACCGCCAGGAACTCGACGGCAGCGCGGAGGTCATCGAGTTTGATTTGCTCCTCGTCTGAGTGGGCCAAAGCGAGCTGGCCGGGGCCGAAGGTCAGGACCTGCATTTCCGGGTACTCGGTGGCGAACAGGCGCGCATCGCAGGAGACCGTCCAGCCCAGGATAGGCTCGTTTTTCCAGAAGCCACACGCCTTCGCCGCGGCGATGGCGTTGCGGACGGACGGGGAATCTGGGGCGCCATCAAAGGCCACGTTGTGCAGCTTCTCGTAGGCGACCGTGAGGACGTCTTCGCCGCGCTCGGACCGGCCGATGCGGCGCAGATAATTCTCTGCCCCGCGCTGGGCGGCGCGGCGGAGGCGCTCCATGACCTCGCTGATGCCGTGCGTGGGGAGGAAGCCCTGCCCGCCTTCAAGGACGAGGGGCAAGGCAGGAGACTGGCCTTCCGCTTGCCCCTGACCACAGAGCTCAAAATGCACACGGCCGCCCGCACTGGCTTCCAGTTTCGGCCTGGAAGACACCAGGCTGCGCACCAGGTGCGCCATCTTGGTGATTGCGCCGTCGCGTTCCCGAATGGCGCCCATGTGACCGCTCGCGCCATGAACATCCACCTTGAAACTGTCGTCCTCGCGGCGCAGGTCGTAATGACGTGCAACCATGGGCTTGCCGGTCGCCGGGTCGGCCACCTTCGATTTGTCGCCGTAAAGGCCAACATAATCGGCGAGACCGGCGGCGAGACAATCGCCGACCAGCAATTCCGTCTGCGGCCCGAATGGGCGCTCAAAGCGGACCGTGAAACTGACCTCGCCACAGATCCGGCTCGGATGCTCGCCAAAAGGGCCGATCATGCCGTGGCAAGTCTGCACCGGCCGCTGAGGAAAGAGCGGGTGGCGGCTCTCGGCGCGAATGGCGGCGCCCTCCTTCTCCATCTCCTCGTTGACGAAGGCGAACATCTCGAAGGGTGAGGTCCCGGGCGGTGCGGTCAGGTCGGCGCGATACCACACCGCGCCACGATTGGCCGGGTAGAACTTCAGGTCCGTGCACTCGCAGACGAGGAGGCTATCGTAAAGCTTCCTCAGGTCGCGGTCTATGGCGAGCGAGAGCGACCCGTTGCCACCGGTTTCTTCCTCGACGACCAGCATCGCCAGCACATTGTTGCTCCACTTCAGCCCGGCACGAGCCATGACGTCGGAGAGCACCTTGAGCGCGGCAACGATGCTGACGGCCGAGCCTTTGTCGTCGCATGCGCCACGGCCATGCACGCTGCCACCCTTAACCCATGTGGGGAAAAATGGTGCGACGACGTCAATGTGAGCGTTCAGGGCCACGGATTGGCCACCGGTGGCGCCGCCCGCCCCGGGGACAAAATAAAGCAAGTTGCACCGGTTTGCGTAAGTCTCTTCCGGCGAAAGGCCCTGCGGCCGCTGCGGAGTCTTGGTGAAATGCAGCAGCGAGTAGTTCGGGTGCGTCTGGATGCCAGGGTTGATGGGCCGGCGTTCGAGGCGCGCGCCGCCAAAAGCCAGGCCGCTCAACTCGCGTTCAAGGATGCGAAAGCAACCACCCTCGGCCGTCCGCATTCGCGCAACCTCCGGTTTGGGCGTGGTGTCAATCTGGCATAGCTCAACGAGCAGGTCGCCCAGGTAGCGCTGGAAAGCGGCAGTACGCGTGCGGGCAAAGATGTCCCGCACCAGGGGCGGCAGGGCGGTGCTAACGGAGGACTTCTTCCGTCTCGCGGCTGCGGGCTTGCGCCGATGGCTTTGACTCTTGGTGCGTTTTGCAGGCATGGGTTCTCGAAGCCCAGCCAGACTATCAGGCGCGTCCGGGCTGTCAAGCCAGAGCGCTCACTGCCGCAAGCGTCAATTACTCTGGCTTGGTGAAGTCGTCCCAGCTTCCTGCGACAGCCCTGAACCCGTTCCCTGCCCGCCAACTGCCCCACACCCTGACCTACATATTTCATGCCTCGCACGAAACGCCGACAGACCGTGGCACGGGCATCCTTGCCGTCCCGCAGGTCGGCCCCGCGCCACACGGGCAGGATGCCCGTGCCACGCTGTTCGGCTATGCAACATCCGGGCTAAGCCTTCGCCAGACTGTCCATTTATTGGACACGTACTCAACTACAGTACTGGAGGCTACCCACCCAGCCAGGCAAGCCCTCACCGTGCCCACCACAAGCGCAATCCGCGCTATCCCAAGCCTGACCATACCCGTCCATTACTTGCATCCGCGCCGTGTACAAGGGGTGTACACCGGGTGCTCACCGGATGCACACCGGGCTTTAGCTTGTTCACCCGGTGAGCACCCGGTGTACACCCCTTGTACACGGCGCCGGAGCGCGGCAGGAGTTCGTGCGTAAGATATGGAAAGGCAATGATATACGCGCAAAATGTGGCTGTTCGGTGGAAATATTGGTCGGGGGCATGACTTGGGTTCGACACTGGCCCCGCATAACTCTCTCGATCCGTTCGGCGGGCCATTGCGAAGTTGCGGAGGCAGGCGAAGAGGGCCAAACTAAGCCGATATGGCCGTCTTTTACGACACCCACGCCCATCTCAGCCGCCCTGAATTCGCGGGCGACCTGCCTCAGGTAATCGCGAGGGCGGAGGGAGTGGGCGTTACCCGGATTATCACTATCGGCACGGATCTGGAGAGCAGTCGTCGCGCGGTCAAACTGGCGGAGGAGTATCCGCAGGTGTATGCGGTGGCAGGCTGGCACCCGTCTGAGGCTGCGGAAGCGCCCGAGGATTTGCGGCCCGCCCTGCGCGAATTGGCGAGGCACAGGAAAGTCGTCGCCCTGGGCGAGACGGGACTGGACTATTACCGCCTGCCGAGCCACCAGGCTGGTTTCACGGCGGAGGACGAGGCACGCTGCAAGGCCCGGCAAGCGGAGTTGTTTCGCCAGCACCTGGAGGTGGCGGCCGAGGTCGGGCTGGGCTGCGTGATTCACCAGCGCAGTTCGCTTGAAGACACGCTGGCCCTGGTGCAGCCGTTCGCCGGCCGCGTGCGCGGCGTGTTCCACTGTTTCGCCGAGGATGCGGAGATCATGCGGCGCATTGTGGCAATGGGATGCCTGGTCAGCTTTACCGGGATTGTCACCTACAAGAACGCCCAGACCGTCCGCGACACGCTCGCCGCGACGCCGCTGGGCCATTTCATGCTGGAAACCGACTGCCCGTTTCTCGCGCCGATGCCCCACCGCGGCAAGCGCTGCGAGCCGGCTTACGTGAGGGAGACCGCCGCACTCGCCGCGCAGGTCAAAGGCTGTTCGCTCGAAGAACTGAGCGCGGCTACCTGCGCCACGGCCGAGAAGTTCTTCGCCAAGCCATCGGCGAAGGCATAGCCCCAACGAGCGCCCCGCGGCTCAGCGGTCTGCGACGCGCGTGACGCTTCCCCCACTGCCCTGTCGAAGGCTGGAGAAGATGCTGTAGAACCAGCAGATGATCATGAATTACGACGAATTTGCCTTTTTCAACCAGCAACTGGCGGCGATGCTCCGCGAGGGCATTCCGCTGGAGGGGGCACTTAAGCAGTTATGCGCCGGGATGCGTTCAGGTCCCTTGCGGGCGGAGATCGAGAAACTGGAGGCCGATCTGGCGCGCGGCACGCCGCTCAAGGAAGCGCTGGCACGGCGCACTCTGCCGGACCTCTACCGCCAGATGCTGGAGATTGGCGCCCGCAGCAACGACCTGCCCGGCGTCCTGACCTTGCTGGCCGACCATTACCACCGCGCCAACGCCCTCTGGACCCGCCTCAAGGGCCTGATGATCTATCCGCTCATCGTCATCGTGCTCTCCCTGGGGTTTACGCTGCTGATCTCGCTAAACTTCAACCGCTTCCTGGCCAGCATTGGCCATGAACTCGGCCCGCAAGCCACGCCGGCCATCTCCACCGCTGCCATCTGGATGCCTCCCGGCATCCTCGCCCTCGCCGCTATTCTCGGCGTGGCCGCCGCCTGCATCCCCGCCTGGCGCAACTCGCTCCGCTGGCGCCTTCCCGCGTTCCGCGATGCCAGCCTCGCTCAACTCGCCTCGGCCATGACCCTCATGCTCAAGAACGGCACCACTCTGCCCCAGGCTCTGTCCCTGGCCGAAGCCCTCGAAAGCGGCACCCCCGCCGCCAAGACCCTCGCCCGCTGGCAGCAGCTCGTCGAAGCCGGCCAGGGCAAACCCGCTGCCTGGACCGGCGACACCCGCCCTTTCCCGCAACTCTTTCTCTGGCTCGTCCAAAAGGGCGGTGAAGACCTTGCCGCCGGCTTCCGCAAAGCCGCCGAGATCTACCAGGCCCGCGCCTCCTACCGCATCGAAATGGCCCTCTACGGTGCGCTCCCCGTCTCTATCCTGCTCCTCGGTCAGATGGTTCTTTGGCAAGCCTTCCCCCTCGTCCGCACCATGACTTGGATGATGAACATGCTCGGCTCCGAATGCGGTGGAGGCTTCGATTGACCGGCTATGAACGACACCTTCCCCCAACTGCTCCAACCCGACCCCCTCCAGGCGATCTTCTTGGGTGTGCTGATGTTCATCGCCTACATCCTGCTCGGCCTGCTTCCCGTCTGTGGCGCCAGCTACCTCATCTATGTCCTCCTCACGCTGCCCCTCCGCCGCAACGAGCGCGCCCGTTTCTTCCTCGACCTCCTCGAGCTCGGCGTGGACGAAGGTCACACCCCCGAAGCCGCTATCACCCGCGTTGCCGCCAACCGTGATTGCTCTATGGGCGTCCGCTTCCACCTCCTGGCCGCTCACATTGAACAAGGCTTGAGTCTGAGCCAGGCCCTCGAGCAGGTGCCCCGCTTCCTGCCGCCGCAAATCTGCGCGATGCTCAACGTCGGCGGACGCATCGGCAACATCAAGAAAGTCCTCCCCGCTGGCCGCCTTCTGCTTCGCGACAGCGTCTCCTATGTCCGCGGCGCCCACAATTACCTCATCCTGGTCGCCTTTGCCATCTCCCCCGCCATTATTTCAGTGCCCCTTTTCCTCAAGGTGATGGTCCTGCCCAGGTTCAAGGAAATCTTTGCCGCTATGCTCGAAAGCCAAAGCCTGCCGGCCTTCACCCGACTGGTCTTCAGCACCGACAACTTCCTCCTGAGCATCCAGGCCGTGGTGATTGGTATTGTCTGGCTTGCCGCCCTGGCCTATGTCGGCGGCCCGCGGTTGCACGGCTGGATTCACCGCCTCTTCCCCGTCACGCAGGATTGGCTGCTCGCCCTCCTGCCCTGGCGCCGCCAGCGCCTCCACCGCGACTTCTCCGCCATGCTCGCCGTCCTGCTCGACGCGGAAATTCCCGAAGCTGAAGCCGTCACCCTCGCCGCCAAATCCACGGCCAACCTCTCGCTCATTCGCCGCGCGCAAACAGTCTGCGCCCGCCTCCAACAGGGCGTCAAACTCCCCGAAGCCATCCGCGCCCTGGACAGCTCGCCGGAGTTTCAATGGCGCCTCGGCAACGCTCTCCAGCGCGGCGCCGGCTTCGTTCGCGCCCTCGCCGGCTGGCACGAAGCCCTCGATGCCCGGGCCTTCCAACTCCACCAGGCCGCCGCCCAGGTCACCACCAGCGCTCTGGTGCTGGTCAACGGCCTGATCGTCGCCAGCATCCTGATCGCGGTGTTCCTGGTCCTGATCCAACTCATCAACGGCTCCTGCATATGGTGATCGCTCGACTCTCCATCGCCCACCATCCGCCACACCGGCGTCTCCGTCAGCGCGGCTCCCTGATGATCGAGCTGCTGGTTGCCCTGGCCATTCTGACCGGTGCGCTGCTCCCGCTGGCCTACTCCTTTGCCTCCGAGCGCCGCCTCGCCCGCGCCTATTACCAACGCGCGGTCGCCATCGAGCTGGTGGATGGCGAAATGGAGGCCCTCCGCGCCGGCCAATGGCGCGCGTTCCCTGCTGGCACCCATGATTACCAGGTGCGCGCCGGTGCCGTAACGAACCTACCGCCCGGCCGTTTCACCCTGTCCGTCCAGCCGGGCAAGCTTCGGCTCCGCTGGCAGCCCGCCGCCCGGCACCACGGCGGCCCCGTCACCCGGGAAGCCATTATCAAATGAAGACTCGACTTTCATCCCCGCCACGACGGCTAGTGTGGCGTCTCAGAATTCCATGGACGCTTACCCGCCATAGCGCCAACGGCCACTGCTCCTTCGACGCGTATCGAGCAGGCTATGACCCCGACACGGCGGACGTCCTATTCCCCCTCACCCCTGCCCTCTCCCTCGGGGAGAGGGAGCCGCGGAGCCTGGCTCTCGAGACTTCCAAGCGCCTCAAATTCGCCAACCAACAGGCGGGTGTTCTCCCCCTCCCCAAGGGAGAGGGCAGGGGTGAGGGGGGACGAGCCTGGCGAATACAACCCGCACCCCGCAAGCACGGAGATGTGCGTAGGGAACAGATAGGGCACGGGCACTCTCGCCGCAGCCAGCGCGCCTATTTCCTCATCGAGACCCTCGTCTATATCGCCGTGCTGCTCGCGTTGCTCGGCGCCGGCTACTCGGCTATGTATCGCTGCCTGGACAGCTCGATTGCCCTGCGCCGCAATGCCGACGACATCGCCAACGCCCTCCACGCCGGCGAACGCTGGCGGGCCGACCTCCGCGCCGCCACAAGCCAACCTCGCCTCGAAAGCACCGATGCGGGCCAGCTGCTCCACTTCGACAGCGCGCGCGGCGCCGTCGCCTACCGTTTCGCCACCAATGCCGTGTTTCGCCAACTCGGCGGGGGCGCCTGGGTGCGACTGTTGCCAAACGTGAAGTCTTCCACCATAACCGCCGACCCGCGCGAACACGTCACCGCCTGGTGCTGGGAACTCGAACTCCAGCCTCGCCGCAGCGGCAGCGTCAATCCCAGCCGCGTCCGACCTCTCTTCACCTTTCTCGCCGTCCCTCAACAGGCTTCCACCAAATGAAACTGCCTGCTTTTAACGTTTCACGGTTCACGGGTCACGTGTCACGCCCTCGCCGCCGCCAGTCCGGCTCAGCCGTCATCGTCGTCCTGGCGCTCTTGACCATCATGCTGATTTACGTCGCCGGCAACCTGCGCACGCTCAGCAGCCTCGAACGCGAGCTGAAACTCCTAGAGCGCCAGCAAACCCGCCGCCTTCAGGCGGCCGAACCAGCCACCAACTCTCCGCCCGCCGCCGCCGTGGCCACCAACTCCGTTCCCAAGCCGGCCGGCAATTGACAACTCAGCCGTGATCAGTCCCCCGTCATCAAGCCCAATGGCCCGCATTATAGTGATCCGAAAATCCCTGGCCGCTTTCGTCTGCGGACTCTTTGGCTTTCTGCCGTTCGTCGGCCTTGTGCCCGGCCTTTACGCGCTGTTCTGCTGGGCCCGGATCCGTGCGCGCTACCCCGACGAATGGAACCCGGCCGCTGCCTACCTGAGCTGGGGCGCCCGGCTGTCCCTCCTCGGCCTGCTCGGCACCGCCCTCATCGTCTCTGTCATGCTGGTTCAAACTCTGTGAAAGACACTCCCAATACCGAGAGCGGTCGCCTGCCCGGCTGAGTATTACATTGTGCCAACTGCCGCCCTGCCGCCCCCGCCACCATTCGCCCCTTCCAACCGATGTCTTTAACCTTCTCGGCTTCCACGCCCCAGTAGCCCCAGTACGGGAAGCAATTCGACGCAGCTGACCGAAAGCCCAGCGGCATTGGATGAAATGTCCGCGCTTCCCGGTTAGCGCCATTCGTGCTTTGGATACTTGCGCTGCAACTCTTGCTTTATCCTGGGGTAGTGCTCACGCCAGAAGCCGGCGAGGTCCTGCGTGATTTGGACCGGGCGCTGGCTGGGGGCCAGGATGCGAACCAGCACGGGCACGCGGCCCATCGCAATCCGGGGCGTGGTGTTGACCCCGTACAACTGCTGGATGCGCAGAGCAATGTGGGGCGGGTTGGCCGCGTCGTAAATCACCTTCGGCGTGCGGCCGTTGGCAAGGGTGAGGCGCTCGGGAGCGTGCTTGGACAGCAAGGCCTGCTGGGCGGCGCTAAGCCAGCTATGCACGGTCGTTTTGACCGGCTTGTTCTTCAGTTCCCTGCCGCTGAAGGAGCCGAGGCAAACCTGCTCGACAAGGTGGCGGCGCTCCTCCTCGCCGATGGGCGGCAGGGCAAGTTCCGGGCACCAGCGCGCGAGCAGGTTGAGCCGGATCACCCATTGTTCCACAGCCTCGTCCCAATCGTCGAGCAGGAGGCGGCCAGCCAGCACTTCGTCTGTCAGCAAGCGGGCGGCTGCGTCGGCGGGAGGCGGCTCGACCCGGCGCGCGCCAACGGACAGGTTGCGAAACTGGAGTTGTTCCTCCGCATAAACGCGCTTCGCGGCCAGGTCGTAAAAGACGCGCGGCACAATGGTGAGGCCGTCGGGAAAGAGTTCGCGCAGCCAATCCTCCTCGATCGCTGTTGCCAGGCTGAGGAGAGTCTGCACGCCCTTGTCCTTGCCCTCCACCTCGCGGACTTCCGCGGCAACGAGCAGCGGGCTCTGCCGGACGACGCTTTCCCGGGCAAGGGTGCCGCGGCGGCCATGGACCAATTCGCACCGGAGGGTGCCGCTGTCCAGGCGGCGGGCAACGCGGTCGCTGAAGCCGATGAGGATGCACTTCTGCAAAGCCGTGTCAGGAGCCGCGCGCGGAGTGACGTCCAGGCCCTCGCGCCGCGCGATGTCCAGGAACTGTTCCAAGAGCGGGCCGATCTGCCGGGCGGTGGTAGCGTGGACACCGAGGCGCCGGCAGGCTTCGGGGTGGAATTCCCGGGCGGCGGCTTGCTGCCAGGCGCGCATGAGAAGCCAGAAGTCGCTGCTCGCCTTGTTGCCAACCAACTCTTCGCGTCGGCGCGCGGCATCGGCATCCACGTTGCGCAACAGCAGGTCACGGCCCTGGGTGAGCGCCGCCAGCAGACAGGCCTGGTGGACACAGCGGTATTGCTGCGCGGCCAGCAGCATGCGGGCATAACGCGGGTGCAGCGGAAAGGCGAGCATCTTCCGGCCGATGGCCGTGAGAACGGGCTGAACGTTGGGCTGGGACCGAGCCTTGACAACTTTGAGCGCGCCCAGGTCGGTGAGCAACTCCTCGGCGTGGGCCAGGGCTTTTTCCTCGGGCGGCTCGAACCAGCGGAAGGCGCGGAGGTCTTGGACGCCGGCCGCCTTCAGGGTCAGAACGACTTCGGCCAGGTCCAATCGCTTTACCTCGGGCAGTTCCTGCGGCGCACGGTGTGCGTGTTCCTCGCGCGACCACAAACGACGGCAAAGGCCGGGCGCGGTGCGTCCGGCGCGGCCCGCGCGCTGGTCCGCGGCGGCGCGGCTGATCTTCTCCACCAGCAGGGTGTTGATACCCCGGTAAGGGTCATAGCGCGGAATGCGCGCCAGCCCGCTGTCTATCACGCAGCGGATGCCGTCAATGGTCAGGGAGGTCTCGGCCACGTTGGTGGAAACGACGACTTTGCGCTGGTCGTGCCGCGCCACGGCGGCATCCTGATCGCGCGGGGGCAGCTCGCCGTGCAGCGGCAGAAGCCGGAAGCCGCGGGCCTCGTCGCAGTGGCGTATGGCCTCGATGGTCTGGGCAATCTCGAAGCCGCCCGGCATGAAGATCAGCACGTCCCCAGCGCCTCCAGAGCGGACAAAGTCGGCAAATGCCTGCGCGGCCTGGTCCCAAATGGGACGCTTGTCGAGGTAGGCGGGCGCAGCCGCGAATTCGATTTCCACGGGATGCGCGCGCCCCTGCGATTGGATCATCCGGCAAGGCTCAAGGTAGCGCTCGAGGGCGGTGGCATCCAGGGTGGCTGACATCACGAGGACTTTGAGATCGGGCCGTTCGGTCTCCTGCAACGCCAGCGCGCGGGCCAGCGTGATGTCGCCATAGAGATGCCGTTCGTGAAACTCGTCGAAAATGAGCGCCGCCACGCCGCGCAGTGTCGGATCCTGGACCATCTGCCGCAGCAGCAGGCCCTCGGTGACGAAGCGGATGCGGGTGCGAGCGCTGGTGACGTTCTCGAAGCGAATCTGGTAGCCGACTTCGCCGCCCAATTCGGCCTTGCGTTCCCACGCGACCCGCGCCGCCAGGAGCCTTGCGGCCAACCGGCGCGGCTGCAGGATCACTACCTGGCCGGCGCCCAGGACGCCGTGCTCCAGCAGCATTTGGGGGACCTGGGTGGATTTGCCCGAGCCGGTGGGTGCGGACACGAGCAAGCGCCCGGCTTCCCGCAAGCCGGCCAGGAGTGGCTGTTCGATCTCGTAGATTGGCAGTCGTTCCGCCATCGCCCCTCCAGGCTACACTCGATTAGCCGGCTTTGGAAGCAGCGGAACCGGCGCACCAGGCCAGGACCGAAGCAGCCCGAGTATTCTTTTGAACGAACTTTGCGATCACAGGCTCCAAATTGATGACATGATCAGCAATCCGAGTCATGACGCAACAGGCCAACCATTCGGCGCGGCAACCGTTGCCGCTGTGTGGGCGAAGGCCATGCCCAGCAGCGAACATCCTCCGCTAAGGCTTGACCCCTTTGGCGCCCTTATATGGAAAGAGGGCTACGGGAACACGAGCAGCAAGTTCGGCTGGGAGATTGGTTACCAGACTCCAGCAGCCAGTGGTGGCGGGGACACACTGGACAACCTTGTGCCGTTGCAGTGGGAAAACAGCCGGCGCAACGCCGGCCGCTGAGTTTCGACGACCGGCTCCGCCGGGCAGTCCCAGCGGGGAGGTTTTCGGTGCCGGTTTTTTCCTGAGGCACCGCGTGTAGGGTCTTTGCCTACACAAAGTGTCGTGCTTTCCCCGGCTAGCGGGTTTCGCCCCCCGGGGTAGTCTTAACCTTGAAGGTTAAGGAGTGAAGTGATGGGACGCCGGCGCAGCCCAAAGAAGCCGCGCTCTGAGCAGCCCATTATGGGTGGTTGGTGTTGGGCGGCGCGGTGCTGGCACCGCGCCGCTTTCTGTCACGCCAGACAAATAGCTTGGTCCGGCTTCGGCGCGGTGCTAGGCTGCCCCGAATGGTTCGTGTTGGCATCGGCTATGACGTGCATGCCCTGGTCGAGGGGCGAAAGCTCATCCTGGGCGGCGTGGAAATCCCCCACCCCAAGGGGCTGGATGGGCACTCTGATGCCGATGTGTTGATGCACGCAGTCTGCGATGCCATTCTCGGCGCGCTGGGGGAGGCAGACATCGGCCATTTCTTCCCGAACACCGACCCGCGCTGGAAGGGCGCGCGGAGCCGCATCTTCCTGAACGAAGCGGCGCGCCTGGTCGGCTTTCGCGAGGGCAAGATCATCAACGTGGATTCCACCGTAATTGCCCAGGCGCCCAAGCTCTTCCCGCACATCCACGAGATGAAGGTCAATATCGCCGCCGCGCTCGAGCTGAACCTCCAGCGCATTGGAATCAAGGCGACGACCAATGAACACCTCGGCTTTCTGGGGCGGGAGGAAGGAATTGCGGCGATGGCTGTGGCCAGCTTGGATTTGCCATGAGCAAACCGAGACACTACGCCCAGAACCGGCCGCCTTGTTCGGTTTGACCCGGCGCCATGGCCAAGGCAGAGATCAGTTGGAAACGAACCACCCCTGAGGGGCTTCGCCTCCAGGTATATGCCCGGCACGTCGGCCGCGAGTGGCGGTTCTTTGTGCGGGAACGCCGTTATGACCTGTGGCAGGCGCTTCCAGAGCCGCCCCTGGAGGATTGGCTGGCACTGCTTGATTCGGTCCGGCGCCGCATCAATCGCCGGCTGCTCCGGCCTGAGGAAGAGGCGCGAGTAAAGCAATCCATCCGGGAACGATTCCCCGAAGCAAAGCCCGAATGAAGCCGGGCCAATGAACGCCTCCCAAGTTTTTGCCTGACGCCCCGCCCCGATGCTGCCAGAATCAACCGCAAAAATGACCAAGCCGCCGCTGATACTCATTTCGCCGAGCGTGGAAAGCAAGGGGGACGAATTCGGCGACCTCTCGATCAGCCTGTCGGAGACTTATCAGCGGGCACTGATGGGTGCCGGGGGCTTGCCGATGGCTCTGCCCGCGCTTGCATCGCGCGAGTTGATCGCCGAGAGCGTGCGGCACTGCGACGGGGTCCTCCTGACGGGCGGCGACGACGTGGACCCACGCCTTTACGGCAGGGCGTTGCCGCCTCACCTGCAACGCACGGTGACCGTCACTCCCGACGGCGGGGCGCGCGACTGGCGCGAATTGGTGCTGATTGACGAGGTGTTCCACCAACGCAAACCCCTGCTGGCTATTTGCCGCGGCCAGCAAATACTGAATGTGGCGCTGGGCGGCACGCTCCTGGCGGATATTTCGAGCCAGCGCCTCCGTGCCATCAACCACCGGCGTCCCGACCGGCGCAGTGAGATTGTTCACGAAGTGCTGTTGACACCGGGGTCGCTGCTGTCCAAGATAGTGGCCGGGCCCAGGCTGGGTGTGAACAGCACCCATCACCAGGCGGTCGCACGAGTGGCTGGACCTTTGAAGGTTGCTGCCGTCAGCAGCGACGGAATCATCGAAGGTCTGGAGTTGAAGCCAGGCGCAGCCGGGATGCTGCCGTTTCTGCTGAGCGTGCAGTTTCATCCGGAGCGGCTGGTGGATCGGTACCGTGAACCTCGGGCGATCTTTCGGGCTTTTACGCGAGCCTGCGCCCAGAACGGCGCACACAATTTATGAAGGGCAAGATTCTGATTGTTGATGACGATGCGGCCTACCGCAACGTGCTGAGAGGCTTCCTTGGAGGCGACTACGAGTTGTCCGAGGCTGAAAGCGGCGCGGCGCTCAAGAAGGCCATGGATCAGGACCAACCGGATGTAGTGCTGCTTGACGTTGAACTCCAGGATGCCAACGGCCTGGAGATGCTGCCCTCCATCAAGAAGCGCTGGCCTGAAACGGAGGTTATCGTGCTGACCGGCGTGCCGAGAAATGACACGGAAGCCGTAGCCTGGGCGGTCGCAGCCACCAAACGGGGAGCATTCAACTTCCTTCGCAAGACGGAGCACTTCGACGGCGGAAAGCTGCTGACCGATGTCTCGAATGCCTTCGAAGCCCGCCGCCGGACCGAGGAGACCAGCATGTTGCGCCGCGCCCTCGAAACCATGAGCGGCAGCGCTTCCCCGGTGTTCCAGAGCGCCGTCATGCGGGAGGTCGTTCGCACGGTTGAACGCATCGCGCCCAGCGACGTGGCTGTGCTCATAACCGGCGAGAGCGGGACCGGCAAGGAAGTCATCGCCGATCTCATCCACACCTTCAGCCCTCGCAGCAAGGGCCGGATCATCAAGATCAATTGCGCGGCCCTGCCGCGGGAGCTCATCGAAAGCGAACTATTCGGCTCCGTCAAAGGCGCCTACACAGGCGCGCATGCTGACCGCGAGGGCTTATTCCGGCTGGCTGAAGGCGGCACCCTGTTGCTGGATGAAATCTCCGAGATGCCCATAGACACTCAAAGCAAGCTCCTGCGCGTGCTGCAGGACCAGGAAGTGCGCCCCGTGGGTGGCAAGACGGCTTACAAGACCAACTGCCGGCTGGTCGCCTCCACCAACCGCAAGACGGACGAGGCGATCCGGGACGGCAAACTGCGCGAGGACCTGTTTTACCGCATCAGCGCAATCTCGGTTCATCTCCCGCCTCTGCGCGAGCGGCGCGAGGACATCATGCCGCTGGCCAACGCCTTTCTGAAACGGTTCTCGGCACAAGCCAACCGGGTGATCAAGGGCTTTACGCCGAGCGCGGCGGAGCGGATCACGGCATTCGACTGGCCGGGCAATGTTCGGCAGTTGCAGAACGAGGTGCAACGTTCGGTGCTATTGTCCGAAGGCAACGAGGTGGACGCGGCGGATTTGTCCATCAGCACGGCCAAGGCCGGCGGGGCGGATTCATCAGACACCAATTTCACCTTGCTGGAAGGGGTTGAGCGCAACGCCATCGTCCAGATGCTCAAGGAGACGGGCGGCAACAAACTCGAAACCGCCAAACGCCTGGGCATCGGCCGCCAAACTCTCTACAACAAGATCAAGGGCTACGGGATTGAAGTCTAATGGCCTCCTCCGCCGGCGCTTCTTCGGGACGCGCTGCGAGGGCAAGAATCCTCATCGTTGACGATGAGGAAGGCATTCGAGACCTCCTGAGGTCCCTGCTCCTGACCGACTACCAGGTTTCCGAGGCTGACTCCGGCGCCACGCTGCACAGGGCGTTGGACAGCGACCAGCCTGACGTTGTGCTCCTCGACCTGAAGCTGCCCGACGCCAATGGCCTGGCCTTGCTGCCGGCAATCAAGCAGCGGTGGCCGACCACCGAGGTCATCATCCTGACCGGGCAGCCGGACGACCTCGGAACCCAGTCGTGGGCCTCAGAAGCGGTCAAAGGCGGTGCCTTCAGCCTGGTGTCGAAATCGGCAGCATTTGATTGCCAGAGACTGTTGGACGGCATTGGTCTGGCGGTGCTGCGCAGCCAACAAGCGCAGGGGAATAGCCCGTTGCGCCCCAGCACCTGACAGGGAAGAGACGAGTCACCGAGGCGGCTGCCTCGCTGCAGCGTTTCTCGCATCCCAGCCCAGGTACCTGGCAATCCCCGCACGAAACGACGGGTGCCTCAGTCCCAGAAGCTCATTGGCGGGCTGAGGGTCCCCGACATTGTCCTCGTGCAGCATGACAAGCTGATCCCGGTTGAGTGGCGACGGCTTGCGCAACAGGCGCTGGAAGACGAGCTCCATACAGGCGGCCTGGCACCACGCCAGGCCGGACGGCACCGGAAACTTCAACCTCCGCTTCTGCAGCACGGCCAGCATCTGGTCCACGATGGCTGAGAGCGTCAGCCTCTCCGGCCCGCACAGATCATAAACCTGGTTGACCGACTTCGGCTCGCGCAACGACCGGACGAAAGCCGCGGCCACGACCTCGACCAAGATAGGTTGGAACCGCGCGCGCGGGCCGCCGATAAGCGGCACGATGGGCGAGCGGCGGATTATCTTCCCAAACAGGTTAACAAACTGGTCCTGCGGACCGTAGATCAGCGACGGCCTGAAGATCGTGAACTCCACCCCGGCACGCCGGACCAGTTCTTCGGCGGCCCACTTGGTCTGGTGATAGCGCGAGGCTGCATCAAGCCGCGTGCCCAGGGCGCTCATGTGAATGAACCGCCGCACCCCGGCTTGTTGGGCCGCAGCCAGGATATTCCGTGTGCCGTGCGTATGCACGCGCTCGAAGGTGCTCTCGCCGACCTCGGCAATGATGCCAACCAGATGGATCACCGCCTCAATCCCCTTCAACGCCCCGTCCAGCGTAGCAGCCTCCAGCACATTCCCAGGATGAACCTCGGCCCCCCAGCACGCGATCGCCTCTTGCGCCCGCGGCGCATTGCGGCTGCGGGCGAGGATGCGAACCGAATGCCCCGCCGCGTGAAGCTGCCGGACCATCTCCCGCCCCACGAACCCGGTAGCCCCAGTGACAAAGACCTTCATTTCAGCCTCCCTAGCCCGCAGATTCCATGCCTCGCACGACACGCCGACCGACCGTGGCACGGGTATCCTGCCCGTCCCGCAGGTAGAACCCGCGCGACGCGGGCAGGATGCCCGTGCCACGCTGCCGGGGTATGAAACACACTGGCTAGTGCTTGATTGCGCAAATGAACGATACCTGGCCCGCCGCGTGGGGGCACGCGGCCTACAGGAGGTTTGTCGGCCGGGTAGCCCTCATGGGCGCAGAACTGTTTGGCAATGCTGGCCATGACCTAATCAATGCACAAGAACACGACGCTTGCACGCACGAACTGCGGTCCCGACAGCCGGTTGACCCTGTTGGTGCCCAGGAAAAGCGCACGCCTGCCGACTGCAAATGAGGCGATACAGCAGACTACAAATCTGCGCTACCCGGAAGGTGCCGGAAACCGTGGGTGCGCCCCTGCAAAGCAGGCAAGAAAGGCTTGAAATAGGACGTGGACTTGATATACATCAATCCTGTGGGTTTCCGAGGGCAACCAGGTTGCGGCGGCAGTCGGCTTAACGGGCTGAAGGAATCGTTGTACACTCAAGCGTCAGGCGCATGCTCCCCCAGCAAGAACAATCCGCACCCTCACTGAGCCGCGACTGGTTTACGACGACTCACTGGAGCGTGGTGCTCGCCGCCAGGCAACCCGACACGCCTGGAGCCCAGCAGGCACTGGAACGCCTTTGCCGGACCTACTGGTATCCCCTCTACGTCTTCATCCGCCACCAAGGCTGCTCGCCGGAAGACGCCCAGGACCTGACGCAGGCCTTCTTCGAGCGCGTGCTGGCGCGGAATTACTTCGATCAAGCGGACCGCGAAAAGGGACGATTCCGCGCCTTCCTGTTGGCGAGACTCAAGCACTTCATGTCGGATCAGCGCGACCGCGACCGGGCCGCCAAGCGCGGTGGCGGCGCAACCGTGCTTTCGCTGGATGCGCAGACCGCCGAAGAACGGTATCGCTTGGAGCCGCTGGACAGGATGGCCCCCGACCGGCTCTACGAGCGGCGCTGGGCCTTCACGGTGCTCGCCCAGGCGCGGGAGAGGTTGTGGCAGGAGTTCCTCGACGGCGGCAAAGGCGAGCTCTACCAACAACTGAACGCGCTGGAAACGGGCGAGGAGAGAGACCACACCTACGCGGAGGTAGGCCGGCGGCTTGGCATGAGCGAGGACGCCATCAAATCCGCAGTGGTCCGGTTGCGGCGGCGCTACGGCGAACTGTTGCGGCAGGAGATCGCCCAAACCGTCGCCACCGCCTCCGAGATTGACCAGGAAATCCGGCACCTGATGGCGGCGATTGCGGACTGATGCGAGCCGGTATCCTTCGCACCTCCAAACCCGGCGCGCGGGCATCTTGCCCGCTTAGGAGTTCCGACCGGCCAAAGCGGGCAAGCTGCCCGCGCTTGTATCTCCGGGCCGTCGCCCGTCCGTGCGCGGCTCAGAAACCAAGGGCGCAAGATTTGGCGCCACTATGGGCGCGGTTTTCCTCTGAATGAGTTGAAAGCATACGTTTCAATCGTCGCGCATGGCTAAACCGAGACAGTGCCCGGAGTGCGGGGCAACGCTCCCGCGAGAGGCGCCCGGTGGGGCGTGCCCTTTCTGCGCGCTACGCGAGGCCCTGGCCGCGCCCAACGACGCGTTGGAGGGGGCGTTGACTGAGGGGCCGGGCGACCGCATTGGGCACTACAAACTGCTCGAACAGATCGGCGAAGGCGGCTGCGGGGTGGTCTATATGGCCGAGCAGACCGAGCCCATCCGGCGGCGAGTCGCGCTCAAGATCGTCAAGCTGGGCATGGACACCAAACAGGTGATTGCCCGTTTCGAGGCTGAACGCCAGGCCCTGGCGTTGATGGACCATCCCAACATCGCCAAGGTCTTGGACGCCGGGGCCACCGAGACGGGCCGCCCCTACTTCGTCATGGAACTGGTGCGGGGCGTCAGGATCACCGATTACTGCGATCAGAACCAACTCCCCACGCAGGAACGCCTGGACTTGTTCATGCAGGTCTGTCACGCGGTCCAGCACGCCCACCAGAAGGGCATCATCCACCGCGACCTCAAGCCCTCGAACATCCTCGTCACGCTCCACGACGGCGCGCCGGCGCCCAAGGTCATTGACTTCGGCATCGCCAAAGCCACCCAGCCGCCGCTCACCGACAAGACCCGTGTCACCTCCTTCCAGCAGTTCGTCGGCACGCCCGCCTACATGAGCCCCGAGCAAGCTGGAATGAGCGGCTTGGACATAGACACGCGCAGCGACATCTACTCGCTCGGAGTATTGCTCTACGAATTGCTGACAGGCCGGCTGCCCTTCGAGTTGAAGGAACTGGCCCAGGCCGGGCTGGACGAGATGCGGTGCCTGATCCGGCAGCAAGACCCGCCCAAGCCTTCGACCCGCCTGAGCACCCTGGCTGGCGCCGAACTGAGCACCACCGCCCGCCAACGACAAATCGAGCCGCCCAAACTGCTCAAACTCGTCCGCGGCGACCTGGACTGGATCGTCTTGAAGTGCCTGGAGAAAGACCGCGCGCGGCGGTACGGGACAGCGAACGGCCTGGTGGACGATCTCATGCGGCACCTACACGATGAGCCCATCACCGCTCGACAACCGGGGCCGCTCTACCGGTTCAAAAAGATGGTGCGGCGAAACAAGCTGGCCTTCGCTGCCACTGGCACTGTGGCGCTTGCGCTCGTGATCGGGCTGGGCTTTTCGACCTGGATGTTCCTGCGGGAGAAACATGCGCGCTTCCTGGCTGAGGCCAGGGCCTACGCTTCGGATATGAGCCTGGCGAGCCGGACAGCAGACTTGCAGACCGGCTTGGGAAGTGTTGCCCAACTCGTTTCCATCTGGCGCGATTACCGGCCGGACCTGCGCGGCTGGGAATGGCATTACTTGGACGGCTTGTGCCGCCAGGAACTCGTCACCCTTCCAGCCAACAGCAACGGCCTTCGGTCTGTCGCCTGGAGCCCGGACGGCCGTCTCCTGGCAACTGCCGGAGCGGATGGTATCGTGAAGCTCTGGGACGCGCTCGCAGGCCGCGAAGTTGCCACGCTTTATGGCCATACCGGCGGCGTGACCTCGGTCAGTTGGAGCCCGGACGGCAAGCAGGTGGCCACCGCCAGCAAGGATCAGACTATTAAACTATGGGACGCACTAACGAGCACGAAAGTCGGAACGTTGCTCGGTCACACCAGCGAAGTGAACTCCGTTTCCTGGAGCCCCATCGGCGACAAACTGGCATCCGCCGGCGCGGACCGGATGATCCGGATTTGGGACCTGGCCAGCCGAAAGCAGATTCGAGAGACCTACACCCGGTCGCGCATTCAAACTCTCTGCTGGAGCCACAATGGCGAGCGCCTGGCCGCCGCCGGCACCAGCGGGTTTCTGAAGCTATGGGACGGCGCTACTGGCAGGGAATTGCTCGACTTTGGCACCAACACCGGAATGGGCTGGCGGGCCGCCGTCGCCTGGTCCCCAGACGATAAGCGCCTGGCGACTGGCGGTGATGATTTCGTTGTCCGTGTCTGGGATGCTGCTACCGGCACCAATACCACGGCTGATTCAAGAAAAGCAGTAAGCCTTAATGCGGGTTGGAAGGAGCGTT
>DAOPPX010000025.1:0-50465 GCA_035358715.1 Verrucomicrobiota bacterium
GCGCACCGTCGCCTCCCCGTCCCGCTACCGTAGTACCTCTAACCCCGGGTTAGAGGTACTACGGTATTGGGACGGGATTGGGACGGTGGGGGCAAGGTCAGACAGGCTGGCAGAGCTTGAAGAGCTGCCACAGGCGGCCCGCTTTGGGCCATTTGTTACATGGCCTGCTCTGCCGGCCTGGCCCCTTGTCGGATGCGGGTATTGCGCGGTTTCGCGAAGCGGGCGGCGGCGAAAGGAGGTGGTGATCCCCCCTTATTTCGAGGAATCGCCAGCTTTGCCGCGCGGGCGGCTGCGCCGGGCAAAACCGTCAAAAAAGCGCCGAAAACAATAGGCATGGCGGCGCGCAACTCTTACGCTGGGCGCACAGCTTGAACGCGATCATGCGATGAATGATATGAGACCTAAAGTGGTTGTTACCGACTACGCTTTTGCGGACCTGAACACCGAGCGGCACATCCTCGAGCCCGCCGGCTGCGAACTGGTCGGCGGCCAGTGCAAGACCGAGGCCGATCTGATCAACCTCTGCCGAGACGCGGATGCCGTGATCACGCAGTTTGCGCGGGTCAACG
Source organism: Verrucomicrobiota bacterium (assembly GCA_035358715.1). Classification (GTDB taxonomy): domain Bacteria; phylum Verrucomicrobiota; class Verrucomicrobiia; order Limisphaerales; family UBA8199; genus UBA8199. The sequence goes on from DAOPPX010000025.1 coordinate 570, forward strand.
CCAACGTGATCGGCGCGATGACCCGCGCGCGAGTCATCGTCCGCTACGGCATCGGCGTGGACAACGTGGACCTCGAGGCGGCGCGTGCGCGCAAGATTCCGGTGTGCAACATTCCCGACTACTGCATGGATGAGGTGGCCGATCACACGCTGGCGTTCATCCTGGCAACCACCCGGCAGGTTGTGCCGCACACAGTCCATCTGCGGGCCGGCCAATGGGGGCTGGCGGTCCCGGTCGCCGGCATGAAGACCCTGCGGGACCTGACGGTGGGCGTGGTGGGTTTTGGCCGCATTGGCCGCGAGGTGGTGAAACGACTGGTGGCCTTCAAGGGGGTTGTGCTGGTGTTCGACCCGGTGGTTCCGAAGGCCGAAATCGAGAAACTCGGCGCGCGGGCCGCGTCGTTCGACGAGTTGCTGCCGGCGGCGGACGTGCTGACGCTCCATTGCCCCTCGACGCCGCAGACCCGGAAGCTGATGAACCGCGACACGCTCGCCAGGCTCAAGCGCGGCGCGATCCTGATCAACGTCGGCCGCGGCGACCTGGTGGACACGCCGGCGCTCACGGAGGCCTTGGAGAGCGGGCAGCTTGCCGCCGCCGCGCTCGACGTGTTCGACCCCGAGCCGATTCCCGCCGGTCATCCAATCCTCAAGCGGTCCAACGTCATCCTGGCGCCGCATATCGCCTCCACCAGCATCGCCGCGGTGAAGAAACTGCGCGAGGGGGCGGCCAACCTGGCCTTGCTGGCGGTGCAAGGCAAGCCCCTGGCCAACGTCGTCAATGGAGTGAAGCCCTGAGCGCGCGCGGCGCCAGGCGCGCGCAACCCGCCGCGCCACCGCCCGACCGAATATGAGCACCTTCAAAGTCGCCTTGCTCCAGCATGAGTATGCCTCGGCGGAGATCGAGCGGCGCATTGTCGAAGCGGCGGGCGGCCAGTTGATAGATACCGACACGCTCCCGCCGGCTGAAAGGCTCGCGGCGGCGGAAGAGGCTGATGCGATCATTGTGCGGTGGATGGCGATGACGCCCGAGGTCATCCGCCGGCTGAGCCGCTGCCGCATCATCGTCCGCTATGGCGTTGGCTACGACAACGTGCATTACGAAGCCGCCACGGCGGCGGGGATCATGATCGGCCACTGCCCGCACTACTGCCTGGACGAAGTAGCCACTCATGCGTTGGCGCTGCTGTTGGGCTGCGTGCGCGGCATCGCCACCACGCACGCCACACTGGCGGCGGGGGGTTGGGACCAGAACACTTACTTTCGGGCGTCGCGCATGGCCGGGCGCGCCCTGGGCATCTTCGGGCTGGGGAATATCGGCCGCACCTTCGCGCGCAAGCTGGGCGGGTGGGGGATGCGCCTGCTGGCTTGCGACCCGTTCGTCGAACCGGAACTGGCCGCGTCGCTCGGCGTCACGCTCGTGGACGGCGACACGTTGCTGAGGGAGTCCGATTACCTCTCGCTGCACGTTCCGCTCCTGCCGGAAACCCAGCATCTGATTGGCGAGCGCGCCTTCGGGTTGATGAAGCCGGGCGTGGTATTGGTGAACACCGCCCGCGGGCCGGTCATTGACACGGCGGCGCTGCTGGCGGCGCTCGAAAGCGGCAAGGTGGCCATGGCCGGGCTGGATGTGTTCGAGGGGGAACCGCTGCCGGCCGACTCGCCGTTGCGCCGGCATCCGCGCCTGCTATTGAGCAATCACGCCGCCTGGTATTCCGAGGATGCGTTGGATGAATTGCACCGCAGCGTGGCCGAGGATGCCGTTCGGGTCTGCACCGGCGGCCTACCGGTGGGACTCGCAAACCCCGAGGTGCTCCACAAGCTGGGCCGGTTCGAGGAATGGAAACCAACGTGGAATGCCCGATGGAGATGGAAACGCGCTGAGGCACTTAAGAACGAGACCAAGCCATGAACACCGACAAGTCACCCGCGCCGCAAACGGCGTCCGCGGTCAGCTACGAGAAATTGCATCGCTTCGCGGTCGAGGCCTTCACGCGAGCAGGCGTGTCGGCGGCCGACGCGGCCGTGACGGCCGATGTGCTCGCCACGACGGATGCGTGGGGGATTTTCACCCACGGCACCAAGAACATCCGCGGCTACCTGCGGCGGCTGAAGGCTGGAGGACTGCGCGCGGCCGGTCGCCCGAGGCTGGCTGCGGAAGGTCCGGCCTGGGGGATCGTTGACGGTGACTCGGCGCTGGGCATGGTGACGTCGGTGTTCGCCATGCGAGCGGCCATTGCGAAGGCCCGCGCCTGCGGCATCGCCTACGTGGGCGTGCGCAAAAGTTGCCACTTTGGCGCGGCGGGCTATTACGCGTGGCTGGCGGCGCGCGAGGGGCTGATCGGCCTGAGCATGGCCAACGATATTCCGTCGGTCGCGGCGCCCGGTTCCCGGGGCGCCATCACGGGCAGCAACCCCATCTCGTATTCGGTGCCGGCCGGGCGGCATTCGCCTCTCCTGCTCGACATGTCCACCGCGACGGTGGCCGGCGGCAAGGTCTATGCGGCGCGCACGCGCGGGGAACGCATCCCGGACACGTGGCTGATTGGCGCCGACGGCCGGCCGACGACCGATCCGAGCGGATACCCGGCCGTCGGGGCGCTCCAGCCCGCCGCCGGGCACAAAGGATATGGCATCGCGCTGCTCATCGAGACCCTGTCGGGCATCTTGAGCGGCGCCGCCGCCACGTGGCGCGTGGGCAATTGGCTCTGGGACGACGGCACGCAGCCCACCAACCACGGCGCGGCGTTCCTGGCCATTGACACCAACACCCTCATGCCCGCGGCGGTATTTGCGCGCCGGATGGAGGCGTTGGTGGGCGAAATCCACGCCGCCCCGCGGGCTGATGGAATCGAGCGCCTTTATGTGCCGGGCGAGATGGAATGGGAACGGCATGGCCGCGCGATGCGGGAAGGCATCCAGCTTCCGCCGGATGTCGTCGCCAGCCTGCACGAAGCGGCAAAGATGGCGGGGATGAACCCGGCGGACCTGTTCGGGAGGCCCTGAGAAACACGGCGGCAAGCCTCACCCCGAAGAGAAACCTCGAATGCCCTCGCCACAAGACAAGGTCGCGGCGGTGACCGGAGACGGCGGCCGGACCGTGCTGGTCACGAGCGGCACAGTGGTCGTTGACAAAGGCGCCCGGGCCAGCCAATAGAACTAGCACAATGCGAATTATTCGATACGAAGATCCCCAGGGCGCCGCGCGTTACGCGGCGCAACGACCCGATGGCTCCGCGCTGCAAATTGCCGGCGACATCTTTGGCGCCTACGAGGTCACAAGAACACCGGCGTCGGTGAAGAAGCTGCTCGCGCCGGTTGCGCCGGTGGCATTCTTCTGCATCGGCCTGAACTACCGGCGCCATGCCGAGGAAGGCAAGGCCGCCATCCCGCAATTCCCGGTGCTGTTCATGAAATCCCCCGCCGCCGTGCAGAATCCCGGCGATCCCATCGTGCTGCCGCGTCATCTGCGCAGCGACGAGGTGGATTACGAGTGCGAACTGGCCGTCGTCATCGGGAAACGCTGCAAGAACGTGCCCAGGCAGGCGGCGCTGGATTATGTGCTGGGCTACACGTGCGCCAACGACGTCAGCGCCCGCGACTGGCAAGGCAAATGGGGCGGCAGCCAGTGGTGCCGGGGCAAGACCTTCGACACCTTTGCGCCCCTGGGGCCGTGCCTGGTGCTCAAAGACGAGATCCCCGACCCCGCCGCTTTGAAGATCCGAACGCTGCTCAACGGCCAGACGATGCAAGACTGGGGTTGCGACGACATGATCTTCGATGTGCCCGCGCTGGTTTCCTTCCTGAGCGGCAGCACGACGCTGCTGCCGGGCACGGTCATCCTCACCGGCACGCCCCACGGGGTCGGTTTTGCGCGCAAGCCGCCCGTGTTCCTCAAGCCCGGCGACAGCATCACAATCGAGATTGACCGCATTGGCGCGCTGACCAATCCGGTAATCGAGGAAAAATGAGGACCGCTGGCGGTCAGGAGAGGGCGCAACGTCATGGCCCGTTGGTGAATCGGCTGCTGGCGGGATGAGGCCCAGGTTCGTCCAACCACCCGGGCGGGTAATCCGCATGATGGTGGCGCTCCTGGCCGTGAGCGCGTGCGGGAGTCTCCCGGGAGCGCAAGACCCGGCTCAACCGGCGCGGGTGCGCGAAGTCCTGGCCGGCAAACGAACCACGGCCCGCGCGTCCTGGTGGGGGTTCAACGCGGCGGATTCCACGGAGTTTCTACAGCAGGCCATCAACTCAAAGGTCCGAAGACTCATCCTTGATCGGCAGAACTCAGCCTGGATCACGCGGCCGCTGACCGGCGTCGGCAATCAGGAGATCATCTTCGAGGCGGGGACCGAACTGGTCGCCATGCAGGGCGCTTACCGCTCGAAAGGGGATTGTCTGCTTGCGTTTCGAGAATGCGACAATGTCGTTCTCCGCGGCAGGCGGAGGGACGGCGGCAAGTCGGCGCATATCCGGATGCGGAAAGAGGATTACCAGTCAGGGGCCTATGAGAAATCGGAATGGCGGCACGGCCTGGTTTTTTCGGGGTGCCGCAACGTGCGGATTCAGGAGCTCACCATCGCACAGACCGGGGGAGACGGCATTTATCTTGGGGCGACGAAGAACCGCAGCGTGAATCAGAATGTGGTGATCCGCCGGGTCGTTTGCCGCGACAACCATCGCCAGGGCATCAGCGTGATCAGCGCGGAGAACTTGCTGATCGAGGATTGCCTGCTGTGCAACACGCGCGGAACCGATCCGCAAGCGGGCATTGATTTTGAGCCGAACAGCCCCGGTGAGTCCCTGGTCAACTGTGTCGTGCGGAACTGCGTGGCGGAGAACAATGCCGGCACCGGCTTTCAGATTTGCCCGCAATTCATGAACAGCCGCTCCCAACCCATTTCGATCTATCTGGAGCATTGCGTTTCCCGCAGCAACAGGCTGCATGCCATCCATCTGTGCAGCGCGCCAAAGGATCCGCCGGGCGGGCGGCTGCGCATCACTGGCTTCCGGTCGGAGGCGGACGGCCTGGCCGGGCTCTCCGTGCAGTTCAACCCATACGACGCGATGCGCATTGCCCTGGAGGATTCGGTGATCCGAGACAGCGCCCGGCAGGACAAGTTTTTTGCGCCGCTTTATGTGCAGGGTCTTGATTCGGACAACCGGCCGCCGGGCAACCTCCATTTCAAACATCTGAGGATCAAGGATGACCTCTCCCGGCCAGTCCTCAAGTTTGGCGGCCGCAAAGGCAACGGATGGAAGGACATTACCGGGGATATCATTCTCGAACGCAACGGACGAAAGGAACGCATCACGGTGGACGATGACTGGCTGCGGGAGATGGAACAGGCAGGCTCGGCCAAGCCGGGACGGGGTCTCCAATCGCTCGAAAGCCGGCAAGACCAGGACCCATTGGCAAACGGGCGCGGACCTTCTGCGAGGAGAGAGGCCGGCATCGCTGGACGCCCGTCGGTATCCAATCACCATGAAGCTTATTGGGATTGATCTGGGCACGTCGTTCCTCAAGGGCGCGGTGCTCGATCTGGACGCGCTGGCAATTCGGCGCATCGAGCGCCAGGCGTTCCCGGAGCCGGTTCGCGGGCTGGCTGGGGCGTTCCGCGAATTCGCCCCCGCCGAGATTGCCGCGGCCACCCGCTGTCTCCTCGATCGGCTGCTTCGCCATGCGCCGGACGCCGCAGGCGTCGTAATGTGCGGCCAGCTCCACGGGCTGGTGTTCACCACCGAGCGCGGCGAGGCGGTGTCCAATGCCATCAACTGGCAGGACCAGCGCGCCTTGCAGCCCTTCCCCGGCGGCCCCGGCAGTTTCTTCGATGAAGTGAATCGGCGCATCACTCGCCAGGAACGCGGGGAGCTGGGCAACGAGCCGCGGCCGGGCCTGCCGCTCTGCTACCTGTTCTGGCTGGCGCAGAACAACCGCCTGCCCGCCAAACCCGTCGTCGCCGCCTCCCTGCCCAACTTTGTCATCGCGAACTTGTGCGGCTGCCTGCCGAAATCCGACGTGACCAATGCCTTCGCGCACGGCGCGCTCGATTTGCAAACGCTGAGTTGGCACCAGCCCGTGATCCGGAAGCTTGGGCTCGATGGGGTCCGCTGGCCGGAAATCCACCCGCAGGGAACCGTCGCGGGGGAATACACCGTTGGTTCCCGCCGCCTGCCGGTGTTCATGCCTGTTGGCGATTATCACTGCTCCCAGGTGGGAGCCTTTCTCGACGAAGGCGAGCTGTCGGTCAACATCTCGACCGGCTCGGCGGTAATACAACTGGCGCGCGGCTGCGAGCTTGGCGACTTCCAAACCCGCCCCTGGTTCGACGGCCGCTTTTTGAAGACGGTCACGCACATTCCGGGCGGACGCGCGCTCAAGGCCCTCGTGCGGCTGCTCGTGGAGTTGGCCCACGCGCAAGGCGTGAAACTGCAAGACCCCTGGGACTATATCCTTGCGGAAGCGGCCAGGGTCGAGTCAACCGACCTCCGTGTGGATCCGGCCTTTTACTTCAGCGCCATGGGCGACCACGGCGCGATCACCAATGCGCGGGAAGAGAACCTAACCGTCGGCAACCTCTTTCACGCGGCCTTCGCCGGTATGGCGGATAACTATGCCCGCTGCGCCGCCCGCGTTGCCCCGGGCAAAGATTGGACCCGGCTGGTCTTCTCCGGTGGCGTGGCGTTGAAGACTGATCTCCTGCGCCGGCTCATCTGCCAGCGCCTCGGCCAGGCGCACCGCCTCGCGGCCTCGGGAGAGGACACCCTGCTTGGCTTGCTGGTTCTCTCTCTGGCCTTCACTGGACGCTTCCCTTCGGTTGCAGAAGCTATTGCCTTCGCCCGCAAACACTATCATGCTCCTGCGGTAACTACGTGAACTGTCTTTACTATGCAAACACGCCGTGAGTTTCTCATGGCCGCCGCTGCCGCGGGGGCAGCTCGAATGATCATGCCGGCGGGGCTGGCCTTTGCGGCGGGCCAGGCTCCACGCTTGCGCACCATCACATACAACATCCTGAGGTGTCGCGGTTACAGCGTGAAGCCGGAGGCAAAGCCGTTCCTCAAGGCCGCAGAGCCGCAGGTTCCAACGCGCCTGGCGCTCGAACTCGCGCTCTATGAGCCGGACATCGTTAGCTTCCAGGAAGCTCCGCCCAGGGAAGTCGTCGCGTCTATTGCGAACCAGCTCCGTATGAAGTTTGCGTTCTTTTCCGGGGGGTGGAATGGCGCTGTGCTGAGCAGGCATGAAATTGCCGGCCCGCAGAATTGCCCCCTGGTGAGCTGGCAGGAGCGGCCCGAGGACCTGTTTACCCGCCACTGGGGACGCGCGGTGATCCGCGCGCCGGGCGGCGAGATTCAGTTCTTCAGCGCGCACTTGCATCCGTCCGATGCTTCTGTGCGGGCCCGGGAGGTCGCCGAGATGCTCAAAGTGATGGGGCCGAGCCTCAAGACAGGCGAGCGAGTAGTGCTGCAGGGCGATCTGAATCACCGGCCGAATGGTCCGGAATACCCGCGCTGGGTCCAGGCAGGCTTGGTGGACATCTTCGCCAAGGTGAAAGCAGCCGGAACATCAGACTGCTCCGTCACCAGCGTTCAGCCGGTCGGCAGGATAGATTACGTTTGGGCATCGGCACCGCTGGCAAACCGTGCGCGCGAATGTCGCATACTGTTTGAACGCGCCTTTAGAACGAATCCGGACGACCCGCTGTCTGTCGCCTTGAGCGATCACGTTCCGGTAATGGCCGATTTCACTTCTTAACCGCCCCCGTCGCCTGAGGAACATTATGGACGGACTATTGCAAATCTTGCAGAGCAACGCTCTCGAATCGCGGGAGAATATTGCCCGCATGCTGGGCGTTTCCGCCACAGAAGTCGCGCAGCGGATTGCCGACTATGAGAAACGCGGTGTCATCCGGGGCTACCAAGCCATCGTCAACGAGGACCAGCTCGAATTGGACAAGGTGACCGCCGTCATCGAGGTCAAAGTTGCGCCGCAGCGCGAGGGAGGTTTTGACACCATCGCCACGCGGATTGGCCGCTTCCCGGAGGTGCGTTCCGCCTATCTGGTGAGCGGCGCATACGACCTGCTGCTGTTTGTGGAGGGAAGCACGCTGCGCGAGGTGGCGACCTTCGTCAGCGAGCGGCTGTCCCCTCTTGATGGGGTCCTTTCCACCTCGACCCACTTCATGCTGAAGACCTACAAGCGCTTCGGCGTGCTAATGCACCAACCCGGCCCCGATGAGCGGCTCAGCGTCACTCCGTAATCGCCTCAACGCGACCGTCCGCGACATCCCGCGCTCGGGTATCCGTGACTTTTTCGACCTGGTCACCACGGTGAAGGACGTGATCAGCCTGGGCATCGGCGAGCCTGACTTCGACACGCCCTGGCACGTCCGCGAGTCCACTGTCTTCGCACTCGAACGCGGTGCGACCCATTACACCAGCAACCTCGGCTACCCCGAATTGCGCCGGGCGCTGGCGCGCTACGTCGGCAAGACCTTTGGCGCCGAGTATAACCCGGAGAACGAGGTGCTCGTGACCGTCGGCGTCAGCGAGGCGCTGGACCTGGCCCTGCGCGCGCTGCTCAACCCGGGCGATGAAGTTCTTTACCACGAGCCCTGCTACGTTTCCTACCGCGCCTCGATCCTTTTCGCGCACGGCGTGCCCGTCGCCGTCGAGACGCGCGCCGAGAACGGCTTCCGCCTCACCCGCGCTATGCTCGAAGCCGCGGTCACTCCGCGCACGAAGGTCCTGATGCTCAACTTCCCAAACAATCCAACCGGCGCCGTCATGAGCCGGACGGATCTGGAGGACATCGCGGCCTTTGCCCGCGAGCGAGATCTGATCGTCATTACGGACGAGATTTACGCCGAACTGACCTACGACGCGCCACACACCAGCGTGGTCAGCGTGCCGGGGATGCGCGACCGCACGATCTTCCTGCATGGGTTCTCGAAGGCCTGGGCTATGACCGGGTTCCGGCTGGGCTACGCCTGCGGCCCCACCGAGTTGATTGACGCGATGATGAAGATTCACCAATACACGATGCTGTGCGCCCCGTCTTTGAGCCAGAAGGCCGCGCTCGAGGCCCTGGCGCGCCCCAAGACCGACATCGGCGAGATGGTGAACGAATACCGGCGGCGCCGTAACTTCATCGCCAGCGCCTTCGCCGACATGGGCCTGGAGTGCTCGCGTCCGCTGGGAGCGTTCTATGCGTTCCCCAGCGTGGCCAGGTTTGGACTCTCGGCCAAAGACTTTTCTCTGGCGCTGCTGCGCGAGGAGAAAGTGGCGGTGGTGCCCGGGACGGCCTTCGGAGCCTGTGGTGAAGGCTTCGTCCGCTGCGCCTACGCCACCAGCCTGGACAACATCAAAGAGGCCCTGACCCGCCTCCGCCGTTTCGTCGCGCGGCGCTAAAAACCTGCGTTGGGGCCACAACGGGCGCTGGCGGCGGTCCATGATCCGAACCGTGCTCAACCAGCAGCTATTGGCCTGAGCATCAGGTCCAGACGGAGACTGGTTCGACAGCGCGCCGGATTTGAATGCCTTTACTCGGCAGGCGATTTGGTTAACCTTGTTACTATGCGACTGCTTGCGGGACTATTGTCGGGCTGCGCCGCAGCGTTGACTGCCGGAACGCTTTGGGCGGGAGGCAGCGGCTTCAACGTCATCGTCGTCGTCAACCAAAACAGCGCCAACTCGGTGCAACTCGCTAATCATTACTGCGAGCAGCGGGGCGTCCCGCCGCAGAACCTCTGGCGGATAGAGGGCTGGACCGCGCTGACCAACACGTGGACGCGCGCCAACTTCGAGACGTTCTTGCGCGATCCTTTGCTGGCCGCGATCGCCGCCCGCGGACTGACCAACCAGGCGGAGTACATACTCCTCTCCATGGACATCCCTTACCGGGTGCTGGATAATGACTCGTTCCGGACTCAGAACAGCACGACCTCGGCGCTTTTCTACGGGTTCAAGCGGGATACCGCGCCGCCGCTCGTGTGTTTGCCTGCCTGCTGTGGGCTGCCCGACGCCTCCTCCAACAGCTACGCCTTCAGCGAAATGCCGATCCGCGAGGCTCCGCCCGACACCGCGCCGACCAACGCGTTTCTTGCTATGATGCTTACGGCCAGCAACCTGGTCGCCGCCGACAGCATCCTCAGCCGCGGGGTGGCCAGCGACAGCACATTTCCCACCCAGGCCGTCTATCTGGCCAAGAGTGGCAACTCGGCTCGCAATATCCGCTATATGGTGTTCGACAACGCCATCTTTGACAGCCGCGTTTGGGGCGAGAGCACCCTCATTCGGACCAACACCAGCTCAACCTTGTTCACGAACCTCTTTGGGCTGCAGACGGGGTTGACAGGCCTCGCTCTGCGGACAAACGCTTTTGTGCCCGGAGCAATGGGCGACAATCTCACCTCCAATGGCGGCAAGATTTTTGAGGATAGAGCCGGCCAGACCGCCCTGCTGGCCTTCCTTAACGCGGGCGCCGCCGGGAGCTACGGCACCGTGGTGGAACCTTGCGCCTACACGCAGAAATTCCCCGACCCGCGCAACTACTTCTACCAGCAGCGCGGCTTTTGCCTCGCCGAGGCCTATTACCAGAGTCTGCTCAATCCTTACCAGGGTTTGCTGGTGGGCGAGCCGCTCTCTGCGCCGTTTGCGCGCCGGGGCACGGCCGACTGGAGTTCGCTGACCAATGGCGCCCTGCTCAGCGGCGAAGCGACGCTCACTCCGAGTTTCTTCGCCGCCGATACCAACCTGCCGCTCAGCCAGGTGGATCTCTTCGTGGATGGCACCTTTGTCCAAACCATGACCAACCTGCCGCCGTCCGCAGGCAATGACCTGGCCGTGACCCTCAACGGCGTCACCCTCAATTACACCGTGCCTGCCAATGCGACCGTCGCGTCGGTCGTTGCCGACCTGGCTGCCGTGTTAAATGCGGAGACCAACTCGACGCGCGTGCAGGCGTGGCCAGTGGGCGACCGGTTGGAGCTGCAATCACTCGAAGCGCTGCTGCCGGGCACCAACGTCACGTTGAGCGCCGGCGCCGCCATTGGCTCCGCGGCGCAATTGACAACCCGGTTGACGCCCGCCCGCGCCACTTTCCTTGACACCACCGCCACCGGTTGGCTAAGTCTGCTGGCCAGCAACACCCCCGTCGCCGGGGACTGGCTTCAGCTCGACTTCATCAAGACCAACGGCGAATCCGTCAGCGTCAGCGTGACCAATGCCGCCTCTGGCGACAGTATTGCCACGCTGGTCTCGAATCTGGTCAACCTGGTCAAGGCGACGCCCGCGCTGCAATCCTCCGACGGCGTGCTTGCGGCGGACTTTGCCGACGACACTTACTGCGGCATCGTGGCGGCGGAGTTCAAGCTGTACGCCCGCTCGCCCGGCTGGCCTGCCTCGCAGATTCAAGTGGCGTTCACCGCCTCGACCAACCTCCTGGCTCTGCCGTCGGGGACCAATTATCTCCAGGCCAACCTCAATGACCTGCGGCCGCGCAACCATCTGTATGTCAGCGCGGGGGCCGCTGCTCTGCCGGTGAGCTTTGCCTTCGACACCACCCGGGTGCCTGACGGCTGGCACCAACTGACGGCGGTTGCCTACGAGGGCACGAGCGTCCGCACGCAAACCCGGGTCGCACGGACCGTGCGGATTCAGAACACTTCTCTGGCGGCCACGCTCACTCCGCTGCTGGCCGGCACAAATGTGACGCTCGATATGCCGCTGCGGTTCTCGGTGACGGCCGATGCCACGAATGTCTCGCGCCTCGAGCTGTTCAGCACCGGGGGGGCGGTCGGCGTGATTTCCAACCAGGTCTCGACCGTCTTCACTGCCCCTTCGGCCACTTTGGGCCTGGGCTTGCATCCTTTCTACGCCCTGGTGACAGACACGGACGAGAATCAATACCAGACAGAGACTGTTTTGATTCGCCTGGTTCCTTCCTTCATGCTCCGCATTGGCGGTTCGCCCTTGACGCTCTCGTGGGCTTCCATTCCGGGTCAGCGGTATGACGTGTTGGCCACAACCAATCTTGCCAACGGATTCAAGCCGGTCGCCTCGATCACCACCTCAAATGCCGTGGCCGAGTGGCCGGTTCTGTCCCCGGGCGGAGCCGCGGCATTCTACCGGGTGCAGCTAAGCCCTTAATCGAGCTGCCGTTTGCCCGGCTGCCCCAGCCCCGCCGCTGCGAGCGTTGCGCTCCATTCCCTTACACGGGGTAAGGTAATTGCTGAGAGAGAATCATCCGCTCGCCCGATAGCCCTTCCGCCGATGCTGGCGTAAACTATGGGCGATGCAGACCAGCTTCCAGCCACAGTCTTATCCACCCGCGGTGGGGCAGCTTCCCCTGGCGCCGCAGGTGGAGGTTTTGATTCTGTATGAGGATTACGGCACTGGATTGCGGGCAAGGCGTTCGCTGGACCGCCTCCCGGAGCACCTTCCCAGTGGTGCCAGGTTGAGCACGAAGCTGTGGCGGATTGAATTGCTTGCCGATTCTCTACTGCACGAGCAGGCGGCTGTGGAGGCCGCCGCCGCCGATGTCGTTATTCTGTCCGTGCACGGCCGCAGCGCATTGCCGCCGACCGTCCAGACGTGGCTTAACCGCTGGCTGCGCCCCCGGCAGCGGCGGGCGTATGCCCTGGGGGTGCTGCTGGATCCTGAGGAGGCCAGCCGGGGCAGTGCAAACCCGGTCGCCGCCTATATGCAGCAGGTAGCCGCGATCGCGGGCGTGGATCTGCTCTATGGCTTCTCCGAACCGCTCGAAAGCGAATTGGATTCGGCCGTGCAAGAAATCAATAAACGCGCGCACCAATCCTCCACAGTGCTCGAAGATATGCTGAGCCGGACCGACCCTCACCAGTGGTGGGGAATCAACGAGTGACTTTCCCTGCCAGCTTGGCCCCGGTTGCCCCTGCCTTCCCTCCAGCGGCCAAAGGAGGTGTGAGTCTCCGTGCCCTCCTGTCCTGGGACGGGGTGGACACGCTGGGGCGTGGGCGAAGAGAGGGGGGAAGCGCCGTGCAGACAGGCTGTTGCCGCGGTGTGGACAGAATGGCTCGGATTGGCTCCCACCTGGGCGCAAATGAGATGCCACCCTGCGGGAGCGCCAATCCCATTTCATTCGGTCGTCAAAAAGCTTGGCATTGCGGACGCGGTTTCTTACGGTAGCGCCGTGATTGGGTTCTTAAGATTCGTGGGCATTCTGAACGCAGGAGTGTGGCTTGGGGCCGCGGTTTTCTTCACGTTTGGAGCGGGCCTGGCCCCGTTTTCGGAGGAGATGAAGAACCTGCTGGGGGCGAAGAGTTATCCCTATTTCTCAGGGGCCATCGCGCAGATATTCATCGCGCGCTATTATAATTTCCAGATTGTCTGCGCCGCTGTGGCGGTGGCGCACCTGCTGGCGGAATGGCTCTACCTCGGCAAGCACCCGCGGAAGCTCCAGGCCGGCCTGCTGATTGGGCTGTGCGCGGCGGCCCTGCTGGGCGGCGGCTGGCTTCAGCCCAAGCTCAAAGCGCTCCATGCCACAAGTTATGGGATCCACACCCGGCCGGAACTTCGCGAGACGGCTGGCCGCTCTTTTAGGACTTGGCATGGGGTATCCCAAGTGGTTAATCTGCTGCTGGTCGCCGGGCTAGGCGTCTATCTATGGCGCGCGGCCAATCCTTCGGACCCGACCCGCTTCGTGAGCGCGATGAAGTTCACGCTGCGGTAGAATGCCGAGGGGGGAGTTGACAAACTTGTATTGTCGCTGACCTTACTCTTAGTGTTAGATAAATTAACTTGGGCTGCCTGCGCGGCGCCCAGAAAGGGAAAAATATATGATCTCGAACGATCCACTGTCGCTGAGCAGCAATCCGTCTCACGGCGAGCGTGCTCACCGTCTTCCTCGGCCGCCGGTGAATGAGGACACTCTGAAATCATCCAAGATTCAGATCGAGCGGAAGACATTTGTCCTGGCCCTCAAGGAAAACGCGCGCGGGCGCTTTCTGCGCATTACCGAGGATGTCGGCGGCCGTCGCGATACGATCATTATCCCAGCGCCGGGGTTGGAGGAGTTCCGACAGGTGCTGGACGAAATCATCAAGATTTCGGACGAAACGCCGCCCAAGACGACGTAGCGCCCGCCGGGCGCTCAGCACGGGGGCTACGCCTTTGGGGCCGCCCGCCTTCTCGGTTTGAGCCGGGGGGCGTCCCCCCAGAGTGTCTCCAGGTCATAACGCTCGCGCACGTCGGGGCGCATTGCGTGGACGATGACATCGAAGTAGTCCAGCACGACCCACGCCGCACGGAACGTCCCGTCAATGGCGTTTGGGCGCAGGCCGTGGTCCTCGCGCAATCGGTCACTGATCTCATCTACAATCGCCCGCAAGTGAGGCTCGCTCGTGCCGCTGGCAATCACGAAGTAGTCCGTGACCGACGAGAGCTCGCGCACATCCAGGATCGTGATGTTCTCCGCCTTCTTATTGTCTGCCAGTTCGCGGCAAAGCAGCGCCAGTTTTCTTGAATCCATCTTTGGCAATAGTCGCCCGGCCTGGCTCAAAGATAAAGCCGATTATTGTGGATCGCCTCGGCGACGTTTCCCGGCACCAGGTGCGCGATGGGCAGGCCGGCTTTCACCCGCGCCCGAATCTGGGATGAGGAAACGCCCAGCGGAAAGCCCGTCAGCCAGTGCCCGCGAAACGGCGCGGGGAATTGCCGCGCTGTCTGCCCGGGCCGGGGGATGACCGCAAACTCCGTCAGCCGAGCCAATTCTGCGGCCGAGCGCCATTCGGGCAACTGCGCCAGGTGATCGGCGCCAACCAGCCAGAAAAGCTGCGCACCCGGGAATCGGCGCGCGTAGTCGCGCACGGTGTCAATGGTGTAGGATACGCTGCCGCGTTGAATTTCCTGGTCGTCAATCTCGCACCCGGTCTGGCCGGCCAGGGCCAGGCGCAGCAAGCGCAACCGCTCCGGGGCCGGGGTCGGCTGGGCATCCGGCTTGAACGGGGATTGCGCCGCCGGGATGAAGAACAACCGATCCAGGTTCAGCTCTTCCCGCGCCGCCTGCGCCACCAGCAAGTGGCCCAGGTGAACCGGGTCGAACGAACCGCCGAATAGACCAATGCGCTGCATTGCGTAGTTCTGCCGGTGGGCTCAACAGCACCGCCGGACGCCGCGGAATCGCTTTTCCGAGAACTCGAGATAGATCTGCACCTCCGTCTTGCCCGGCTGGAGGCTGTTGGCGTGCCCCGGGCACTTTGCCTCGATAGACTCACAGGCCAGCGCGTTTTGGCGGGTCCGCTCCAGATCCGCCTCCCCCGATAACTCTTTGGCCAGCGCCAAGGCCAGCGCGCCCGCGCCGGCCAATTTCAGTGAGCGGGATTCGGTCAGCGCGTAAGCCGGGAGCCATACCGGCTCGGTCTCGCTGAGCACGGCTGGCTTCCGTCGTCGCAGGAGCAAGACCCATTCGCGCACGCTCAGCGCGACGATGACGGTCACCAGCAACATAAAGAGGGCGGTAGCCGTTGCGTCCACGGTGTTGTTGAACCGCTTGACGCGGTTGAGGCGCACGGCCTTCTGCGCCCTGGCGATGGCGGTCTGTTCGCCGGCGGCTTCGGCGGCAGCCAGGGCCTCTTGCAGCTTCGGGGCCTGCGCCTGTAACACGCGGTTGGCCGCCAGAAAGCCGATGCCCGGGTTGGAGTGCCCGACCTTTTGCGCGCCCGCGGTAAAGGTGACGCTGAGCAGCCACACCAGGGGCACCAGCGTGGTCAACGCCAGCGCCGCAGACCGCGACGCAGCCGCGCCGTTCTTGAGGGCCATTTTCAAGAGGACGGTCGTGGCCAGGCACAGGGCAATGCCGGCGAGCATCTGGTTGGAGATGCCGAAGATCGGCCACAGCGCCTTGACGCCGCCCTCCGGGTCGCGCACCCCCATAATCAGGAAGAAGCCCCAGCCCAGCACCATGCCGCCACTGGCCAGCAGGTTGGCCCCGAAATGGCCGGTTTGGCGCAACGGTTTCCAGACGTGCCCAAGGGCGTCCTGCAAGAGGTAGCGGCCGACGCGCGTTCCGGCGTCAATGGTCGTCAGGATGAACAGCGCCTCGAACATGATCGCGAAGTGGTACCACAGATCGAGCCAACGGCCCTGCGTGACCCGCGAGAAGATCTCCGCCATGCCCACGGCCAGCGTCACGGCGCCGCCGGTCTTGCCGACAAGGCTGGGCTCGCCCACCGCGGCGGCCAGGCTCGTCATCCGGTCGGCCGTCACCGGAAATCCCTCGCTGGTGATCTTCGCGGTCGTGGCCACCACTTTGGCCGCCACCGGCATGTCCCCAACGTCCACATTCATGCTGAAATACACACCGGGTTGCAGGGTGCAGGCCGCGATCATGGCCATCATGGCGACCAGGGATTCGAGGCACATAGCGCCGTAGCCCACCGGCCGCGCATAGCTCTCCCGGGTAATGATCTTGGGGGTGATGCCACTGGCTATCAGCGTGTGAAAGCCGGAAATCGCGCCGCACGCAATCGTGATAAAGCAGAACGGAAACACCCCTCCCGGCACCACCGGGCCCGTGCCTTCCACGAACCTGTTGAAAGCCGGCATGCTCAGGTTGGGCAACACCAGCAGCACCCCGCACGCGAGCGCGAAGATCGTGCCCAGCTTCATAAACGTGCTGAGGTAATCGCGCGGCGCCAGCAGCAGCCACACCGGCAGCACGCTCGCCGCCAATCCGTAGAGAATGATGCTCCAGGCAATGGGCTCCTTGCCCAGGCTGAACAGCCGGGCCAGCGCCGGGTGATGATAGACATATTGCCCGCCCCAGACCGCCAGCAACAGCAGCACGACGCCGATCACGGTTACTTCGCGGATGCGCCCCACACGCCAGAATCGCAGGTAGCCGCCCATGAACATCGCGATCGGGATGGTCGCCCCGACCGTGAAGATGCCCCACGGGCTCTCGCCCAGGGCATTGACGACCACCAGGGCCAGCACCGCCAGCAGGATGATCAGAATTGCGATGATGGCCACCACCGCCACCGCGCCAGCCGCCGTGCCCAACTCATCACGGATCATCTGCGCCAGCGACTTGCCGTCGCGCCGGATCGAGCAGAACAGGATGACAAAGTCCTGCACCGCACCCCCGAGCACCACGCCAATCAGAATCCACAGCGTGCCCGGCAAGTAGCCGAATTGCGCCGCCAACACCGGTCCGACCAGCGGTCCCGGCCCCGAAATGGCGGCGAAGTGGTGCCCGAAGACGATCCATTTGTTCGTCTTCACGAAATCCTTGCCGTCATCATGCACCTCGCACGGGGTGGCGCGGCGGTCGTCGAGCATCAGCACGCGCGCCGCCAGCCACTTCGAGTAGAACCGGTAGCCGATGGCGTAGGTGCACAGGGCGGCGACGAGGAGGTAGGCGGAGTTGAGGTGCTCGCCGCGGTGGAGCGCGAGCGTTGCGTAGGCCCACGCGCCGGCCAGTGCCAGCAGCACCCACAGCAGGTTGATGAGGACTTTCTTCATTCCGCGCGTTCCTTCATACCCGTTTTCCCAGCCAGCCGCAACGCCGGGATTCGCCCGGCCTCCGCCGGCACAGCGGGGCGCCGCCGCTTGCTTTGGGCGGGACCGGTGGTTAGGCTGCGACGAAATGCGGCTGCTGGACAGGTACTTGTTGCGCGAATTGCTGGTCCCGCTGGGCTATTGCCTGTGCGGGTTCCTGCTGTTCTGGATCACGTCCGACCTGTTTGTGACGCTGGAGGACTTCCAGAAGGCGGGGCTGGGAGTGCGCGACATCGTGGACTACTACCTGGTGGTGCTGCCGGAGTTTCTTGTGCTGGTGCTGCCGATCGCGCTGTTGCTGGCGCTCCTGTATGCGCTGACCAACCACGCGCGGCACCAGGAAATCACCGCCATCCGCGCCGCGGGTGTGAGCTTGTGGCGCCTGGCGCTGCCTTACCTCGGGGTGGGACTTGTCATGAGTCTGGTCTTGTTCCTCGCCAACGAGCTGCTGGTGCCACAGGCAGAAGAGAAGTCGCAAGCGATTCTCAAGCGCCACCAGCCATTCAATCCGAATGCACCGGGCCGCAATGAATACCGCAATCTATACTTCGAGAATACGCGCGACGGCCGCCGCTGGCGCATCGGCGCGTACAATTCCGAGAGCGGGGAGATGATCGAGCCGGGGGTGTATCCTGTCGAGTCGGGCGGTTCCAAGCCCTGGGAACTGCGGGCGGAGCGGGCGCGGCAGGTGGACGGGGTGTGGACCTTCTACAACGTGCTGGTGCTCAAGGAGGCCCCAGACACCAACGCGCCGCCAATCCCATCTCTGCGGACCAACGTGCTCGCGGTCCCGGAATTCCTGGAGACGCTGGAAGAGATCAACAGCGAGATCAAGATCCGGGACAGCATGTCTCTGCGTGCCGCCAAGAAGGCGGATGTGCCCATCGAAGATATTCTCAACTATCTGCGGTTGCACCCCCACCCCTCGCGTTCTGACTGGTATTGGCTGCACACCAAGCTGCAGGGACGCCTGGCTGCGCCCTGGACCTGCGTGGTGGTGGTGCTCGTGGCGATTCCGTTCGGGGCGTCCGGCGGGCGGCGCAATGTGTATGTGGGGGTGGCAAGCAGCATCGTCATTTGCTTTGGATATTTCGTCCTGCAGCAGGTTGGGCTGGCGCTGGGGACCAGCGGGCGAATCGAGCCGTGGCTGGCGGCGTGGTTCCCCAACATGTCCTTCGGCCTGGCGGGCCTGTGGATGACAGCCCGGGTCAGATGAGCGAGGAGCAAGGCCGACGCGCATTCGGCCGCGTGTCGCCGGGAGGCCGCCAATCCGCCTTATTCCGCGGGCGGGCGAAAGAGGAGGCGCGCGTACCCGTAGGCCAGCATTTCACCGATGACAATGCGAACGCCCTGGCTGGATTGCCACCAATGCCGCTCGTCGTATTGCGTCTCTGGAATTGCCAGCACCCCGACCGTGCAGCCGCGTCCCAGCGCCTTTTCAAACAGCAGCCGCGTGCGGCGCGCGTGCGGGCCTACGCTAACCACGTTCACCCGGGCGGGAAACATCTGCTGCTCAACCAGGCGGGCCTTCAAGCTGAGCGCCATGGCGTAGGTGCGGTCCCGCCGAGTCAGCGGGGTCGGCACGGCCTGAACGTCATTGGTGGCCATGCCCAACTTGATCAGAGTGGCCGCGCCGAGGTTGGCGTAGTTCGTGTATTCGGACAACGGCGCGCCCTGCTCCAACGGAATACCGGTGACAAACAGCTTCGTGTAGTGGTTCCGCCTGAACTCGGCAATGGCCGCCTGGAGCGTGTAATCGGGCGCCCATCCCTCGACGACCAGGATTCCACCCGGCACAGGATCGTTAACCGCCAGAAATGGGTAGGCTTCGCGGACCGCGACAACAATCAGGGCGGCGACACTCAGGACCAGCAGGAACCAGCCGCGCAGCGTCGGCACCAGGCATTGCCGCCGGAATAACATCCCCCAAAAGACCTTGTTCGTTTCCATAGTCATCTGGCTCGAATAAGTCATATACCCGAATGTTGGCCGCAGGTCGAGTCTGGGAAGCAACGAACGCGGCCCCCTATTGGCTTGACCCTGAAGCAGCCCGTCGCATATTAGCGCCGGTTTCGGACATGATGATAATGAGCGAGCCCAGCACCAATATGAGAGCGATTGTTCTTCTGACCGTCTCCCTGATGTTTTCGATCACGGACCCGTTGCCCGCCGCCCTGGCCGGTGAACCGCCCGCCGCCTCCGCCGCCTTTACCTCCAAAGACCCGGTGGTGCGCAAAGCCCTGGCCCTGATGGACTCCGGCAAGTTCCAGAAGGCCGAGACGCTCCTCCGCAGCACAGATCGCCCGGGTGATGCCGAAGCCCGCCGCGCCCGGAGCGAGGTTCTGGAGATCATCCGGCGCACGCGCGTCGAATACTCCCTCGATGCGCCCGGCCTGCTCGCGAAGGTCAGGAGGTCAGTCCCTGACGCCACGGCCCGGGAAGTCGAGCGCTGGGCCAGGGACAGCTCCGCCCGCTACCGGGTCATTGACGGCAAGAAACTCTACTTCCGGCGCGAGCCGCAGAACATTTTCCTCTTCTGTGCGGAAGCCAAAGCCCGCCGCGCCAAGGCCGGCAAGGCGCCTGCGGCGCCGAAATGGCAGCTAACCGACCACCTCCGGGCCATTGTCGAGGAAGCCGAGCGCACCGGCCAGGTCGAGGTCCATCCCGTGCGCCATCGCATCACGTTCACCCTCACCCTCCGGCCCAACACCCCGGGCGTCAAAGCCGGCTCGCAGGTGCGGGTGTGGCTGCCTTTTCCGCAGGAATACCGCCAGCAGCGCGACGTGCAGCTCGTTAGCGCCTCGCCCGAGCCCAAGCTGATCGCGCCCAATGCCATTGACGGCAACCCGGTCGGCGGCGCCCCGCAGCGTACGATCTATATGGAGCAGCAAGTCGCCGACCCGTCCCAGGCAATGGAGTTCAAGGAGGTCTTCGAGTACACCTGCTTCGCCTACTACCCCCGGCTGGAGGAGGCGAAAGTGCAGCCTCTGCCGGCGGACTGGAACGGCGCCTGCCTGGGTGAACGGCAGCCGCACATTGTTTTCACTCCCGCGCTGCGCCGCCAAGCCGCCCGAATCGTTGGCGGCGAGACCAACCCGCTGGCCAAGGCTCGCCGGATCTTCCGCTGGGTCAGCGCCAACATCAAATGGAACGCCGAAGACGAGTACTGCATCATTCCGTCCTTTGCCCGCAAGGGCTTCGCCGCCGGGCGGGGCGATTGCGGCGTGCAGGCGTCGGTGTTCGTCACGCTCTGCCGCATTGCCGGCATTCCGGCCCGCTGGCAAAGCGGCCTGGAAACCAAGCCCACGACCACCTGGGGCATGCACGACTGGGCCGAAATCTATATTGCTCCCTGGGGCTGGCTGCCCGCCGACGTCGCCTACGGCGTGCAGAAGTCTGACGACCCGAGAATCGCCGACTTCTACTGCGGCCACCAGGACAGTTACCGCACGATCTTCAACCTCGACTGGGGCCGCGACTTTGTTCCCCCGAAGCAGTCGCTGCGCTCCGAACCCGCCGACCTCCAACGCGGCGAAGTCGAGGTGGATGGCCGCAACCTTTACTTCGACCAGTGGGACTACTCCATGAAGGTCGAGTGCGACCCGGGCCCAAGCCCCGAATAAAACTCCAGCCCTCGATCCCGCAACCGCGGCCCTCGCAACGCCGGGAGGCCCCCGGCCGCTCGCCAGGGTTACGCGTGCACGTGCGGATCCCAGTCCAGCCCATCCACCTTTTGCGGCTCGTCCGTTCCTTCGTGGATGAGGCGGAGTTGCGCAAAGCGGCAGTACCGCTGGATGTCCCGGCGGTGATCGCCGTAGAAGATCACCCGATGCAACCCGGACGACCAGTTCTCCAGGAACTTCTCGAGGTGCTCCACTTTCACCGTCAACTTGGTGCGGCAGCCGCGCTCGACGAACGGGCTATCCACGGCGTCGCCAGTAGAGAAGAGCATCTTGTCGGTGCCCAGGAGCCGCGCCATGGATACTTTCTGCTTGATCGGCAGCTTCACCATCAGCGATGCGCCCCTGCCATCTTCCAGGTGACTGCGGATGTGGTACGGCGAGGCCGAAGTGCCCGGCCCCAGCATCTGCGTGGCGGCGACGCAATGGGCGTGGATGATGGTGCTGTTCGACTCATCAAACACCGGGTCGGTCACAAAGCCCGGCTTGCCCACGAGATAGGAGAAGATGAGGTGCGTCATGGTGGACTTGAGGTCGGCTTCGCAGACGCCGCCCAGCCCCATGTTGTTGAAGCGCACAAACCCGAGGCAGGGATACCCCATGCCGCGGTCCATCAAGCCCATTCCCAGGCAGTTCATGGTAATCGCCACCGCGCCATGCTGCGCCAGCAGGTCGCGCATCGCGATGTACATCACCGAGGACTTGAGAATCTCCTCCCGGGTCGGCTCCACGATCTTCTTCGCTTCCTTGATCCACCGGCGCATGTCGGCCATCGCCTCGCCGCGGTCGGCGGCTTCGTAAGCTTTCTGGAGGTCCGGCAGCAGCAGCGAGATGATCTCCGTGCCGAACTTCTCATTGAGCGCCTGGCAATAAACGGCATCGGCAGGCCCGTTGCTCACGTTCAACACGCGCGCCTCCTTAAGCCGGTGAATCGCCCGGAAAGGCCGGATGGCCGTCAGCACGTCTTCGTAGCGGCTGCTGGGAAACACCTCGATCAGCTTGCCCTGCCGCTGCCAGCCCGCCATCGTATGCCACTCATGGCCGCTGTAGGGCAGCGCAAACAACATAATCGGTATGCCTAGCTCAAACAGACTCTGTAATTGCCCCCCGATTCCCATCGTCAGGTGAATGGCCAGAATGCCGCTCACGCCCTTAAACTTCGCCTTCGCCGCCGCCAACTGCGCGTCGTTGGCAATCAGGCCGCCTTCCACGAACTCCACGTCCGCCAGGCCCGCGCCCAGCTTGGCAAGTTGCGCCTCGAAGCGCCGCATGTCAGCGTTGAGGTCCACCTTCGAGGTCGGCCAGCCCGGATGCTCGCGACCGAGATAAAGCTTGCCGATGCGCACCTTGGACTTCGGCCCCAGCGCGGGCGGGGCGCTCATGGCGGCCAACCGCTCGGCCAGTGCGGCCAGCGCGCCCGCCGACACCGCCCCCGCGGCGGTTGATTTGAGGAAACATCTGCGTGAAATGTTGGTGATCATGTCTGTTCTCCTTCGGTTAGTCATGCGTGTTCAGGTGAGCCTTTGCGGTTTGGACCGGCGCATTGCCGCCTTTCCGGCCACGGTCCCCAAGTCAGGAAAGAACGGCGGGCAACTCCGGCCGATACCAATCGGTTTGCCTGGTCTTGCTTGCCGTCGCGACCTGGATGGCAATTCATAACTGCACTTCTACACTGCCGTGCGGGCCGCCGCAATCCGTATTCTGTCCTCGATCAGGGCGGTAGGCATCAACCCAATTCCCCGACGGGTTTGAGGCCCCGACATCCCGACCCGTTGGAAACGACGTGAGTCTAATGCCCCCCTCACCATACCCCCTCCTTTGGCCGTGGCACCGCCGTCGTTCCTCCGTCCTTCCTCCGTTGCTCCTCCGTCCCACCTCCGATCGCCTGGGACGGAGGAGGAACGGAGGAGGAACGGAGGAACGACGGAGGAGTCAGCTTGCCACTATGGTTTTGGCACGGCTGAGCCGCGGAAACGGGACAGGCCGCGGCGCATGAGCGCGCCTTCATGCATACGCACTGGCGGCGCATTGTCCATTGCCTTGGCGGAATGAGGTGTGTTAGAGACTTGGCCATGCTCAGCCCTCGTTCCTTGTTGCTTGCCGGCCTAAGCGCGCTGGCGGTGGGTGCCCAAGCCGCGGCTCCCGTTGCCCCGTCCACCGCTGTCGCGCAGGTCTGGCCGCCATCGCTGGAGGACAAGGTCGTGTGCATTAGCGGCATATACCCGCACCTTGCGGTGTTTAATACATACGGCGAGTGCGGCATTGGCGCGGTGGTGCCCTGGGCGGACAAGCTCTGGTTCATCACCTATCCGCCCCATTGCCCCGAAGGGAGCCAGGACAAACTCTACACGGTGGACAAGAACTTGAAGTTGGAGATGCGGCCCGAAAGCGTGGGCGGCACCCACGCCAACCGCATGATCCACCCCGAGTCCAGGCAGCTTATCATCGGGCCGCACTTTATTGACGAGACCGGCAAGGTGCGCACGGTGGCCCCGTCCCGCATGCCCCTGCGCATCACGGGCAACGCCCGGCACCTCGTCGCCCCCGCCGCCAAGGTGTATTTCGTCGGCATGGAACGCGAGTTGTACGAGGTGGACGTGAACACGCTGGCGGTGAACAAGCTTTACGGCCTGCTCGGCGGCCCTTATCCCGGGTCCCACGGCAAAGGGACCGGCACCAGCGCGGGCAAGCTCATCGTGGCCAACAACGGCGAGCGCGGGTGGAGCTACGCCAAAGACCCGAGTTTCGAGGGCCCCGCCGGCTGCCTGGCGGAAACGGACGGCCGGGATTGGAATCGGGACTGGCAGGTGATCGAGCGCGCGCCTTTCACCGAGGTCGCCGGTCCGGGCGGCCTGCGCGGGGCGGCACCGGGCGACGACCGCCTGTGGGCGCTGGGGTGGGACAAGCGTTCGGTAATCCTCAAACTGCGGGAGCGCGGGCAATGGCACACTTTCCGCCTGCCCAAGGGCAGCTATACCCAGGATGCACTCCACGGCTGGTTTACCGAATGGCCCCGCATCCGCGAGGTCACGGAGGGCCGCTGGCTCGCCCACATGCACGGGCTGTTCTATGATTTCCCCAGGTCCTTCTCCGTCGCCAACTACGGCGGGCTCAGGGCCATCTCCACCTACACGCGCATGCCGGCGGATTACTGCGCCTGGCGCGGGCGGATCGTCATGGCCCGCGACGATGCCTCGATCATGCAGAATGAACTGGCGGGCCAGTCTCACTCCGCGCTTTGGTTCGGGAGTTGGTCCGATCTGGAGCAACTCGGCGCGCCTGTCGGCTGGGGCGGTCCCTGGCTGAATGACGACCTCAAGACCGGGGAGACTTCCGCGCCGTTCCTGGTGGCCGGCTTTAGCGAAGGAACGCTGCATCTGAAGCACCGCTCAGACACCGCGGTGACTTTTACGGTGGAAACCGACCGGGACGGCCGCGGCAAGTGGCGGTCCGTGGCCAGCGTGTCCGTGCCTGCCAACGGCTACGCCTTCCGCGTGCTGAGCCGCGAACTCAAGGCTCGGTGGGTGCGCGTGAAAGCCGTGCACGCCGCCCGCAGCGCCAGCGCCTTCTTCCGCCTCGGCAACCCGGCGCGCCGCGCGGATCCGGCCCGGTTCGCCGCCCTGGCTGACCGGGATTACCGCGGCCCGATCATTGATGGGCTGGTGAAACCCGACGCCGGCGACGCGCGCAGGCTTGTTCTGGCGGCGGATACTTACGAAGGCGCGCTGCTGAAGGAGCAACGGGGTTGGTTCCTGGATGGCCGGCTTGAGTTCCTGCCTCTGAACGACGCGGGCAAGGAGACGATTCTGCGCGAGCAGCACGCCCCAAAGCCATGCTTCAAAGTGGATGCCGCCTCGGTGGTTGTCACCGAGGGCGGCAGACGGTATCGGCTCCCCCGGACTGCGGCCGTCTATGACGCCCCTTTTCCCACTGGCTGGCCGCGTGACCTGCGTGAAGTCGTGACCGAGCGCAATCACTTGAATGTCCACGGCACGATCTACGAGGTGCCGCGCGCGGACGTGGGCGGGTTTCAACGCATGCGGCCCATTGCCACGCACAACAAGCGCATCCGCGACTTCGCCTCCTGGCGCGGCTTGCTTGTCCTGACGGGGGTGCGCGCCGACGCCAGGCCCGGCGAGCACTGTCACAAGTCGGCCGACGGCACGTCCGCGGTGTGGCTGGGGGAGGTGGACGACCTTTGGCGGATGGGCGCGCCCGTCGGCGTGGGCGGGCCGTGGGAAGACACTGCCGTGGCGGCAGGCGAGCCGAGCGATCCCTACCTCATGGCTGGTTACCGGACCAAATCGCTGGCGCTCTCGCACCGGGCGGCGCAACCGGTTGTCTTCACCGTCGAGGTGGACTTTGCCGCCAACGGCGAGTGGAGCGAATACCTGAAGCTGGAAGTCGAGCCCGGCCAGACGGCGCATCACCGGTTTCCCGCAGGTTACTCGGCGCACTGGGTGCGGTTGAAGGCCGATCGCGCGGCTAGGGCCAGCGCCCTGTTTACTTACCAGCCGTAGGGCATGGGATGGAACGGTCCGCCCGGGCAGGCTGGCCGACGGTCCTGGCTGGCGCCCGCCGCGCGTAGTGTTTCGGGGACAGGCCCATGAAAGAGAGGAAGGTGGCGTTGAAGTGGCTGAGGCTTTCGAACCCGACGGCGAGGGCGGCGTCGGTGACGTTGTAGGCGGACTCGCTCAGGAGGGCGGCGGCGCGGTGGATGCGGTAGCCTTGGAGGTATTTTACCCAGGAAATGCCCAAAGCTCCCTGGAAGAGCCGCTTGAGGCGCGATTCGCTAAGGCCGGCGGCCCGGGCGACCTCTTTGGCGTAGATGGGGTCGGTGTAATGGTCGCGCAGGTAGGCCAGTGTCTTCTGAACCGGCTGCCAGTCCACGTCCGCCCGGTCGCCGCCAATCGTGACCCCGCGGGATTCTTCCCATCGCACCAGCAGGACGAGTATTTCCATCAGCAGGGTGCGCAAGCGGACCTGGCGTCCGAGGCGCTGTTGGCCGGACTCGGTCACCAGTTCCTGGAACATCGGCAGCAACCGAGCCAGGAGCTGCCGCGAGGGCCGGACCAGACGCCGGGCGAGGGATTGCCTGACCGTGAAGCGGCGAAGGATGCGGAAGCCGTCTCCCGCCGGGTCCATGTCAATGACCACGGCCGGGAGGAAATAGACGCTGATGGAGCGCTGCGGGAAGGTCTTGATGCGTCCCCAGTGGGGAATGCCCGGCCCCAGCAACAGGAGGTCGCCGGGCAAGCGCCAAACCTGTTCGCGCCCGACCAGCAGGATGCCGTCGCCCTCGATCACCATGCTGATTTCGCAGTAGGGATGGCGTTCCGGCTGCGGGGTGGGCGGCCCTTCCTGCACCACCGCATGCCTGACCCAGACGGGGCTGTTGTCGTTGAGCGGTTGGCGCGACTCGGTGACGTCCAGCAGCCAAGCCATGTCGGGCGGGCGGGTGGGACGCGCAACAGGTCGTTTCATGGCGGTGCCCCGCGAGGCTATTCCGGCCAGTCAAAGGGCTGGCCGTGGCGCAACTGGCGGTAACGCTCGCCAATGCCTTGCAGCTTGAGGTTGGTGTGGAAGATTTCCGGGGGCAGGCAGTTGTCGGCGAACAGGTCGTAGTGGCAAGGAATGACGGCTTTTGCCTCGAGCCGCCGGGCCAGCAACGCGGCCTCGGCGGGGGAGAGGTTCCGGAAGGCCGGGTTGATGACGGTGACGAGCACGTCGGGTTTGTGCGGGGCGACGGCGTCGGCAAGCAAATCGTGCCAGCCGGTGTCGCCCGTGAAATAGACCGTGGGGCCATTCGCGGGTGTGAGCAGGTAGCCGACGTGGGTGAGGTCGTCCCCGCCACCGGGAATGGCAAATGTGGCCCGAATGCGGAGGTCGCCCAGAACGTGCGTCTTGTTGGGCCAGACCATGACTAGCTCGGCTGGGGCTGCCCCCAGGGCGGCCAGCTTCTCGACGGTTTCGGCAGGCGCGATGTAAGGGCCGTGCCCGCCGGCTTTGCGCGCGGCGCTGACGGTTTCGGGGTCGCAATGGTCCTGGTGGCTATGCGTGAAGAGCAGGGCATCCGCCTGTGCCAGTTCCTCGGGGGGCATGAGCGGCGGCACCTGGCGATCGAAGTTGAATCCGTCGTGGTCCCCAATCGCTTTGCAGGAGTTCGTGAGGTAGGGGTCAAGCGCCACCACGCAGCCGCCCGGGGTCTTGACCAGGAAGCCGGCCTGGCCCAGCCACCAAAGGGTGATATGGCCCGGCGGCGTGGGGTGCCGGCGAATCTGCCGCAAGCTAAGGTCGGTCATAGAACGCCTCCGAGGTTAGAACTCCCGGGTGTAGCCGGCGAGCCAGCCGCCGTCCACAGTTAGCACCGCGCCGTTGATGTAGGAGCTTTCAGGCGCCGCCAGGAACAGGACCACATGGGCGACTTCGGCGCACGTGCCGGGCCGGCCCACGGGGATGTGCGCCAGCATCGCTTGCACCCGGTCGCTGAATTTGCCGTCCGCGCCGTAGAACAGTTTGCGCGTGCCTTCGGTCAGGATGGAGCCCGGGGCGATACAGTTGGTCAGCACGCCCTGCGGGCCCAACTCCAGCGCCATCGCCTTGGTCAGGTTGACTACGCCGGCCTTTGCGGCGACAAACGGACACTGCAATCGCGCCGGGACGAGCCCCATCACTGAAGCGATGTTGATGATCCGGCCGGACTTTTGGGCGAGCATGGGCCTGGCGCCCGCCCGGCTGACTTTGAACAGTCCGGTCAGGTCCACGCGCAGAATGCGCTCCCATTCCTCGGTTGGGAACTGATCTATGTTGACGCGATGGGCCAGCGTGTTGACGCCGGCGTTGTTGACGAGGATATCGAGCCGTCCGCATTCCTTGAGCACCTCGGCGATGGCCGCATCAACTTCACGCTCGTCGGTTACGTCCATGTGCAACGCCAGCGCACCCGGGGACTTTGCGGCGGCTTGCCGGGCTGTCGCCAGGTCTATATCGGCATAGACGACGCGCGCACCGTTGGCCGCCAGCGAGTCCGCGATGGTCTGGCCGATGCCGCGGGCGGCGCCGGTGACGAGGGCAACCTGGCCTTCGAGATTGACTTTCATATTGAGGCTATGCGCTTGGGCCTGGCCAAGCGACGACTTCTTATCAGGCCCATCCCGGCGGCACAGTTGCTTTTCGCCGGAATCCGTCCGCTTTTTGGCGGCCGGCGCCGGGATCTGCGGCCCGCAAAAACGGAGGTAACTTAGCGAAAACAACTGGCTCGGTTCCAGACCGAATTTTAGGCTTGAAGGGAAATGGAAATCGAGTCAGGGCAACAACGCACCGCCCGCATCCCGGCGGGCAAATGTGGCTCCGTCACGGCACCTTCGGAGCTGCTGGCGCTTTACCGGCGCATGCAGCTCATCCGCCTTTGCGAGGAACGCCTGGTGAAGTCGCACCAGCAGGGGTTGGTGCATGGGGCCTGCCATACGTATATCGGCGAGGAAGCCGTCGCCGCGGGAGTGTGCGCGCAGTTGCGGCTGGATGATGTGGTGTTCAGCACGCATCGCGGCCACGGGCACGCGCTTGCCAAGGGGCTGGAGCCGCGCCAGCTTCTGGCCGAGCTCTACGGTCGTCAGACGGGATGTTCGCGGGGGCGCGGGGGTAGCATGCACCTGTTCGCGCCGGAGGTCGGGTTGCTTGGCACCAGCGGCATTGTCGGGCCGTGCATCCTTCAAGCTGTGGGCGCCGGCTACAGTTTCAGGCTGCTCAAGACAGACCGGGTGGCGGTGGCTTTCTTCGGCGATGGCGCGTCCAACAACGGGGCGTTTCACGAAGGCCTGAACCTGGCGGGCATTTGGAAGCTGCCGGTGTTGTTTGTCTGCGAGAACAACCAATACGCCACCGAAGTGCCGTTAGCCGAAGTGGCGGGGAATCCCCGCGTGGCGTCGCGCGCCGCCGCCTACGGGCTGCCGGGCGTGGAGGTGGATGGCAACGATGTGTTCGCGGTGCATGGCGCTGCCGGCGAGGCTATCGCCCGGGCGCGCGCCGGCGACGGTCCGACCCTGCTTGAGTGCAAGACCTATCGCACGCGGCCTCACGCAGAGGGGATGGGAGACTTTACCTACCGAACGCGCGGGGAAGTGGACGAGTGGAAAACGCGCTGTCCCATCGCGCGGTTCAGAAAGCATCTGCTGGAGAATGGATTGGCCAAGGCGGCGGAGTTGGAAGCCATTGACCGCGAACTGGCAGCGGAAGTTGCGGCAGCGCACCAGTTTGCTGAAACCAGCCCGTTGCCGGCAGCGGAATCCGCCGCCCTGCATGTTTATGCCGATGATTCAGGGGACAGAGACCCTGCCGCCACCCCGGCCCCTGGTGCGAGTCTCCCGGCTCCCGCGCGCGAGCTGACTTACATGAAGGCCACGCTCGAAGCGCTCACCGAGGAGATGGCGAGGAACCCGAAGATATTTGTCCTCGGCGAGGGCATCGGGAAGCGCGGCGGAAACTTCGCCACCACGGCGGGTCTGTATGAGCTTTATGGCCCGATGAGGCTGCGAGATACGCCCATTTGCGAGCGGGGATTCATCGGCCTGGCCTGCGGCGCGGCGATGGCGGGCGCCCGGCCGGTGGTGGATTTCATGTTTGCCGACTTCATCCTGGATGGCGCCGGCGAGATCATCAACCAGATCGCGAAGATGCAGTACATGAGCAGCGGTCGGCTGAAGATGCCGGTGCTGCTGCGGGGCTGCATCGGCATCGGCCACTCGGCCGGAACCCATCACTCGGGCAGCTACTACTCCATGTATGCGCAGTTCCCCGGGCTGCGAGTGGTGGTGCCGTCGAACCCGGCCGATGCGAAAGGCCTGCTGAAGACCGCTCTCAACAGCCAGGATCCCGTGCTGTTTCTGGAGCACCGCGAGCTGCTTACGCTGAAAGGCCCGGTGCCGGCCGGCGAATACTCCATCGAGTTCGGCAAGGCCGCGGTCGCGCGTGAAGGAACGGACGTCACCGTCGTTGCGATTGCGCGGGCGGTGCACCAGGCGCTGCAGGCCAGCGCCCTGCTCGCCAACGAGGGCCTGTCGGTCGAGGTGATTGATCCCCGGACGATTTCACCGCTGGACGTGGATACGATCCTGGCTTCGGTGGCCAAGACCGGACGGCTGCTCGTTGTGGACGAGTCATTCGCGCCGTGCGGCATCGGGGCGGAGATCGCCGCCCAACTGGCAGATCGCGGGTTTGATGACCTCGATGCGCCCATTCGACGGCTCAACGGCGCGCATACGCCGACGCCCTACAGCCCTCCGCTGGAAGCCGCGGTTGTGCCGGGGATCGAAGCGATCGCCCAAGCAATCCGGAACCTGTGCGACGAGTGATCCGCTTATGGCTGTTACCATCATAGTCCCACGGCTCGGCTGGTCAATGGACCAGGGCGTCTTCCAGGGCTGGCTCAAAGCGGATGGCGCTGCCGTGAAAGCCGGCGAGCCGCTGTTCACGATCGAAGGCGACAAAGCGTCGCAGGAGGTTGAGGCCACCGATGACGGCATCCTGCGCATCCCGCCGGATGCTCCGAAGGCCGGTGATGCTGTGTCGGTCGGGGCCGTGCTGGGTTACCTCGTTGGCGAGGGTGATGCCGGGGTGCAGATCGAGAAGGTTCCACAGCCTGCTCCACAAGCGGAAGCGCACCGGACGCCTGCGCCGCCTGAGCCGGCTGGCTTAGCGGCGGCTCCACTCCGCACTCCGGACTCCGCACTCCGCACTGTGGCCATCAGCCCGCGCGCACGACGGCGGGCGGCGGAGTTGGGGCTGGATTACCGCGGTCTCAAGGGAAGCGGACGGACAGGGCGCATTGTCGAAGCCGACGTGCTGGCGGCCGCGAAGGCGGGCCCTGCTTGCTCCACGATGCGCCGCGCGATTGCGCAGCGGACCGCGGAGAGCTTTTCCACCGTGCCGCATTTCTACCTGCGCGCGGAGGTGGACGCCACGGCATTGCTGGAACTCCGCGAGCGCCTTCTGCCGATGGTCGAGCAGGAGGCCGGGGTTCGCCTCACGCTCACCGACTTTTTGCTGCGCGCCCAGGCGCTGGCATTGCGTGCTTGCCCTTATGCCAATGCCATCTGGCAGAACGATCGGGTGGTGCCCGTCCCCGGCTGCGATGTCGGCCTGGTGGTCGGGCTGGACGACGGTTTGGTGATTCCCATTGTTCGGGAAGCCCACGCAGGCGGCCTGGCCGCATTGGCGCGGCAACGCGCTTCGCTGGCCGAAGCCGCCCGCGCCGGGGACCTCGCCGCCGAGGCCATGCGGGGCGGCGCGACGAGCCTTTCCAACCTGGGGAATAGCGATGTGGACGAGTTTGCCGCGGTGATTGCTCCGCCGCAAAGCAGCATGCTGGCCGTGGGCCGCGCGGCGCCGCGTCCGTTCGTTGTTGACGGCCAGCTTGTCGTTCGCACCACCCTGAAGCTTTGCCTGTCCGTGGACCACCGGGTGATGGACGGCGGGCCGGCGGCGAAATACCTTGGGCGGATCATGGAACTGCTGGAGCACCCGGCAGAGTTGACGAGAGAGTAAAACGAATCCAAATACTGACCCGCAAGTTTATCCTGGAGCAAGCCGCCGCCATAATGACGAAGGCTTGCTCCAGGCAATAGCATCACTAACACATGAAAACACGCAGATGTAATCGATTCCTCCTTGTGCTGGCCGGCACGGCCTGCTGGGCTTCCCTGGGCTGGGCCGTGGCGCCGAATGAAATCGAGCTTGGCCAAGCCGCCAACTGGGCCGCGGCCAAGTTCAAGGGGGTCGTGGATACGGCCAAGCCCGGCCCCGGCCTTTACGTCCTCGCCAACAACGATCCGGTCCAGTTGAACTCGCGCGGGGGCAAGCCAATGCGCATCTCGGACAAAGTGTTCACGCGCGGCCTGTATTGCCATGCCCAGAGCAGAGTCCTGGTGCGTCTGCCGGGTGAAGGCGCCGAGTTGACGGCCATCGTCGGTGTGGACAGCAACGAGCAGACGGTCGGCGGGCGGGGCAGCGTGCATTTCGCCGTGCAGGCCGGGGGGCGCGAGCGGTTCAAGTCCCCGTTGTTGCGCGAGGGGGTGGCGGGCGTGGCGGTAAAGGTGGCGCTGGACGGCGCCCGGGAGTTTACCCTGTTGGTGGACGACGGGGGCGATGGCATCGCTTGTGACCAGGCGGACTGGGCTGAGGCGCGCGTGAAGCTCAAAGACGGGCGCGAGTTGTGGCTGGCGGAACTGCCGCTGATCGAAGGGGGCTACCGCGCACCGCTGAGCACTGAACCGCCCTTCGCCTTCACCTATGGCGGCAAGCATTCAACCGACTTGCTCCCGCACTGGAAGGCGGAACGGTCCAGCCGCGAACTGGACGCGGCACGGGTCGAACGCACGCTCACCTATCAGGACGCGGCGACCGGTCTCCAGGTGCGGTGCGTGGCGATCGAGTATCGCGATTTCCCGACGGTCGAATGGACCGTCTTCTTCAAGAACCTGGGCCAGGCGGAGACGCCGCTGCTTGCGGATGTCCAAGCCCTCGATCTGAAGCTGCAACGGCCCGGCCAGGGTGAGTTCGTGCTGCACCATTTCACCGGCAGCCCTTGCCGCGCGGACGACTATAAGCCATTTGAGACTGCGCTTAAGCCGGGCACCTCCAAGCGCATCACGGCGGCTGGCGGCCGGCCCAGCAACAGCGATTTGCCTTACTTCAATCTCGAATGGCCCGGCGAAGGATTGATTGTGGTGGTCGGTTGGCCGGGCCAATGGGCCGCGCAGTTCACGCGCGACCAGGCGGCCGGCCTGCGGGTTGTCGCGGGCCAGGAAGAGACGCGGCTCAAACTGCGTCCGGGCGAGGAGATACGCACCCCGCTGATGGTGCTTCAGTTCTGGCGCGGGGACTGGATCCGCGCGCAGAATCTCTGGCGGCGCTGGATGCTGGCGCACAATCTGCCGCGTCCCGGCGGCCAGCTTCCGCCGGTGCAGATGGCTGCCTGCAGTTCCCACCAGTTCGGCGAGATGATCCATGCCAACACCGCCAGCCAAAAGCTCTTCGTGGACCGTTATCTCGAAGAGAAGCTGCCGCTGGATTACTGGTGGATGGACGCCGGCTGGTATTGGTGCGATGGGAGCTGGCCTAAGACCGGCACGTGGGAGGTGGACACAAACCGCTTTCCCGGCGGCTTGCGGCCCATCTCGGACCATGCGCGCGCCAAAGGGGTGAAGACCATTGTCTGGTTTGAGCCGGAGCGGGTCCATAGCGGCACCTGGCTGACGGAGACGCACCCCGACTGGGTTTTGGGCGGCAAGAATGGCGGGCTGTTGAACCTCGGGAATCCCGCAGCGCTCCAGTGGGTAACCGAGCACGTGGACCGGCTCATCACCGAGCAAGGCATTGACCTCTACCGGCAGGATTTCAACATGGACCCGCTGAGCTACTGGCAGAAGAACGATGCGGAAGACCGCCGGGGCATTACGGAAAACCGCCACGTCACCGGCTACCTGGCTTACTGGGACGAACTGCGCCGGCGGCATCCGAACATGCTGATTGACTCGTGCGCGTCGGGTGGCCGCCGCAACGACCTGGAGACCCTTCGCCGGGCTGTGCCGCTGCTGCGGAGCGACTATATCGTCGAGCCCGTGGGCAATCAGGGCCATACCTACGGCCTCTCGTTCTGGGTGCCATACCAGGGCACGGGCACCGGTTCGGGCGCGCTTTCGCCTTACCTGTTGCGCAGCACGCTGCTCACCCACTTCACAGCCTGCTTCGATGTGCGCCGGAAGGACCTGGACTACGACCTGATCCGCCGCGTCCTGGGCCAATGGCGTCGCTACGCCCCTTGCTACTTTGGTGATTACTACCCGCTCACACCTTACAGTCTCGACGCCTCGCAATGGATCGCCTGGCAGTTTGACCTGCCTGAAAAGGGCGAGGGCGTGGTTCAGGCGTTTCGCCGCGACCAGAGCGTCTACGAGAGCGCCCGCTTCAAACTCGCGGGGCTTGACCCGGCGTCCCGGTACGTGGTCACCAACCTCGATTCCGGTGAGACCAGGACCGTTGGCGGTCGGGAACTCCTTGAGTCAGGGTTGCCTGTTTCCATCGCGAAACGGCCCGCTGACGCGGTGCTGAGCTACACCCGGCTTCAGTGACTGTCTTCCGGGTGGACGATCCAGCGACCTCGCCCCGCGTCAATCCGACCGTTGCGCTATGGGCGGGCAGGACCAAGAGCTGGCGCGCGGTGTGGCTCGAGTCCAGGGGCGGGACCGCCGGGCCTCAGGCGGCAACTTTTTGCTGGAGCCGCTTGCGCGTGTAAGCAATCAATCCGCCCGCATCAATGATGACCTGCCGGGACTTGGGCATCGGCTCTACCTTGAACTGCTTGCCATTGGTCTTGTTCACCACTGCTTCCACTCAGCCTCGCGTCCTAGGCGGCAGGGTAGTGGGTTGTCGCTGTGAGGCCACCTTCTTCCGGCGCACGCGAAACACGGATTCAAAAGGGCTGCCTGCATGATTGCCGCCACTATGTGCGCGGACAGTGCCACTTGCAGGCCCGATTCCAGGCGCGGTCATTTGGGAGCAACTTCGGGAAGCGCATGGTGTTGCCGCCACAGGAGCAAGAAAGGGAAAGGCATCCCTAAGGATTCCTCTGGCAAAACCTGAGCCTTTGTGACAGAAGAGGCGTACATGATTGAGAATCATGGGCCAATCACCCGCAGAACAGAAGACCGTAAATGAAAACCACAACTCACACAGTAGTGACAACGCTGGCGGTCCTCCTCTTTTTTTGCCTGCCCCCCGCCGTCCAGGCACAAGTCTGCTTCAGTTACGAAACCAACAACGGCACGATTACCATAACGAGAGGATGCGCCTGCGACGGAGCCGTGACCATCCCGGACACGATCAACGGCCTGCCCGTCACCAGCATCGCAAATTGGGCGTTCTTTTTCTGCGGAAACCTGAACCTGACCAGCCTCACCATCCCAAACAGCGTCACCAGCATCGGGGCCATGGCGTTCGCTAGCTGCGACACCCTGACCAACGTCTCGATTGGCAGCGGTGTCACGAACATCGGGACCGAGGCGTTCGCAGAGTGCTCCAGCCTGACCAGTGTGACCATCCCCGACAGCGTCACCGAGATAGTGGGGGCCGTGTTCCGTCGCTGCTACAGCCTGACGAACGTCACGTTCGGCAACCACCTCACTCGTATCGGACCCGAGGCATTCAATGGCTGCACCAGCCTGAGCAGCGTCACGTTCCCGGACAGTCTCACCAACCTCGCGGACGGTGCGTTCGACAACTGCACCGGCCTGACCCGCGTTACCATCCCCAGCCGCGTCACTTACATGGCCGCTTTCTCGTTCTGCACCAGCCTGACCGGTATCTACTGCAAGGGCAACGCCCCCAGCTTCGACGACCCGAGGTCTTTCGAGGGCACCTACGCCACCGTCTATTACCTGCCAGGAACCACGGGCTGGGGCACGAATTATGGCTGGCTAGTGACCGCACCCTGGTTGCTTCCGTATCCCGTGATCCTAGACTTCGGGCCCGGCTTTGGTGTGCAATCCAACCAGTTCGGTTTCATCATCTCATGGGCAACGAATGCCTCCGTGGTGGCAGAAGCCTGCGCGAACCTGGCTAACCCCCTCTGGTCTCCGGTGGGAACCAACACCCTCACCGGCGGCTGGTGCTATTTCAGCGATCCGCAGTGGGTGAGTTATCCCGCCCGCTTCTATCGGCTGCGCTCGCCGTGAAGGGAGTTGGGGAAAACAGAACGGTGTCAGCCCGGAGTAAGGCCCCCTGAACCTCAAGCGGCGACCTGTTGCTGCAACCGCTGGCGCGTGTAGGGAATCAGGCCGCCGGCGTCAATGATGACCTGCCGGGACTTGGGCATCGGCTCCACCTTGAACTGCTTGCCGCTGGTCTTATTCACCACCGCCTCCGCCGTCAGCTCCAGCTCGTCCCCTTCGGCGGCCTCGATACCGGGGCAGACAATCATGCGCAGGCCGAGGTTGATGCCGTTCTGCAGGAAGATGCGCGCGAAGTCACGGGCGACGATGATCAGCTCGTGCCCCTTCAGGCAGGACACGGCCTGTTCG
Source organism: Verrucomicrobiota bacterium (assembly GCA_035358715.1). Taxonomy (GTDB): domain Bacteria; phylum Verrucomicrobiota; class Verrucomicrobiia; order Limisphaerales; family UBA8199; genus UBA8199. The sequence goes on from DAOPPX010000025.1 coordinate 36,858, forward strand.
CGCGAGGAGCCGCAGCCGAAGTTCTTCCCGCCCAAAAGGATGCTGTTGGGCGGGACTTGCTTGGCCTTAAGCTTGGCGTTGAAGGCGGCCTCGTCCGCGAACGCGAACTGCGGCGTTTCGGTGGGTAGCACGGTGGCCATGTAGCGGCCGGGGTAGATGACGTCGGTCGAAACATCGTCGCCGACTTTGAAGACTACGGTTGGCATAGGTGAAACGTGTTGCGTGGTGCGTGGGTTGCTTACTTCTTCCGGGGGTTAGTGATGACGCCGGTGATGGCGGAGGCGGCGGCAACGGCCGGGGAACAGAGATAGACCTCGGAATTCGGGTTGCCCATGCGGCCTTTGAAGTTGCGGTTGGTGGTGGAGAGGGCGGCTTCGCCGTCGCCGAGGGCGCCCTCGTGGACGCCCAGGCAGGGGCCGCAGCCGGAGTTCATCACCACCGCGCCGGCCTGCATGAAAGTGCCGACATAGCCCTTGCCCAGCGCCTGACGGAAGATCTTGGCCGAGGCCGGGAAGATCAGCATGCGTGTGCCCGCAGCCACCTTCTGGCCTTTCAGAATCTTGGCGGCGACGGCCAGGTCGTCGAGGCGCCCGTTGGTGCAGGAGCCAATGACGATCTGGTTGATCTTCCTGCCCGCCACCTGATCAATGGGCTTTACGTTGTCCACGGTGTGAGGGCAGGCGATTTGCGGCTGCAGCCTGGAGACGTTGATCTCGATCACGCTTTCGTAGGCTGCGTCCGCATCCGGAGCCACGGGTTCGATGGGGTCGGTGACACCCGCTTCCTCGCGCAGATAGCGCGCGGTTTCCTCGTCGGCGGGCACAATGCCGGCGGTGGCGCCGGCCTCGACGGACATGTTGCAGAGCACCAGGCGGCCCGACGTGGACATCCGGCTGATCGTCTCGCCGTGGAACTCCAGCACTTTGAAGTTCGCGCCCTGGGCGCTGATCTTGCCGATGAGGTGCAGAATCAGGTCCTTCGGGCCGACGAACTTCTTGAAGCGGCCCCGCACGACCACCTTGATCGTGGGCGGCACCTCGACGTTCAGGACGCTGCCGAGCGCCCAGACGCTGGCCATCTCCGTGGCGCCGATGCCGAATGCAAACGCGCCCAGCGCGCCGTGGCTGGTGGTGTGCGAGTCGGTTCCCACCACCACATAGCCGGGCCGGACGTAGCCGTTCTCGGGCAGGATCTGGTGGCAGATACCGCCGACATCACCGCGGATGTCATGGAACTTGCCGACGCCCTGCGCGCCGACAAACTCGCGCACCTTCTTCTGGTTGGAGGCGGTCTTGGGCGATTCCGCCGGGACGCGGTGGTCGAAGATCACCGCCACACGGCTGGGGTCCCAGATTCTGGGCTGCAGGGGGGTGCCTTTGTAGATTTCGAGGAACTGGTTGATCACCAGCGCCGCATTCTCATGCGACATGGCGAGGTCAACTCTGGGCTCCACTACGTCCCCGGCTTTCACCGATGGAAGGCCGGAAGCGCGGGCGAGGATTTTCTCAACTACGGTCATAGGCTCGTTAAGTGTTGACGGGTTAAATGGTTAAGCGGGCAGAAGTCGGGGGCATCAGATTATGCGGGCTTCCTTGAAGCGGTTCAGGTCGTCCTGCGAATACCCGAGCCCGGTCAGGATTGCATTCGTGTGGGCGGAAAGGCGCGGCGGCGGCGCTTTGATGCCGCCGGGCGTCTTCTCCAATTTCGCGCTCAGGCCGAAGAGCTGGAGTTCGCCGATGCCCTCGACGGCGACCTTTTGCAGCGTCTGGCGATGCTGCACCTGCGGCTGGTTGAGGGCGTTCTCGAGGCTGAGAATCGCGCCGCAAGGAACGTCGTTCCGGTTCAGCAGCTCGACCCAGTGAGCGGTGTCCTTTTCCTTCAATTTCGCCTCGAGCAAGGGCGTGAGCGCCTTGCGGTTCTTCTTGCGGTTGTCGCGCTCCTGGAAGCGCGGGTCGGTCTTCAACTCGGGCACCCCGAGCAGGTCGGCCACAGCCTCCCACTGCTCCTGCTTGTTGGCCGCGATGTTAATGTAGCCGTCCCGGGTGACAAAAGTGCCCGATGGGGCGGCGGTGAAGTTGTCGTTGCCCATCAAAACCGGCTGCTGCTTGCCGATCAGCAGGTTGGCCGCCACCCAGCCCATGAGCGGCATGATGGAGTCCAGCAGCGATACGTCAATGAACTGCCCTTCGCCGGTCCGCTGGCGATGGAACAGCGCGGCCAGCGTCGCAAAGGCGGCGTTGAGTCCGCCGACGGTGTCGCACACCGGGAAGCCGGCGCGCAGCGGGTTGAGCCGCTCGTCGCCGTTGATCGCCATGACGCCGCTCAGGCCTTGAATGATCTGGTCGTAAGCAGGCTTGAAAGCATCCGGGCCGGTCTGGCCGAAGCCGGAGATGGCGCAATAAACGAGGCGCGGATTGATCTGCGCCAGCACGGGGTAGTCGAGCCCGAGGCGTTTCATGACATCAGGCCGGAAGTTCTCGACCAGCACATCCGCGGTGGCAACCAGCTTCTTGAATATCTCGCGGCCTTCCGGCGCCTTCAGGTTCAGGGTGAGGGATTTCTTGTTCGAGTTCTGCGCCAGGAAGCTGGTGCCCATCAGCTCACGGTTGAGCTTGGGCACGTTGCCCAGCTTGCGGGCAAGGTCGCCATCGGCCGGGTTCTCAATCTTGATGACTTCCGCGCCGAGCAGGGCAAGGTGCAGCGTGGCAAACGGCCCGGCCAGGACGTTCGTCATATCCAGCACTCGGATGCCTTCCAGCGCCGCGCGGGGTTTTGGGGTCTTGTCTGTTGAATTGCTCATATTCGCTAGCCATGAGGCAGGCTTCGCCGTCCGTTTGAGCCTCAGCCCGCGCGAAGGGCGCGCCTTGCCGGGAATGGGATCTAAATGGTCATTCTCCTCGCGATTTGCCTTGGCAGGCCGTGCCGGCGGCTTGCGCCAGGCCGATCTTGTAAACCATGCCCGGCAGTTCGCGCCCGAAGAACCGGCCCAGGTCACGCGCCACTTTAACCAGTCTCTGCAGGTTCAGTTCCGGCCGCTGCCCCAGCCGGTGCAAGTAATGCACAAGGTCTTCGGTGCAGACGTTGCCGCCGGCCACCTTCGTGAACGGGCAGCCGCCCAGCCCGGCCACAGCGGACTCGAAGCACTTCACCCCGGCGCTCATCGCCGCGCAGCAATTTGCCATTCCCAGGCCGTAGGTATTGTGGAAGTGACAGGTGCACTCGGCGTCAGGCGCCATTTTGAGGATTGCCCCGAACAACCGCTCGACCTGCCCCGGCGTCCCATGCCCGGCGGTATCGGCCAGGCTGATGTTGCGGAAACCCGCGTTGAGGAAATGCCCGGCGATGCTCAGCACGCGCTCCGGGGGCACTGGACCCTCGAAGCCGCAGCCGAAGGCGGACTGGACAGAAAGCTGGACCTTCTTGCCGGCGCCCGCGGCCTGCTTGGCCATGGCGGTAATGCGCGAAGTGGCATCGGCGACGCACATCCCGGTGTTCTTTTGACTATGGGTTTCGCTGGCAGAGACGCCCATGCAGAACATCTCGACGCCGCAGGCCATGCCGCGCTCCAGCCCCTTCTCATTCAGCACCAGCCCCGACAAAGTCGCGCCGGCCGGCTTGCGGCCGGGTGCGGTGAAATGCTGGAAAAGGGCGTCGGTGTCGGCCATCTGCGGCACCTTGCCGGGATGCACAAACGAGCCGAGCTGCACGATGTCAACCCCGGCGGCCAGCAGGGCCTCGGTCCAACGAACCTTCTGCTCGAACGGAACGACTTGGTTCTCCATTTGCAGGCCGTCGCGCAGCCCGACTTCATGGAGAACAACCTTACGCGCCTCCTGCCCGGGAGCGGTAGCCGTCATAGCTGCTCCGCGATGGCCTGCGCCATCTGCAGGGTTGTGTTGGCTCCCCCCATATCGTAGGTGCGAACCTTGCCTTCCCTGATGACCTGGGCCACCGCCTTCTCCAGCGCGCTGGCCTTCTCCGACTCGCCCAGCCAATCAAGCATCATCTTGACGGCCAGGATGGTGGCGATGGGGTTGACCTTGTACTGGCCGGCGTATTTCGGCGCCGAGCCGTGCGTCGGCTCAAACACGGCCAACTTGGCGCCGATGTTGCCTGAGCAGCCGAAGCCGAGGCCGCCAACCATCTGGGCGCAAAGGTCGGAAATAATGTCACCGTAGAGATTCGGCGCGACCAGCACGTCGTAGTTGAAAGGGTTCTTGAGCAGCCACATCGTCATGGCGTCAATGTTGGCGTCGTCCATCTTGATTTCGGGGAAGTCCTTCGCCACGGCCTTGGCGGCTTCGAGGAACAGACCGTCGGTCGCGCGCACGACGTTGGCCTTGTGAACGATGGTCACCTTCTTGCGCCGGTGCTTGCGGGCGAAGTCGAAAGCCGCCCGCACGATGCGCTCCGAGCCGGCCCGCGTGTTGATCTTGCAGGAGACCGCGTACTGGTCGAGCGGCAGCTTCGCGAACGGCGCAAAGGGTTTGGCGAGCCTGCCGAGCGTGTCGGCCAACTCCTGCGGCACGGGCGCGAATTCTACCCCGGCATACAGGTCTTCTGTGTTTTCGCGGAACATGACCAGGTCAATGCCCTCTTTGAAATTGAGCGAGTTGCCGGGATAACCTTTGCAGGGGCGCAGGCAGATGTAGAGATCGAACAACTGCCTCATGCGGACGATAGGCGAGCGGTAGCTCAGGCCGCTATGCTGGAGTGCGGGCGCCAGTTCGGCGGCGGCGGTCCGGGCAGGCTTGGAAGTTATCGCGCCAAACATCGCCGCATCCACCCGCTTCAGCAGTTCCACCGTCCGGGGCGGCAGCGCATCGCCCTCTTTGCACCAGTAATCCCAGCCAATGTCTCCAGGAATATACTCGGCGTCGAGCCGAACCCGGTTGAGAACGATCTTCGCCGCCTCGAGAACGTCAATGCCGATGCCATCGCCCGGCAACCATGCAATCTTGTATTTGGCCATAAAAGCTCAGGGCCCTTGGCCCAGCGCAGAAGAGTCTATCCCACCGGGGGCCTTGGTGAAAAGACAATACGTTAGGGGCGTTCGGCACGCCGGGAGCACACCGCTGGTTCTGGCGTGCCTTTGGCAGTTCTTGACCCAGGCCCCCGGGCTGTGTGCCCGCAGGTCGTCTCCCCGGGAACGATTCACTCAGGGTTGGGCGCGAGTGGTTTCTTCGGCCTCGTCGAACATGGTGTTCCGGTCGAAATTCAGCCAGTGCTCGAACGAGACGGCGCGCACTTCCTGGAAGTAGGCCGGGGTCAAACCGCCGTGCTTCTTTTCCAGCGTGGCCATATCCTCAGCGATGCGCCGGGCGAACTCGGGTTTCAGGCGCAGCCGCAGCCGGCGTTCGCCGTAGCTGAAGATTGCCTGGCAGGCGGGCAGGACGTTTGTGGGCACGCTGATCGTGCCCCGGCCGAGGCTGGCGCCGGTGGCCGTCTGCAGCCCATCATTGACGCAGCTCAGCGGCGGTTTGAGGCCCGCGTGGCTCTCGACCCGCAATTCGTCCAGGGCCACATTGAAGCGCTCCCGCGCCCGCAACCCCATCTTGGCGCCGACGATCGAGTAAGTGCCAAGGTGGCGATGCAGTTCGCTGGTCAGCACAGCGGCTTTCCATTCTTCCAGGCCATGACGGGCGATGATTTGCGCGGCTGGTTTGCGCACATCTGGCAGCAGGTGCTCCGCCTCGGTGGGGAACTTGTCCATAATCACCGTGGCCCGCGGCGGGAAGGCTCGCAGCAAGGCGCAGAAAGCACGGCGTACCGCGGCGGCATTCCCAGGGGTCCATTGCGACCAACCGGGCTGGTCAGCCACCGGGGAAAGCGCGCCCAAACCCGGATCCAGAAAACGCAGCGCGACCAGGTCGTCCCAGAGCCGCAGGTGCCTGGCGCGGGCCAACTCGGCGCCGCGGCCGGTGCTGTGCAGCCGCACGATCAGTTCAGCCGCAGGCGAATCCAGGGCGGCCAATTCATCGAGCAGGGCGTCGTCCAGAACCGGCGCTACGCTCTCGTCAGGCCAATACACGGCCTCAACCTGCAGCCCGGCGGCGGCGATCTTCTTATAGGCCGCCTCGTCCCGAAGCTCATTCCAGCCCGTCGGGCTGGCTTTCGGCGGCGTCCCAAACCACAACAGGGTGCCGATGCGCCCGGCCATGTCAGGAGCGCCTTCGAGGGCGTCGGCCAGGTTCGACAGCGGCCCGAGGCAGATGTAAACAATGGAGGTGGGGGCTGCTTTAGCCATCAGCTGGATAACGCGCGCGGCGTCATGCAGTCCGCTGGGCGGAATCCGGGGCTCGCCAAGTTCGGTCCAGTCCAGCCCTGTGGCATTGGTGCGGAACGGGGGCGGCGGCGTACCCAGTGTGCGACCGATGCCGACGGCCACGTTGTCCTGTTTGAGGAATCCCAGCATGCGGCAGACGTTGGTGGCGCCCACGTCGGGAGGACTGACCCCATCGCTCGTGACAATCGCCAGCACGTTGAGGTAAGGACAGTTCAGCAGCAGCGCCAGGGCGCGAGCATCATCCGATGCCATGTCTGTGTCCACGATGACGGACGGGCCGTCATGGGCGCCGGCGATGCGAGCCAGCAAGCCGGACAGGAGCACCCCCAGGGCGATCAAACGGCGCGTCCGCCCGAGTACGTTTCCGCCGGGCAGATTCCTGCCGTCGTGTTGTGTTGAAGTCATGAACGGTCCGCTTCGTTTACCAATGGAGCTGGCGCGAGCGCAGGTATTCCAGCAAGCGCTGCGCTTCGTCGGATTGGATGATGTTCGCGCCCCGGGCGACGGCCCAGCCCCAGCCGGCCTCCGGGTCCGTCAGGGACTTGGCGTCGGTGTGGCCCGCCGCCAGGCTGTCCCAGAGAGTGTTGATCCACACGCGGGCGCCGGCCTGCTTGATCCGGGCGGTGGTCTCCGGCGAAACGAGGGGGTCGTCGTCGGAAACAAAGACCAGTTCAAAGGCGCAGGGACGAAGCCGGCGCGTGTAGGGTTCGAGTTGAGCCCAGCCCTGGTCCTTGTTCTTCTCCCAGCCCTTCTTGTTGAGGATGACGGGCATAAAGAACACGGGCGGGTCCAGGTCGGCAAAATCCACTTCACAGCGGGCGGCGCTGTAGCTGGATTTGAAGATGCCCTGCCGGAGCGTGCCCGTCTTCTTGAGGACGGCGCAGCACTCGGGAACGATGATCCAGGCTTTGTCGAGATTCACCATGCACTTGTCCTTGACCAGCAGCATAACCTCCTCGAGGGTCGGCATCCGGTGGCCGGTGACAGGGGCATTGGTGCCGCCGACGCCGAGCCGGAGGCGCAGTCGCTTGATTTCGGCGAGGGTCATGTCGCTGATGGCGCCGGCGCCGTCCGTGGTGCGGTCCACGGTGGCGTCGTGGCATAAGACGAGCTGGCCGTCCCTGGTCTTGCGCACGTCCACTTCCACGATGTCAACGCCCTTGGCGATGGAATCCGCAATCGCGGCCAGGGAGTTCTCCGGGTATCTCTCCCACGCGCCGGTCGAGCGGCCCGACAAACCGCGGTGTGCGGCCACGAGCACCTGGGTGCCTGTGGGCTGCTGGAACTCGGCGCAAGTGCGGCGGAAGCTGGACGGCGCGACTTTCGTCGAGACGCACGCGGCCAGTCCGATCACCACTGGTCCCAGGGCCAGCAACAGTGCCCGGCGCGAGATCCTGGCGAAGGTCCAACGGGAGGGTGTCTGGTTCATTGCAGTCATTTCATTCCTTGGTTTTGACGCGCCACAGCAACGCCGCCAGCACCGCCGACAACACGGAAGCGCCGATCCAAAAGGCGATCGCGGCGCTGAAGTCGTAGTGCTTGACCTGCGTGGCAATGGACTGTCCTTGTTCGTTAAGTGTGGTGACGGTTTCGAGGGTCAGCCCGCGCTGGATAAGGCGTCCACTGACCCACTCCTGCAGCGCGTTGCCAAGATAGCTGACAATGCCGATGAAGCCCATCGCGGCGCCCGCGGCCCGGCGTCCGACGATGTCCACGGCGAACAACCCGCCCAGGACGGCCAGCAGGCCGCTGAGCGTGAAGCCGAAGAGGATGAACGCCGCCGACAACACCACCGGATGGCCGGGCGGCGTGTAGAAGATCATCAGCAGGGCGATGACCTCCAGCACGCCGAAGATGAACGTGACCGGCGGCCGGCGCGCGTTGAAGAACCTGTCGGAGACGAAGCCATACACCACGCAGCCGGCCAGCCCCGCGCCGGTGTTCAAGCCGAGCATCAGGCCCGCCTCGACCATGGTGTAGTCGCGGTGTTCCTGGAGATAGAGCATGCCCCAACTGTTGATGGCGTAGCGGCTCACGTACATGCAGGCGCTGGCCAGGCCGAGCACCCACATGGCGGGCATCCGCAGGGCCTGGAGCTGGTTCCGCCGGGTGTCGGCGGCGGGCGCATCCCCGTCCGCGGCGGGCGTTGGATGATCGTCGCGCCAATCCGCAACCGGCGGCAAGCCCATCGTCTCCGGCCGGTCGCGGAGCAGCAGCAGAATGCCGAACGCGACCAGGATGCAGAACACTCCCGGCCCGGCGAAGCCCGCGCGCCAGCCCAGGTTGGCCACCAGCAGCGAGTTGAACACAAACGTCAGCCCTTCGCCCAGCGAATGGGAGCTGCTGAATATGCCGTAATAGGTGCCGCGTTCTTTGGCGCTGAACCAGTTGGCCAGAGAGACCCCGCTGCACGGCGACCCGGCGCCCTGGAACCACCCGTTGAGCCCCCACAGAATCGCCCAGGCCCACGGCGAGACAAAGCCGAGCATGGCCAGGTTGATCAGCGCCGACATCAGCACCATGGCGGAGAAGAACCGGCGCACATTGGCGTGGTCGGCCAGAAACCCGTTCACCAGCTTGCCCAGCGCGTAGCCGATGGAGAACGCCGAACCGATCAGCCCCAGCCATTCGGCTGTGAACACCCCCTCGTCGAGCAGCGGCTTCTTCATCACCGCCAGCGGCAGGCGGCAGGTGTAGCCGAAACCGTAGCCGCAGGTGATCGCAAACATCACCGACATCCGGTTGCGGCGGTACATCCGGCTGACGCGCTCCGGATCGGTGATCCGCGGCGCGTCCGTGCCGGCCGCGAACCACCGCAGCGGATTCCAGCTCCGCGCGGCAGGTTCACGCCCCGCACTGTTTAAGCTCGTCTGGCCCATCAAATAAGTGTCTCCGTGCTTCTTATCAGCCTTCAACCCGCGCAGCAACCCTCAGGCTACGCGCGCCTCGGCGCGGTTGCATAACCGTGGGCTTTGGCGGGCCAGGCGAGGGCGAACAGGAGCATGCTCATGAGCGCCATGGCCGTCAGGCCGCCCAGCGCCATATTCCAGCCGTAATGCTGCGCCACCGTGCCCAGGCCCCACCCCGACACCACGGTGCTGGCATAGGAAAAGACGCTGGTGAAACCGATGGCCGTTGCCGCCAGCCGTTTGGTGGCCAGGTTGGCCACCACCACCCCCACCAGCGCCTGCGGTCCGTAAAGGAAGAAGCCCGCCAGGCAGAGCGGCAGCGTGCTGACCACGGCGGAGCGGCTTGGCAGCTTCCAAAACAGCAGCACCGACAACGCCGTCAGCAGCATCGAGAACACACACAGCCGCGCGCCGCGCCCGCCGAACATCCGATCCGTCAGCCAGCCGCTGACCAGCATCCCGGCGACGCCCGAAACCTCGAAAGCCGCCACCATCCAGCCCGCGTGCTCCAGCTTGACCTGCTTCATTTCCGTCAGGAAGGTGGGGCCCCAGTCGAGCACCGCATAGCGCACGATGTAGATGAAGAAGCTGGCCAGCCCCAGCAGCCAGATATACTTGTTGCCGAAAACCTGCCGGAGCTGCGCGGCGGAGAATCCCCGCGCACAGGCGGGCTCGCCTTCGGTCCCTTCCACCTCCGGCAGGCCCAGCGAGGGCGGCGTGTCGCGCAGCGCCCCGAGCAGAAACAGCGCGGACACCACCGCCAGCCCGGCTGGCACAAAAAAGCACAGCCGCCACCCGTACGCGGCCAGGTAGCCGCACAGCACCACCACCAGCCCGGCCCCGATGGAATGCGACGTGTTCCAGACGGCGAAGCTGGTCGCCAGTTTATTCGGCGGGAACCAATGCGTCATCAACCGGGCGCACGGCGGAAAGCCCATGCCCTGCACCCAGCCGTTGAGCATCCAAAGCAAGCCCAGCGTGACGACCGCTGAACTGAGGCCGAACAGGATGTTCACACCGGCCGAGAGTATCAACCCCGCCGCCATGAACGTGCGCGCGTTGGCGCGGTCGCCCACAAATCCGTTCGCCAGCTTGGACACGCCGTAAAGCAGCCCGTGCAGCGTGAGGAAAAGGCCCAGGTCGGCTTTCTCAATCCCAAGATCCCTGCTCATGGCGGGCATCGCCACGCTGAGGTTCTTGCGGACGAAATAGAACATCGCGTAGCCGACGATCGTTCCGAACAGGATGCGGCGCTGCCAGTAGCGATACTGCGCTTTGATCTCCGCCGGATCCTGCAGCATTGTCTCCGCCGCCGGCGTTGGGGCAAAAACCCTCAGAATCGCCGGCCATCGCGACCGGCGCCTCGCGGTTGAAACGTCCGAACCCGACATGGAATCACAACGCGGATGCCAGCTCCGCCTGAACAAACCCGATAGGGTAACTCACCGGCGCAGCGTGCCCGAGAGGGGACAGCGCGTCAAGAACAAGGCCCCTTCTCACGCGAACGATCCTCGGCCCCGCTGGGCATTGAACCCGTTGCCCATCCGGTGTTACACTGCGGGCATCTTGAAGAGTCAACGACACGCGCCGCCTCCGGTGAATTCACCCCGAAATGACGGCGGCGAACTGCCGCTGGGAATCGAAGCGCGGCAACCGCCCGCTTCGGCGCCGGCGCCCGAAGACGCCAGCTACTTCAAAGGGCGCCACCTGCCGCCCAATGCCACGCCGATGCGCCTGCTGGGAGTGGACTACGTCCATGTCCCGACGGCGAATGGCGGAGATCTCTACCTGACTCGATTCGGGCTCCCGTTCCTGGAGCACCTGCAACTGGAGAACTGGCGGGAAACGGAGTGGTTCGAGACCAAGTGCGAGCGACTGCGGGGCACCAGCGTGGTTTACCGCGTTCCCACCAAGGTGGTAAACGGCCGGTCCATCGCCCTGGTGGTGAAGTACTGTCGCGTCGGAGAAGATGTGCCGCTGGACACAATGACGTTCGAGAAGTTCTCCCACGCCGAGTTCAACAGCCCCTACGAGGAGTTCTCGCTGGTGATGGAGCTGCGCGAGCGAAAGGCGGCCGAGCGGATACTCACGCACCGCCCCCTGGCCATCTACATGCCGCCCGAGCGGCTCGAACTCTGGCAAACGGGGCGCAGCGCCTACCGCATCGAGCATAAGAAAGCCAAGTTCCGCGACGTGGAACTGGACATCTTCCGGCGCTACGTCCTCATCTATCAATGGATCAAAGGCGAATCGGCCGACGCGGCGCTCCAGAAAGCCGTGTCGGGCGCCGAGCGGCGGGCGGACGAGCTGAAGCGGCTGACGCTCAAGGCGAAGGCTGAGATGGCGCGCAACGGCTTCATGGTGGTGGATCACAAACCGGCTCACCTCATCCTCCGCTGGCGCCACGATGGCACCCTGCTCAGGAAGGAAGCCGGCGACTACGCCTATGCGCTCATTGACTTTGAATTGCTCCAGCGCACGCCCGAACACGAGCAGGAAATCCAATCGTCCCGACGGGCCATCTACCTGAGCCGCCAGCGGGACCGGTTCGCCAGCCCGAAGGGGTTGAAATACCCCGCCCACCTCAAACCAATGCGCATCCACGGGGTGGACTACGTGTGGGGCCATGCCGACAGCACTCACGGCAGCCTCTGGGTGGTGGGACAAGACCCGGACCTGTTCGACTATTTTGTGCCGGAGCGCTGGCGCCACACGCCCGGCAAACGGCTCAGCACCACCAACGAATCCTACTATACCCTGACCAAGGATCGCATCAACCTGGTGTGGAAAGTCTCGCGCGTGGGCGAAGCGCGGGATCCAGACGCCGCCAGCCCTTCCGACGGCGCGCCGGCGCTCCCCGGCTACAACAGCCCCTTCGAGGAGGTGGCCATCGCGCTGGATCTGAAGGCCAAAGGAATAGACGCCACTTATCCGCGGGCGATATACATGTCAGGGCTGAAATCCACCCGCTCGGAACTCTACGTCGGCGACAACCGCCGCTACCTTTCACACCAGGAGCTGATCACGCCCGATGGCCAACGGGTGCTCCGGTCTGACCATATCTACCTGACCATCTGGGGCTTTTGGAACGGACTCGACGAAATCCTGGCCAGCAAAGGTGACGCCTACTGCCGGGGCGTCAACCTGCTGGAGGCTTGCCAGAACAACACTATTGATGACCGCCTCGCGAAAGAACTGCTCGAACGCGAAAGGATGAAACTGGCCGCGGCGGGCTACCGGGATCTGTCTCCCAAACCCACGCATTATCTACTCTCGATCCGACACTCGGGCAGCGTGGTCGAGGACGACGACGGGTGGCCGACCGTGCGTATCTGCAACTTCGCGCTGATCCAGAAATGCGGCTCCCCCGAACAACCACACCCGGCCCCGGGCGCCGCCCCGCTACCCCAAGCCAGGCAGAGCTGACCCAACCCCCCGAACTCCGGCCGCGCGCGCGCATGGTCGCCAACTGAGCTGACAGGAGTTCTAACCCTGATCGCCAACCGGGGTTCGTTACCCGCTTCCCTGATTCAGTTCTTGCCTTGCTCTCCCGCTTCTGGCAGAAATAGTCCCGGCTGGTTTGCCACCGGTCTGGGTGCCGGCGGGCCGGGGCTGCCTTTCAAGCCTCCAGCCGCGCCGACAGCAGCCGGACTGCGAGCCGGGAAACGCAGGCGACATTCAAACCTCGGAGACTATGAAACGAAATGCCTTCTTACTGGCAGCGGGCAGCCTCGTGTGCGCGGCGCTCACGACCTCAGCCACGACCCGCTATGTGAACCTCAACAATCCCGCGCCGGCTCCGCCCTATACGAGCTGGTCCGGCGCCGCCACCAACATCCAGCACGCCATAGACGAGGCGGCGGATGGAGATGAGATTGTCGTCACCAACGGGGTCTATGTCACAGGCGGCCGGGCCGTGTTCGGCACGATGACCAACCGCGTGGCCATTGACAAAGCGGTGACAGTGCGCAGTGTGAACGGCCCGTTACTGACGGTGATTGAAGGCCGCGCGGTGGCGGGGACGACCAATGGGGATGGGGGGATCCGGTGCGTGTATGTGGGGGCCGGCGCGGTGCTGAGCGGGTTTACGTTGACCAACGGCCATACGCGGACGGCTGGGGACTATAACAAGGAGCGGAGCGGAGGCGGAGCCTGGTGTGAGTGGTCGGGTGTGGTGAGCAACTGCACCTTGAGCGGCAACTCGGCCGAAGCTGGCGGCGGGGCGCGTGGTGGCACCCTGAACAACTGCACCTTGAGCGGCAACTCGGCCTCCTATGGCGGCGGGGCGTATTCTGGCACCCTGAACAACTGCACCTTGAGCGGCAACTCGGCCTCCGACTATGGCGGCGGGGCGTATAAGGGCACCCTGAACAACTGCACCTTGAGCGGCAACTCGGCCTCCTCTGGCGGCGG
>DAOPPX010000026.1:0-50402 GCA_035358715.1 Verrucomicrobiota bacterium
GGCTTACTCGACCATTTTCTCCTCGCCCGGGTAACAATCTTTTTGAGTCAAATCGTCGGGTTGCGGTCTTCGGATTGTTCAGTGTTTTGCCTTGTGGCCGCATAGTCACCGCCTTAAGGTAGCTCGCGGTGACGTGACGCACGCAACATGATTGAACTGATTCAGTTTCCCTGGAGTCCCTATTGTATCGTCCAGCGCCGCATTCTCGAGTTCTCGGGCGCCCGATACAAGGTTACCAACATTCCCTGCGGGGACTGTTCGCTGGTTTGGAGGCTGAGCCGTCAGCGTTACCACAACGTGCCGATTATCCGGGACGGCAGGAGCGTGATCTTCGAGGTGAGCCAAGATTCGCAGGTTATCGCCAAGTACCTCGACAGCAAGCTGGAGCTCAGGCTGTTCCCGTGGGAGGCAGAGGGGGAGCAGTCCATTATCTGGCGATATATCGAGAACGAGGTCGAGGGCGTGGGCTTCAAGCTTAACGATATTTACTGGCGCGAGGTGGTGCCGGCCGCCGACCAGTGCGCCTTTGTGCGGCACAAGGAGCGCAAGTACGGCCGCGGCTGCCTCGAAGAATGGCGCAGGCAGCAGAAAGAGCTGCTGTTGCAGCTCGAGCAGCGGCTGGTGCCCTTCGAGGAGATGCTGCTGGGCCGACCGTTCCTCCTGGATCACGAGCCGCGTTTTGTGGATTTTGACCTCTTCGGCATCCTGGGCAACTTCCTCTACTCGGGGCATTACCGGCTGCCCAAAGCGCACACCCGCCTGCGGAAATGGCACTCGCGCATGGCGGCCGCGCGGCGCCAGGACTGCGCCGGTGCCGATGACGTGCCATTCTAACCGAGGACGAAAGAATCGAACATGAAAGTACTGCCGTGGATATGTGTGGTGGGGCTGCTGGCGGGCCTGGGCTGGGTTTACTCAGCCGGCCAGAAAAAGGACGCCGCGCTGGCCGCCCTGCGCGAGGAGAACCAACAACTGCAGGCGCAACGCGCCGAACAAGAGGAAGCCGCGAATGTTCGCGGCCAGGCGGAGAACGACGAGTTGATCCGGCTGCGCAGGGATCATGAGGAATTGCTGCGGCTGCGCAACGAGGCCCGCCAGTTGCGCGCGGAAAGGGAACAACTCGGTACGCAGGTGCGGGCGGCTCAAGCCCAGGCCATGGGGGCACAGGAGCAGATTCAAGCGCTGCGCGCGAGCGCCGCTCAGCCCCCTCCGCCCGCCCCGGGCGCCGGGGCGGCGCCCCCGAATCCGGAGCAGAACCAAGCCATGCTGTGCATGAACAATCTCCGGATGATCCATGCGATCAAAGCGCAATGGGCACTGCAACAGCAAAAGGCGGCGGGCGCCCTGCTCACCGCGGCGGATATTGCTCCGCAGTTTCCCAACAGGGCTGTGCCGGCCTGCCCGTCGGGCGGCGTTTACACCCTCAACCCTGTGGGCATCGCGCCGGTCTGCAACATTCCCGGCCACTCGCTGCCCAGGTAAGCGCCTGCCGCCGGGCGGCTCAGCAGAATGGCTCTTGTCGCCCCGGGTTGGACGTCATCTTGCCTGGGGCGCCGCGTTTCGCAGCCAATCCATGCCGACGCGCCGGAGCCGCAGCCGGTTCGCGCCCTGCTCTCCCAAGCCCCGGAAATCGAAATAACCCAGGAGCGCCGAGCCCTCCACGAAATGGATGGCCGTGTAGCAGTACATGCCCTTCGGATCATCCTCCAGGAGCCTGCGCGAGGGCCAGGTCTTGCCCGCGTCGGAGGAAAGAGCGGCTACCAGCGGGGTGCGCTTGCCCTTGGGAAAGGGAAAGGCGCCGGAATGGTCGTTGAAGACCGCGAGCAAATCGGCGGTGCCCGGCACGCGCTTGATGCTGGCGGGCGAAACGGGTGACTGAAGAGAAGTCGGAGCGAACGGCGGCCACGACAGGCCGGCATTGGTCGAAACGCAGCCCCATTGCGCGCCCAGATCGGTCCGCGCCCAGGTCAAGACGCTGCCGTCGGCCAGCTCCACCGCGCCCGGTTCCTGCAAGCCGCTCCGGCTGGCCAGGGGCGCGGCCCACCAGTCATTGGCCTCGCGCCAGGTCCGCCCCTCGTCGTCCGAGAGATACCAAAGATCGAGCGCGCGGGAATCCCAGGATCGAGAATCCCCGGGGTCGGACCGCCGCGCGCGATGGAATGCCACCGGCGCGATCAGCCGGCCGGTGCTGTGCTGGATCACCCGGTCGTTGTTCAGCACAAAGTAGCCGGGCGCATCCACCACCAGCGTCGGGGCGGACCAGGTTTGGGCTTCATCGGTCGAGATCCGCATCCAGGGCCGGCAATCGTGCCAACTGTTCTTGATAAGGTAGAACAGCGCGATCTTCCCGCTCTGAAGCCGCAGCAACGACACGCTCATCACGTTCCGGTGGCCGGTGTTCTCGACCACCACCCGCGGCTCGCTGTTCCATGTCTGGCCGGCATCATCGGAAGAAACGGAGACAATCCGGGCCGGGCTTTCGTCCGCCCCGCCGCCATAGAACTGCGTGTAGAGGAACAGGATGCGGCCGGACTTGAGCGTCACAAAGGCGCCCTCGGAATTGCGCGGGTTCTCTTTCGTGGCCTCGATGTCCAGCACCACGCGGTTCTCGGCCGCCGGGGCGCTCCAGGCGGGGGGCAGCGGCAGCAGCGCGAGCGCGAGGGCGAGCGCAGACCAAGCGGTCCTGCCGGCCTTCGGCTGGATGCACTTTCCCGGGCCGGTGAAAATGAGAGTGTGTCGCTTCATAACCAATCGAGTTGTCACCCGAATGTAGCGGCAGTCTCCGCCAAGGGAAAGGTGGAAGGTCAGGACCGCCGGCGGCCTCCTTTTGCGCTCGCCGCCAAGTCGGGCTATGGTTGCGGGGATGAGCAGACACACAAATCGGCTGGCCCGTGAGAAATCGCCCTACCTGCTCCAGCACCAGCATAACCCTGTGAACTGGTATGCGTGGGGCGAGGAGGCCTTTGCCCGGGCGCTCCGGGAGGACCGGCCGATATTCCTGAGTATAGGCTACTCGACCTGCCATTGGTGCCACGTCATGGAACGCGAGTCCTTCGAGAGCGAGCAGGTGGCCGCCTTTCTCAACGAGCACTTTGTCAGCATCAAGGTGGACCGCGAGGAACGGCCGGACGTGGATAAGATATACATGACCTTCGTCCAGGCCACCACCGGGCAGGGGGGCTGGCCGCTCAACGTGTTCCTCACCCCCGGCTTGAAGCCCTTCTTCGGCGGCACGTATTTCCCGCGCGACAACCCTGCCGGCCGGCCAGGGTTTCTGCAGGTACTGCGGCAGATCAACCAGCTATGGGAAACACGCCGCGCCGAGCTGGTCAATTCGGCAGCCGACATTCATGCGCAGCTCGATCAATTGAGCAGCGCCGAGGACCGCCCCTCGGAGCTGGCGTTGAGCGCCGATGTCCTGCGCCAGGCGGGCGCGCGGCTCAAAGAAAGCTATGACGCGCGCCACGGCGGGTTCGGCGGCGCGCCGAAGTTTCCCCAGCCCAGCCGGCCGCAGTTTCTGCTGCGCTACGCCCGGCGGTTCGGTGACGACGAGGCCGTTCGCATGGTGCTGCACACGTGCGATCAGATGGCCGCGGGCGGCATCCACGATCAGTTGGGCGGCGGCTTCGCCCGCTACTCGGTGGATGCCGAGTGGCTGGTGCCGCACTTTGAGAAGATGCTCTACGACAACGCGCAGTTGGCGCAGTTGTATCTCGACGCCTGGCTGGTGAGCCGTGAGGCGCGCTACGCGGAGGTGGCGCGGGGCATCCTCGATTACGTGCTGCGGGACATGACGCATCCGGACGGCGGCTTCTACTCCGCCGAGGACGCCGACAGCGAGGGGCACGAGGGCAAGTTCTACTGCTGGACGCGGCGGGAGTTGGGCGAGCTGCTCGCGCCCGAGGAACTCGCGGCCGCGACCCGCTATTTCGGCCTCACCGAGGCGGGCAACTTCGTGGACCACAGCCATCCGCAGCCGCTGCCGAACCAGAACGTGCTGAGCGTCGTCGAGGCCGATCTCACCGGCCCGCAAGAAGCCCTGCTTGCCGCGGCCCGGCGCAAGATGTCGGCCGCCCGCGCGCAGCGCGTCCGCCCCGAGCGCGACGACAAGGTGCTGGCATCGTGGAACGGGCTGATGCTCGGCGCGATGGCGCGGGGGGGCGCGGTCCTGGGCGACGAGAAATACCGGGCCGCCGCGGAGCAGAACCTCGCATTCCTACAGGCAAAGCTCTGGGACGCGAGCGCCAGGACGCTCCACCATCGCTGGCGCGACGGCGAGCGCGACAACGTGGAGTTGCTCGCGGGTTACGCCTTTCTGCTGGGGGGCGTGATCGAGCTCTACGAGGCCAAGCTCGAGCCAAGGCATCTGGATTTCGCCCTCGACCTGGGCGACGCCATGGTGGCGAAGTTCTACGATTCGCAGAAGGGCGGCTTCTGGCAAAGCTCGGCCGGCGCGCCGGACCTCATCCTGCGCGTCAAAGAGTGTTTCGACGGCGCCGAGCCCTCGGGCAACTCGGCTGCTGTCCTTGCGCTAATGAAACTAGGGCGGATCAGCGAGCGCGACGGGTTCATCCAGGCCGCGGGACAAAGCCTGCGGCTGTGCGCGAGCCGGCTGGTGCAGTTTCCGCAGGCGGCGCCGTGTTTGCTCCAGGCGCTCGATTTCTGGCTCGAAGAACCGCGCCGGGCAGTAGTGGCCGGCGATGCCACCAGCCCCGAAGGCCGCGCCTTGCTGCGGGCGATTCACTCCGTCTATCAGCCCAACAAGGTCGTGCTCGGCAACACCGGCGCGGTTGAACCGTTCGCAAAGACCCTGCCTGCCAGCAGCCGCCCTGTGGTTTACCTTTGCACCGGCACCGCCTGCCAGCCGCCGACGAGTGACGCAGCGCAAATCAAGGCGCTGCTGCAGTAGCGGCGCCGGATGGCGGCAGGCTGCCGGCTGGACAACGGGTTGCGGTTCGCGCATTCTCGCCGGGTGGCCTGTTGGGCCGCGTTTGATTCGGACTACGCTTTATGGAAGAGCCTCTGCCGCTCCCGGAATCCCCGCCGGACGCTCCGCCGCCGCCCGCGATGTCGCTTGCGGCGCGGCTGCTGAACGTCTTTGCCATTCCGGGCGAGGTGTTCGAGGAAGTCAAGGCCAGCCGCGTTTCCGTCTGGAATTGGCTCGTGCCGGCTCTGTTGCTGGGAGTGGTGAGCGTGTTCACCGTGCTGGCAGTTGTGTCCCAGCCGGCCCTGCAACGGCAGATGAACGAGCGGATTGAGGAGCAGGCCAAAGCGCTGGACCAGCAGGTCAAGGCGGGCAAAGTGAAGCGGGTGGAGGCCGATCGCGCCCTGGCCGTCACGCGGGCAATCGCCCAGCCGGCCATACTCAAGACTCTGGGCGGCGTGATGGCGGCCGGGTTCGGCGTCGTGCGCGTGTTTTGGTGGGGGCTGGTGCTGTGGCTGCTCGGGCGAGTTTTCTTGAAGGCCTGCTTTGGCTACATCAAGACGCTCGAAGTGGCGGGGCTGGCCTTGATGGTCAGTGTGCTGGGCTCAGCCGTGTTGCTGCTGTTGATGGTCAACCTGCCCAAGCTGTTCGCCGCGCAAGGCCTGGCGCTGGCGGTCAGCGACTTCGACCCCAGCCGCAAGAGCTACCTGTTGCTGGGGGCGGCCAATGTGTTCGCCCTATGGTTGGTCTGCGTGCTCTCGGTGGGCCTGGGCCGGCTTGCCGGCGTGCCATTCTGGCGGGCGATGTGGCTGGTTTTCGCCGCCTGGCTGATCCAGGAATCCTGCCTGGTGCTGCTGCAAGGAGTGATGGGACCATTCATGCCATAGTCAGCCGGCTGGACCTCGCGGCCTGCGGTCAGGCTAAAGCGGCCCTTGACGCCCGCGCCAACTGTTCTAGCCTCGCCTGAGCAATGAGACGCGCTCACGAATTGCCCCTCGCCACGAAGCATCTGCGGCGCAAGGGGGTCGTTTGGGCACCCGGCGGTGCCGGAGCCTGGCTTGTCCGCCTGGGGCTGGCTTTGGCGGTCGGCGTGTTTTCGTTGGGCGCGCGGGCGGAGTCGCTGGATGCCGGTCTGTTGTTCGACGAGTTCAAGCTGACGCTCGCACCCGGCGAACGCACGGAGGCGGCAGGCCCGTTCTTTTACGCGGAGCAGCGGGAGAGCGCGCGTGTCTGGGCGGTGCCGCCGGTCCTGTCTTACGCGCGGGATCCGGAGACCGAATCCAAGGAGTTGGATGTCCTCTACCCGGTGATGACTTATGCTCGCATCGGGGAGCAGTACCGCTGGCAGTTCTTTCAATTCCTGAGCCTTGCGGGGGGGCCGACGCAGGGGGAGACCACGCGGGACCGATTCACGCTGTTCCCGCTCTATTTCCAGCAGCGTTCTTCGGATCCGAGCCAGAACTATACGGCCGTGGTTCCGTTCTATGGCCACCTGCAGGATCGGTTGTTCCGGGATGAGGTTTTCTTTGTCCTGTTTCCGCTTTATAGCCAAACGCGGAAGCAGGACGTAGTGACGGACAACTACCTGGTGCCCTTGTTCCATGTCCGCCACGGCGACGGGTTGCGCGGCTGGCAGTTCTGGCCGCTGGTCGGCAACGAGCACAAGGAGGTTACGACCAGGACCAACAGCTTCAACGAGGTCACCACGGTTGGCGGGCACGACAGCTTTTTCGTGCTCTGGCCGCTGTTCTTCAATAACCGGAGCGGGATCGGCACGACTAATGAGCAGTGGCAGCAAACGTCCATTCCCGCCTACAGCCTTCTCCGCTCGCCGCTCCGGGATTCGACCACGGTGATTTGGCCGTTCTTCAACTACGTGGATGATCGCGAGAAGAATTACCGCGAATGGGACGCCCCCTGGCCGTTCATCGTGTTTGCGCGCGGTCCGGGCAAGACCACGACGCGGGTTTGGCCGTTCTTCAGCCAGTCGCACAATGCGAAGCTGGAGAGCGATTTCTACCTCTGGCCAATCTACAAGTTCAACCGCCTCCACTCCCCGCCGCTGGACCGCCGGCACACCCGCATTTGTTTCTTCCTTTACTCGGACCGGACCGAGGCGAACACCGAAACGGGGGCCGATCGGCGGCGTGTCAACTCCTGGCCGCTCTACAGCTACCGCCGCGATTTCAGCGGCAACAGCCGGCTCCAGGTCCTGGCTTTGCTCGAACCGTTCCTGCCCGCCAACAAGAGCATCGAGCGCAACTACTCGCCACTCTGGTCGGTCTGGCGCGCGGAAAAGAACGCCCAGACTGGGGCCGGCAGCCAGTCGCTGCTGTGGAACCTGTACCGGCGCGAGACGGCGCCCGGCGCCAAAAAATGCTCGCTCCTGTTCGGGCTTTTCCAGTATCAATCGGGCACTGAAGGCAAGCAGATGCGTTTATTCCATGTTTCATTGAAGCGGGCCAAGACTCCAGCGGCGGCCGAAGCGAAGAAAAGCAAAAGGCAGGAAGCAGAAAGGGGCAAAGGTTGAGGACACAGGCCCAGGCAAGCGGTTTGATGGGCTAACTGCCAGCTATGTTTCAGAACATTGGAGAAATGTTGGTGTTGTTCTGGCGCGCGCTGGCGGCTCTGCCGCTGGCCTGGCGCCACCGCCAGAAGGCCCTCGACCAGTTCTTCGAAATCGGCGTCGCCAGCCTGTTCATGGTCTGCATCCTCTCCTTCTTCATTGGCGGGGTGATGGCGCTGCAGACCGGCCCGCTGCTGGTCGAGCGCGGCCTGGGCAGCTACGTCGGCGCGATTGTCGGCTATTCAATCGCCAAGGAACTGGCGCCGGTGTTGATGGCCGTTCTGATTGCCGGCCGGATCGGCTCGGCGATGGCGGCGGAAATCGGCTCCATGCGGGTTTATCAGGAAATTGACGCGCTGCGCACGATGAACATCAACCCGGTCCACTATCTGGTGCTGCCGCGCCTGACCGCCCTGGCCGTCGCCCTGCCGATGCTGGTGACGATCGCGATAGTGGTGGGGTGGATGGGGGGCGCGCTGGTGGCCTCGAGCAACGCCCGGATTGCGGTTTCGTTCGAGGCGTTCTTCAACGCGCTGCGCTCCACCGTTGACCTGTGGGATGTGGCCAACGGCGTGTTCAAGAGCTTCATGTTCGCCCTGATCATAGCGGTCGTTTCCTGTCATCAAGGGCTCATCACGCGGGGCGGGCCTCGCGGGATTGGCCGGTCGGTCACCAAGGCGGTTGTCAACTCGATCGTGTTGATCGTCATCTCTGACTACTTCCTGACGCGGATCCTGCTGAAGTGATGAACGAGGCCATCTCGAATCAAAACGGTGTCTGCCTGCAGGTCCGCGGGCTGCGCAAGGCGTTCGACGGCCAGGTAGTTCTGCATGGCCTGGACTTCGAGGTGGAGCCGGGCGAGGTGTTCGTCATCATGGGGCCCAGCGGCAGCGGCAAGACCGTCCTGCTCAAGCACCTGATCGGGCTGGAGGAGCCGGATGCGGGGGAGATTCTCATCGAAGGCCAGCCGATTCAATCGCCCGAGGTGATGAGCCAGTACCGCATGGCGATGGTGTTCCAATCAGGCGCGCTCCTCAATTCGCTGACGGTCGGGCAGAATGTAGGCCTCTACCTGTCGGAACATCGGCTGCGGTCGCCCGGGGAAATTGCCCGCATTGTCACCGAGAAGCTCGAGGTGGTGGGCCTGGCTGGCACCGAGGAGAAAATGCCGAGCGAGCTTTCCGGCGGCATGAAGAAGCGCGTCGCCATCGCCCGGGCGCTGGTCATCGAGCCGCAGCTGATTCTCTATGACGAGCCCACCAGCGAGCTTGACCCGCTCTCGGCTGTGGTCATCGCCGAGGAGATTGTGCGCCTCAACGAGCGGATTCACGTCACTTCGCTGGTCGTCTCGCATGACCGGGACCTCGCCTTTGGCGTGGCCGACCGCATCGCTGTCATCAACCAGGGCCGGATTCTGACCATTGGCACGCCTGACGAGGTGAAGCAGCACAAGGACCCGCTCGTGCAGCAATTTCTGCATGCCGATTTCAAACGCCATTAGTCTCCTGCTGGAACAACGAAAGGAAATATGATATGAAGAACACACTTGAAACCCGCCTTGGCATCTTCTTTGCCCTGGCCGTGCTCGCGTTCGCGATCATCCTCGAACGAGTGGGCACCCTGGACTCATTCCGACGCGGCAAGCGCGTGACCGCCCAATTCAACAACGTGCAAGACCTTAAAGCGGGCGACCTTGTCAAGATGGCCGGCGTCGAAATCGGGCGAGTCCAAACCATCCAACTCACCAACAGCCGGGTGCTGGTGACGATGAAGGTGACCCCGTCTGCCGAAGTGAGGACAGACAGCAGGGCGACGATCAAGTTCACCGGGCTGATGGGGCAGAACTACGTGCAGATTGACTTCGGCACACCGCAAGGAGATCTGGCGAAGGACGACGCCGACCTTGGTACCGTCGAACAGGCGGACCTGAGTACCATGATGCAGAAGATTGATAAAGTCGCCGAGGATGTCCAGGCTATGACTAAGAGCTTCACTGGTTTCCAAATTGAGACGCTGGTTGGGCCGCTCCGGGATTTTATAAACGTCAACAAAGGTCCGCTGACCTTGACGATTTCCAACCTGCAGGCGTTCTCCGCTGATCTCTCCTCGCAGGTGCGGCAAGGCAAGGGCACCCTCGGGAAGCTCATCCAGGATGAGTCGCTCTACAACACCACGCTGGCCACGGTCAGCAACCTGCAAGACACGGCTGCCGAAATCAAGACCACGGTCGCCGAGGCGCGCAAGGTCGTGGACCAGGTCAACTCCGGCCAGGGCACCGTCGGCAAACTGGTGAAGGATGAAACGCTTTATCGCGACACGACCGAGGCCATGACCAACCTCAAGGAGATTCTGCAGAAGGTGAACCAGGGCCAGGGGACCGTCGGCAAACTTGTCAACGACCAGGAGTTGTACAAGAACGCGAGGCTGACCCTGCAAAAGGTGGACCAGGCCACCGAAGGGCTGGAGGACACAGGACCGTTGAGCGTCCTGGGCATGGCGGTCGGCAAGCTGTTCTAAGCTCGCTTTACACCCCTCACCACGCAGCCTAAGCTACGCTGTATGCCTTCGGATTACGACGCGACGGAGTTTGTGGATAGTGATTTTCAGGCGCAGAAGCTGGCGCAATCCGCCATGTCGGGCGGCGCGGGCCAGGCGCTGCGCGCGCCGACCCGCGAGGAGGTGGCCGCTGACCTGGCGCGGAAGCAGCAGGAGCTTGCCGCCATCATCCAGGCGAAGGAGGCCAAGGAGCGGGAGAAGGCCGCCCTGGAGGAGACTCGCCGGCGTCAAACAGAGTTTCACACCGGCCGCGAGGAGATGATCCAGAGCCTGACGCGCGGACTGGGCCTGCTGGAGGAAGCTGAGTTCAGCGCGCGGCGGGACGCCGAGCAGATGGCCAAGACGCTGGCGGATTTGCGCGACGCCCTGGCCAAGGTCCAGGCCATCCGGGAGGAGACCTGGACCAAGGACAACTTCAGCGTCGAACTCACGCGCGCTTCAACCGCGCTGGAAAACGCGCGCATGGAGTGGAATGCGGCGCGGCTGAAATTCCCCGTGCTCTCCGGCCAGGCGGCCGACAACAGCGCGCTTGCCCCGGGCACCGTCGCGCCGTCGCCCTCACTGCTGGCGGCGCACAGCTTCGGCGAGCTTTGCCGGGTGGGGCTGGCCCTGACGTGGCCCCTGGCCGCAGTGGCCCTGCTTGCCCTGGTTGCCCTGCTCATAGCCCTGATGCGTCACTGACCGGCTGACGATATGGCGTGGTTACGCAAGAAGCCGGACCCGATTTCCGACCGCGCGCGGGCGCTTAACGAAGAGATTGCCAGGCTGGAATCCCAGATCAAGGACCTGGACGCCGATTTGCAGCGCGCCCACTCCCAACCGCGCTTGCGCTCCACCGCCCTGCCGGGCGGCAGCACGGCCGGCCACGCCGCCTCCGCCCCCGCACCGCCCCCGGCACCGGCGGCCGAAGCGCCGATCTTCGAGGAGGTCGGGCAGGATTTGCTGAACGCGCGAGGCGAGGCGGCGACAACACCGTACCACTACAACGAGCTGGGCGTGCGCAAGTACGACCTCCCCACCCTGCTGCGGCGCATCCGCGAGCACTTTCGCGGGCCGTCCACGACCAATCCGAAGCTGGTCAGCTACCTGGCGGCGGGCGGCATTCAGGGGCTTCGTCCCCTGCGTTATGAGAAGCGCGTGGCGCGCAACCGCTTCATCTTCTTCACCGTCATCCTGTTTCTGGCCCTGCTGGGCACGCTGCTGGTCTTCCTCAAGGGGCACCGGTGATCGGGCGGCATGGCCCCAACGCGCGCCACAGGCCTTTGATTTTGAACCTGCAGGCCATCATACGGGTCTGATTGCACATGCGAACCAGAAGCTCCATTGAAACGCGCGCATGGGAAATCGTGATTCCCGCCCCCGGCGGGGAGTTCGTTGCGCATTATTCCACCCGAGGCTTGTGCGGTTTGGAGTTTCCGGCGCGCGCGCCGCAGCACAGGCGCAGGGTCAGCACGGCACACGTGCCGGCGCGGGTCCGCCGTTGGCACGCGGCGACAGCCCGGGCCCTTGAGCAGGCGCTAGCCGGCCGGCCGCCAAAGACGCTGCCGCCGCTTGACCTGTCCGCCGGCACAGGCTTTCAGCGGCGAGTGTGGAGCGCATTGCGCCGCATCGGCTGGGGCCGGACACGGAGTTACGGGCAGGTGGCGCGGGCGATTGGCCGGCCGAAGGCTGCTCGCGCGGTGGGGACTGCGTGCGGGGCCAATCCCATTCCGGTATTTGTGCCCTGCCACCGTGTTTTGGCTGCCGACAACCGGCTGGGCGGTTTCTCGGGCGGGCTGGACTGGAAGCGGGCGCTGCTGAGACGCGAGGGGATCATGCGGCCGGGCCGCGGCAAGAGCCAGAGACGCCGGCACCCGTAGCGCCGTCCTCGACTCAGTTGCCGGGAGTCTGGCCGGCCTTTCCGGCTGGAGCGGTTGTCGTTGGCGCGTGGCTGATCCGGCCTCGAATCGTTAGCATTAGCAAACCGCCAATCAAGCCGAAGGGCGCCATGAAGTAGAAGTAGTTGCCGAGGCTGCGGTCCAGCAGGTTGCCCAGGAAGTAGCCGGCGAGGCTGCCGCCGAAGTACTGGAAGGAGTCAATCAACCCCAGCGCAAACCCCGCAAAACGCCGCCCGCCAATGTCCATCGGCGCCGCCGAGCCCAGGATCGAGTGGGTGGAATTGGCGGTAAAGGAGATGAGGACCAGGAACAGGATGGCGGCATTCACGCCGTGGAATTGGGCTGCCAGGAGGATGATGGCCGTTTCCAGGAAGTAGAGAATTGCGGCGACGGGCGCGCGCCGCCCTTTGAACAGCGTGTCCGAGACGTAACCAGCCAGCAGCGAGCCGGCTGAGGCCACAAACGGGATGAGGAATGCGAGGAATTGAAACCGAACGGAGCGCAGGTCCACGTGGTAAAGGTCCTGCATATAGCGGGGGAACCACTGGTCCACGGCTTGCCGGACCGCGCCGGTGCAGGCGTAGGCGCAGGCGGTAATCCACACCACCGGGTTGCTCATGATGGCGCGTATGACCTGGGAGAATTGGGCAGTCACCCCGGCGTCGGTCGGGCCGGTGTCGTCTCGAATGACTCCGTGGAAGCCGGCCTCCTCGGGTGTTTGCTTCACTGTTAACGCCATGCCGACGGCGGCGGCGGCGCAGATGATCGAGGGGGCCCAAAACAGCCAGCGCCAGTGAAGCGGCGGGACGTTAATCAGCCCGAGGACTGTGAAGCCCGCGAGCAGGGCTGGGCCCAGCGTGAAAATTCCCAGGCGCCCGAGATTGATCATGAACCCGAAGATGCCGGAGAATCGCCCGCGCTCGCGATGATTGAACCAGGCCGTGTTGATCTTCACCATTCCGGGCGCGCCAAAAGCCTGGAGGTAGCCGTCCACGCCCCGAATGGCGATGAACAGCCCTAGCATCCCCGCGAACGACGCCGCGCCAAAAAGGATGTTCATCAGGATCGTCCCGGCCGCGCCGATCAGCATGGCGCGTTTGCCGCCGAGGCGGTCGGTCAGCAGCCCGTTGATGATCTGACCGCACGCGTAGGCAAAGAGCGAGGTGGTGATGATATAGCCCATCTCCGCCCGGCTGAAATCAAACTCCCCGCTGATGGACTTGTTGGCGATGGAGAGGTTGTACCGGCACATGTAGAATGACGTGTACAACAGGCCCAGGAAACCCCAGTTCAGGCCCCGGCGCGCGCGGAAGCCCGGCGGATACTGAAGGTGCGGAAAGGCGGCGGCGTCAGATTGGCTCATAGGGCATTTAGACCGCGCGCTTCATTCAGCAAGGCAATAGCACGGCAGCTACTCCGGAACCAGTTCAATCGTCGGCTTCTCCTCCACCTCGGTGATATACTTCCGGGTGGCGGCGGGCAGTTGGTGCCAGATCTTGAGAGCCAGGAGCCCTCCGAGCAAGGCGAAGGGCATAAGGAAACAGGGCCACCAATACCAGCTATGGCCTGTCAGGTAGCCAAGGCTGATGGACTGCAATCCCGTTCCCAGGTAAACAAAGCCGTCCACCACGCCCGAACATGTGGCGGTGGCCTTCCGGCCGCCGAAATCAGCCGCCGCCGTGCCCGACATCAGCGAGTGCACGCCGATCACCGCCATGGTGATGAGCAGCGCGGCCAACCCGACCATGAACGGTGAAGAGAACAAAGAGAATGCCATCACAACCGTCATCAGGAACATGAACCCGCAGAGAATAACCGTTGGGGGACCGCGGCGGGAGTGGAAAATCTTGTCAGACACCAGCCCGCCGACAAACCCGCCCACGATGCCAAAGAAGCACAGCAGCAACCCCCAGTGGTTGAAGAAGAACTCCGCGCCGGTCTGCTTGACGTCTTTGGCGAAGATGAAATACCAGGTCATAATCCCGTTGCGCAGCACGCCGGAGGTCAGCTCGATAAAGGCAATCGTAAGCATGATTGGGCTGGCAAAGACCTTCTTGAGCAGCTCCAGCGTCGTGTACTCGATGTGCATAGCCCCCGAGGACGCGTCATGGGTGTCAAAATGCGGGAAGGCGGCATCCTCGGGAGTATCCTTGATCAGCCACCAATCCAGCAGCGCCCAGACCAGCAGGATGGCCGCTGGAATGAAGAACACGGCCCAGTTGGCATCCAGCGGCGTGCCCTCCAGCGCGAAGATCTTCTGGATGAGGCGGTGCACCCAGCTCAATTCGCCCTGGGCGTTGGCCTTGGCCATATCCACGATGGCTTTGCCCCAGTCGAAGGCGAAATAGACCCCGAAGGAAATGAGCGTTCCGAAGATGGCCCCGAAGACACCCCGTTCGCGCACATGGAACCAGTAGGCTTTAACCTTGATGATCGAGACCGCGCCGTAGCTCTGGAAATACATGTTGATCGCGTAGATCGCCGAGAAGGCCACTACCAGCCGCATCTTGAGCTGGCCGGTGACGACCAGATAGGTCAGCACGCCGAGCACGATATTGGCCAGAGAGGCCCCCAACGCCGCGATGATGATGCCGCGCTTGCCGCCGATCTTGTCCACCAGGGGACCGTTTACCAGGAACGACACGCCATACACCGTCGTGCCGATGCCGAAGATCCAGCCAAAGTCCTGGTTGGACATGAGTGACCCGAGGGCGTTCTTGGAGACGGTCAGGTTGTAGCGCGCCATGTAGAGGAACGCGTAGGTCATGCCCAGCGGAAACCAGTTGATGAAGCGCCGGATCATGAACCACGAACCATGTCCCAGCGGGTTGTTGTAGAAATAGAGGGCCACAACAACCGCCAGGCAAATCCCAACTAGCAGCAGAGACATACGAGTTTACGCGCGAGCACTTACCAGGAATCCGACGCGTGTTCCAGCTAACCAGAGCCCGCGGGCGAGGTCAAGGCAATTGCCGCAGGATTTGCGTGCATCGAAGTCTGGAGCCGCTGCTTGAGGTCCGGGGCCAGCCTCTTTAGAGTCACGCCCAACGCATGACTGATACCTTTCTGCGCCTGAACTCGACCCTCAACGGTTATGTTTGGGGCTGGCCCATGATCGTGCTGCTGATGGGCACGGGACTCCTGCTCACCCTCCTGACCGGCGCGGTCCAGTTCCGCCGCCTGGGATTCGCCTTGCGCGAAGTGCTGGGCAGAATCACGCAGCGCGGCGGCGGGCAGGGGGATGTGCGCCCGTTCCAGGCGGTGGCCACCGCGCTCGCGTCCACGGTGGGCGTGGGCAACATTGCCGGCGTCGCCACAGCCATCTACCTCGGCGGCCCCGGCGCGGTGTTCTGGCTGTGGGTGTCCGGGGTGCTCGGCATGGCAACCAAGTACGCGGAAATCGTCGTGGCGATGCATTACCGGGAACAGGATGCCGCCGGCACGATGCGCGGCGGGGCGATGTACATCCTGACGAAAGGGCTCGGCTGGCCGTGGCTGGGCGGCGCCTTCGCGTTGCTGACGGCGCTGGCGGCCTTTGGCATCGGGAACATGGTGCAGGCCAATTCGGTGGCCGACGCGCTCAAAGCCACGTTCGGCTTTCCCACGTGGACGACCGGCATCGTGCTGGTCGTGCTGACGGCGATGGTCATCCTGGGCGGAATCAAGTCCATTGCCAGCGTGACCCAATGGCTCGTGCCGTTTATGGCGGTGCTTTACCTGGGCGGGGCTGTGATCGTGCTGGCGCTCTGTGCCGGCAAACTGCCGCACGTTTTCAGGCTGATCTTCGACGGCGCGTTCTCTGGCACGGCGGCGGTCGGCGGTTTTGCCGGCAGCACAATGATGATGGCGCTGCGCTACGGCATCGCCCGGGGCCTGTTCTCCAACGAGGCCGGCCTGGGCAGCGCGCCGATGGTCCACTGCGCGGCCGACACGGACCATCCCGTCCGGCAGGGCATGTATGGCGTGTTCGAGGTGTTCGTGGACACGATCCTGATTTGCACTGCGACCGGGTTGGTGATTCTGTTGACGGACACCTGGAACAGCGGTCTGACCGGGGCCGCGCTGTCCGTTAAGGCATTCGAGACGGGGCTGCCGGGCACCATCGGTGATGTTGTCGTCACCGGCGGACTGGTACTGTTCGCTTACTCGACGCTGCTGGGCTGGAGTTACTACGGGGAGACCGGCATCGTCTATCTGCTGGGCGCAAAGGCCGCCATGCCCTACCGGCTTGCCTGGCTGGTATTCGTTTACTTGGGCGCGACCGGTTCGCTGCACCTGGTCTGGGACATCGCTGACACGCTCAACGGGCTGATGGCAATTCCCAACTTGATCGGCTTGCTGGCCTCCCTTCCGCTGCTGCTGCGGCTGCAACGGGAGTTCTTCAAGCGGCCTCCGGACTGAGCGCGGGCGGGCTTACCTGGCCTTTACGTCGTAGCACAACAACACATCCTGATCGCGCAGAAACAGCCGGCCTCCCGCGATCACCGGGTGCGGCCAGCTCTTCTTGCCGCTGCGGTCGGGAGGGGCGAAGCGGCTCTTCTCGACGTAGCCGGAGGGAGTGGCTTCCAGGAGGGCTACCACGCCCTTTTCGGCTTCCTCGCGACAGTAGAGTCGGCCGTCGGCGTAGAGGAGCGAGCCTTTGCCGAGTTTGCTCTTCTCCTGCCACCGGGCTTCGCCGGACTTGAAGTCCTGGCACGTCCAGCCCTTGCCCTCCGAGTAACCATAGAGATGCTCGCCCACTTTAACCACGCCGCCATGATGGTTCACCATGACTTTGTTGGCATACACCTGCGTGGCCGTGAACTCGCCTCCTTTGGCCACTTTGAAAAGGTTGCAGCCGATGCTGTAGCCGGACGTGACATACACGCAGCCGTCGGCGTAGATGGGCGTGGGAATCACCGCGGTGGCGCCCTTGCGGGCAGTCTTCCACAGCACGGCGCCGTCCTTCGGCGCCACGCCGGCGACGCTCTTGGCGGTAAGCTGCACGTATTGCCGCACGCCGCCTATCTCGGCGATGATGATTGAGGAGTAATGGGCATCATCGGTCCAATCCTTGCTTTGCCAGATCAACTCCCCGGTCTTCTTGTTCAGAGCGGCCAGCGTGCCTTGCGGCCCCCCGGGCGTGAAGAGGACCTGGTCGCTGTCCACCAGTGGAGATTCCGAAAAGCCCCATTCCGGAAGCGGTCCGCCGAAGTCGGTGGTGAGATGTTTGCGCCAGACCTCCTTGCCATCCTGGGCGTTGACGCAGATCACCTCGCCAAACTGACCCAGGGCATAGACGAGGCTGCCGTCGGCGGTGGGCGTGGCCCGCGGACCGGCGTAGCCGCCCCAGCCCGGCGCGCCGGCTTTGCCGAGCGGGGTGGACCAGAGAACCTTGCCGTCCGCGCGGTTGAGGGCCAGGACGTGGTTGGTCCCGGGCCGTTCTCCCATGGTGAAGATGCGCTGGCCGGCGACCGACACGCCGGAGAAACCCCCGCCCAGGCCGGTGGCTTTCCAAAGCAGGGGCGGGCCTTGCTGGGGCCACTCCTTCAGCAACCCGGTTTCGGTGCATAGGCCGTCACGGTTCGGT
Organism: Verrucomicrobiota bacterium; assembly: GCA_035358715.1. Taxonomy (GTDB): domain Bacteria; phylum Verrucomicrobiota; class Verrucomicrobiia; order Limisphaerales; family UBA8199; genus UBA8199. Next base: position 17,493 of record DAOPPX010000026.1, read on the forward strand.
CCGCGCCATTGCGGCCAGTCCGACTGGGCCGCGGGCAGAGGTTGAAGGAGGGATTGGGCCAGCCAGGCCGTGACCGCCAGTGCAATATGCTTTCTCATGTGACCAATACGAACTTAGGAGGGATAAGACCACAGACACGCCGACTGGATCCAGCTCCCTCCGTCTGGCCCAGCCGAGCTCGCCGCCGGCGACTCGCCTTTGGCGCAGCGGCGGCATCATACAGACGACACTGCTGGATGGGGAATTCAAATCTAACGCCGCCGCTGCGCGCGCGCCGACCAGGCCCGAGTGATCCAACCCGGCACCATGCCGCGCCGTGATTTTGCTTTTGCGCGGCCGGCCGATGCGGTTTGATTGGCACATGATTCTCCGACCTGGCTTCGTTTCGCTCGTGCTGCTGTTGGGGCAAACGCTTCAGGCGGCGATGCAATCGCCCGGCGGGCCCCTCGTTCTCGAGCCCGATGGCAAGTCTGGCCCGGCCGTTGCCTTTTGGCTGGAGAGCTCGTTGAAGCGGGTGTTCCCCGCGTCGGCGCCCGGGACGACCAACCTGCATTTGCTGGCGGCGCGGAACAGCCGCATCGCCTTCCAGGCGTGCCTGCGCAACCGCCGAGTGCATCCGCTCAGCGTTGAGTGTTCGGTCGCCGGCGCGGACGATCTGCAGGCCACCGTTCGCCGTGTGGGATACGTGCCGCTGCTGCATTTTACGACCGACACTGACGCCGCCGAGTTGGACGGCGCCGGCCTGCTGCCCGGGTTGGTGCCGGACCCGCTGTTTCCGGAAGCCAAGGCCTCGGTCGCGCCCTGGGAAAACCAGTCCTTTTGGATCACGCTGACGATTCCCGCCGATGCCAGGCCCGGCACACGGGAATTGACCGCGCGTTACACGTTTCACAACGGCAAACAGCGGGCCGAACTGCCGGTGCGGCTGGAGATTGTCCCGCGGGTGATCCAGCCCCGGCATGACTTCGACGTCATCCACTGGTGGCGCGGCGAGGCGATCTGGGATTACTACAAGACCGGCATGTTCGACGAGAAATGGTGGCAGCTCACCCGGGCTTACCTGGCGGACATGCTCGCGCACGGATCGGACGTGGTCTATGTGCCGATCTTCTTCAATCGCCGCGAGACCTTCCAGCGCCCGTGCCAGTTGCTCGGGATTACCAGCCCGCAGCCGGACGTGTACCAGTTCGACTGGGCGCAGGTGAAGCGGTTCACGGACATGGCCAAAGACGTGGGCTTCCGGAAGTTTGAATGGTCGCACCTGTGGATTTACTGGGGCGTCGAGAACCCCATCCGGGCTTACACGCAGCGCGATGGCAAATGGGTCATGCTCTGGCCGCCCGACACAAAGGCCACCTCCGACACCTACCTCGCCTTTCTGAAACAGTTCCTGCCGGCCTTTCACCGGTTCCTGACCGAGGAGAACCTGCTGGCCGCCTCGTATTTCCACCTGTCCGACGAGCCGAGCGGCGGTCAGCATATCGAGAACTACAAGCGCGCCCGCAAGGTGCTGCGCGAACTGGCGCCCTGGATGAAGGTGATGGACGCGCTCAGCGATGTGCGTTACGGGCGCGAGGGCCTGACGGACATCCCGATTCCGATTGTGAGTTCCGCGCAGGCCTACATTGACGAGAAGATCCCTCACTGGGTGTATTACTGCTGCGCGCCGCAGGGACCGTGGCTGAACCGGTTCCTGGACACGCCGTTGCCCAAGGTGCGCATGTCGGGCTGGCTCTTTTACCGGCTCGGCGCCAAGGGCTTCCTCCATTGGGGTTACAACTACTGGCACAAGATCGAACAGGAGGTGATGACCGATCCTTTCACCGACGCATCCGCAGCGGCCTGGCCCATGATACCCTACGGCGATCCGTTCATGGTCTATCCGGGCGAAGCAGGGCCGATTGACTCGATCCGGTGGGAGGTGTTTGCCGAGTCCCTTCAGGACTACGCGCTGTTGCAGAGCGCCGGCATCCGGCCCGACGACCCCTTGCTCGCCCCGCTCAAGACCTATGCGGATTTTCCGAAGACCGAAGAATGGCTCCGGTCGGCGACGGAGGCCGTCTTGAAGCGACCCGCCGCCGGCAAGAATCCGTAATACTCTCTCCGATCGGCCGGTTGCCGTCACGCTTGAACCTATGAACCGCAGAACTGTCCTCAAACAACTGGCCGGCGCCGGTGCGCTGGGCCTGGTCGCCCCCTCCGCGGCCCTGGCAGCGCCTGGCGCCGCCGCGCAGGACCTGCCGCCACCGCTGGCCAAAGACCAAATCCGCTTCTGGCTGGAGACCTCCCTGCGGCGCGTTTACCCCACCTCTCCGCCGGGCAGCGCGCAACCGCTGAAACTGCTCACCGCCCGCGGGGCGCGGCTCTCGTTTCAGGCGTGTTTCCGCAACGACAAAACCAATTCGGTTATCATGCGCTGTGAAGTGCTCGGCGCCGACGATTGCCGGCCGGTCGTGCGGCGCGTCGGTTTCGTTCCATTGCGCGCGTTCAACACCTACGTGCCCAAAGATGAGCTTGAAGGAGTGGGCTTCATTCCGGGGCTTTGCCCGGACCCGCTGTTCCCGGAAAGCACAGCGCACATCGGCCCTCAGGCCAACGGCGTATTTTGGATCTCGCTCTTCATTCCAGCCGGCGCCACGCCGGGGACGCGGCAAATCAAGGTCCGCCTCACGCTGGAAAACGAGTTCTCCTACGTGGACTGGACCCGCCCAAAGCCCTGGTCGGTGGAGTTGACCGCGATGGTCGAGGTGCGGCCGCTGGTGCTGGAGCCGCGCCGCGACTTCCCGGTGACGAAGTGGATCTCGGCCGATTCAATCTGGGAATACTACCAGATCGAGCCGTGCGGAGACCGTTTCTGGCAATTGGCGGACGCCTACATCGGCAACATGGTCGCGCACGGCTGCGACACGATCTACACGCCCATCTTCAACGCGCGGCACGAAATCCTCGTCCGTCCGGCGCAGTTGCTCCGCGTGCGGCGCTCCGCGACCGACCGCTACGAATTCAACTTCACCGACGTGCAACGCTGGGTGCGCATCGCGCTCAAGCACGGGGCGCGGCATCTCGAATTCACCCACTTCTTCACGCCGGCGCCAACCAGCGGCAAACACCCGCAGCGCATCTTCGAGCGCGGGGAGAAGATCGGTCCGATGCTCTGGCCGGCGGAGAGCAGCGCCACGTCCGACACGTACCGGAAGTTCCTCGAACAGTTCATCCCGCGCTTCAAGGCGTTCCTGGAGGCGGAGAGGATTCTCGACCGGTCATTCTTTCACTGCGCCGACGAGCCGGACGGCGACGCGCAGATGGCAGACTACCGCAAAGCCCGCGCGCTGCTCCGGGAACTGGCGCCGTGGATGAAGGTCATGGACGCGATGAGTGACACGCGCTTCGCCACCGAACGGTTGTCCGACATGCCGATTCCCAGCATTGTCACCGCGCCGGAGTTCACCAGGGCAGGCTGCCCGGCATGGGCTTACTTCTGCTGCGGGCCGCGCGACTCCTACGTGCAGCGGTTGCTCGACACGCCGCTGCCCAAGATTCGCATGAGCGGCTGGCTCTTCTACCGGCTGGGCGCGAAGGGATTTCTGCACTGGGGCTACAACTACTGGTTCGTCTTTTGCACCGCCCGGAGATCCGATCCCTTTCTCGACGCCGCCGTGGGCGCCTGGCCGGGGCTGCCGGCCGGAGATCCGTTCGTGGTTTATCCGGGAGAGCACGGGCCGATTGACTCCATCCGCTGGGAGGTGTTCGCGGAGTCGCTGCAGGATTACGCGCTGTTGCAGAGCGCCGGCATCAAGCCGGATGCCCCGCTGCTGGCGCCGATCAAGAGCTACGCGGAATTTCCCAAGAGCCAGGAGTGGCTGCGGCAGGCGCTGGAGCAGGTGCTGCGCAGGTAGCCGCGGCTGCCGCTGCCCAACGCGCGGCGGGCGGTCAGAATGAACCCAGCTCGATGGTGTTCCGCGCGCGGTAGCGCTTGCCGTTGACAACCACGCGCTTCAGCCCCGTCAGCGGCGGGACATGCAGCACCACTTTTGACGGCTTGACCCGCCACTGACCATTAAAGAGCACTTCGACTTGCCGGCCATCGGCGGATTTCCTGAACCGGAGCGTCGCGGGGCCGTATTTGGTGGGCAGGTTCTCCAGCGCCGTTTCCCGTTCGGCGCTGAGCCACGCCAGCGGGCAGAGCCGCAGCAAGTGAATCTCGCCGGGCGCAATCTCGTCGTCGAGCACCGCCAGCCGCGCCATCAGCACCACCGGCGTCCAGAAGATGTTCGCGTGCTGGCCGCCCCGGGACTCGCACACCGTGTAGGTCTGCTGCGACATCGCGCCGGCGAACTGCGAATACATCCCCTCCAGGAAGCGCTCCCGCTCGCCCAGTTGCCAGGAATGAAACAGGTTCCAGCTATAGCAGCACTCCCAGCTCGACATCTCGTGCCGGAGCGACGGCGCGTGGCTCGACAGCTCCCCGTAGGGGCGATAGAGCGCCGTTGGCGGGCCCTCCCGAAACCAGGCGACGGCGTCCTTCATCAACGGGTCGCCGGCGTCCATCAAGCCGGCGAAGACCAGGTGCATCGGGCCGGTGTCCAGGTAGGTGATCCATCGGTACTGCCAGCCATTCTCTTTCGCCATTGAATATGGAACCAGCGCGCGTTGCTGGCCGCGAGGATCTCGCCACCTGGGCATGGTGGCCGCCTTGGCCCTGAAGGCCGCCAGAAACGCCGCTTTGTAGTCCGCGGCTTCCGCCTGGAACTCCGCCGCGCGCGGGTGTCCGGTCTGCTTCAGGAGTTCAACCGCGGTCCTCAATCCCTTGTATATCCAGCCGTCTGTCCAGCACACCTGGGCGCGGGATTCCTCGTCGGAGGCGCCCGCGGGAGGCATCAGGCCGTCCACCCCGCCATGGCCCGTGATCCGCCGCGCGTCCCGAATCCACTCGCAGGCTTTGGTCATGACCGGCGTGTATTCTCTGATGAACTCGGGATCGCCGGTTAGCAGCCCGTGTTGAGCTATGGTCCAGAGAATGGCGCCGTGGTCCGGCAGCCAATTGACAATCGCCACCTTCTGCGGCACGCCGAGGTAGCCGGGATGCGGCCGAAACGCGGCCCCTGGCGGGTTCACCTTTCCCTGGGCATCCTTGAAGACCTTGAGGTATTTTTCCACCAGGTCGTGGTAACCCATCGGGTCCAGGAAACCAGCCAGCGCTATGGAAATCGGCGTCGCCCAGGTCGCGATGCCATAGCCCATCGCGCCGGTCATCACGTAGGTATCGCCGGTGGCAGGGTCAAGATCGGCGGTGATCTGGTCGAACTGCAAATTGCGCTTGATGGCCTGGTTAATGTAATCCTCGGGCAGGTCAACCCGCGCCGCTGTGGCCGGCAGCTTCGACCAGAATGCCTCCGCTTCCTTCAGCGCGCCCTCGTACCCCAGCGCGAGCTCCTCGTCAAACCGCGTCCGTTCCGTCGGCAGCATGGGAATCAGCAGGTCCACCGCTGCGCCCTGCGTCGGGACAAGCTGCACATAGAGCACCGAATCATCCGGCGAGGGAAATCCGGTGCGGAACACCGCCTTGCACTCCGCCCCCGGCGCCACGGCCAGGCGCACCCTGCCGTCAGGCTCGAGGATGCGGAAGGCTTCGGCGGGGCGATAGCCCGCCGCCTCGGGCTTGAGCTCCCGCTCGTACTTGGGAGATCCGCCGTAGGGCTTGAGGTTGTGCCGCAGCTCCATCGAGGTGTTGATCGCCAGCCGGTTGATCCGGATCCCGAACCCCACCACCCGCTCCACCGGCATGGCGGGCGAGACCTGGTGAACGGAAAGCCGGACCCACGCAAAGAGCGGTTCATCGCCATGCCGCAGTTCCTGTCCGCCGGGCACATGCGCGAAAATCCGCTGGCGCAGCAGGTAGCCGCCCCACTGCCATTCACTCCACAGCACCGGCGCGTTGCGGTCTTCCCAGCCCTGCACCACGTCGCCGTAGTCCTCGCGATTCGCGTTGGCAAACGCGGGAATCCCCTCCGGGCTGGCCGCCGGGATGAACGCAAACTGGGCCCAGGGCTCAGGAATCGGCGGCCGGATGGCGACCGGGTTCTGCGGCCCTTTGTCGAACTGGAAGGCGTTTATCAGAGTGCCGTCATGGAGCACGTTGAACCGGGTGATGTGCGCCTTCCAGCCCAGCATCGTCCATTTCTTGGGGAGCTCGGGCCACCACGTGCGGGCCAGGGAGATGGATGCTTCGGCGTCGGGCGCTGCCGCCAGGTCTTGCGGCGCGATCAGGCAGGCGGCGATCCCCGCGGTGAACCATAGTCGGATGGAGCTTCGTCTTGATGAGTAGTTCATATTGCGCATGGGTGTTGTCGGCCGGCAGGTGAGCTTACCGTGCCGGCCGGCCCTGACGCCAGTCCAGTGTTGGAACTGGCCTGGCAAATAACTGCGATTACGGCAGTAGCAGACGGCTGCCACCGTGGCAACACCATGACTCCTCCGTTGCTCCTCCGTTCTACCTCCGTTCCACCTCCCACCGCCGGTCGGAGGTAGAACGGAGGTGGAACGGAGGAGCAACGGAGGAAGGACGGAGGAGCGACGGGGGTACGACGGCCAGAGGAGGGGGTATGGCGAGGGGGGAATTAGACTCACTGCGTGTCCAGTGAGGTCGGATGTCCGAGTCTTGCGCGGGCGCATTATCGGTTGGCCTCCGGCAAGAGTGTGCTGTTAGGTTTTGCGGCTGAAAGCACGCCATGAGCATTGACTGGGAACAACTTCACGCGCTGGCCCGCGAGGAAGTAGAGGAGATACTGGCCGCCCTGCCGGCGCCCCTCCGCGAGCGGGCGCAGGCGCTGCCGGTCACCTGCGAGCGCCGGCCCAACGCCGCTCATTGTCGGGACGGCATCGAACCGGACACGCTCGGGCTGTTCGTCGGGCCGGAGTTTGCCTTCGAGGAGACCACCGCCGAGCCTCTGCCGCCGCAAATTATTCTCTACCTCGAGAACCTCTGGGACATGGCCGGGGAGGAGGAGGAAATCTACCGCGAGGAGGTGCGAACCACCTTCCTGCACGAGCTGGGCCACTATCTGGGGCTGGACGAGGAGGATTTGTTCGACCGCGGCCTGGAGTGAGGGGGGCTACGGGAACAACCCCCGAATCCGTTTGGCTTCCTGAACTCGTTTAATGCCGATGGTGAGCGCCGCCTTGCGCATGGGGAGCTTCTGCTTGCGGCTTAGAGTCACGACCTGGGTGAAAGCGCTTTCCAGGATGCGGAACAGCTTGTCCACCACCTCGGTCTCGCCCCAGAAGAAGCTCTGCAGGTCCTGCACCCACTCGAAGTAAGACACCACCACGCCGCCCGCGTTGCAAAGGATGTCCGGAATGACGAAGATCTCCGGGCGCTGGTTCAGGATCGCGTCGGCTTCGGGGGTGGTGGGGCCGTTGGCGGCTTCGGCGATGATGCGACACTGAATCTTGCCGGCGTTCTCCGCGGTGATCTGGCGCTCCAGCGCGGCGGGGACCAGGATGCTGCACGGCAGCGTCAGCAGTTGTTCATTGGTGATCGGTTCGGCTTCCGGGAAGCCCGCCACGGTCCGGTGGGCAGCCACGTGCTTTTCCAGGCCCCACAGGTCCAGTCCGTTGGGGTTGTGAACTCCGCCGAGCACGTCGGTCACCGCCACAACTTTCACCCCGTAGCGGGCCAGCGAGAGGGCTGCGACCGAGCCGACGTTGCCAAAGCCCTGGATCGCGGCGGTGGCCTTGCTGATGTCCAGCCCGATGGTGTCGGTGGCGCGGTTGACGAGGTAGCCGACGCCGCGGCCGGTGGCTTCGCGCCGGCCCAGCGAGCCGCCCAGCGCGACGGGTTTGCCCGTCACGATGCTCGGCACGGTGGAGCCGGCATGTACAGAGTAGCTGTCCATCATCCAAGCCATGACCTGTTCATTGGTCCCGAGATCGGGCGCCATGACATCCACCTGCGGGCCGATGAACGGGATCATTTCCTGCGTATAACGGCGGGTCAAACGCTCGAGCTCGGCCTTCGATAGTTTGCTCGGGTCGCAGGCGACGCCGCCTTTGGCGCCGCCATAAGGCAGACCCGTCAGCGCGCATTTCCAGCTCATCCACATCGCCAGCGCCGCCACCTCGCCCAGAGTCACGTCCGGGTGAAAACGCAAACCGCCCTTGGTTGGGCCGAGCGTCAGGTGGTGCTGCACGCGGTAGCCCGTAAACACCTGTGTGGACCCGTTATCGCGATGAATCGGCAGCGCAACCGTCAGGGACCGTTTGGGGTACTTTAGCCGCTGGCGCTCGGCTTCCGGCATTTGCAGATGATCTGCCACCAGCTCAAACTGCTGGCACGCCATCCGAAAAGTAGGATGATCATAGATATCCATGCTCCCCATCATTAGCGCATCGGTCGGCTTTAGGTAAAGTGAAAATGAGCCGTGCCGTTCAGACAAGTGTGCATCACACTCCACAATCCGTTGGTTAAGACCGGCCCCTTTCAGCCCCCCGTTGACACGCCCTCCAAATTCCCCTTTCGCTTCCGAAAAATACTCATTGCTGCCTTGTCCCCGATCTGTTCTACTTCGCCTGCTCTTTGACAGCTCCGGTCCTTCCGGGACCGGCCAGAACATTTTTTCAGCGCCAGGGAACCCCGTGAGAATCGGGGACGGTTGCGCCACTGTATCAGGCTACAAGCTCCTTCAAGCCACTGCGTCAAAGCGCGGGAAGGCTGGAGCAAGGTTGGAAGCCCCAAGTCAGGATACCGGCTGGAAAGTGCTCATCATAGTCTGCCTGGAGTGAGGCAGGCTTGCTTCTCCGCAAAGAGAAGGATGAGGCCAGCTCGCCAAACTGTTTTTGGCGGGGGTCGTCGAATGCCTTCATTCTCCGTTTTGCGTGAGTGAAGGTTTTTTTGTTGCCTTTGCTCCGCGCTGGTCTCTCTGAAATCAACCCCTGTTCCGCCTTCAGCGGCGGAACTTAGAAAGAAGGATCAGTATGCAGAGGATCGTTTGTTTAATGGCAATCAGTTGTTGTGCGGTGCCGGCTTTGGCCGCGCCGTATTATTTCCAGAGCGCATCGGGTCAGAATGCCTGGATCGAGGTGGATGGCTGGGCCGGCGCCGGCGCCAATGAAACCATTCTGGTCGTGGACTGGAACTTTATGGGCGGCCCGTACCAAACCGAATCGCATGCCTTTGGTTTCCGCTGGGACGGCACAGCGTATGAATCCGACATGCTCGACGCGTTCAATGATGCCGCGATATTTGACGTTACCTCTGGATACGGCGGTGCATTTCTTTACAACATCGCGTACAACGACGGCACAGATGCGCACCTGCATACCGAAGAAGGCGGTTGGAATCCGGGCAGCACAGCCAATCCTTACGCGGAATGGGGCGCAATGAGCCCCGACTGGACAAAACTGGGCGAATGGGATGCCAATCAGGCCGCCTATGACGCGGAGTTGCTCCAGGATGGCTATCTTGAAGGTATCAATGCAGTGTTTTGGTATGGTGAATATCCGCTTGGACAAACGTTTGATGATTATCCGCTCGATGTTCCATTTGCGATCATACCCGAACCCTCGGCGCTTGCGCTGTGCACCCTGGGCGGCGGGTTGTTCCTGCTCCGGCGGAAGCAAACGACGGCGGCCTGAGACGTTTTGGAAAGGACATTTCCAAGCCTGTCGAGTTACTCTCGACAGGCTCAACTGATTGGAGGCAGCATGAAGAACCGCGGATTATTACCGATCCTCTCCTGTTTGGCTTTTCTCACAGCCAGCGCCGCCGAAGCAGCCACGCTTTCGTTTGAGGACATCCGACTTTGGGCCGGCAGCGGCACGAACCGGGCCGCGATGGTCGTTCACTGGGCCGCGCCCGAGGTGCGCAACAATACGCAGGTGCCCAATCCGGTCGCGGACAAGTCCATCGCCTGGGGTTTTCGCTGGAATGGAACCGCCAGCGGCGAAGACATGTTCAACGCCATCCTGGCCGCGGACCCGCGTTTGTTCGTGGCGGCCAGCGGCACCACAGCCTATGGCAAAGCGGTGTTCGGGATCGGTTACGATCTCAACAACAACCGCGTCCTCGGCCTCCGGGACGGCATGAGCATTCTGGCCGCGTTGTCCCTCACCAACGCGCCCTCGGCCTTTACCAACGGCCTGGCAACGATGAGTTACGGCGACACGGACGCCTTTCAATCGCTCGATCCCACGGACCTCTATTGGGGCGGGTGGTACGGCCCGAGCTGGGAACTGTGGCACGAGTCGGGAGGCAACGGCGGCTTCACCAACGCGCCCGAACGCGGATCAAGCCCGTATTGGACGCCCGATGACCCGGACATGCCCTGGACCGGCAACCACGGGCAATGGCACCTCTCGGAGGTCGGCATGTCGGGCATCGTGCTGAAAGATGGTTCCTGGATGGGCTGGTCGGTCGCTGCCGGCGGGCTGGACTTCAATAATCCTGGAGACCCGGGCACGGTGGCCTGGGGCTCGCATAAGCATGCGCCTGCACCGCCGGAACCCGCGCCGGGACCCGCCAGCCCCTACGCGGTCGCGTTGACCGATTCTGCGGGGCCGTTTGGGCCGGGGTTGTATGGCGACCCGGCCTGCGTGGCGGGCCAGCCCTCCACCTTGATGACCAACGACCATTTCATCGTCGGCACCGGCCGGTATCGCGTCAAGATCGTGGAGCCGGCCAACCACACGGACGTTGACGGCAACAAGGCCATCGTCACGCTCAACCGCCAGAGCAGCAGCGGCGGTTACACCTACGGCTTTGTCACGGTGGCATTCGATCACCCCGTCACAAACGATCCGGCTAATCCTTATGGGATTGACTTCGAGGTGTTTGGCAACGCGTTTTACGTGGGCGGCGGCACCGCGGGCGGCTACGTGAACGATGCCACAGACATGCGGACCTACTATCTCGCCGGGGGCATCTTCGCCGAGCCGATGCTCGTATCGGTCAGCCCCGACGGCGCGCAGTGGTACACCTATACGAACGGCCCGTTCTGCGACGCGGCGTTTCCCACGCAGGGCTTCGAGTGGGATCCGGGACTGCACGACTCGACCGGCAGCGGCTGGACGATGAAGCAAGCGGACTTCACCAAGCCGGTGAACCCGGCGCTCGCCGGCGTGTTGGGCGCTGCGGGCGCCAACTTGCCGACGTACGACGCCCTGAAGCTCTATGCCGGCTCGGGCGGTGGCGCGGGTTTCGACCTTGCTCAATCCGGGTTCGACTCCATTCAGTACATCCGTGTCTCGGCGGCAGGGGGATACTACGGCGGAGAGGTGGACGCCTTTTCGGACGTGCGCCCGGCTGTGCTCGGCGAGAGCCTATGCGTCGCGCACGCCAACACGACCAACGGAACCGGCACGCTTCGCTTCCAGGAACCGGGCAACCCGGCTGCGAACGTCGTGGCGCTGACCTTCAATGGCGTGGCGGACATCGCGCTGGCCACAGTTTCAAGGTTCCAGAACGAATCCGCCCTCGCGGCCCTTTCCGGCACGAAGATTGAAGCCGTCAACCTGCAAGTCGCCACCGCCATCGCAACCAACGAGGTCGCCTTCGATGCGGACGTCGCGATCAACGTCGCCCCGCATTACGCCGCGGAAGGCGCCGATCTGGACGTGCTGGGTTGGGACGGCACCAACTGGACGCGGACGCCCTTCGAGTTCAGCGCGAGCACAGGCACGGCGGTCCTGAACGGGATCGGCGCTTCCGCCGCCTTCGCGGTAATCCAAGTCACACCGCCGCGACTGGCCATGAGCCCGGCTGCCGGAGGGTTTGACTTTGAATTCACCCCGGTAACAGGCTGGACCCACACGCTCGAACGCACGACCAATTGGGTGAACTGGGCCAACGTCACCAAGGTGACACCTGCGGACGCGCAAACCGTGCTGCTGTCAGACCCGGCGCCGCCGCAACCACAGTCGTTCTACCGCTTGCGCCTGAACCGGCCGTGAGCTGTCAAGCCATCAGGATTCGGACATCGCCAGGGATGAGCCGGCGCGCCCAGCCAGCCGACCCTGGAAGGGTTGCCGGGGGATTCCCTGGCGATGTTCCGCCGGATCGGCGGCGGGGATTCACCCTGATCGAGTTGCTCGTGGTCATCGCCATTATCGCCCTTCTGGCCGCGCTGTTGTTGCCGGTGTTGAGCCGCTCCAAAGCCACGGCGCAGCGCATCCAATGCGTGAGCAACCTTCACCAAATGGGCATTGCCGCGCACCTCTATGTGGATGACAACGGCGGTTTCTACCCTGTCGCTTATTGGTACGGCACGGTCAACGGCGTGATGGCCGCCATATCCTGGGACTTGACCACGGTGCAAGGAAATCCGCCCGCGGTCACTCCCGGTCTGCTCTGGCAAAGCCGGGGCAACAAGCCGATTCAACAATGCCCGTCGTTCACCGGCGGCGCCAACTGGCTCGTGGACCCCTACACCGGCTACAACTACAACACCAGCTACCTCGGCCACGGCCAATACGAGAACATCCAACAATCCGCCAGGGCTGCCGAGGTGCGGCGCCCGAACCAGACGCTCCTGTTCGGCGACGGCCAATACTCCGCCGGGGCGAACAAGTTCATGCGCGCCCCGTGGCCAAATCCCGGCGACGATTCGTTCCGCGGCCGGTGGGCGGGCACCCAGGGCTTCCGCCACTCAAAGAAAACCAACGCCGCATTCTGCGACGGCCACGCCGAGTCAATGCGCGCGCGCTTCACCGACAACGAGGACGGCGCGGCCAACGTCGCCGCCGGCACCGGGTTCCTCTCCGCCGACAACTCCCTTTACGACCTCGAATGAATCTTCCATCTGCAACCAGCGTGGCCGTTGACCCGTCCGTGTGCCCTTTGTGCAACCAGCCGAACCACTGCCTTCTGGCGGCCGGCGCGCTCTCGAACGACGAATGCTGGTGCTCCCGCGTCGCCTTTCCGCCGGCCCTGCTGGCCCGGGTCCCGGAACACGCCCGCCGCCGCGCCTGCATCTGCGAACGCTGTTGGAGCGGCGCGACCCAAACTACGGCTGCAGACACAAGAACGCATCCCTGAGTTGCAAGGCCGCCCCATTTGGTGTGGGTCTGAGCGTCTTCACAATCTGCGCGACCTGTTCAAGGTAACGAGACACGGTGTCGCGAGGCTCGATCTTCTGCGCCCTTCGCAGCAGCGGCAGGGCCTTGGCGTATTCCCGCTCGGCTACCAGGATCTGCGCGTGCTGGATCAACGCCCGGTGGGTGTTTGGGGTCATCTTTTCCGCGCGTTCATAGCAGAGAGCGGCCTTGGCGACATGCGCACGCCGCTGCTGCGCATCGTCGCGGGCTTCGTGCTAAAGCGCCTTCGTGGCGAATTTGGCCAAGTCTGAACATTCGACCAATCGGTTGAGTGTCTTCAGGGTGAAGACCTTACCCCTGGTGGCAAAGAGCATCTTCTTCATGTCCTCGCGGCGGACGCCGAAGCCCCTGCCGGCGATACACGCGATAACCTGGTACTTCTGTTGGCCGGCTGGCATTCCGGCGGTGCTGAGTTCGCCCAGGTGCTGGATGCGCGTTACCTTGTCGCGCGCGGTGCCATCGTCTTCGGTGATCTTGGCTTCAATGACCACGTGGGGGTTGAACTCGTCGGGCAAGATGAAATCGGGCGCCTGGTCGAAGCCGGGCACTCTCTCGGCCCGTTTGGTCTTGCGGTAGCTGACGCCTGCCTTGGTAAGGACATCCTCGATGGCGGACTCGAGGTTATCCCCGACCAACTCGCTGACAGAATCCCGGTGGCCGGCAAATGGGCGGCCGAGAAAGCGCTCGTACAGGAGCATGGCGTAGGGTGCGCCCATGCTGGCGAGCGACTTGATGGACTGGAGGCCATCTTTGGTATCGGCTTTCTGGAGGCGGTGGATCGTGGTGCCGTTGGGAGGCGGGCAACCTTCCTGCATGAGGTCACAGGCCACATCGAGCATAGCGGTCAGTCGTTCCCGCGCGAGGCCGTCACACTTGAGGGGCTTGAGGGGCTGCATCCGCACGTTGCGGTCAAGGCTGCGAGCGAACCCTTGCGTGACGGCGATACCCTTGCGCTGGCTGGCGACGTAGGCCCACTCTGAAGGTGTGAAGCCGAGGATCGAACGGATGACGATGAGGCAGGTTGGGGTGGAAGCGACCAGGTCCATTATTCCCTGCCGGGGCAGTTTGGAGAAGTTCGCAGTGGCCTTCTTCAGCGCCTCGTAGCCCAGCTCGAACTGCGGATACTCGATGAATCCTTCACCCTTGGGAAGCGTGAGGAATTCGGAGGCGAGGCTGGATACAACGGCGGTTACGAAGCTGTCCGGGTCGGCAACGATTTCCTGGTAGTCGGCTTCAAAAGGACATTTCATCGGTTCGGGTTCGATAGGGTTTGCCTTCTTCACTCAGTTCCCACTGTTGCTCGGTCTTGGCCTTCTTGTACGCATCGCCGAGTTCCTTGAGGACAAGTTCAGCCCCACCGAATGAGACGATCCACCGCCGCACCGTTGCCATGCGTTCGGCGGCCTTGGTGGTGGCAACCCAGGCCTGACGCAGGTGCCAGACGGCTAGGCGGATCAGGTGCCCGAAGACGATGCAGCGCATGTCGCCTTGCGTCGGGGTCATTTGCCCCTGTTCCAGGAGCCTCACGTCCTCAGCGACAACGCGGGCGAGGTCGACCGGGGTTTCGGCGAGCCAACGGCGGGGGAATTTGCCCGTTGAGCGGCAGACGAAGACGGTATCCACGATGGAGGAACCGGTCCCGTTGATGTGGATCGAGGCTCCCATTTCTGCGGGGCACGGCAGCGAGGCGGAGCAGGTGAGGCCCGAGTCGAGCATGGCAACCGCCACCGGGAGGTAGGCTTCAAGGTTGTTGTGGTGGTAGGTGAAGGCGAGAGGGGCGCCGGGGTTCAGGACCTTTGCCATTCTCTGGAAGACCCGGGACATACCTTCTGTGAAATGCTCCAGGGTCCGGCCCATGTTGACGTTTCCAGTGAGTTCGTTAGTGTGGCGGGTGGTGAGGCGGGCAAATTCAGGGTGGCCGGCCTTAATCAGCTTCCTCAGCCAGACGTAGCAGAAGTCCATCAACTCGGCGTACTGGACGTTTTGGAAGTAAGGTGGGTCGGTCAGAATGGCGTCGAACTTCCTGCCATTAAAATCAGCTTCGGATGCATCGGCGCACTCCAATGTGACTTCCTTGGTCTCGACGGGATTGATGCCGTTCCGCCGGTTGCCAATCCACTCGGTAGGGATAGGCACCTGAATCTTTCGCTTGCCTTCGTGGCGTATCTCGAATGGGTGCTGGCAGTAGGCTTTGGCCTTGGCGAACTTGTCAACTATGTTGAGCCAGCCGCCGCTGCCTACAGCGGCCGCTTTCCCGGAAATGCCGATGATGTTCGACTCGCACTGTATGAGGCCAACGGGGAAGCCGTGGACGGAGAATACGTCCAGCGACTTGAGGGCCATCGTGTCGTAGCGGCAGAGCATGTTCTGGTAGCGGACCAGATCAGAAAGGTTGGTCGCCAGCGCGTCGGCGATTCGGGTGTCTTTTTGTTGACTGATGCAGCTGCATATGAGTTCGAGCCCGAGGAGTTGCCGAGCATTGAACATCTCTCGGTAAAAGCGGTACCCCCAGCGGTGGAGTCTGTCGGTTTCGTCGCCCGCGGGGATTTCTTCCTGCGGAAGGAACCGGTTCTTGCTGGCGGTGAGGCGGGAGGCAGCTTCATCGTAGTGGCGCAGGTCGGCGGCCGATGGCTTCTTGAAGAAGCGCCCCTGATGTTTCGGGCGGCAGCGCTCGCAATGGTACTCGATGGCAAACATCCGATGGGGAGGCGGCCCGTTTGAGGGGTTGGGGTAGGCGTTGAGGTGGCCACAGTGCCTGCATTTGCAGCGGCTGTGATGGGCGGTGAACTCCGTGCTGAACTTCGTCTTGCAGTGGGGACACTGTGGGGGGGCCTTCCGGGAGTCACTATCGTAGAGTTCGCCACAGTCGCGGCAAACGAAGACGTTGATTGGGTGCCGGACGTCTTCAGAGATGAGGTAATTGGGGAACAGGTCCACCGGTTGGCGGCACTTCTCGCAGGGGGACGACTTGACCCAGAGGAAGTACTTCGCGTGTGCATCCCTGGCGCTGCACTGCAAGCATTGGGTCCGGTAGAGGGTGCCAATTTCGTTCTCCAGCGTAGCCCGGAGAGCGTCTGCCGCCGTTCTGTAGCCTTGCGGGTCCAACTCGCCGATTTCCTGGCGGACGATCCACCATGCCATAGGGTTGATATCGAACCCGGTGACTGAGCAGCCAACCCGGTTGGCCTCGACCAGGGTTGTGCCGCCACCCATGAATGGATCGAGCACGCGAAGGTTCCTGAGCGATTGTCCTTGGTAGAACTGCTCGCAGAGCGGGCCTTTCAGGAATTCGGACAGAATCAGGGAGCGAAACAGGGTGCCGGGCCGCCGAGCGAACCACTTGTGGACCGCCACCACGGGGCGGTAATTCTGCTGGATCTGCTTCTCCCGCAGGGCCAGGTCAGCCACGAAAGGTACATCGAAATCACGCTCAATCATCCGTTGTGTAGGGTGTCACAGGCTAGCGGGCAAGCCAAGAGGAAGTTGGCGGACTGAGTCGGCTACAACAATCCAAGTGTTTTTGTTATATCCCGCCCCGTCTTGAGATGCCCGTTGCCGCTTCCATCGCGGCGCCCCACCCGCTACATTGGAGCTGATGTCCGACACGCTGGTCGTCAACGAGATATGCCTAAGCCTGCAAGGGGAGAGCACGTTTGCGGGGCTGCCGTGCATATTTGTCCGGCTCACCGGTTGCGACCTGCGCTGCTCGTACTGCGACACGGCTTACGCGTTCGCCGCCGGAACCAGGCGGTCACTGGCGGATATACGCGCTGAAGTCCGCCGCCTTGCAAAGCCGTACGACCGAACCCGGGCGCGGAGCGCGCCGCGCGGAATTCGGCTTGGCGTCGTGCCCCCGCTGGCCGCCGGGGGCAGGCTGCCGCTCGTCGAACTCACGGGCGGCGAGCCCTTGTTGCAGAAGGCTTCCCTGCCGCTCATGCGGGCGCTGTGCGACGACGGGTTCACCGTCCTGCTCGAAACCAGCGGCGCGCGCGACATTTCGCGCGTGGACCCGCGCGTGCGGCGCATCATGGACCTCAAATGCCCCAGCAGCGGCGAGGTGGCGCGCAACCGGTGGGAGAACCTGGCCCGCCTGCAGCCCGCGGACGAGATCAAGTTCGTTATCGCCACGCGGCAGGATTACGCGTGGGCCAAAGCCTGCATCACGCGGCGCAAGCTGGCCGCTATTTGTCCGTTGCTGTTCTCGTGGGCGCAACCGCTGGCAGCCGGGCAGCGGCACAGGTCGCTCAAGAAAGTGCCGCCCGCCCACACGCCGATCTCACGCCGGGAGCTGGCCGAGAGGATTACCGCCGACGCATTGCCGGTGCGCTTTCAAGTGCAGTTGCACAAGGTGATCTGGGCCCCGGACGCAAAGGGAGTCTGACAGCCGATGACCACCCGCCATACATTGGCCCGGCTGCGCGCCTATGAATCGCGCAACGTCACGTTCCTCGACCCGGACGGCTCCTGGCCCATCGTTTGGGAACGGGCGCAGGGGGCGCACGTCTGGGACGCGGATGGAAAGAAGTATCTGGATCTAACCGCCGCCTTCGGCGTGGCTGCGGCGGGGCACGCCAATCCGCGCGTGGTCAGGGCCGGGCAAAGGCAAATGGCGCGGCTGCTTCACGCTATGGGCGACGTCCACCCGCACGCGCTCAAGGCGCAACTGGCCCGCGAGTTGAGCCGAATTACGTTCGAGCGATGGCAAGCGAAGTCTAAAGGCCTCGGCCCGCGCGCGCCGGTGATCACGGGCAAGACGATCTTCTGCAACTCCGGCTTCGAGGCCGTGGAGGCGGCGCTCAAGACCGCGCTGCTGGCCACGGACAAGAAGGGGGTGATCGCTTTCGAGGGCGCTTATCATGGGCTTGGCTACGGCGCGCTCAATGTCACGCAGCGGGCGCACTTCCGGTCGCCGTTCCGCGCCCAGTTGCGCGACTTCGGACACTTTGTGCCGTTCCCGCGATCGAGCCAGGCGTCTGCCCTGGCGTCCGTCGAATCCACCATCCGGCGCCTGTTCCGGGGCGGGCGCATTGGAGCGGTCCTGGTCGAGCCCATCCAGGTCCGCGGCGGTGTGAACATTCCGCCGCCGGGCTTCCTGCCCCTGCTGCGCCGGCTCTGCGACCAGCACCGGGCGCTGCTGGTTCTGGATGAAATCTATACCGGGTTCGGCCGCACCGGGAAGTGGTTTGCCTGCGAGCATTCCGGGACGGTGCCGGACGTGATTTGCCTGGGCAAGGCCTTGACAGGCGGCTTCCCGCTGTCGGCCTGCGTCGGGCGCGCTGACCTCATGGATGCCGCATGGCCGCCGTCGAACGGAGAGGCGATTCACACCAGCACGTTTCTGGGCCACCCGGTCGGCTGCGCGATGGCGCTGGCGCAGATTCGAGAAATGAAGCGATTGAAGGTGGCGCAGCGCAGCGCCAGTTTGGGCAAGGTTCTGCTTTCCGCTCTCTCGCCGCTTGCGCGCCGCCGCGGAGTTCAACACCCCGCAGCCGCCGGTGTCCACCGGCGCCGTGTCCCATGCGCCGCGAGTGCGCCGGCTAACTTCAGCGGCTGCCAACTGCATGTCCGCGGCCTTGGTCTGCTGGCCGGCGTGGAAGTCAGCCACGCGGACGGCTCCCCGGCCACAGACGCCGTGCTCCGGGTCGTGAAGGCGCTGCTTCGGCGCGGGTTCATCCTGCTGCCGGAAGGCGAGCATTCCAGTGTCATCGGCTTCACCCCGCCGCTGACCATCTCCGCCGGCCAACTGCAGGCGGCAGTGGCTGCGCTGCGCGACGAATGCGCTGGTTGAGTTCGGCGGTTGCCCGGGCATGAAACTCACGGAAATGAAGCGACTCCTTGCGGCGCGCGGCATCCGCCTGACGAAGTCGCTGGGGCAAAACTTCCTGCACGACGCCAACCAGTTGCAGCGCATCGTGGCAGCGGCCGAACTGAGCAAGTCGGATCGCGTGCTGGAAATCGGGCCGGGCCTTGGGCCGCTGACCGAACTGCTGCTGGCGCAGGCGGGCGAGGTCCTGGCCATCGAAAAGGACGCCAAACTGGCGCAGGTCCTTCAGGAGCGCTGGCCGGCCAGGGACGACGCGGCGCCCGCGCTCCGGATACTCCAGGACGACGCGCTCGACTACCTGGCCCGCGAAGCGCGCGATTGGAGCGAGTGGAAGCTGGTGGCCAACCTGCCTTACTCGGTCGCCTCGCCGATCCTGGTGGAATTGGCCGGCGCACGCGGGCCGCGGCGGATGGTTGCCACGCTCCAACTCGAGGTCGCCAGGCGCCTCATGGCCGGGCCGGGAGGGGCCGATTACGGCGTGCTGACGCTGCTGGTGCAACTGAACTACCTGCCGCAGACCTGGTTCAGGATTCCCGCCAGTTGCTTCTTCCCGGAGCCGGATGTGGATTCGGCCTGCGTCTGCCTGGTGCGCCGCGAGCGCCCCTTGCTGCCACCGGAACAGCGGGACGCGTTCGCCCGCATCGTCAAGCGCAGCTTCTCCCAGCGCCGCAAGATGATGTTCAAACTGCTGAAAGCGGACTGGCCCGAGCCCCGCCTCGCCGCCTTGTTCGCCCAACTCGGACTCTCCCCCCAAATCCGCGCCGAAGCCGTGTCCCTCGAACAATTTGCCCAGCTCACCGCATTGCTGTTAAGTAGCCCCCAATGAACTCCCGCTGCCTGCCGATAGTCGCCAGTGTCCTTTGCCTGCTTGCCGGCGACGGCTGCCGGCCATCCGCTTCCGAGCCGGCCACCCGGGCTGAAGCCGAGGAAATCTACAGCCGCACCAGGTGGTACTTTGCCCCCCAGGTTGCCTTCTCCAATCTCGTGCCTCCGTGGCGAACCCCGGACACGCCTCCCGATAGCAGTAACCAGACATTCTTCGATTTGGCTTCCGGAACGCGCATCATCTACACCGAGTATCTCCCCAGTTCCGGTCTCAAAGCCTTCCAGGGCCGCGGCCGGCTCGAATCAATCCCCCAGGCCGCCGGCCCAATTTACCGGCTGGAGAACTCCTACACCGCCGACCATCCCGACGCCGTTATGCTCGTCGGCTTCTGCGGCAAGCGCAGATTCGTTGTCCAGGCCCGGGGGCCCAACCAGCAAGTCGTTCTGGCCGACGCGCTCTCCCTGGCCACCAATGCCTTGGCGAGCCTGCGGAACCAAGCCCGCTGTCCCTAACGTGAAGGAAGAGATATTCGACGTTGTCAACGAACGGGACGAGGTCATCGGCCGACAGGCTCGCAGTGAAGTGCATCGCATGGGGTTGATGCACCGGGCCGTGCATGTGCTGGTCTTCAACCCGGCCGGGCAGGTCTTCCTCCAAAAGCGCTCGATGTCAAAGGACCGCCAGCCCGGCCTGTGGGATTCATCCGCCTCGGGCCACGTGAACGCCGGCGAAGATTACGATGCCTGTGCGGTGCGCGAACTCAGCGAGGAATTGGGCCTCCATTTGAATATCCCGCCCCGGCGGCTCTTCAAGCTCGCAGCCTGCGCCGAAACGGACCAGGAACACGTCTGGGTCTATCGTTGCAAGTCGGAAGGGCCGTTCCGGCTGCACCCCGCCGAAATCGAGCGCGGTGACTGGTTTGCGCCCGAACAAGTCACGCGCTGGATGGAGGAACGGCCCCAGGAGCTTGCATCGGTGCTTCGGGTGATCTGGCGGCGGCTGACGCCGGCTTGAGGCCCCGGGCAGGCTGGCGCCAGGGGCGGAAACCGCCCCGGCGACGTTGTTCTCTCCCCATGCAGAGCCACAGGTTAGCTCCCACATGGCTCCCACATGGCTCCCACATGGCTTAATAGAATTCCTATTAAGCCATGCGGGAGCCATGTGGGAGCTATGTGGGACGGGGGCAGGCGGGGGTTGGTTCCCGCCGGATTTGGCGTCCTGGAGCGGCCGATAACCGGGCCAGCCCTTCGACCTGTGCGGAGTCGAGGCAAGAAATTGGCGGATGCGCCCTTTTTTCCTGGCACCCGCTTGACCCTGGCATGGCCTTCCGCTAGGTTGCGGAAGCATAACGCATAGCTTTTATGGATAATTTCCTGGTCCCAATGGTGGTGGAGCAAACCGGACGCGGCGAGCGCGGGTATGACATTTACTCACGGCTGCTGGTGGATCGGATTGTGTTTTTGGGCACGCCGGTGGACGACATGGTGGCCAATCTGATCATCGCGCAACTGCTGTTCCTGCAGATGCACGAGCCCAAGAAGGATATCCACCTTTACATCAATTCGCCGGGCGGGAGCGTCACCGCCGGGCTGGCGGTCTATGACACCATGCAGTTCCTCACCTGCGATGTGAACACTTACTGCATCGGCCAGGCGGCGAGCATGGGGGCCGTGCTGTTGTGCGGCGGCACCAAGGGCAAGCGCTACGCGCTGCCGAACTCGAACATTATGATCCACCAGTTGCTGGGCGGCGCGGAAGGCCCGGCCAGCGACGTGGAAATCCGCGTGCGCTATATGCTGAAGCTCAAGCAGCGCATCAACAGCATCATCGCCAAGCACTGCGGCCGCTCGATAGAACAGGTCGAGAAAGACACCGACCGCGACAACTTCATGACCCCCGAGGAGGCCAAGGCCTACGGCCTGGTGGACGAAGTGGTGCAGTCTCGCAAGGAGATACCCGGCCTGGCCGAGAGGGCCACGAGCCTGGCGGACAAGAAGGAGTAAGCCCCATGGCGCGCCCGACCAGTCTGACGATCTGCAGCTTCTGCGGCAAGTCCCACGCCGAGGTCAAGAAGCTCATTGCCGGGCCGGGCGTTTACATCTGCGATAACTGCGTCATTCTCTGCGCCCAGGTCCTGGACAAAGACCTGGCCTCGCAAACCAAGAGGCCCAAGCCTCGCGTCCACGTTCCCAAACCCGCCGAAATCAAACGCCGGCTTGACCAGGCGTGCGTCGGCCAGGAGCACGCCAAGAAGACGCTGGCCGTCGCCGTCCACAACCATTACAAGCGCATCGTCCAGGAATTGCCGCCGCCGCGGCCCGAAGAAGCAGACCAGACGCGGGACGACTCGAAGGCCGAAGTCGAGATCGAGAAGAGCAATATTCTGATGATCGGCCCGACGGGGTCGGGCAAGACGCTGCTCGCCCGCACGCTGGCACGGGTGCTGGATGTGCCCTTTGCCATTGCGGACGCCACTACGCTGACCGAGGCCGGCTACGTGGGCGAGGATGTCGAGAACATCATTCTTCGCCTGCTCCAGAATGCCGACTATGATGTGAAGCGGGCGCAACGGGGCATCGTCTATATTGACGAAATTGACAAGATTGCCCGCAAGACCGAGAACGTCTCGATTACGCGCGATGTGTCGGGGGAGGGGGTGCAGCAGGCGCTGTTGAAGATACTGGAAGGCACCGTGTGCAGCGTCCCGCCGCAAGGGGGCCGCAAGCATCCGCAGCAGGAGTACATCCGGGTGAACACGAGCAACATCCTGTTCATTTGCGGCGGCGCCTTTGTCGGCATCGAGCGGATCATCCAGCGCCGCCTGGGGCGCCACGTGCTGGGTTTTCACGCCGGCGGGGAGCTGAAGGGCGAGGCGGTTGAGCGGCAGGAGATCCTGCAATATGTCGAGCCCGAAGATTTGCTCAGCTACGGATTCATCCCCGAATTCGTCGGCCGGCTGCCGATGATGACCGTGCTGGCGGAGCTGACGGAGGCGCAGTTGGTCTCGATTCTGACCGAGACCAAGAACGCGCTGACCAAGCAGTATGCGAAGCTGCTGGCGATGGAGGGCGTAGAACTGGAGTTTTCACCCGACGGGCTGCGCGAGCTGGCGGCGCAGGCGATCAGGAAGGGCACCGGCGCGCGCGCCTTGCGCAGCCTGCTCGAACGCCTGATGCTCGACATTATGTACGATGTGCCCGGCAACGAGGACATCCTGCACGTGCACATTACCGGGCCGGTAGTAACCGGTCGAAGCAAACCGATTATCCGCCGCAAACACAACCGGGCAGCGGCCTGATTCACCTCCACCGCGCATATCCCTCCGGCCCTATGCCATCCAACTCTCCAGCCTCCTCCGTTCCGCCGATCACTCCCGCCTCCCCGCCCCCGCCTGCGAAAAGGCGCGGATGTCTGTTTTACGGGTGCGGGGTGTTGGTTGCCCTGGCGCTGGTGATTGTTGCGACGGTTCTGATCACGCTCTGGTGGGTCCAGCGGCCCATTAGACCCGTCGTGCTCTCGCCCCCGGAGAAGGCGGTTGTCGAGCAGAAGCTCCAGCAGCTTGGCGGCGGGAATGCCCCCGCCGCCGTCCCGCCAAGCCCGGGCGCCATCCCTTCCGCCGTGAAGCGCGAGGCGGAAGCCGCCGAGACGCCCGCCGTTCCCCCCGTTCCAGCCGCCGGCACGGATGCGAGTTTGAAGCGCGACCGGCCCTATGTACCGGGCTCCAGGACGTTGAAGCTGACCGAGCGGGAAATCAACGGCCTGTTGCACGCCAACACCGATCTGGGCAGGTCTGTGCGGCTGGAGTTCGCGCGAGACGCCGTCCAGGCCTACCTGGCAGTGCGCATCCCGCAGGACTTTCCAATTGGCGGCGGCCAGATGTTCCGCGCGCGCGGTCGTTTCCTTCTGTCGCTGGGCAATGGCGGCGAGCCTTACGCGGTGCTGGAGGATCTAACCGTCCTGGGGCTGAGCCTGCCCAAGGCATGGTTGGGAGGGCTCAAAGGCCAGAACCTGATTGGCCGGGCGATGGGGGAACGGGACGGCTCGCCCGTGTTCAACGGGATCAAGAGCCTGCGGGTTGAGCCCGGCACCCTGGTGCTGGAAGTCGAGGAGTAAGGGGCGGGTCAGGTCTTGGGTTTGCGCGGCCGCTTCGGCGAGCGCTTCGGCGGCGGCACCTCTCTAATCTCCGCGTCGAAAGTCCCCGCGATGAAGCTCCTGGCTTCATCAGGCAGGCAGAGATATATCTTGCCGGGCATTCGCCCGTTGGCGGCCTGGCCAAACACGAGCTTGAGGGCGTATCCGTTGGTGATGGTCTCGGTGGCGGATCGCTGCTGCTCGTCTTTCCAGCGCAATAGGATGTGCGGTGCGCGGGGGTGGCCCGGGGTAACCTCGAGGCTCGCGCCGCTTAGGTCCTCGGCCTGCCGGGCGAGGAGGTTGACGTTGACCCCCAAGTCCCACGGCCAGGTCTTGCCCTGGCTTAGAGATAGAAAGTCACTCCGCAAGATGGCTCGCTCGCAAAAGAACCCGCTGCCGTGAATCCTGCCGGCCACGGTCGTTTGAGGGAAGACTGCGTTCGTGAGGTTCAGCGTCCACTGGATGTTGGTCGGAACCGGGTAGTTGGTGTTGAGGATAACCGGATCAGCCGGCGCCTGGGCCAGCGCATTGGTGACGCCCGGTTGCTCCGGACGGGCGGGTTTGAAGATGTGGTGGCGGAACAGGACCAGCGCCGCGCCCGCGGCGCAAAGCAGGACGAGCAGGGCGACCAGGGCCGGGAAACCGGTGCGACGGGGCGAGGCTTGCAGGGGGTCCAACTGGGGGGCGGCGTCCAGCGAAGTCGGGCGGGCTTTGGCCACCTGGGCCGCCGACACAATGAGCTTGGTGTCCTGGACCGCGGGGGCCTGGGGCACAATGATCCTCTGAAAGCAAGTTGGGCACTCAAGCTGCCCACCGCTTGCGCTGGCATCGGCCGTGATATGCTGGCCGCAAACCGGACACGCGAATTTGAACTCGCTCATTTGTTCGGCGGCTACGATTTCACACGGGGCCGGGCAGGACAATGCTTTTTTGGCAGTGACTTCCCCGCCGCATCGGCGCACATTCGGCGCGAGCGAAGCGCATGAACAAGACCTCACCTGTCTCTCGGAGCGGACGATTCGCCGGCGGTCCGGCGGCGGACGTGGCGCAATTCACCGAATCCATCGCCTTCGACCGGCGGCTCTGGCGCCAGGACCTTGCCGGGTCGGCGGCCCACGCAAAGATGCTGCGCCAGGCCGGCTGCCTGACGCGGCGCGAGTTGCAGGCGATCCTGCGGGGGCTGGCGGCCATCGGCAGGGAAATCGCGGCGGGGAAGTTCCGCTGGCAGCCCGAGCTGGAGGATGTCCACATGAATATCGAGGCCGCCCTGACGCGGCGGGCGCCGGCTGGAGCCAAGCTGCATACGGGCCGCTCGCGCAACGATCAAGTGGCGCTGGATATGCGGCTGTGGCTGCGCGAGCAAATCGCGGAGCTGGCCGGGGAGGTCCGGCGGCTGCAACGCGCGCTGGTGCGGATGGCGCAGCGCGAGCGCGCGGTGGTGATCCCGGGCTACACGCACTTGCAGCGGGCGCAGCCGGTTTACCTGGCGCACCACCTGCTGGCCTACGTGGAGATGCTCGAGCGCGACGCCCAACGCCTGCGGGAGTGCCTGGCGCGGGTCTGTGTCTGTCCCCTGGGCAGCGGCGCGCTGGCCGGCTCCACCCTGCCGCTGGACCGCGAGCTGGTGGCGAAGTTGCTGGGGTTCGTGGACGCGCGGGGCCGGCCGCGATTGACGCAGAACTCCATGGACGCCGTGAGCGACCGGGACTTCGTGGTGGAGTTCTGCGGCCACGCGGCGTTGTTGGGCGCGCACCTGTCACGGCTGGCCGAAGACCTCATCCTGTGGTCGAGCAGCGAGTTTGACTTCGTCCGGATCGCCGATGCCTTTACCACCGGTTCGTCCCTGATGCCGCAGAAGAAGAACCCCGACGTCGCCGAGCTGATCCGGGGCAAGAGCGGGCGGCTGATTGGCAACCTGGTCGCGCTGCTGACGCTGCTCAAGGGCCTGCCCATGACCTACAATCGCGACTTGCAGGAGGACAAGGAGCGGCTGTTCGACACGGCGGATACGGTGCGGGCGGTCGTGCGCCTGTGCGCCGCCATGCTCGATCACACGCAGGCCAACCGCCCAGCGTGCCAGGCGGCAGCCAGCGACCCGGCGCTGCTGGCAACCGACCTGGCGGATTACCTCGTCCGGAAAGGACTTCCCTTCCGGCAGGCGCACCATGCGGTCGGCGCGCTGGTCGCGCTGTCCGAACGGCTGGGCAAACCGCTGGACCGGCTCAGCCTTGCGGAGCTGCGGTCGGTCGAGAAGAGGTTTGGGGCGGACGCGCTCGAGGTGTTCGATCTCAAGCGGGCCCTGGCCCGACGCCAGCTTACGGGAGCGCCGGGCACCCGGGAGGTTGCCCGGCAGTTGGCCAGGTGGAAGAAGATACTCGGCTGAGCGCGGCGCCGCCGCGAGCCGCGGCGGCCCGGCGTCCCCAGCCCGCAGAAACCATGGCGCAAGCGCACCAAGAACTGCTATCCAACTTGCTCAAGGACGTGTCGCGCTCCTTCTACCTCACGCTGCGGGTGCTGCCGGGCAGCATTCGGAAGCCAATCGGGCTGGCCTATCTGCTGGCGCGCACGACCGACACCATCGCCGACACCGAGCTGGTGGCGCCGGAGCAACGGCTGGAGGCCCTGCGCGCCTTGCGCGAGAGGATTCAGGGTCAGGGCCAGGAGGCGGCGCGGCTGGATTTCGGCGCTCTGGCCCGGCGCCAGGGCTCGCCCGCGGAAACCATTCTGCTGGAGCGCTGCGAAGAGAGCCTGGCGCTGCTGCACCGCCTGCCGCCCGCTGATCGGCAACTCGCGCGCGAGGTGCTCGACACCATTACCAGCGGGCAGGAACTGGACTTGCGACGCTTTGCCGGCGCTTCGGCCGACGTGCTGGTGGCGCTGCGCACAGACGATGAGCTGGATGATTACACCTACCGCGTGGCCGGCTGCGTCGGCGAGTTCTGGACCAGGATGTGCCGCGCGCACCTGTTTCCCCGGGCGGCACTGGATGACACATTCCTGCTGGCCAACGGCGCGAGGTTCGGCAAAGGGCTGCAACTGGTGAATATTCTGCGCGATGTGGCGGCAGATCTGCGCCATGGGCGCTGCTACTTGCCCGCCGAAAAGCTGGCGGCTGCGGGGTTGAAACCGGCCGACCTCCTGGCGCCGGCCAACGAGCCGCGCTTTCGCCCGCTCTACCACGCATATCTGGACCGCGCGGAAGATCATCTGCGGGCGGGCGCGGCTTACACCAACGCCCTGCCGCGCCGCAGCGCGCGCGTGCGGCTGGCCTGCGCGTGGCCGATTTTGATCGGACGGGAGACGCTCGCGCGGCTGCGCGCCGGCAACGCGCTCGACCCGGCGCGCCGAATCAAGGTCAGCCGGCGCCAGGTGCGGCGGTTCATCCTGCGTTCCGTTCTGCTTTATCCCTGGCCCGGGGCCTGGGAAAAGTTGTTGCCCGCGGGGAAACCTGTTGCGTCCACAGCCGTTTTGCCGTAAAAGAGCCGTCATGCAGATTTCAAAGTCCTTCCTGGTCGCCTGCGCCGCGGCGTATGGCGCGGCTGTGTCGCCGCTCTGCGCGGAGGACACTGAAGCGCAAATTAGGGCCCGCGTGGCGTTGCAGCAAAAGCTCAATGAGTTGCAGATGCAGCCGCAGCCCGCTGCCGTGCCCGCGGCCGTCGCGGCGCCCGCCGCCGCGCCCGCGGTGACAGCCGTGACGCCGGAGCCGGCAACCCTGAGCGTCGCGCCGGCAGACTCGGAGAGCGACGCCAGGGCGCGCGAGGCCATGCGTCAGAAGATGGCTGAACTGGATCAACAGCCCATCGCCGACCCTGCCGCCGCGCCAGCCCAGGCAAAGCGCCGGGTCAAGCCGCCGAAGACTGAAAAAGCGGCTGAGCGCGCGCCGGCCCAATCAGCCGACTCCTCCGCGGCTCCCGCGGCTGTGCCCGTGGACTCCAGCAAGCCAGCCAGCGCCCAGGCCGCGGAGTCGCTCCCGCAAATCGAAGGCCCCGCCGCAGCTATTCCCGCGGGCAAGCAGCAGCGCCTGGACGAGTTGTTGAACCGCTACCGGGCCGACCAGATCACCCCCGAGGAATACCACCAGCAGCGCGCCGCAATCCTGGCTGAACCCTGACAGCAACTCTCTAATGAAAAACAGCAAATCACGGACGCCCCGCCGAAAAGTCAACGTTGCCGTCGTAGGCCTCGGGTTCATGGGCGTGACCCATATCAAGGCCTACCTGCAGAACAAGGCGGCGCGCATCATCGCGGTCTGCGATTCCGTCCGCGTGCCCGTCAACGGCGTGCTGCCCGGCGTGGCCGGCAACATCACCGGGTCGGACGCGATTGACCTGGGCCGCCAGCTCCGCGTCTATCGCGCGCTGGAAGAACTGCTGGCCGACTCCGAGGTCGAGTTGGTGGACCTCTGCGTGCCCACGGTCCTGCATCCCAAGCAGGCCATCGCGGCGCTCAAGGCCGGCAAGCACGTGCTGTGCGAGAAGCCCCTGGCCCTCAACTCGGCGCAGGCGCGGAGCATTGTGCGCGCCGCCCAATCCGCCCGCGGCTTCTTCATGCCGGCCATGTGCATGCGGTTCTGGCCCGGCTGGTGCTGCCTCAAGAAGGTGGTGGCCGAAAAGCCCTACGGCAAGATTCTGGCCGCCAGCTTCCGGCGCCTGTCGGCCGCCCCGGGCTGGAGCAAGGCCACCTATAGCTCCGGCAGCCTCTCCGGCGGAGCGCTGCTTGACTTGCACATTCACGACACCGACTTCGTGCAGTTCCTTTTCGGGCGGCCCGACAGCGTCTCGTCCAGCGGCGTCACGCGCAAGGGCAACTCCATTGATCACGTCTTCACCCAATACCATTATCGCCGCGGCCCCGCAGTCCATGCCGAGGGCACCTGGCTGCTGGCCGGAGGTTTCAACATGGCCTACACGGTGATCTGCGAGCGGGCGACGCTCGACTATGACCTGGCGCGGGGAGCGGAAGCCCTGCGGATCACCGAGCCCGGCAAAGCCCCCCGCGTCGTCAAGTGTGCCGGCTCGGATGGCTACCAGGGCGAGATCAGCTACATGCTGCAGGCGATCCAAACCGGCAAAGCCCCCAAGGTGGTCACCGCTAAAGACGGCCTGAGCGCCGTCCAGATTTGCGAGGCCGAAGCCAAGTCCGTCCGGACTGGCCGCATCGTGCCGCTTTAGTCGGCGCGGGTTTCCCCGCCTATCCTACCGGCGCTGTGCCGTCGGGTCCGCCCGCTATCCCACGCGCGAGCCCTGCCCCCTGCGCGCAGGGTTCTGCCGAGCTTGCACCATGCCCCGGGCAGCGAGTAACCTCCACGCATGCTCGACATGAACCGACTTGTGCGTCCCCCGCTGATCTCGTTGTTGCTCCTTGTTTGCTCGCTGCCCGCGCTGGCCGCCAGGGACACCTTCTACGCCGTGGGCGCGGCGCAGGTGGATATTACGCCCGACGGCCCGATTTGGCTGAACGGCTACGCGGCGCGGCAAACCGAATGCGAGGGTGTTGACCAGCGCATTTACGCCCAGGCCCTGGCCATCGGCAGCGGCAAGAAAGGCCTTGCCCTGCTGCTGACCGTGGACAACGTCGGAGTGCCCAGGGCCCTGCGCGATGAACTGGCCGCCCGCCTGGCCCGCAAGGCCGGGCTGCGCCCGGAACGTTTCGCGCTGTGCTCCACCCACACCCACACCGCGCCGATGCTCTCCAACGCGATCCCGAACATCTTTGGCGCGACCTTGCCTCCCGACCAGCAGGGACGGGTTGACCGCTATACGAGCGAGCTGACCGACAAGCTCGAGCAAGCCGCGCTGGCCGCCCTCAAAGCCCGGCAACCGGCCACGCTCGCGTGGGGCCAGACCCGGGCCGGCTTCGCCGCCAACCGCCGCACCCAGGGCGGCCCGGTGGACCACGACCTGCCCGTGCTGGTCGCGCGTGACAAGTCCGGCCGCATCCGCGCCCTGTTCACCAGCTACGCCTGTCATTGCACCACGATGGGCGCCACCCCCAACCGCATCTGCGGCGATTGGGCCGGCTACGCCCGCGAATACCTCGAGCGCGATCATCCCGGCGCCGTAGCGCTGGTCGCTGTGGGCTGCGGCGGGGACGCCAACCCCCATCCGCGCGTCGGCCTCGAACTGGCCCAGCAGCACGGCCGCACCCTCACGACCGCCATCAATGCCCTCCTGCAGCAGCCGCTCAAACCGCTCAGCCGGAAGCTGGCCTGTCAGGCGAAGGCCATCGCGCTGCCGTTCGACACCTTGCCCTCCCGCGAGGAATGGATGACGCGCGCGCAATCCAACAACCAGTATATTGCCTATCACGCCAAGAAGAACCTGGCCCGGCTCGACCGCGGCGAGAAGCTGCCGACCGAACTGTCCTACCTGGTCCAGACGTGGAACTTCGGCCCGGAACTGGGCATCGTGTTCCTGCCGGGCGAAGCGGTGGTGGATTACTCGTTGCGGCTGAAGAAGGAATACGACGCAAGCCGGCTCTGGGTGAACGCCTACGCGAACGACGTGCCCTGCTACATCCCCTCCCAGCGCATCTGGCGCGAGGGCGGCTACGAGGGCGGCTATGCCATGATTTACTATGATCTCCCGACCCGCCTGGCCGAAGGAACCGAAGCGCTGATTATCTCCACCGTCCGCGATTTGCTGCCGCGGGAGTTCCAAGCCGCCAGGTGACTTGAATTCCCGGCGCCGACGGGCG
Source organism: Verrucomicrobiota bacterium (assembly GCA_035358715.1). Taxonomy (GTDB): domain Bacteria; phylum Verrucomicrobiota; class Verrucomicrobiia; order Limisphaerales; family UBA8199; genus UBA8199. Next base: position 48,059 of record DAOPPX010000026.1, read on the forward strand.
TTGCTGCGGCGTTTAGCTGGCGGCCCCGCAGTCGCGCTCGAAGCGGTTCAGGTTCTCACGCCGGCCAACGACCATCAGAGTGTCGCTGGTCTCCAGGATCGAGTCCGCGCCGGGCTCGATGGCTTCGGTCTTCCGGTTGCCCCGGGGACGGGTGATCAGGACGGCGGTAATGCCATAACGCTGGGGCAGTTTCGCCTGGAGCAGCGTTTGGCCGTGCAGGGCCGGGCCGAGCTTTATCTGGGCCAACTGATATTCTCCGTGCAAGGGCTGGCGCTCGTTTTGCGCATCGTCGCGGAGGCGTTCAGCCAGCCGATAGGCCATGTCGCGGGTGGGCAACACGACGAGATCAGCCCCCAGTTTCTCCAGCACCTGGGCGTGCTTGGCGTCGAGCGCGCGGGCGACGATCTTCTTGACCTTCAGGTCTTTGAGCAGCAGGGTGGCCAGCACGCTGCCCTGGATGTTCTCGCCGATGCATACGACGGCGGCGTCGGACTCCTGCACGCCCGCTTGCTTCAGGGCGTCTTCGTCCTCCACGTCCATCTCCAGCGCGCGGAATCCGTCCTCAGCCAGGGCCTCGACTCGTTTGGCGTCCTTGTCGGCAAGGACGACTTCGCAGCCCAGCTCCGAAAGCCGGGTGGCCAGGTGGGTGCCGAAGCGGCCGGCGCCAAGTATGAAAACTCTCTTAGCCATAAAGTCAACCGAGGGCCAATTCTTCCGCAGGATAACGGACGTGCAAAGGATTTTTTGGCCGGGCCAGGTAAACCGCCAGGACGAGCGGCCCGACGCGCCCGGTGAACAAGAGCGCAATGATGACCAGTTTGCCGAGCGGGGTGAGCAGCGGCGTGACGCCGGTGCTGAAGCCGACCGTGCCGAAGGCGGAGAAGGCCTCGAATACAAGTCCAAACCAGTGATGCGGAGTCTGCGCCGCGGGATGCCCCAGCTCGGTGATCATGAGCAGGCCCACGCCACCGAGGAGCACGGCCCCGGCAAGCAGCGCCAGCATGGTGGCAGTGCTCGAGAGGTGGCGGGGAATGCGGCGTCCGAAGATCTGAATGTACTCGGTGCGCCGGAGGGCGCTCCAGGCGGTCAGGATGAGCAGGGCGAAGGTCACCACTTTGATGCCGCCAGCCATCGAGCCGGGTGCCCCGCCGATCACCATCAGCGGCAGGGTTGCCAGGAGGGTGGGCGGGTTCATTTGGTTGACGTCCACCAGGTTGAACCCCGCGCTGCGGCACATCACGGAATGGAACAACGGCCAGGTGACGTGCTCCCAGCCGCGGGCCTCGCTGAGCGTGTGGTCGCCTTCAAACGCGAGGGTGACGAGCGCGCCCGCGACCAGCAGGAGGGCCGTCGTGATGATCGTAAGCCGGGTCTGCAGCGTCAGGTAACCGCGCCGGCGCGGGTCGCGCCGCCAGAAGTGAGTGAAGCGCAGGTTGATCAGCGTCATCAGTCCGAGACCCCCGGCGATCACGAGAATGTCTAACACGGCCAGGATGCCGGGAAAGTGACTCCAGCGGGCGGCTCCTTCCGGGTGGAGGGAGATGCCGGCATTGCAGAAGGCGCTGACGGAGTGAAAGAACGATTCCCAGAGGCCATGCCAGGGGGACGGTTGCGGCAGGTTCTCCGACAGCAACAGAAAGAGCGCCACCGTGCCGCCAAGCTCGAAGAGCAGAACGAACAGGCAGGCGTAGATGAAGACGTCCAGGGGGCGGGCGTCGCGCAATCTGCCCCAGACGGCGTGGATGGTCTGCTCGTCGGCCAGGGACAGGCGGCTGCCGCTCAGAAGCGCCAGGGAGATGCTGGCGGTAAAGATGCCCAGGCCGCCGCATTGAATGAGGCATAGCAGCACAGCCTGTCCGAATCCGTTCAAGGTTTGCGAGATGTCCACGGGAGTCAAACCGGTCAGGCACGTGGCAGAAGCCGAGAGGAAAAAGGCGTCGAGCAGGCTGATGGGGTGGCCGGGGTGGCGGGCCCAGGGCAGCAGCAGCAGCACCGTTCCAACGAGAATGAGCGCCAGGAAGCCGAGCGGGACAATGCGCAAATCCACCTCCTTGCGCCGAACCGGGCGTGGCAGCCAACTCGGTTTAGTGTCCCATTCGACGGGGCGCATAGGATCGCGTTCCGCAGGCTGCGGGACTAGGGAATCTCCGACGACTGGTGCTGCGGGAGGGCCGCCACCACGCCGGGGTTAACACGCTGTTGCATCCCCGGCATCCTAGGCCGCAGGGGCCGGGAAAGAAAGCCCTTCTTCACCCGGGCAAGGCGGTTGGCCATAAGGGTTGGGGCACCAGCGGCCCCAAACCTTAGCCTTGTGAACAGGAAAGGCATCAATTGGTGAGGAAGG
>DAOPPX010000027.1:0-50266 GCA_035358715.1 Verrucomicrobiota bacterium
CGTATTACCAGGCACTTACGCATTCAACCACCCGCCAGTAGCGAAAGGCGGGCTACCACCGTTGCTCCTCCGTCCTTCCTCCGTCCCTCCTCCGTCCCTCCTCCGATCCACCTCCCATCGCCAGTCGGAGGTGGGACGGAGTAGGGACGGAGGAGCAACGGAGGAAGGACGGAGGAATCAGCGTGCTGCGACGGTATTGACAGCTTCTTGCCGGGCCGGGAACTCCTGGCACGGAGGAATCAACGGAGGTTGTTCCGGCTGCCAGGACGGGAAGGGAACGGCGGGGCTGCCGACCCATGGCGGGCTTTGGCAGGGTGTTGAAACTGCTGTCGAGAGGAGCCAACGCCTCCCCGCTGTTGCTCAACCGCCTTTCTAGCGGCCACTCCCTGCAGGAACCCCTGGGGAATAGTGGTGGCAGCAGGTCACCGCCGCCACCAACTGGTTTTGCTTTTGACGCCCGCTCCTTGAGGCTGCTGGGTGTAGCGCTGCACCAGCAACTGGCTGCGCGCCGCTTCGAACGCCATTCGGAACTCGTCGTAGCTCAGGTAGCGGTCACCCGGGTTCTTGGCCAATACCTTTACCAAGGCGTCGCTGGTTGGCTGGGTGATTTCAGGCACAACCAGATTGGGGGGGGTCACCGGCGTGTTGACATGCGCGCCCACCAACTCTTCCACGCTTGGCGCCTCGAAGGGCACATGGCCGGTCAAAGCATGGTAAAGCGTGCAGCCCAGGCTGTACATGTCCGACAGGAAGGTCTCGCGCTCGCGCTTGATCTTCTCCGGCGCGACATAGTAGGGCGTCCCCTCCGTGACCGACGTTGACTCGGGCTCGGCGTCGGGACTGCGCGCCAGGCCAAAATCCACCAGCTTGGGCTCGCCGTCCGCGTTGAAGAGGATATTCCCCGGCTTGATGTCGCGGTGGAGCAGGTTGTGTTTGAGTGTCATGTCCAGGGCGGAGCTGATCTTGTAGCCAATGTCCAGGACTTCGAGTTCGGCGAGGCGTGTTTGCTTTTCGATGCGCGAATCAAGGCTGCCCCGGTCGGCCAGTTCCATCACCAGGTAGCGCTGTCCTTCAAACTCGTCGAACGAGTAGATGTGAATGATGTTGGTATGGTTCAGCGAGGCGCAGGCGCGCGCTTCGCGGTAGAAACTCTCCAGGGCCTCCGGGTCGTTCTCCAATTCCTTCCGCATAAGCTTGACCGCCACCAGGCGGGCCAGGACTGTGTCAAAGGCTCGATAGACCTTTCCGTGCCCGCCCCCGCCAATCTTGCTGCGCAGTTCAAACTGCCGCAACTGCATGGGCATCATGATCGGATAGCCACAGCGCTTGCACGGCTCGGAGGAGAGCGGCGGCAGATCGCCAGGAATGAAGACTTTGGCCTCACATCCACCGCAAGTGACCATTTTTAGTGGTTTGTCGCCCGTACTCATTACTCCGCAATAGTAGCATCAATTGTTCCCGAGACAAGCCTCCGCGCTGCCCCGGGACCAGCGTCTGGCGCCCCACCATCCCCAAGCGCCAATACGTCTCCAGGCTCGCGCCGTCAATGGGGGACAGAGAGCAGCCCCGCAGCAACTTGTTGACAAAACGGGCAGGATGGTGTCCTGTTATTGCTATATTAGTGGCAAATGACAAATAAGGTCACAATTCGCCTGTGTGGCAAGCGAGCCGGTGGACAAGCGTCCATCGCGCATTGCTGCCCCGGCTTCGCGGGAGGAAACGGCTGACCTGCTCAATGGATTTCCCGAAAACCCGCGATTGCCAGTCAATCGCGGGTTTTTTGTTGAACCTCACCGCCCGGACGGGCGGTGTTAAAGAAAGGCAAACAAGTATATGAGTGCAAACTACAGACGGGTGCGGACCGCGTTCGCGCCCGAAGTGCGGTACGAGGTGGTACCGGCCCCGCCCGCCCCATTTCGGGCGAGGCAGGAAGCCGAATTGGAACGGCTAAAGACAGTGCTGCTCTCGGAACGGTTGGCGGAACTCCAGGGCACGCAGTTCGAGGCCCGTGTCGAGCGCGCCGCCAACGAGGCCGCAGCCCTGGCCTGGGTTACGCGTTACCCGTTGCTCGTATTCCCGGCGCTATTTGACGAAATGGCCGCCACCGCACTGCTTTGCGCCGAGCGGCAGGAACGAATTCTTCGACGCAGCCGCGAGCTGCTGGCGGCATGAAACCGATCGCGATTAGCCGGCACAGCCGCGTCGCGGGGAGCCGTTTGCGCGCGCGAACACCGTCTGGTTTCGCCCGCGCAAACGGTTCCTCGCCACGCCCCTGTGTCAACCAGTAGCCCGACCGCGATTCGGAGCCGAGCGTGAGCCCGGGGACAGCGATCCCTCCGCACAGCTTTTGCCCTCCAGCCCGCCTTTGCGCCAGAGACGAACCCCGAGGACGTTGCGTCGCGGCAGGGGAATCTGGTTGACCCAATTTTGCGCGCCCCGGTAGGTTACATGGGATGGGTCATTCTTTGGCACAGCCAAATCCGTGGATAATTTTGCCCTTTGCCTTGCTGCTGGGGACCATTGCCCTGGCACCATTACTGTGCTCGGGGTGGTGGACCAAACATTATCCGAAGGTCGCGTTTTCGCTCGCGGCGATCACGCTCGCGTACTACCTGTTGGTCATGGGCGCTTATGAGCGGGTGCTGCACGGGTGCATCGAATATGTCAGTTTCATTGTGCTGATCGGCTCGCTGTATGTCGTTTCGGGCGGCATACACATCAACGTCCGGGGCGAGGCGACGCCGCGGGTCAACACCATGTTCCTGCTTGTGGGAGCCCTGATCGCCAACGTGCTTGGAACCACGGGCGCCTCCATGCTGCTCATCCGGCCGTGGATCCGGATGAACAAGTACCGCATCACGGCGCATCACATCGTCTTCTTCATTTTCATAGTCTCGAATGTGGGCGGCTGCCTTACTCCCATCGGCGACCCGCCCTTGTTTCTGGGCTATCTCAAGGGCATCCCATTCTGGTGGGTAACCGAGCACTGCTGGCCATTTTGGGTGGTGGGCGTTGGCTTCTTGCTGGCGCTGTTCTACATCCTTGATGTCCGCAACTACCTGCGCGCCCCCAAGAACGTGCGAGACCGGCTGGCGGAACCGCCGGATCAATGGCGATTCGAGGGCCTGTGGAACCTGGCATACCTGCTGGTCATTCTCGCCGCGGTGTTCGTTGCCCGCCCGCTGTTCCTGCGCGAGGCCCTGATGCTGGGCGCTGCTGCCGGTTCGTGGTTCACCACAGGCAAGCGGGTGCATGAAGCCAACCACTTCAGCTTTCATCCTATCCAGGAAGTCGCCATCCTGTTCATCGGCATTTTCTCCACGATGATGCCGGCCCTGGATTGGCTGCAGCACAATGCCGGGCAACTCGGCACCCCCAGTCCGGCCGCCTTCTATTGGTGCAGCGGGATTTTGTCCTGCTTGCTCGACAATGCGCCGACTTACTTGAGCTTCCTGAGCGCGGCTTTCGGATTATTCGTGGACCCGGAGATCATTGATAAGGTCCAAATGCTCGTCCAGAACCATGGCGCGAACATGGCCGCCATCACCGGGCCGCATGCCGAGGCGATCGGGAACACGTACGCGGCGCTGGAGAAATACCATGCCTCTCTCCTGGCTGGCGGCAAGGTTCGGGTGGAGGAAATCGAAGTAGCGTTTCTGCTGGGCAATACCGCCTACAACAACTATATCCTCGCCATCAGCATTGGCGCCGTGTTTTTCGGCGCCAGCACCTACATTGGCAACGGCCCCAATTTCATGGTCAAGTCCATCGCCGAACAGCAGAAAGTACCTGCCCCCGGTTTCCTGGGGTTCATCTTCAAGTACACCCTGCCATGCATGGTGCCGATGCTGCTCCTGATCTGGCTGCTCTTTTTCCGCGGTTGAAACCCGTGGCGGCGCCTGGGCGGGGGCGGGCAGAACGAGTCGGCCAGCATTGCAGCCGGTGGTCTCATGCGCATTGAACGACCCCTTTGCAGGCTGTAGAAACGGATTGCGCCTCGGGGTCTTATCTCCTAGGATCACTCTGTGGTTCACTGGTAACGAGCGGAGTGCGCACACTCTACAACATACTCTTCACGATCGGGTTTATCCTGTCCTCGCCGTACTACTTCATGAGAATGCGGCGGCGCGGCAACTGGCAGCAGGGTTTTGCTGAGCGTTTCGGACGATACGACACGAAACTCAAGCAGGCGATCACCAATCGGGACACGATCTGGATGCACGCGGTCAGCGTGGGCGAGGTTAACGTCTGCACGCAGTTGATTCGAGCGCTGGAACCGCGCCTGCCGAATCTCAAGATTATCGTCTCGACTACCACGACCACCGGGATGGGAGAGCTGCGAAGCAAGCTGCCGAACCACATCAGCAAGATCTACTATCCGATTGACCGCCGCCTTTATGTCAACCGCGCGCTGGCCTCGATTCGCCCCTTGGCGATTGTGCTGGTCGAGGCGGAAATCTGGCCGAACTTCCTCTGGCGCGCCAGGAAACTCGGCATCCCGGTGTTCCTGGTAAACGCCCGATTGTCCGATCATTCCTATCGCGGCTATCGGCGCTTCCGCCTTCTCTTCAGACCCATCTTCGCCATGCTCGCCGGCGTCGGCGCGCAAAACGAGGCCGATGCCGCCAAACTCCGCCAACTGGGTTGCCGGCCGGAGGCGGTTCGCATCGTTGGCAGCCTGAAATTTGATGCCGCCAAGCTCGACGAGCACCGTTTGCTCGACGTGCCGGCGCTCCTGCGCAAGGCGGGCATGCGGCCCGGCGCGCGGCTGTTGGTCGGCGGCAGCACGCATGCGGGCGAAGAGGCCATCCTGGCCGAGCAGTTTCTCCGTCTGCGCCAGCGATTCCCGGATCTGTTCCTCGTGCTGGTTCCGCGCCATTTCGAGCGCAGCCGTGAAGTCGGCCGCGAGGTGGCGGCGCGCGGGCTTAAGTGTGTTTATCGCACCGAGGTAATGGCTCACACCCGCCTTAAACCCGGCGAAGCAGATTGCCTGATTGTCAACAGCACCGGCGAATTGAAGCACTTCTACAAGCACGCCACCGTCATCTTCGTCGGCAAGAGCCTGACGGCTGAGGGCGGCCAGAACCCAATCGAGCCTGGCGCGCTGGGCAAAGCCATGGTCTTCGGTCCCAACATGCAGAACTTCGCGGAAGTGGTTCGCAGTTTCTTGCAGCACAGGGGCGCAGTCCAGGTGCGGAACGCGGCGCAATTGGAGAGGGAACTGGGGGAACTGCTGGCCGATAAGGCACGCCGCGAGCAACTCGGCCGACACGCGCTGGAAGTCGTCCGCGAGAATCTCGGCGCTGTTATCAGGACCGTGGACATGATCGTGGACCACCTCGCTCCCGGCAACTGACCCCGTCCTCGCGATGTGCGAGTGGCCCCGTGGCTCGACAAGCGGGAGCCCTGCGCGCCCGCGGGGGGCAGGTGCGGCAAGTTCGTTTGCGTGCGCCAGCGGTCCGGCGGAAGGAACCCCGTTCTTTCCGGGCATTCCGCGGCGCCACCGTTACGACAGGATGCGCCGTCCCTCGTCCAGGAAGATGCCTTTGAAGTTCATCTCCAGGGCCTGAGGATTAGAGGCCTTGCTCAGGGCCTCCTGCTCGCTGACCTTCCCCTGCTTCACGAGGTTAAACAGCGCCTGGTTGAAGTTGATCATGCCATCTTCGGTGCCGGTCTCGATGGCCGCCGCCAGCTTGTCGAGCCGGTTCTCCTCAATCAACTTCTTCACGGTGGGCGTGTTGATCATGATTTCGAGCGCGGGGGTCATGCCGCCGGCAAGCGTGGCTACCATGCGCTGGCAAACGACCGCCTGCATGGTCCCGGCAAGCTGACGGCGGATTTGTTCGCGCTCGTCAGCCTTGAAGAAGTCGAGGATGCGGCTGATGGACTGTGAGGCGTTGGTCGTATGCAGGGTTGAGAGCACCAAATGGCCGGTGTCCGCCGCGCTCATGGCCGAGGTGAAGCTGATTGAATCACGCATTTCGCCGACCATGATGATGTCCGGGTCCTGCCGGAGCACGTGTTTGAGCGCGTGATGGAAAGACAGCGTGTCCAGCCCCACCTCGCGCTGCTCGATCACACACTGATTGTCTTCAAACACGTATTCAATCGGGTCTTCCAGCGTGATGATGTGCTTTTTGAAGTTGGCATTGATGTGCTCAATCATCGCGGCGAGCGTCGTGGACTTGCCGCAGCCGGTGGACCCAGCCAACAGCACAATGCCGCGTGGGGATTCCGCGATCTTCCGGACTTGGGCCAGGAGGCCGAGCTCCTCGAAACTGGGAACGAGGGTCTTCACGTAGCGCATGGCCAGGCACCATTGGCCGCGCTGCTGGAACAGATTGGTGCGGAACCGTCCGATGCCGGGAACGTAGTAGGAGAAGTCCGCCTCGCGCTCCTGCTCAACGCGTTTGCGCAAATGAGCCGGCGTAATCTGCTGCACCACGCTGTTCATCCATTCCTCGGTCGGGAACGGGCATTCGATGGCAATGAGCTGGCGGCTGATGCGAAAGATAACGGGAGTGCCAATCTTCAGGTGAACGTCCGAGGCTCCCCCATCAACCGCCGTCTTCAGAATACGATGAAATATTTCCACGCCTCCTAGAGTAGTGAACAGGACGGGGAAGCCAAGGACGAAAAATAACGGCCTTGCATTGCCTCGGCAAAGCCAATGCCGGCTCAGGCCGGTTGTTTTCAGGGCTCGGGACTTGGAGTCTTCCCCTTTGGATCAAGGCCCCCGCCCGCAGGAATCAGCAACTACTACAGGGGCGGATAGGCCATCGCGCTCAGGCGCGCTTGCGCCTGCCGCGACAGCCCCGTCAAAACCATCGAGACGTGATAGCCAGTGTGCTTGTTGCCTGTGCAGGAAATAACGACCCCTGTACAGCAAATCTTTCCGCCGTCCCCTGGAGACTGCAGGGTCATGGTCATCTCCCTCCACACTGCGAAGGGTCTGGAACTGCGGAATTCTATACCGCTCTTATGGGCGATTACCGAGTTGGGTGAAAGTGACAGACAGGTTTGCTGAGCCTCAAACGTGACCTCTGGTAAAGACCCGCTGCTGGCACTTCTTCTGGCACTCATACAACAGTAATAGGATAGCACACTGCGCAGAATCGTCAATTCTTTCGTCAGGAACAGGAATAAGCCGTTACCACTCAATGACCGCCGCCCCCCACGTGAGCCCTCCGCCGAACACCACCATCAGGATCAAGTCGCCCCGCTGGATGTGCCCGGATGCTGCGGCCTCATCCAGGGCAATAGCTGCCGAAGCGGCGGAAGTGTTGCCGTATTTATGCAGGTTAACAAAAAGCTGTTCGGGCTTGCCTCCTATACGATCAAGGACAGCGTCAATGATGCGGCGGTTGGCCTGGTGGGGAATGATGCATTTGATGCGCGAGATGTCTATTTCACACCGCCGCAGGGCCTCTTCCGCGGCGGTCTGCATCGCCTGCACCGCGCTCTTGTAGGTTTCCCTGCCTTCCATCCGGAGATAATGCATGCCCGCTGTGACCGACTCGGCGCTGGCGGGGCAGCGGCTGCCGCCCCCGGCCACAAAAAGCAGGTCTGCCTTCCGCCCGTCGGCCCCCATTACCGCTGTCAGCAACCCGTGCGCGTTGGGGCGGTTCTGCAACACCACAGCGCCCGCGCCATCGCCGAACAGAACGCAGGTGTTGCGATCCTTCCAGTCAACAATCGCTGAGAGCTTCTCCGCGCCGATGACCAAGACCGTATCGTAGGTGCGCGACATGATGAACTGCTGCGCGACTTCCAGGGCGTAAATGAACCCCGAACAAGCGGCCTCCAGGTCGAAAGCCGCCGCGCGGAAGGCGCCGATCTTCTGCTGCACCAGGCACGCCGTCGAGGGAAACGGCATGTCGGGGGTAATCGTAGCCACGATGATCAGTTCGATCTGCTCGGGCTTGACGCCGGCACCATGCATGGCGCGGAGGGCGGCTTGTGCGCCAAGGTCGGAGGTAAACTCGTCCTTGGCGGCAATGCGGCGCTCCTTGATGCCCGTGCGCGTCGTGATCCACTCATCGGAAGTGTCCACCATTTTCTCCAGTTCTGCGTTGGTAAGCACCCGGGACGGGACGTAGGAGCCCACGCCAGTGATGGAACAGGTGCGGCCCTGAAAATTGTATTTGGCCCTTGGGTTCTTGAATGCAGGAGCGGATGAAGGACTCATTTTAGGATTAGTCAGCTTTACCTGGAGTTTGAGCGGGGACAGGCGCGAAAAGAGGTGGCCGACGCAACCACAATTACCAGGCATGACTGCGCCGGAGCCATCTCTTGCCTCCTGCTTCCTGACCGCTGGGTTGGCATAGCGATGTTAGTTCTGCGCCAGGATGGTCACAGCGGCCGTTTCGTCGGCGGCCATGCATTGATTCGCGCGCGCGATTTCACGCGCAATGACCTGGTTTACGTGATGCTGCACGTTCTCGGCGGTAACGCGGATGGCGTTGGCGATGGCGCGCTCGCGGGCGGAGCCGTGGGCCTTCATGACCGTGCCGTTGAAGCCGAGCAGCGGAGCCCCGCCGGAGCCTTCGGGATCCATCCGGCGCTTGATCGTGCGGAAGGCGTTTTGGGCCAACAGGGCGCCGAGTTGGCGCCGCGGATTCGCCGTCAACTCGCGTTTAAGCATCGAAAACATGGCGGAAGCCAGGCTCTCGCAGGTTTTCAGGACGATGTTGCCGACAAAGCCATCGCAGACCACCACGTCCACACGATTGTTGAACAAATCGTGCCCTTCCACGTTGCCGATGAAATTCAGGTCCAGCAGTTTGCACAGTTTGAACGCCTCCAGCGTCAATTCGTTGCCTTTGCTGTCCTCGGTGCCAATGCTGAGGATGCCGACCCGGGGGTTCTCATAGCCGAGGATCTCGCGCGAATAGATGCTGCCCATCACAGCATAATGGGCGAGATGCAGGGGTTTGCACTCGACATTGGCGCCCGAATCAAGCAGCACGAAATCCTGCTCCGGGGTGGGAATAACGGTGGCAATGCCGCCACGGTCCACCCCGGGTATTCGGCCCAGCTTGAAAGTCGCGGCGGCGAAAATGCCGCCCGTGTTGCCGAGGGAAACGACCGCGTCAACCTTCCCCTCGCGGGCCAACTCGATCGCGCGGGCAATCGAGCAATCCTTCTTCTTCCTCAGCGCCGCGGTGGGCTTATCTGCCATCGTTAAGACTTCGCTGGCGTGCACGACATGGACGCGATGGTCCTGAAAACCCCGCTGGGGCAAAGCAGCATGGATTTCGCTGCGATTACCCACCAGGTAAAGGGCCGAAATCCGCGCGTCGGCTTGCAGTGCCCGCTTGACACCCTCGATGACCACCCCGCAGCCGTGGTCGCCACCCATGACATCCACTGCAATTCGCATATAGGAACCGAAAGCAGCGAAAACCCGACTGGGGAAATGAAACCCTCAGGCTCCAGCCGTTACCGTAATGACTTGGCGTCCTTTGTAATACCCACAAGCGGGGCAAACCCGATGGGGCACGTAGGGTGCCGAGCACTGCGGGCAGGAGCTGAGTTGCGGCAGGGTCAGCGCACTATTGTAGGCGCGGCGCATGCGTTGGCGACTTCGTGACGGCTTTCGTTTGGGTACACCCATAATTCACTAGAACTTCAGTTTATCTAACTCGGCCCAGGCCGACAAATCTCTTTCGGTCTTGCCAGTGCTGCTGGTGCCTTTTGCTTTGCCAATAGACGTCTTCGGCAACCCGCCACATCCCGGTTCGCACAGCGGATGTCGCGGAAACTCCAACAGAATGTCCTCGCGGGCATATGGTGTCAAGTCCACGCAGTCGTTAACCACCTCCACCCGCTCTTCTCCCTGTAAGGGTAAATGGCAGGTCCAACCATCTAATCCAACGTTATGCTGGAAGCACTTGAGGCAGCGGACGCACTGGCACTCCAATTTCAAGTGCAAACGGCCCTGCGCCAACAACCCATCCTCCAGCCTCTGCACCTCCAGATCGTAATCCAATGGATGGACAACCCGGATGACCTCGTCGCGCGAGTCAATATCCAGCTCCTCCACAGGCAATTCGCCTTTTATGCGGACGTTATGCGTCTCCAAATGACGCAGATTCACCACTAGCGGCATAATATCCTCGCTAAGCCGGCTTGGGGTGGAACTTGGCGGCCAGGGCCTCTCGCACGTGTGCCGGCACGAATGCGCTGACGTCACCCCCCAGTTGCGCCATCTCCTTCACAAGGCGTGAGCTGAGAAAGGTGTAGGTATCCTTCGGCATCATGAAGATAGTCTCGATTCGGTCGTTCAATTTGCGATTCATCAACGCCAGTTGGAATTCAAATTCAAAATCCGAGACTGCGCGCAAGCCGCGCACCACGGCCTGGGCGGAGCGGCGCTCCGCGTAGCTCAACAGCAGGCTATCGAATGAATCAACCTCCACGTTCGCCAAATGCCCGGTCGCGCGTGCCACCATCTGCACGCGCTCTTCCAGCGCAAAGAGCGGGTGCTTGCTCTCGCTCCTGGCGACCGCCACGATCACCCGGTCGAACAGCTTGGTCGCCCGCTGCAGCACATCCAGATGCCCGTTGGTGACAGGGTCAAAACTTCCCGGATAGATCGCCATACGCATACAACGCACCCTAACATGCGCGCCAGGATTGACGAGCAGGAAATCAAGTCCCGGCGTTCCAGCCGTCCGCAGATTCGGCTCGGTGTTGGCTGGAACCGGCGGGGGGGGCTGTGTCAGCAGATCCCGGCGCGGAAGACGCCCCCCCGGGTCGTGCCGCTTCCGAGTGGGGCCATGAAACTTCGTAAACCTTCACCGGCGAGCGAAAGCCCTTGAGATCGTGGGGCGGCAACTCCGCGCATGTGGCGGCCAGGGCGGGATCGTCGCGGAGCAGGTGTTCGTAGGTGCACTGGCCAATGAAAATCCGGCCCCGGCCCGATGCGCTCTCCAGGCGGCTGGCCAGATTCACTTCTCGGCCGAACACGGTGTAATTCTGCAACTCGGCGGCGGAGCCCATCAATCCGACGGTGGCCATTCCTGTGTTGATTCCACTGCCCAGAAGCAGAATTGGCAGCGGGGGCTTGGGCGGCAGGCCCGCGGAAACGCGCGCCTCGTTCTCGAGTTCGCGCTTCTGGTTCTCCGTCGAGCGTTGCTGGTTCAGCTCAGAGATGGCGCGTTGCACCTCGATTGCGGCGCGCACGCAAGCCAGCGCGTGTTTGGGATTGGGAGTCGGCGCGCCCCAGAACGCCATGACGCAATCGCCAATGAACTTATCCAGCGTGCCGTCGTGTCTTATAACCGTGTCAGCCACCAGGCCGAGATACAGGTTGACCGTGTTGAGCGTTTCCTTGGCCTGATCGTCAAAGCAGTCCTCGGCTGCTTGCCCCGCCAGGCCTTGGCTGCGCACAAATTCAGCGACGCGCTCCTGGCTCGTGTCCGTCAGTTCGGTGAACCCCCGCACATCCGCAAAGAACACCGTGATTTCACGCCGCGCGCCGACCAGCGAGAAGGTCTCGGCGGATAACAACTCATTGACGATCTTCGGCGAGACGATCCTTGAGAAGATTGATCTTACCCGGCGGCGCTCGGCTTGCTCGAACACCACCCGCCAGGTAACCAGGCAAACGTGCGTCGTCAGCAGCGCACCAACCACAGGCAGGACCAGGGGCAGCCAATAGCAGGTCCGCGCGTAGAGCACGAAGCTGAACCCGACATAAGCCACCACCAACAGGGCAGTCAACGCCGAGGCTGCCAGGACCCGCAAATTCCAGGTCGAAACCGCAGCCGCCACCGCCAGTAACGCCACCAGCGCCAACTCAACCGCCAGCGGCGCCCGACGGACGAATCGCCCGGTGAGAACTGAGTTGGCCACATTCCAGTGCTGGCTTACCAGCAGGGTGTCCGGCTTGAGCGGGGTGGCTCCCCGATCCGTCAAATCGTTGCCCGTGGCGCTGGAGCCAACCACCGCCAACTTGCCGTTCCAGCGGTCGTGCAACTCGTTCGTCCTTTGTTGCAGGCGCAGAGAATCCTGCCGTAGGATTCCCTGAATGGCCTCCTGCGTCAGTTGCGGATGGTTGGGCGGTAAAGACCAGTTAATGTAGAAATACCCATCTGCATCAACCGGGATGACTCGGTTTACGCCGTTGGTGCCCCGCAACGCAATCCATCCGCGGTCGAGCCGCACCTCGGCTCTGCCCAGATCAACTCCCAGTTCCCGGGCGGCCAGCACGATACCCATGTGCCAGATGCGCTCCTCAGTGAATGGCTTGGCCATTCGGGCGACCCCCGGCGGCAGATTTTCTCCCCCAAAATCCGCCAGATCAAAATTGCCGTCCTGGTCCAGCGGCACCCGGATATCCTCCGCGCCGTGTCGAGGCAAAACCAACTGCCGACCTTCCATCCGCGCCTGGCGCAGATCTACTCCGAATTCCGGGTCCGCTGCCACCTGTCGAAAAGCGAAGTGCCATTGGCGGCGGACTCGAAACGCCTGTGCGCGGCGCAGGACGCCTTCGGGATAGTCCTTGTGCGTCGAAATATCGCCCAGGGCAAACGCGTTGGTCAGAAACAGCGGCGGCAAACTCAGGTCCTCGGGCACCGCGAGGATGACGTTGTTCGCCCGGCGCATTTGGAGGCCAAAGAACTCATCGGATTCCGGAAAGCTGCCGTCGGCCATCCGCACCGGCGGATGATCCGGCCGCAACTCGTGGAGAATAACATCAAGCGCAACCGCGCGCGCGCCTTGCGCCGCCAATTCCTGGACCAACCTGCCGTAAACCTGCCGCGGCCAGTATAGGCCATAATTGTAGCCGAGCGTCGCGTTGGTTCGAACAAAGGCGATGCTGGCATCGTCAATAAAGACGAACCCGAGGTTGGTCGCCACAGGGGAAGCGTGCCTGAGCGCGGCGCGAACGCGCAGGTCATAGGTCATCCGCTCCAGGCTGTCGAAGAAACTGAGGTGCCTCCAGCGCACCAGGCTGACCAGGGCAATCACGCCAAGAGTAATCAGGACTGGAATGCGCTTGATCGGCTTCCGCTTCACCACGATCAAGAAAACAAAGAAACCAGAGCAACACAAGGCTGCTCTGGTTTGAAAACCCTATGCCCGGTTCAAGCCGGGCCCACCGCACTTCTAAATGGGCCCCGGGTGCGGCGGGTGCGGCGGGTGCGGCGGCCTCCAGCGCGACGGCGGCGGCGGCGGCGGCGGCGGCGGCGGACGCGGCGGCGGCGGCCTGCCGGGCCAACCTCTGAGACTTCTCTCCAAGCCGGTCTTGTCCATCTCGGGCAACGGCTTCAATGTGTTGGTAGGAGCATCGTACTCCTGCAAACTCATGACGGCCTGCGTTACCACTGCGCCGTCGGAGCCAACGTAGGCTACCACCACCGAGCCTGATAACACTTTGATGATTCCCTCCGCGCTGATGTCGTAAACCGTGCCGCGAATTCCGGCCACACCATTGGGTATCTTCACTTCGTACTTGGAGGCCGCCGACAACTTCTTCACCGTTCCAAAGATATGGCCCGCCTTGAGGTCGAGTTGTGTCTCCGTCACCTCATCCCCGGCAGTTTGGGTAATATTCAACTTGTCTATGCCCAGGAGGGTATTCTCCCATACCCGAACCACATTCTGGTCAACGGTGGGAGTGTAGGTAAGCAGATCGCCAGCAACGGGCGGACCGGCCGCCGGCGCGGAACCTTCGCCAAGCACGAGATCAACTCGGGACTTCTCGGCGGTTTGAATGGCGGTGCCCGGGTAGATCAGGTCGCCTACCTTAAGCAGTTGCCCCGCATTACTCCCCGAGACATATCGAGCAGCACCTTTGAGACGGACCACTTTTGCAGCACCTTGGGTGACCGTTTGGGCCGCCAGCGTGGAAACCATTGCCAGCGCTACCCCGCATGCTAACAACCTGTAGATTAAGCTTCGCGTTTCTTTCATATATGCTCCTGGTGACTAGACCGCATCAATCTCGGGCTAATTTTAGCCGTGTCCCATGCTTTGTCAACGGATTATTTTACAGAATTTAGCCCGGGTTCGCCGCGCGTCTGTAGATGTCTCATTACAGGTCCCAGACAGCAGGTTTCAGGCCTAATTGCTATCACCGCGGCACAGAACGAAGCCCGGCGCTAAAGTCATTAGTGGCGGCCTCCAGCAGTCGCCTGTTCACGATTGGCAGGTAGCTGGTGGCGATGGGGTTTTCCTTCGATTGCAGGCGGGTCGAGCGCTCAAACCACACCCGGGCGGCGGCGAAATCTCCCATCTGGGCATAATGCAGCCCCACGTTGGCGGCCACCTCGAAGCTTTTGGGGTCGAGTTGAGCCGCGCGGTCGAAGGACTTCGGCGACTCATCGAACCGCCCCAGCCAGTCCAGGCACCATCCCTGGCGCAGATATCCGTACACGCTCCAAGGATTCAACTTGAGGCTGCGATCGAACCATTCCAGGGCCTGGGTCGCCAGCTCCCGGTAATCGTCTCCGCCCTCCGCCGATTTCATGCGGTAAACCTCACCAATCGCATAAGCGGTGTCTGAATTCATCGGCTCGGCGGCGAAAGCCCTTTTCAGGCGGTCGGCCTGAACCATTGTGAAAAGCGGCGCGCGGTCGGCGCGTTGAAGCCAGGTGTATTCCTGAGCATTCCGCCAACCCTGTTGCCCCAGGTAAACTGCGCCCGCTACCACCACCCCGCTGCCGAGCGCCTTCCCCCACCATCTCAGCCTCAGCCAGCACCGCTCAGTGGCGAAGCGGAGGCAACTGCTCAGCAGGGCCGCCAGCGTTACCGCCAGGATTGCGTTGGCCGGAATGTGCATATTGAAGTCAACGACGGAGTGGATCAGGATCGCGGCCAAACCAAGGGCCGCCCCAAAGACAAACGCAAGCTTGTTGCTGCTCTTGGGTTGGCCAATATCCCGGGGCGCGCCGCGCACGTGAGGCCACGTCTTGAATACCCCCAAGGCCAGCAAGCCCAAGGCGGACACCGCCAACCCGGCGCCGACGAGCCCCCACTCGGAAAGGAACTGCAGGTAGTCATTGTGCGCAAAGTAGGGGTGCAACTGCATCACCGTGGGCCGATAGGCAGGAAACCTGACATCATAGTGCGCCGGCCCCACGCCCCACCAGGGATTCTGCTCCCACACCCGCAGGGCCGATTGCCAGAGAACCACCCGCGCGTCCTCCCGGTCCCAATAGACCGCCCGCCGTCCGTCTTCGGTTCTTGGATCAGGGCTCTGCTCCACAAAATAGTGCCGGAATCGCGCATAAACCGAAAAGTTCCTGGGCAGAAAGTAGGCCCCCGCCACGATAATACTCACCAACAGCAGAAACGCCGGCAGCCGATACGGGCGATGAAACAGCAGCACGCCGAAAAACAGCAGCAGAGCCAGCGCCGTTGCAAGATAAGCACCACGCGAAACGGTGGCGACGATGCCTGTGAGGATTACCAGCGAAGCGTAGCCCACCAGGACCTTGCTCACGGGCTTGAAGCGGCTCAGGAGGGTGTAAGCCAGCCCAAGCGGAAGGAGCATTTCGAGAAAGCCGCCCAGGTGGTTGCGCGAGGCATAGGTGCCCGAGCCGCCAAAATTAAATCCGATCCGGAACCGCCATACCCAATCTGAACGGGTCAGGAATTGATACACGGCGTAAGCCGCGATGACCATTGCCAGGCAAACCAGCGTGCAACTGATAATCTGCAGAGACTCCTGCCGGTGCAGATTGTTGAGGATGGCAAAGAACAGGAAGGTGTAGATCAGCATGCGGATCAACTCCTGCCGCGCCACATATTCAACATCGGCGTAGTGATAGCGGATAATGGCGTAAACGGTGAAGGCGGCCACGGCCCAGCAAACCGGCGGCCAAAGCAATTGCGGACGCGGACTCAGCCAAAGGCGCGCCCCCCAAAGCAACACCACGCAGATCGTTAGCCCCTGAATAACGAGAAACTCGGATGGGCGCACCGCCCCCATCGCCAGCGGCCCGAAAACCAGGATGGCCAGCACCAGGCCAAGAATGCCCCGCTCGCACCAGGAATCCAGCGTCTCGCGGCGCATCAAGTCCGGGGCAGAAACTCCCGCGGGTCAGTAATCCGGCCCGTCACGGCGCTCGCCGCCACCGTCGCCGGAGAGGCGAGGAACACCTGCGAGTCCTTGTGGCCCATCCGGCCGGGGAAGTTGCGGTTGGTAGCGCTGATACACTTGAGCGGCGCGTTCATGCGTCCAAACGTGTCCACCGGTCCGCCCAGACACGCCGCGCACCCGGCGTTTTCTGTCATCTGGACCCCGGCTGCCGTTAGAATCTCCCAAACGGTCTGCTCTCCCCAGCGCGCCGTCTGAAGGTCGTGCACAATTTCCGGCGTCGCCGGCACGCCGAAAGTGTCAATCGCCACACACCGGCCCTGCACCACCCGCGCAAATTCGAGGAAGTCAGTGGTCTTGCCGCCAGTGCAGGAGCCGATGTAGGCGCGGTCCAACCGGATGTCTCCGAGTTCCTTCGCCAACTTGCGCTGCCCCGGATTGGGGTGGCAGGCAACCGTCGGCTCCAGCCGGGAAAGATCGAGCACCAACTCGTAAACGAACTTCTGCGCCTGGTCGCGCTGGACCGGCTCATAGGTCGCTTTCGTCCCGTTGAGCTTGCAGCGGTAGTCCACGTAGGCTTGTGTCTGCGCGTCGAACTCGAAAATGCCGTTCTTGCCGCCGGCCTCGATGGCCATGTTGGCGACGGTCATCCGGTCATCCATGCTCAACGTCGCGGCGCCCGGGCCGTCGAACTGCATCGCGCGATACGTCGCCCCGTCGAAGCCGACCTCGCCAATGCAGTGCAGGATGATGTCCTTGGCCATGACCCCGGGCTGCAACTTGCCTTCGAGCTGGAAATGCATGGTCTCCGGCACTTTGACCAGCAACTTGCCCGTGCCCATGACGAATCCCGCATCCGTGTTGCCGATGCCGGTGGCGAACTCGTTGAACGCCCCCGCCATGCAGGTGTGCGAGTCCGTGCCAAACAACACTTCGCCCGGGCGGGTATGGCCCTTTTGCGGCAGCGCCGCATGGCATACCCCCGCGTAACGCGCCCCGTATTGCCGCTTGAGCATGCCCTTGCTCGCGTCGAATACCCAGTGCCCGGCCGGATCATCAATGACATCGTAGAAGTAGATAAGCCCCTGCTCCCTGGCAAACTCGCGCAGGATATCCACGTTCCGGTTCGACCTCGAATCGGCGGTGAAGATGTAATGGTCGGGAATGATGACCACCCTGGTGCGGTCCCAAACCTTCGCCCCCTTGCCAAATTCCCGGTGGAACACCCCAATCGTTCCCGGCCCGCAAACGTCATGCGTCATCAGCACATCGGCCTGGACCCAGATGTTGTCCCCGGCCTCTACCCGGGCCTTGCCCGCCGCGCGGGCCAGTATCTTCTCAGTTAAGGTCATACGACTGCAGCAAGCTAGCCAACACCAACCCCAACTTCAATAAGCAAACCGACGCGGGGCGCCGGCTACCTCATCGCCTCAGTTCAGCTTTGCCCACCGGCCGCCGGCCCGATATGATGCGCAGCATTATGAGAGCGATGACTTGCGCGTCGGGGCACTTGCCAAAATCGCAGCGGACGCGGATGCGAATGACCGGATTCTCCATCCTCCTGATCGCAGCCCTGGCGGTCGGCTGTGCCCGTTCTTCAAAACGTGGCGCGCAGTTGAGCGCAACAGCCGTGCTCAGGGTCCCCGAGGCGCCCGCCTTCCTGAACGGCCCCCTGGCGCTGCTGTTTACCAACGTGCATGGGTTCCGCGCCCGCGTGGCGCTGGAAAGCGGCCCCTCCGCCCGGCAGGAAGCGATCGGCGAACTCATCGGACAGGGCGGCAGCCTGGTCTTCATGCCCGCCCTCAGCGGCTCTGCCACCAAGCGCGATCCGATTGCGGGTTGCGCCTTCATCTGGAACGTGCCCGCGCACTCGGGCTACATCCTCAACGGTCCCATGCAGGCTTATGCGCCCATCTCCGCCGGTCCCAAACCCGCCAGCATTGCAACCGGCCCCGCCACTTCCCACGCCGCGCCTGAGAGCATTGACGGCCATCCCTGCGAATGCGCCAACGCGGTCGTGGCCTCAAGCGATGGCACCACAGCCACCTTCCGGCTGTGGCAGGCTGCCGATTTGAACGGTCTGCCGCTTCGCGTCACCTCCACCTCAACCGGCACCCCCTTGACGCTCACACTATCCAAGGCCCGCCTGGAAACCCTGCCCAACGACCTCTTCGCGCCGCCGCAGGGCTTCACCAAATACGACAGCGCGGAGACTCTGGTTCGCGAGTTGACCGCCCGCCAGCACAACCTCAAACGCCGCCAGACCTACACGCCCGATGAGGACCAACCCGTCGGCAGCCCGGGATACCCCCCTCCTGCCCGCCTGTAGCCGCGCAATTGGGTTGAGCCGCGGGAACCGCTAACGATAGATTCGGCCCGCAGAAGTTTCTGCACACCCGACAAACGCAGGCTGTTTTCAGGTGTCACCCCGCGGCGATACCAGGACCCGAGCCCCACTAATACGCCGCGGGCGCTGCGCTTGAACACCAACGGCGTCGCTGGTATTGTTGCCCTATGAGTGCAAAGCGGCGTTCAACTCTCAGGCCTGACTCCCTCAGCCAAACCAGCCACTGGCCAGCACTGGACCGTCGCGCCTTCCTCCGCCAATCCCTGGCCTGCGTTGGCGGTCTGGCCGTCGGTTTGCCCGCCGTCACCTCGGGCCTCGACCAAGCCCAAGCCAAGCCCCTGGGTGTGGCCAAAGGCATCCACCCGGGGCGCGTCGTCTGGGCCCACGATCCCGAAGTCACCAATTGGAAAGGACCCGACGACGGTCACTGGTGGGAAGGCAACCGGGTGAAACAGGAGCGCGTGGACGTCATGCTGGCGCGAGCGGTCTGCGAGTTGACCGGTCAGGCCACAGTGCCCAAGGCATGGTCCAGGCTGTTCCGCCACCTGAACCGGGCACGGGGCAAGGGGGATGTGGGCTACCGCGCGGGTGAGCAGATCGCCATTAAGCCCAACTGGGTGGGGATGATCTTCCACGAGGGCCACGTCAACCTCGACACTTACGCCTTCATCCGGCGGCACGATTACATGAACACCGCGCCGCAGTTGATCCTCGCCCTGGTCAGCCAGCTTACCAGCGCCGGTGTGTCCCCGCAGAACATCACGATTTGCGACACGCTCGCCTGCCTGGTCCACGACTATTATGACCTGCTCCACGGGGCCTTCTCAGCCGTGCGCTACGAGGATTACGCGGGCAAGTTCGAGCGCCTCAAGGTGAAGCCTTCCGCGCAACCGCTGCATTGGAGCAGCCGTCCGGAAGGCAAGGCCCAGGACTATTTGCCCGACTGCTTTGCCGACGCCCAATACTTGATCAACTTCGCCAACCTAAAGGCCCACACCGGCGGCGGCGTCACGCTCTGCGCCAAGAATCACTACGGCTCCCTCATCCGCTGGCCGGTCCAGCAAGGCTACTACGACATCCACCCCAACTGCTTTTCCAAGGACACGCGGATCTACCGCCCGCTGGTGGACCTGACCGGCCATTTCCACCTTGGCGGCAAGACCGTGCTCTACCTGGTGGACGGCCTGTTCTCGGGCGTGCATCCCCGCGACCCGCTCCCGCAGCGGCTGCACTCGCCCCCGTTCAACGGCCAATGGCCGTGCAGCCTCCTGGCCTCGCAAGACCCGCTGGCCATTGATTCGGTCGGGCTCGACTTCCTTTCGACCGAGTGGCCCGACATTGCGGGCAAAGGCGGCGTGGGCGATTACCTCCACGAGGCCGCGCTGGCCAACGACCCGCCGTCCGGAACCTTTTACGACCCCAACCACGCCTCCGCTACCCAGCGGCTGCCCAGCCTGGGCGTCCACGAGCACTGGAATAATCCGCAGGACAGGAAATACTCGCGCAACCTCGGGACCGGCGAAGGCATCGAGCTCGTCAGCGTGAAGCTGGGAGCAGCTCCAAAGAAATCCTGATCCGAGAGGTGGTTGCCCGCCCCCGGCCATCAGGGCTGCTGAAATGGTGGAGGCGCCGGGAGTTGAACCCGGGTCCTAAGCCAGATTACCAGCCGCGACTACATGCTTAGTCAGGAGAGAGTTTTCTACCGGGCGATTGCGGCCTGACACCGAGTCGCCCGGCCTAGCCCGCAGGGTAAGAACTTCGGCCAGCCGCGCGCGGACGCCGCGTTTAGCCTACACCTGCTGTGGCGTTCAGCCGGCGTAGCAGGTGTCTGCCGGTGAACGTCGCGGCGCTTAGGCCGCGAGAGCTAATTCTTCGTTAGCAATTATTGTTCGGTCCGATGATTAACGAGGCCAACGAACCATCCTCGGCATGCCGCCTCTGGCGCACCGACCAAGTCGAAACCAGTACGCCCCCATAAACTGCAACCATACTCTCGCCCGCATCGCCCCCTTCGTCAAGACCGTAGCAGCCGAGGTGCCGAGACCCTGACTTCCGATGCTCCGCGCCGCATTCGCCGTTAATCAGAGCCTCGTTACCTCGGCGGCTACGGAGACAAGAAAGCGAGGCTGGCGCGCAAGCCAGCCTCGCTCGATTTGCTCGTTCCTTGCGGAACCGCAGCGCTCATTTCCGGGCTCGGCGCAAACCTGCCCGGCGCTGCGAAGGGATTAATAATCCATGTCGCCGCCCATGCCGCCATGACCGCCCGGCATCGGGGCCTTCTTCTCCTTCTCCGGAATCTCGGTGATGAGGCATTCCGTGGTCAGGAGCAGGCCGGCGATGGACGAGGCGTTCTGTAGCGCGGTGCGGGTCACCTTCTTCGGGTCAACCACGCCGGCTTTGACGAGGTCTTCGTAGCTGTTGTCAGCGACGTTGTAGCCTTCGTTGCCCTTGCGCTTCTTGACTTCCTCGACGACGACGGAGCCTTCCTCGCCGGCGTTGTTGGCCAGCTCGCGAGTCGGGTACTCAATCGCCTTCTTGACGATGTCCACGCCGATCCGCTCGTCATCGTTGGCGCCCTTGACCTTGTCAATGGCCTCCAGACAGCGGATGAGAGCCACGCCGCCGCCGGGGACGATGCCCTCTTCAACGGCCGCGCGGGTCGCGTGCAGCGCGTCCTCGACGCGCGCCTTCTTCTCCTTCATCTCGGTCTCGGTGGCGGCGCCGACGTTAATGACGGCCACGCCTCCGGCGAGCTTGGCCAGGCGTTCCTGGAGCTTCTCGCGGTCGTAGTCCGAGGTGGTCTCCTCGATCTGGCGGCGGATCTGGTTGACGCGGCCCTGGATGTCCGAGCTCTTGCCACCGCCTTCGACGATGGTGGTGTTTTCCTTGTCCACGACGATGCTCTTGGCCTTGCCCAGGTCGTTGAGCTCAACGCTCTCGAGCTTGATGCCGAGGTCTTCGCTGATGAACTTGCCGCCGGTGAGGATGGCGATGTCTTCGCACATGGCCTTGCGGCGGTCGCCGAAGCCCGGGGCCTTGACGGCCACGATATTGAGGGTGCCGCGCAGCTTGTTCACCACGAGGGTCGCCAGGGCTTCGCCCTCGACTTCCTCGGCGATGATCAGCATCGGCTTGCCAACCTTGGCCACCTTCTCGAGCAGGGGGAGCATGTCCTTGAGGTTGCTGATCTTCTTCTCGAAGATGAGCACGTAGGCGTCCTCCAGCTTGGCTTCCATCGTCTCCGCATTGGTGACGAAGTAGGGCGAGAGGTAACCCTTGTCGAACTGCATGCCTTCGACCACTTCGAGCGTGGTCTCGATGGACTTGGCTTCCTCGACGGTGATGGTGCCGTCTTTGCCCACTTTGTCCATCGCGTCGGCGATGATCTCGCCGATGGTGGTGTCCCAATTGGCGGAAACGGTCGCCACCTGCTTGATTTCTTCCTTGTCCTTGACCTTCTTGGTGATCTTGTCCAGGTGCCCCACGGCGGCCTCGACGGCCTTCGCCACGCCGCGCTGAATGCCGATCGGGTTGGCGCCCGAGGTCACGAACTTGAGGCCCTCGCGATAGATCGCCTCGGCCAGAACCGTTGCCGTCGTGGTGCCGTCGCCCGCCGCGTCGCTGGTCTTGCTGGCGACTTCGCGCACCATCTGGGCGCCCATGTTCTCATAAGGATCTTCCAGCTCGACTTCCTTGGCGACCGTGACGCCGTCTTTGGTCACTGTCGGGGAGCCGAATTTCTTGTCGAGAACGACGTTGCGGCCCTTGGGGCCGAGAGTGGCGGTCACCGCCCTGGAAAGCTTGGCGACCCCGCGCAGCACGGCCTGCCGTGCGGCTTCATCGAAGAGTAATTGTTTCGCTGCCATAAATTAGTAGATAGTCAATTGTTGATGGTTGATATGCTCAGCCGTTGAGGGTTATGTGAGGATGGCCAGGAGGTCGTCCGAGCCCAGGAGCTTGTACTCCTTGTTGTCAATCTTGATCTCGGTGCCGCCGTACTTGCTGACCAGCACCCGGTCGCCGATCTTGACTTCGAACGGCACTTTCTTGCCGTCGTCGTCGGTCTTGCCCGTGCCCAGCGCCCGAACAATGCCTTCCTGCGGTTTTTCTTTGGCGGTATCAGGGATAATGATTCCGCCTTTCTTCACTTCTTTCTCTTCGACCGGTTCGACCAGAACGCGGTCGCCGAGGGGTTTTACGTTTAATGCCATAGTTTACTTGTCTTTTGGTTGTTAGTTTATGCGTTGAATCAAAATCCCGCCGCCCAAGCTAACGGGAAAAAGCTACTTCTTGTCGTCCACAACTTCCGCGTCAATGATCGGCCCTTCGTCCTTGCCGCTCTTGCCGTCGGGCGGCGCTTCACCGCCCGGTTCCGGGCCGGCGTGGGCCTGCGCCTTGCTGGCCTTGGCCTTCTCCGCCGCCGCCTTGTAAAGCTCGGCGGACACCGCCTGCCAGGCCTCGTTGAGCTTCTCATTGGCCGCGCGTATCGCGTCGGGATCCGAGCCCTTCAAGGCCTCCTTGACTTCCTTGATCGCGTCCTCGATCCGGCTCTTGTCGCTGCCGGACACCTTGTCCGCGTTGTCTTTCAGCATCTTTTCCGAGCGGTAGACCGCGTTGTCCGCCTCGTTGCGCTGCTCGATTTCCTCGCGTCGTTTCTTGTCGTCCTCCGCGTGCGCCTCGGCGTCCTTGCGCATCCGCTCGATCTCGTCCTTGCTCAGGCCGCTGCTGGCGGTAATGGTGATCTTCTGTTCCTTGCCCGTGCCCAGGTCCTTGGCGCTGACGTGCAGGATGCCGTTGGCGTCAATGTCAAACGCCACCTCGATCTGCGGCACGCCGCGCGGCGCGGGCGGAATCTCCGTCAGGTGGAACTTGCCGATCGGCTTGTTGTCCCGCGCCAGTTGCCGGTCGCCTTGCAGGACGTGGATTTCCACGCCCGGCTGATTGTCCGACGCGGTCGAGAAAATCTCCGACTTGCGGGTGGGGATGGTTGTGTTGCGCTCGATGAGCTTCGTGAACACGCCCCCGAGCGTCTCGATGCCCAGCGACAGCGGCGTCACGTCCAGCAGCAGCACGTCCTTGACGTCGCCCTTGAGAACGCCGGCCTGGATCGCCGCGCCCACCGCCACCACTTCGTCCGGGTTTACTCCCTGGTGCGGGGGCTTGTTCACCAGGCGGTGCGCGGTGTCCACCACCTTGGGCATGCGCGTCATCCCGCCCACCAGCACCAGCTCGTCAATCTTGGCCGCCGCAAGCTCCGCATCGCGCAGACAGTCCTTGACGGGCCCTATCGTGCGCTCGAACAGATCGTCGCACAACTGCTCCATCTTGGCGCGCGTCAGCTTCATGCTGATGTGCTTGGGCCCGCTGGCATCCGCCGTGATGAACGGCAGGTTGATCTCGTAAACCTGCGAGCTGGACAAAGCGATCTTCGCTTTCTCCGACTCCTCTTTGATGCGCTGCAGGGCGTCGGCCTGCTTGCGCAGGTCCATCCCGTGCTCCTTCTTGAACTCCTCCAGGATCCAATCCATGATCCGGCCATCCCAATCGTCGCCGCCCAGGTGGGTGTCGCCCTTGGTGGCCTTCACCTCGAACACGCCGTCCCCGATCTCCAGCACCGAAATATCGAACGTGCCGCCGCCCAAATCATACACCGCAATCTTCTCGTCCTTCTTCTTGTCCAGCCCGTAGGCCAGCGAGGCGGCCGTGGGCTCATTGATAATCCGCAGCACCTCCAGGCCCGCAATGCGTCCGGCGTCTTTCGTGGCCTGCCGCTGCGAGTCGTTGAAGTAGGCCGGCACGGTGATCACCGCCTGGGTGATCTTCTCGCCCAACCGCATCTCCGCATCCGCCTTCAACTTGCCCAATACCATGGCAGAAATCTCCGCCGGCGTGAACCGCTTGGGCTTGCCATCAATCTCCACCTCCACCACCGCATCGCCGTTCGCCGCCGCAACCACCTTGTAGGGCACCCGCTTGCGCTCCTCCTCCACTTCGGAAAACTTGCGCCCCATGAACCGCTTGATCGAATAGACGGTATTCCGCGAGTTGGTGACCGCCTGCCGCTTGGCCGCGTCGCCCACCAACCGTTCCCCGGACTTTGTGAACGCCACCACTGAAGGCGTCACACGGCGCCCTTCAGAATTCTCCAGTACAACCGGTTCCCCGCCCTCCATGACCGACATGCACGAGTTCGTGGTGCCTAAATCAATGCCAATTACTTTTGCCATATTACTGCTTATGGATACAACAATCCGCTGGTATTAGAGCAGTGCTGGTGCCATCGGCACATTTTCTTCATAAGCGCATTCCTATCAACTACTTGTGGAGAGTATAGGCACCCGGACACAACGATGGTGTTTGCGCCATTAGCGCCATATTGGCACAGTTTCAGTGCATTTGGCACACCTATTGTGGCACACTGCGAACCGTGGGCACGCCCTCAAAGCCCGCCAGCCAACCGCCAAACGTCCCGCCGCCGGGTCTGGCCGAGCCGCGCGCGAAAGCCGCATCGGCGGCCTTCGCTCCGCCCCCCTGTGCAGCCCCTCAGCGTGACGGCCGCGCCTTGCGCATGTGCGACGCCTGCGCCAAGACCCCACGCTCAACCTCGGCAGCACCCCGGTAATGCCCCCGTGCTTCCTCCGTCCTTCCTCCGTTCCACCTCCGTTCCACCTCCGTTCCACCTCCGACCGGCGATCGGAGGTGGAACGGAGGAGGGACGGAGGTACTACGGTGGTACCAGCCTGTCACTGCGGTAATGGGAGCCATGTGGGAGGGGGGCAGGATGGGGCGGGCGGGGCGGAACAACCCGCCAAGTTGCCGGATGCACCCCAAACGGCAGGTAACAGAACGAGTTACTTCAGTTCCGGCGGCACGTTGCCATACGACCAGGGGGCGCGGAACGGCGGGGCGGGCGCCGGGAGCGGGACCGCGCCCGGCGTCATCTGATTCGCCAGGGCAATGCCGGCATCGGCAATTTGCCGGCCGGCGCTGACTTCCAGGTTGCTGTAAGACGTCAGGCGAGTTTCGTAACCGCCGCCAGCGGCGCTGAACGCCTCTTCGGTGGGCACGTAGCCGACGCAGCCGTTGGCCAGTTCGACGGGAAAGGTGAATGGGAACTTGCTCCCCTTCTTGAGGTCGAGGCCGTATTGCACGAAGTATTCCGCCGGATTGGACACCAGCACCAGTGGCCCAACCTGAATGGCCTGCACCTCGACCTCGACCTCCGGCCGCGTCTTGATAAGCGCATCCAGCAGGACGGTTTCTTTGGCGAACGTCCACTCCGGTTCCCCGACCTCCTTCGGGGTCTTCTGCGCCAGCTCCAGCGCGCGCGCGACCTTCTCCGGCGCCGGCGCGCGGCGTTTGATGCCCCAGACCTTCTGGCGGGCATCGAGGGCAATATTTGTGCTCGCCCCGCGCTCGATCAGCAGCAGCGTTTTGTACGCCTCCGCGCCGACACGTCCCCCAACGATCTGGCACCATTCTTCGGCCCGGGGATTCTGGAACTTCGTCAGGTTGTCCACCTGCGTCACATCGCCGGACGCGCCTTGGAGAAAGACGACTGGCAACGACGCGTCGCCCGTAGCCCGGCGCAGGGCCTGCTCCATCGCGCCAACCCAGTTGGCGGAAATGCCCCCCGGACTCGTCGTCGCATGGCAGGAGTAATTCACGACGCAGCCCAGCAAACCGCCTTTCAGATCCCAGACCCCCGCCACGCCGACCTGCGGATCGGTCGGCCCGGCCGGGCCCAGGATGTCAGGGTTGCCGGCGCCCGGATGCGTATAGGTGAGCCCGGTCTTCATGCGGAACCGGCGGTTGAAAGCGACCTGGTCCTCGTTGCCGAAGCCCACCGCCAGCCGGGCCTCCACGCGCGCGGCATCCGCCCCAACCACAGCCTCGACGATTTGCCGCCGGAGCAATTGCGTGTAGCCGGGGTTGGAGACAATGCTGTGCTCGGTCGCCAGCCGTTTGACCAGCGGCGACGCGTTATCATAATCGCCGGGCTCGCCCATCGCGATTGGTCCGGACGAATGCGAATGGGAGGCGCCGATGAGCACCCATTCGGGTTTGATGCCGCACCGCTGCTGGATTTCCGCGCGCGCCTCGGTCACCAGTTGGCGGGTGAGGAACAGCAGATCAACACCCACGAGCGCCACGCGCTGCCGGCCATCGTCGAACACCACGGCGCGAACCTTGCACGGGTCGTGAAAGGCGCGGTGGTAGCTCTTGCCGTAATTACCGGGCGCTTCCATGCCAATGTCCGGCGTTATGTCCCGCTCGGCGAACCCGGCTCGGAAACCGGCCGGCGCCGCGGCTTCCGGCGCGGCGGCGGCCCGGGCGCCCGGACCGGCGACGCAAAGCACTGTTATCAGGGCGGCGGCGGCAAGGCGGCGGACCGCCCGAGCAGCGATCTCCAAAAGACTGGCTGTCCCGCAAAAGGTCGTTTGCATGGCGGCAGGTTACATCTGAGCCCGCCATACTACAATTCGCCAGATAAGGAAGCGGCGCCAGCCCGTTAATCCCGAAGGGATTCGATCTTCCAGCCCGGGGTTGCGAGGCACGAGCTACGCTGGGTTGGTGGCCGGAGGGGCCCTCAACCCTGAAAGGGTTGCAGCCGCAGGGCTGGGCGCCAGATACAACTCTTTCAGGGTTGGTTGATTCATTGGGCGCGCTTCCCAGGGTAGGACCGCTCCCCTTTGCCCCGGCAGTCCAACCCTGGGCTGAAGGAGCAATCCTTTCGGGATTGGCTTGCGACAGTGACTAAAGATGTGGGTAATGCTCAGCCCCCGACCGGGGCCGACTGCGTTGGGGAAGGGATGCGTCCTGATCTGGGCGGTGTCACGCGATTCCGCTGGCGACGAAGCAGGCCAGATTATTCTTATTTCTGTTGTTGACAGCATAGTCCGGTTGTGATTGGATACCACGCAGGGTTAATTGTTTCCCCGAAAGCAGCGGTGTTGCGGAAGGCGCTGTATTTGAGGCGATGCGGGAGACGGGTCTCAGGCATCGGTGCGGGGGACCGGTTGTGCATGAATAAGAACCGGAGAGCATCACGGCGGTTAAAGGCCTGGATGAGCGGGGCTGGCTCCTCGCGAGTGACAGGACACGCAGTGCCGCCTCCAGCGGCTCAAATGGAGCGGGCCGCCGCCAGACGGCCAGGAGCTGCGCATGTTGACAAGTCATCACTGGGTTCCGCGATGCTGACTCGGCAAGCCTGGGGGCAGATCGCTCGCTCGCTCGGCTTGTCCGCCCGTGAACTGCAAATCGTGCGCGGCGTCTTCGACGACAAGACCGAGTTTGCCATTGCCGAGGACCTCGGCATTTCGCCGCACACGATCCACACTCATTTTGGCCGGCTCCACCGCAAGCTGGGTGTTGCCACCCGCACCGGCCTGGTGCTGCGCATCACTTCCCAATGTCTGGGGTTGGTCACCGCGCGCCAGAACCAGATGCGGTTTTCCCTCTCTCCCGCCCTGTCGCCTGATTAGCTGACAGCTTCACGGGCGACTCTTCGGAATCCGGCCTCAGTGAGATAAGAGGCATGGAGCATTCGGGCTAGATGTCGAAGTCCGTGGCCAGCCTGGCGCGTTCCTTCTTCATCACCTTCACGTTGGCCGCCTCCTGAATCACGAGGGAGTGCGGCGGCACGCTGGTGGTGAGGAAGACGTTCGCGCCGATGGTGCTGCCTTCGCCCACGACGGTGTCGCCGCCCATGATGGTCGCGCCGGCGTAAATGGTGACGCGGTCCTGGATAGTGGGGTGGCGTTTCTGCCCGCGCAATTGCTGGCCCAAAGCCAGTGATTTGGCCACCAGGCCCACGCCCTGATACATCTTCACATGGCTGCCGATGCTGGTGGTTTCCCCCACCACGGTGCCGGTGCAGTGGTCCACGAAGAAATGGGAGCCGATCTGAGCCCCCGGGTGCAAATCCATGCCGGTGCGCGTGTGGGCCCATTCGGTCATAATACGCGGGATGAGGGGGATGTTCTTCGCGTATAGCTCATGGGCCAGGCGCTGCACGGCGATGGCCTCGATGCAGGGGTAGGCCACGATCACTTCCTCCTTGCTGAGGGCCGCGGGGTCCCCGTTGTACGCGGCTTCGGTGTCGGTGTGGAGCAATTCGCGGATGCGGGGCAGGCTGGAGAGGAACTCGAGGGTCAAGGCGCGCGCAACCGGGCGCAGGCCCTTCCTGGGCAGATCGGGCGGAGGGTTGTATTCCAGGCTCTTGGCGACTTCAGTTTCGAGGCTGCGAAGGACGGCCTCGACCAGCGGCGAGGTCTTCGCCCTGAGTTCCGAGGAATGGACGAGCTTCTCATCAAAGAACCCTGGAAAGAGAAGCCGGAGCAGGTCGGCGGTGATGAGCGCAATGGCGCGCTTGGAGGGCAGGTTCTTGCCGTCCAGGTGGTTAATGCCGCCTATGCCGGCATAGGAGGCCATGAGGCAGTCGGCGAGCTGGGTAACGTTCAACGGCATAAGCAAAGTATCCGGTAAAGCGAGGCGGAGCGCAAGGGGCGGCCGGGCGGCGGTTGGAAGGCCGAAGCGCGAAGGGCGTGCCTGGCCTACTGCAACGCGAGAACCTGCAGAATGGCTTGCGTGACGCGGTCGGGGGAAATGCCGGTCATGCAGCGGAAGTCAATCGGGCAGGTGCGGCGGAAGCACGGGGCGCACGGCGCGCCGGACTGGAGCAGCCGATGGCGGGGGTCGCCCGGCAGGCCCGGGCCGGTCAGCTCGGGCGACGTGCTGCCGAAGGGGACGATGACCGGGGTGCCGAGCGCGGCGGCGACATGCATGGGGCCGCTGTCATTGGTCAGCACAACGCGGCAGAGCTTGAGCAGCGCCATGAGCTGGCGCAGGGAAGTCTTGCCCGCCAGATTGAGCATGTGGATGTCCGCGCGCCGGGCAATTTCATCGCAGACCTGCCAATCGCGCGAGCCGCCGAACAGGAGCCAGAGGCTGTTGCCGACCTGGCGCGAGACAGCGCGCGCGACGGCGGCGAAGCTCTCGACGGGCCAGCGCTTGGCGGGACCGTATTCCGCGCCGGGGGTCAGCCCCAGGAACAGCCCGGGAGCCGCGGAAGCCGAACCCCGCGGCTTGTCCCGCCATTCCGACAGGAAGGCGTCCTGCGCCTGGCGCATTTCGGCGGCGGTGATTTCCAGCAGCGGCGGGAGGGGCGCAGGGTTCGCGCCCAACGCAGCCGCCAGGTGGAGGTAATCGTGAACTTGATGAAGAGTGCGGCTCGGCGCGGGCGCGCCGGCGGCCGGCCGGCGGTCCAGTGGCAGGCGGACCAGCCGCTTCACTTCACTGGCCGACCGCTTTGGCATGAGCGCCTGGCCGGGACGCGGGGCAAGCGGGTGCGTCAGCAGCCAGTTCCGCCAGGGGCGGGCGTATCCGATGCGCCGGGGGATGCGCGCCAGCCACACTTCGAGGGCCGCGCGCGGCGAATTGGGCAGCAGCAGGGCGGATTGAAAAGCCCCCGCCCGCAACCGGCGGGCCACCGACCAGGGGCTCTCGCCAGCGGAGAAGGCAAGCAGGTCATCGAGGCTCGGATGGTTTTGCCAGAGGGTGGCGAGCTTCTCATGCGTGAGCAGGGTGAGGCGCGCTTTGGGCAGCGCTTCGCGGAGGCGCTGCAATGCGGGCGTGGTCATCACCGCGTCGCCGAGCCAATTGACGCCGCGGATGAGAACGCGGTCGGGGGCTCCGGGGCCGGACGGGTTATGACCTGGCACAGCCATGCTGATCCTCGGCTATGCGGCATCGCCATGCGTGGCGGCGAGCGATGCCGCCGCCGCGGGTTGCGCCTGGCTGACGCCGACGATCCGTTTGCCGGGGCGCGGGGCCTTCCAGCGGCGATGCACCCAGAACCAGTTGGCCGGGTCGCGGAGAATTGCGGCCTCGAAGGCGCGGTTTACGTCGGCCATGATGGCGGCGGTGGACCGGGGCCGGCCGTTCTCGCGCGTGGGGATATCGTCGCCTATTTCGATGCGCCAGCGAGCCAGGCCGACGCGGTAGCAGATGGCGGTGATCAGGGCGCAGCGGTAGCGCAGCGCGAAGATGGCGGGCGCCGCCGAGGTTTGGCAGTCGTGCCCAAGGAAAGGCCCGCGCAGCACGCCGCCCGATTGGTCGGACAAGAGGCCCAGCATCACGCCCGGCTGGTTCATGAACTCCTTGAGCGCGGGGGCTTCGAACCGGCGCTCGAAGAAGCGGCAGCCCGAGCGCTCGCGCAGGGACTGGAGCACGCGGTTGAGAGAGGGGGGAGAGAACCCGCGGTAGGTTGTGGCGCATTGGTACGCGGGCGCAAACTGGGCGATGCGGGCATAGAGCTCGAAGTTTCCAAAGTGGCCGATGGCGCCCACGACACCCTCGGGCGGACCGTTGCCGCGCGGCGAAAGGAGGCGGGGGTTGCCCACAACCTCCACATTCGGCCGCAGTTCCTCCAGGCTCATGGCGGCGGTCTTGACCGCGCAGGCGTAGTTCTCGCCGAGGCGCCGGAAGTGCTCGCGCGCCAGCGAGCGGATTTCGGCGGGCGATTTCTCCGCTCCGAAACACATCGTGAGGTTGAGCAGCGTGACGCGCCGGTGGCGCGCGTCCAGCCAGTAAGCCAGCCCGCCGCAGAAACGCCCGAGCCGCGCCACCGCGGTCAGCGGCAACGCCTGCAGGCAAGCGACCAGGGCGCGCGCCAGGCCATAAAGGAGAGATTCCATGGCTAGCGGAAGCAGATCTTGCGCACGCAGTCCTGAAAGTCATCCGCCCCGCGGAGAATCTTGATCTCGACGCGCATAAAGCGGATCGGCAGGTCGCGCCGGTCAATCTTCGGAAAGCGCACCGCGTCCTTCTGCGTGGTGACAATCATCTCGGCCTGCCGCTTCTTGCTGCGGTTGATGGTGTTGAGGATTTCCTGCTGCGTAAACCGGTGGTGGTCCGCAAACCGCTTGGAATAGACCAGCTCCGCTCCCAGGTGGACGAGGCTCTCCTCGAAGCTCTCGGGCTGCGCGATTCCGCTGAGCGACGCAACCTTGCGGCCTTTCAATGATTCAAGCGGCAGGCGCTGGCTGGTGAACACGTCCTCCAGGTACAGCGGATGGTGAATGCACTCGATGATGCCGGCGGACGAGTTGAACTCGGCAATGCGCCGGCGCAACTCGGTCGTGTTGCCGTCGCTCTTGGTGATGAAGATCGTGCTGGCGCGGGCGAGGTGGGATGGCGGCTCGCGCAGGGTGCCGCGCGGCAGCAGTTGCTCGGTGCCGAAGGGCTGCTGGCGGTCAACCAGGACGATGTCCTGCCGCCGGCCGCGGAGCTTCCAGTACTGGAACCCGTCGTCGAGCAGCAGCGTGTCGCAGCCGAACTTCTCGATGGCGTATCGGCCGCTCTTGACGCGGTCTTTGTCCACCAGCACGACCACGTCCTTGAGATTGGAAGCGAGCATGTACGGCTCGTCGCCCGCCATTTCGGAATCCAGCAACAGGGATTTGCCGTCCGAAACGACGCGTGGCGGCGTGGTGTCATTCCGGAGCAGCAGCTTGTTGAGCAGCCACTGGTGGACCGGGGCCGGCTTGGAGCGGTAGCCGCGCGAGAGAATGGCCACATTGCGCCCCTGGTCGCGGAGTTCGCGCGCGAACTTCTCGACCACGGGCGTCTTGCCGGTTCCGCCGACGGTCAGGTTGCCCACGGCAATAACCTGCACGCCGAGCGTCGAGTCGCGCAGGATGCGGACATTGTAGAGGAAGCGGCGGGTCTTGATGGCGGCCTGGAAGAGCTTGGAGCAGGCGTAAAGCAGCGCGCGCACAAAGTCCGCCCGCGCGCCACGCCGCTCCTCGACAATGACTTCCACGAAGAAAGTCTCAAGGGTCTCTGCCCACGCCCGAAGCCGCTCACGCATCTTGGGTCATTGTGCCAAAGCGTGAGCGTGGGAGCAAGTGGAAGGCGGGCAACCGGCCCGGGCTCGCTTCGATCGCGCACGCGGGTTAATCCGGGGCGGGGGGGGGTGTCGCATCAGGCCACGGGCTCGCGGCAACAGCCACCGCTGCGATATGCCTGCCGAAGGTCGAATCTCAGGCCGCGGAGCGGCAGGCCGGAGGATCCGGGAGCCCTCGCAGCCGCTAGGGTTTGGGGCCGATATCGAGCGTGACCAGGCCGTTGGCGATGGCGTACTTGGTCAGGCCGGCCACTGAGTGAATATTGAGCCGGCGCATGATTCGTTCCCGGTGAGTCTCGATGGTC
This sequence comes from Verrucomicrobiota bacterium, assembly GCA_035358715.1. Taxonomy (GTDB): domain Bacteria; phylum Verrucomicrobiota; class Verrucomicrobiia; order Limisphaerales; family UBA8199; genus UBA8199. The sequence goes on from DAOPPX010000027.1 coordinate 32,613, forward strand.
CGGACCCCAATGTTGAGCCGGTCGGCGATTTCCTTGTTGCTCTGGCCTTCGGCGATCAGGACCAGGACCTCGCGTTCCCGGCTGGTGAGCTGGGAGAAGGGCTCTTTCTTGCCGCCGCTGTTGATGAATTCGTTGAGCGCCGCGCGCGCAATCTCCTCGCTGAAGAAGGGTTCCCCGCCGTGCACGGATTCGATGGCCCGGATGACCTCCTCGGAAGGCGCTTCCTTGGAGACATACCCGTGCGCGCCGGCCTGGATGACGCGGAAGATGGAGTCTTTGTTTCGCTGCACCGAGAGCACCAGCACTTTCATGTCCGGCAATTCCTTGCGCAGCATTTCCGTGACGGTCAGGCCATTCATGCCCGGCATGGAAATGTCCATTAATACGACATCCGGCTTCAACTCGCGCGCCTTGCGCAGGGCGTCGTCCCCGTCCGCAGCCTCGCCCACGAGGCGGATGCGCCCCGCGCGGGACAGGCAGGACTGCAAACCCTTGCGAACCACTGGATGGTCGTCAGCCACCAGCACCTTGATTATCTCTTTTCTTGCGCTCACTTATTGCGGTGTCAGCTACGAAGCAGGGATCATGCCCCCGCCAATGCTGTTGGCTGCCATTTAGCAGAACTGGATTGGGAAGTAAAGAACGATTGTGGAGCGTCGGCGCGGCTTTGCACTCGCGCTGGCCGGGAAGCCGGGCGGTATTCGTCCGTCCAGAGCAGGCTTGCCATGCGGAAGGGGTGCTGATATGCAAGCCGCTGATGAACTTCGGTTTAAGCAGGTCTTAGACCCGCGCCATGGATATCAGCACCATTGGTCGCCCGCGCAATGTGGGCTGGGTGCGAGCGGGGGCGCTGCTCTACGGGGATTGGGGCACGAGCAAAGCCTACGTCATCGGCCTGGCGGTTGCCGTGGTGGGGTTTGCGGCGCTGCCCCACTTGCTGGCCGTCTGCCTTGTCACGGGAATCGTCGGCATCAACTACATCTGGGTGTGCCGCTGCTTTGCGACGGGCGGCGGGGTCTATACCGCCGCCGGATTACACTCGCGCCGGCTGGCGGTGGTCGGAGGGCTGTTGCTGCTGGCGGATTTCATCGTCACCGCCTCCCTAAGCTGCCTGGACGCTTTCCACTACCTGGGCTTCGACCAGGTCGCGGCCAAGAAATGGGCCATCACTGCCATCTTCCTCATTGGCGCCGTTAACTTCTTTGGCCCCAAACATACCGGCAGCATGGCCATCTGGCTTGCGATGCCGGTCCTTGCTGTCGTGATCGTCCTTATTTGCGCCGGCTTGCCGCACCTGGGCCAGTTCCAGGCGCGCATGCCGACAGGGGGGCTGCTCCCCAATTGGGTGGCGTTTGTCGGCATGATCCTCGCCCTCTCAGGCGTCGAAGCCGCCGCCAGCAGCACGGGGGTCATGAAGCTGGACCCCGGTGCCACGGCTGACAAGCCGTCGGTGCGCATCACCTCCCGGCGCGCGGTCACGGCGGTCATGCTCGAGGTGGTCATCGCCACGGCGGCCCTGAGCCTGCTGACCATGTGCCTGCCGGTGGGCGAAGACCAACTGCAGGCACACAGGGAAGACATGCTCCGGTTCATGGGCGAGACCTTTGTTGGGCCGTGGTTCGGCAAGGTGGTGGGCTGGGTCTTCGCCTTGTTGCTCCTTTCTGCGGTCAACACTGCGATCGGCGGCATGGTGGCGCTGCTCTACGTCATGGCTCACGACCGCGAGCTGCCGAACACCTTCGTCCAGCTCAACCGCTTCGGCGTGCCCTGGGTGGCACTGATGGCCGCCACCATCCTGCCGGTCATCGTGCTGGACCTCAATGATTCGGTCGAGGCCCTGTCCAGCCTTTACGCCATAGGTGTGGTGGGCGCCATTGTGCTGGACATTGGCAGTTGCGGTTTTGCCCGGGCGCTGCCCTTGACCACGCGTCAGCGCCTGGTGATGAAGCTGACGGTGCTGCTCCTGGCGGCGATCTGGATCACCATCGCGCTCAGCAAGCCGCGGGCTTTGGTTTTCGTGGTGGTGGTGCTGGCCGTGGGGTTTGCCGTTCGCCAGTTTGCCCAGCGGCACTTCCTGCCGCCGGAAGCTCCCGCGCCGGTTCCTGCCCCCGCCGCAACACCGGCGCCCGGGCAATTCATCGGCCAGCTTGTTCTGGTGGCCGCGCGCGGCTGGACGCCGGCCCTCCAGTTCGCCCTGGAAGAAAGCCGCGTGCGCGGCGCCCGGTTGCTCGTGCTCTACATCCGCGAAGTCGCGGTGAACATTGACATGGGCGGCAAGTGGCAGGAAGACCCGCAAGCCAGGGTCCTCTTCAACCGCCTCGAGTCCGAAGCCCGCGGCCTGCAGGTCAACAAGCTCTACAGCGTCAGCGATTCCCCGGCTGACACCATCATTGACATCGCCGCGACTTTCGGCGTGGACACCGTCGTGCTCGGCGGCAGCCGCCGCGCCGCCCTGGTCAACCTGCTCAAGGGCAACGTGGTCGCGCGCGTCGCCGCCAGCCTGCCCGAGTCCATGCACCTGATTGTAATCGGGTAGAAACTCGCTATGCCAACTGCCAGCACCCCCGCCGCCCCGGCAGGCTCGGATTCGCAATCGGCCAGGGGGCAGACCTATCGGGGGCCGTTCGCGGTCATGACCATTCTCTTCTTCATGTGGGGATTCATGACCGTGTTCAACGACGTGCTCATCCCGCGGTTCAAGTCGGCCTTCGAGTTGAATTACTTCCAGGCGATGCTGGTGCAGTTCGCGTTCTTCGGCGCCTACTTCACCGGCGCGCTGCTTTACTTCCTGACCTCCGTCTTCACCGGCGATCCCATCGCGCGGATGGGCTACAAGAACGGCGTGGTGCTCGGGTTGCTGGTTTCGGCTGGGGGCAGCGCGCTGTTCTGGCCGGCGGCCAACGCGCATTCCTACCCGCTGTTTCTGCTGGCGCTGTTCGTGGTGGGGATCGGGTTTGCGGTGCTGCAGATCGCGGCCAATCCCTACGTGACCATTCTCGGGCCCGAGCGGACGGCTTCGAGCCGGCTGAACCTGGCGCAGGCGTTCAACTCGGTGGGCACGACCACGGGGCCGCTGATCGGCGGGTATCTGATCTTCAGCTACTTCTCCCGGAGCGGCGCGCACGGGGCGGAGTCGGTGCGGGTGCCCTACGTGTGGTTCTGCATCGTGTTCCTGCTGCTGGCGGCGGCATTCTGGTTCATTCACCTGCCGCACGTGGGCGAGGGCAGGATCGAACGGGGTATGGGCGCGTTGAAATATCCGCACGTGGTGCTGGGGGTGGTGGCCATCTTCATGTATGTGGGCGGCGAGGTGTCGGTGGGGAGTGTGATCATCAACTTCCTGGGGCAGCCTGGTGTGGCCGGGTTGCCGGAGTTGGAGGCCAGCAAGTACGTTTCCCTTTACTGGGGCGGCATGTTGATCGGGCGATTCATGGGCGCGGTCGAATTGAGCGACATGCGGCCGCGGAACAAGCAGCTCTGGCTGGCGGCGTTCCCGCTGGCGGGCTTCCTCGTCCTCTGGGGCCTGCGCGGCTGGGCGGTCGTGCAGATGTATCTGCCATTCCTGGCGCTGTGCTGGCTGCTGTTCCAGCTCGGCAAATCCCAGGCCGCCCGCACGCTGATGATGTTCTCGGCCATGGTGGCCGTGTTGCTGGCCACGGCCATCATTTCGGGCGGGAAGCTGGCGATGTGGTGCGTCGTGGGCGTGGGCCTGTTCACGTCCATCGGCTGGTCCAACACCTTCGCGCTCGCCATCGAGGGGGTCGGCATCTACAAGAGCCAGGCCTCGTCGCTGCTGGTCATGGCGATTCTCGGCGGGGCCGTCCTGCCGCCCATCCAGGGCCGCATCGCCGACCTCACCCACAACCTGCAGTTCTCCTTCATTGTCCCGCTGCTGGCCTATGCCTATGTCGCCTTCTACGGCTGGAAAGGGCACCGCGTTGGCCGCAGCCGCCAGGACACCTGATGCGCGCCTTCGCGCCGCGGGCGCCGGATGAGCGCTGATTCGCCCCCGCTCAGAACTCCAGCGCCAATTCGCGCGGGGCGGCCTCGTTGAGGAAGCGGATCCAAAGCAGGCGGTCCGGCGCGGAGTACTGAAAGCTGCTCAGCGGCTGCCCGGCCAGCGTGACCGAGCGCGGGGCCGACGGCGACCGCAGCAGCACCACGCCCGGAGTACTGGCCACGCCTTCGACCATCAATGAAAGCGAACGCGCCGCGCTTCGCACCGGCAGCGCTTTGCACGCCGAAGCAAGCACCCGCGCGCGGCGGCCTCGCACGGCTTCGAGATCCAGCAGAAAGAAGCGCGAGCCGGGCGCGAGGGTTACTTCGCGGTGGACGCGCAGTTCATGTTCGAACAGGTTCACCCACCGGCCCTGGAGGATCGTTGGCTCGGCGGCAACCGATTCATCCAGGCCCGCCGCCAGCACGTAGGGGCCGCGGCGCAGCAGCAGGTAATTGGTCTCGCGCCACTTGAGCCGGGCACGGGCCGCCTGCTTCACCACCGCGACGAGCCGCGCGTCCCCTTCGGCGCTCGCCGCCAGCCCGGCCGGGTTCTCGCGCATCCAGATGACGGCGCCTTTGCCGACCGGCATCATGTCCTGTCCGGGAGGCCGATCCTCGCCGCGAGACCTGATTTCGGCAGACGCATGGGCTCGCGAGGACGCTCGCCCTCCCATGTCCGACAGGCCGAGCTTGGCGAACAGATCCTCGCGCGGCGTGCGGAACTGGCGCCCGTCGCTGTTCCACCATTCACGGACAGCGTTGTAAGGGTCCTTGTCATCATCGCACATCACGAGCACCCCGCCGCGCCTGACCCAGGCGGCGAGCGCCGGATGCACCTCCGGAATGAGCGGCTTCATGCCGTGGTAGCTCAGCAGCAGCACGCGGAACCCCTCGAGGTAATCGGGCAGGGTCACATTCTCCAGTTGCACGGGGGTGACCGGCATGCCGCGCTTGAGCAGCGGCAGGGCCAGGCCATAAACGTGGCCCAGGTGCGGGTCGCTCGCGCCCGGTTCGCCCCGCTGGAACATCAGCGAGTCGCTGATCACCAGCCCGATGCCGGTCGTGCCGCAGTCCCACTCGACGCGGCGCTGGTTCATGTCATTGAGCGCATGGCAGACCGTTTGCACCTCCGTCGCGTAGGCCGGGGGCATCGGCTCGCGCTCGCCGGGCTTGCCGGGCTTGGGATATTGCCCGCCAAAGACGCGCTCGGGCCAGGGCGCCACCTCGAAATGCCACACGTCGGGCTGCAGCAGCGAGGCGACCATCGTGGACTCCCAGTTGAGGCGGTAATCGTTCCAATCGTGGTCCGGGTTATCCTCGACCGGGTCGTTCAGGAACCAGACCCGGCGGCCGGTGCCGCGGACCAGGTTCATCATCGCGCCGTACTCCAGGAACGCGGTCTCGAAGGTGCGCTCGCGCAGTTGGCCGCGGAACATATTCGGCGTGCGGGCGGTGCCCGTCCATACCTGGGCGATGTAGCCGTCGCAGCCAACCAGGCCCGCAAGGCTCGATTCCGGGCTGACGATGCGCCAGTGTGCGTAGCTCAGGAGGCTGTGCGAGGGAACGTAGCAGCGCACCTTCCGGCCGGTCCGGCGGTTGTCGTCCTGCACATAGTCAAACACCTGCTGCAGCGCCCGCCGGTAGAGGTAATACTTGAGCCTGGCAGAGCGCCATTGCGCATCCACCGAGCTATGCGGCGGCTGCCAATCCTCCCCGTAGTAGCTCTTCCACTCGCGCTTGAAGCCCTCCGAATACCCGCCGCGCACCCAGAACTCCGGCTCCTCCAGGTGGACCGCCTCGGCCCCGGCATCCAGCGCGCGCTGGATGCCCCGGCAAAGGAACTTCCCGTAGTTTGTGCCGGGGCACATGTAATAAACATCGCCTCCGTGGCTGATCTTGTTCCCCGCGGCATCCGTCTGGGCCTCGTCCTCGTGGTTCACCCCGTCGAACCGGGCGTAGAGGTAGTCCTGATAGTTGCCCCACGAGACGCCGGTCATGACGTGGATAAGGTAGCCCCGGTCGCGCCAGGTCTGGATGCGCTGCGGCAGGGCGGGGTCCACGCCGTAAACAATGGCCACGTCCGACCGCAGGTTGGCGATGCCGCTCCACGGCGAGGCGGTCTGAAAGCAGGTGCGCTCCAGATGCTGCTGCGGGTCGGGCGGGAAGGCGCGCGGCGACTCGGCGGCCAGCCCCGCGGCGGCTCCGAGCACGATGGTCAATGAAACACAGGTCCGGCGGAACATGCGCATTGAATGCACTAATCCGCTCGGACATTCAAGGCTGCTGCGGGGGTCGCTCCCCCGGGGCGGGAGCCTGGCCCTGCCGGGCTGGCCCGAGTCCTTCATACCCCGCACGAAATGCCCACAGACCGGCGCGCGGGCATCCTGCCCGCTTTGGTCGTTTGGACGTTGCAAGAGGGCAGGATGCCCGCGGGCCGGCTGTGCGGGTGTGAAATGTCCGGGCTGGGGAGTCGCCTTCGCTGGCGGGGGGTTGGGATGCAGGCGCAGCATGGCAGCGGCAGGCGGCTGCCCCCGTGGCACCCCCATCGCTCCTCCGTCCTTCCTCCGTTCTACCTCCGTTCCACCTCCCACCGCCTGTCGGAGGTGGAACGGAGGTAGAACGGAGGAGCAACGGAGGAGCGACGGCAAGGGGACGGGGTGTGGTGGGGGGGAATTGGACTCACGCCGTTTCCAACGGGCCAGGAGGTGTGAGGATGCTCCCGGGCTCCCTCCCCGGAGCGGGAGGCTGGCCCGGGCTAGCCCGAGTCTTTTACCCCCCGCACGAAATGCCTACAGACCGGCGCGCGGGCATCCTGCCCGCTTTGGTCGTTCGGACGTTGCAAGCGGACAGGATGCCCGCGCGCCGGCTGTGCAGGTGTGAAATGTTCGGGCTAGGGAGTCGCCTTCGCTGGCGGAGGTTTGGGATGCAGGCGCAGCATGGCGGCGGCATAGCGGCGGCCAAGCTCGCGCTGTGAGGCGGCGTCGAAGTGCAACTGGTCGCCCTTGTCCCTCAAGCCGCTGGAGCGCGCGCAGCCCGTCGCCGGGACTTTGTTGAGAAGATCGGCAAGGGCGGCATTGACCACCCGCGCATAGGGCGAGCGGTCCGGGCCGCGGTCATAAAGGAATTCACCGATCTGGCCTGCCACAAACGGCAGGTGCGGCGTGTTCAGGTCGGCCCGGATGTCCAGAATCATCTGGTCCAGGCGGGCGCCGTAGGTGTTGGCGTTGGTGGCGGTGCCCGAATCGCTTTCGCCCTGGTGCCAGAGGATGCCCGCCAACGTGCCGTCGCGCATGGCCAGCCTGGCTCGATGAACGGCGTTGGAATACAGGTCGCCGCCCCGCTGCCAGCGTCTAAGTTGCGTGCCGCCGAGGGCGCAGGGCACCAGGCCGATGGTCGCGCCGGGCTGCTTTTCGGCCATCGCTTTCCCGAAAGCCAGACCCGGCCCGACGCCGAGCATGCGCGGCTTGTCGCGTGTGATGGGCTCGACGGCGGGCTCCCATTTGTTCTGCAGGGTGAACACCAGCACGCGCGGGTGGGGTGTTTGGTCTTCGGCGGCGAGCTTGCCGCGTCCGGCCATGTTGGACTGGCCCATGAGCAGATAGAGTTGCAGCTTCTCTTTGGCCGGGAGCCGGGCAGGAGCGATGGCGGTGTTGGTTTCCAGGTTTGCTGCCGCCGCGGAGCAGGCGGCGGACGCAATGAGCGTCGAGGTTTGCAGGAGCTTATTCACGCTGTTTGTGCCGGGATGAACGGCGGCATGGGGCAGTCGAGGGTATCGGCGACGGCGCGCAGCAGCTCGGCCTCCATTCCCCGGATGACGCCGTCAGCGGCCACGGTCCGGGCGCAGGCGTTGAGCATGTTCTTCTTGATCTGGGGCACGGCCTGGGAGAGCCGGTTCAGGGCAGTGTCCACTTGTGCCAGGTCGCATTCTCCCTCGGGCAGCAGGCGCAACTCCGCCTGGGCGGCGTAGCTGAGCGGCTGCGCTCCCTGCTGAAAGGCGTAGGCGATCTTGTCCGGCTGATCCTGTCCGAGACAAGCCAGCGCCGAGAGCAACACAGCGCAGTCCTCCGCCAGCGGTTTGAGGGAGTAGTATTGGATGACCGGCTTGCGGGCCGGCCGGAAATACGGCTCGAGGTGCCGCAGCACAATCTTCTCGAGCATATACTCGAACAGGTCAATGTCACCGTCGCTCTCCACGAGCTTCTGCACCGCGTCGCTGAACTGCTGGAACTGGGCCGGCGACAGGTTGCGCAGCCCCGGCAGCGCCAGGTCCACCAACGGCAGTTTGGCCTGGGTGGCCACGGCCCGGACATCCGGCCACAGGCGGAGTGTTTCCTCGCAGATCGCGGGGGAGGTCATGGCAGCCAGCTCATCGAGCTGGCTGCGGCGCAGGGTCTCGTCGTCGCTCAGCAGCAAGGCGTAAACCAGCGCGCTGGCTCCCAGCGCCTCATGCGCGGCGGCCTGCAGGCTCGCCGGGATGGACACTCGCAATTCCTCGGCATACTTCAGGTGTGCGGGAGTGGGAGCGCCGGTGTTGGCCAGGACGGTTTGCGCGGCGATGACCGGCGGCACCAGCCCGCCCAAGCCCCCCTGGGCGCGCGGCGCGCCGGGGAACGGAAAGGGAATCGGCGGCCGCTGCGCAGGGGGAGAGACCCGCTCTGGGGACTGCGCCGCCTCGGTCCTGCGCACAGGCTTGAAATTGCCGTCGAAGCCCGGATCAAGGGCCCGAATGCGCTCGGCCAGCGGCGGATGCGTGTCCATGAGGCGCAGAAGCGGCTCGCCGATGCCGTTGCCAAAGAACATGTGGCTGGCTTCGCTGGCCTGCGCTGCCTGGAGCATCGAGCCGAACTTCAAGCCGCCGATTTTCTTGAGCGCGCCGGCCAGGCCCTCGGGATTGCGCGTGAACTGCACCGCCGCGGCGTCGGCGAGGAACTCGCGCTGGCGGCTGACGGCGGCCTGGATGAGCCGGCCAAAGAGGACGCCGATCCAGCCGATCAACAGCAGCGCCAGGCCCAGCAGTGGCAGCGGATTCTTGTCCTTGCTGCCGCGGCTGCGGGTGTGAAGGAGCATCCGGCCGATGACGGCCAGGCAGAGGATGCCGAAGATGAGGCCCATCAGGCGGAGGTTGAGCCGCATGTCGCCGTTGAGAATATGGCTGAACTCATGGCCGATGACGCCCTGCAGCTCGTCGCGCGTGAGCAGCTTCAACGCGCCGGCGGTGACCGCGACGACGGCGTCGCTGGTGGAGTGGCCGGCGGCGAAGGCGTTGATGCCGCGTTCGTCGGGCAGGACATAGATCTGGGGCACTGGCATGCCCGCTGCGATGGCCATTTCTTCGACCACATTCCGCAGCTTGCGCTCGTCCGGGTCGGCGGTAGTCGGGCTGACAAGCCGCCCGCCCAGCATCGTGGCGACGGCGCTGCCGCCCCGGGACAGTTCCATCGTCTTGAAGGCGCTGCCCAGGGCAATCACCGCCAGCGTGCCGACGGCAGCGCCGAGGAAGAGCTTCGGGTCCCAAAGCGCCGGTTGAACCCTCGCGCGGCCGAGAGGTTCTTCGAGGTAATCAGTGCGATTGTGGGTGCCGAGGCCGCCAAAGAGCAGCAGCAACGCGGCATAGACCGCCGCCACCAGCATGACCACGCCGCCGGCGAAATAGGCAACCAGGAGCTTGGTGTTGCGGCGGGCTCGATCCTGTCGCTCAAAGAAGTCCATTGCCGATTTCCAATTGCCAATTTACGGCTCGCGGGCGCTTGCTGCGGACTTGCGTGACGCGGCCAGGATGGCGGTGGTTTCGCAGGCCTCCTGGAGCAGTGGATCGAGGCGCGAGGCAGGGACTGAACCTGATTCCATAATCATCTCCAGCCAGAACTGATTTTCGTCGGCTTCTTCCTCGGCGATACCGAGCTTGGCGATGAATTCCCTTCGTGAGCGGGCTTTACAGGCGGCACGGTAATTCGAGGCGACAGATGTGCCCGAATCCGCGATCTGACCGGCCAAGGTCCTCCCTGAGGGAGTTCGCGGCAGTGAATCGGCCACTTTCAACACCCGGAGTGCAAATCGCTTTGTCCGGGCCTTAAGTTCCTCGGGCGTCATAGGCCGATGGCTTTCGCTCTTCCCAATTGGCAATTGGAAATCGGAAATCGGAAATTCAGAAGCTTACCTTCGGCGCTGCCTTCTCCTCCGGCTTCTCGATGACAAACAGCTCCGCCGGCGCGAAGTTGAACGGCCCGGCGATGAGGTTGGTCGGGAAGGTCTCGCGCTTGGTGTTGTAGGTCATCACGGCGTCGTTGTAAGCCTGGCGGGCGAACGCGACCTTGTTCTCCGTGGACGTGAGTTCCTCCATCAGGGTGATCATGGTCGTATTGGCCTTCAGGTCCGGATACGCTTCGGCCAGCGCGAAGAGCCGGCCGAGGGTGCCGGCCAGGGTGCTTTCCGCGCTCGAGAGTTGTTTCATGGCCGCGGCGTCACCGGGGTTCTGCGCGGCGCCCGTGCTGGCGGCGGCGGCGGCGTTGCGGGCGGCCACGACGGCCTCGAGGGTGCCGCGCTCGTGCTTGATGTAGCCCTTGGCGGTCTCGACGAGGTTGGGGATCAAGTCGTAGCGCCGCTTGAGCTGCACATCAATTTGCGCGTAGGCGTTCTTGAAGCGGTTGCGCAAGGCGACCAGCGAGTTGTAGGCGCCGATGACCCACATGACGACCAGCAGCACCAGGACCACCACCACCAGGACCGGCAGAATAATAAAGCTCTTAGCCATAGGAATCCTTTCGTTTATTGCTCAACAGCTAGGCCAAGCCGCCCTGCCAGGCAATTACAAAGTGCGGCTGTGAATGGAACGGCGCGGCGGATTCAGGAACCCGCCAAGTCGCAGCCGCCGAAGTCAGTCGGCGCCTTTGCCCGGGGACTGCGGGACACCGGCCCCGCTCGCTAGCGCGCGAATCCTTGCGCCTGCAGCCAGTAGGCGCAGTCACGCGTCCAGGGATGCCGCTTCTCCGGGTTCCAATCGCGTGTGCCGAGGCCGAGGCCGTGCGGCCCCTTCTGGTAGATGTGCAGATCAAACGGAACACCGGCCTGGCGCAGCCCATCGGCAAACTGCAGGCTGTTCTCCACCGGCACCCCGGCGTCCTCGCAGGTGTGCCAGATGAAACAGGGCGGCGTGTCCCTGGTCACCTGCAATTCATTGGACAGCTCGCGGACCAGTTCCGGCGCCGGGTCGTTGCCCAGCAGGTTGCGCTTCGAGCCCTGGTGCGTGAATTTGCCCATCGTGATGACCGGGTAGCAGAGGATGCCGGCGTCGGGCCGGGAACTGGCGCGTTCGATGGGGTCGGCGGCGTCGGGTTTGCCCGCGTCGAAATGGGTCACCAGCGTGGAGGCGAGATGGCCGCCTGCCGAAGAGCCCATGATGCCGATGCGTTTAGGGTCGAGCTTCCATTGGGCGGCGCGGGCGCGCACGGTGCGCACTGCGCGGGCGGCGTCCTGCAGCATGACCGGGTGCCTGTAACCGCCCGACCCGAGGCGGTATTTCAGGACAAAGCCTGCAATGCCGTGTTCGTTCATGAAACGCGCGTAGTCCTTGCCTTCATGCGCGGCCAGTCCGCCGTAGCCGCCGCCGGGACAGATCACGATGGCGGCGCCGGTCGCCTTGTCCGGCTCGGGCAGATACGGGGTGAGCGTTGGGATGTCTTTATCCTCTTTGCCGAGCGCGCCGGGGGCTCCATCGGGCCAGAGCGGGAACGAATTGGTTGGCTGCGCTTGAGCCGAGGCGAACCATCCAAAGAATGCGGCCATAACAAGGTTGAGCTTCATCGCGCCGGCACATTAGCCACGCCGGGACAAGTCTGGCGACGAAAATGTGACGGGGTCGCGCGCTGCGGTCCCATTCCCCGCCTGCCGGCGCATCCGCCGGAATCCGGGCTCGCACGAACGCTCGCCCTCCCGGCAGGCGCTATTTCGGGTTCGGAGACAACAGCCGCGCGAGCACCAGAGCCATTTCCATTGCCTGCTCGTAATTGAGGCGCGGGTCGAGGGTGGAACGGTAGTCGCGGCTCAAATCAGCCTCTGTCACCCCGCTGGCGCCGCCGATGCATTCCGTGACATTGTCCCCGGTCAGCTCGAAATGCACGCCGCCGAGATGCGTGCCGCAATCCTTGAGCACGCGGCAGGAGGTCTCCAGTTCGAGGAGGATCTTCTCGAAGCGGCGGGTCTTGATGCCGCCCTTGGTCGTCTCGGTGTTGCCGTGCATAGGGTCGCAACACCAAAGCACCTGCAGACCCCGGCGCTGGATGGCTTCCACCAGCGGCGGCAGGGACTTCGCCACCCGGTCGGCGCCGAAGCGGTGGATGAACGTGAGGCGGCCCGGCTCGTTCTGCGAGTTGAGCGCTTCGGCCAGCGCCACCGCCTGGTCGGGCGTGACCGAGGGGCCGACCTTCACGCCGATTGGGTTGGCGATACCGCGGAAATACTCGACATGCGCGCCGTCCAGCGCGCGGGTGCGGTCGCCGATCCATGGGAAATGCGTGGAGAGGTTGTACCAGCCGGTGCGATGCGGGACCTGGCGGGTCTGGGCCTGCTCGTAATAGAGATGCAGGCCCTCGTGGCTGGTAAAGAAATCCACGCGGTTGATGTCGGCCAGCACGGTCCCCGTGAGCGTTTCCACGAAGCGCAGCGAGTCGCCGATCATCTGCACCATGCGCATGTATTCAGCGGCGTGCGGCGAATTGGCCACGAAGCCCAATTCCCAATACTCGGGATGATGCAGGTCGGCGAAGCCGCCTTCGATCAGCGAACGGATGAAATTGATGGTGAGGCCGGAACGTTCGTAGGCGCGGAGCAGCAGGTCGGGGTTGGGCGTGCGGTCTTCGACGGTGAACCCGGCGCGGTTGATCATGTCCCCGCGGTAACTGGGCAGCGTGACGCCTTTGTGCGTTTCGGTGTCCACCGAGCGCGGTTTGGCGTACTGACCGGCAAAACGGCCAATGCGGGTCACGCGTTTCTTGCCGCCCTGGACCAGCACCAGGCTCATCTGCAGGAGAATCTTCAGCTTGCTGGCGATGGCGGCGGATTCGCAGTCCTCGAAGCTCTCCGCGCAGTCGCCGCCCTGGAGCAGGAAGCGTTCGCCGCGGGTGGCTTGGGCCAGTTGCTGTTTGAGATTCTCGATTTCCCAACTGGTGACCAGGGGCGGCAGGCGGCCCAACTGGGTCAGGGCGCGTTGCAGTGCCGCCGGGTCCGGATAGACCGGTTGCTGGGCGGCGGGCCGACGCTGCCATGAGGTCGGCGACCACTCGCCGCCGGGCGAGGCCTTGCTGGCTGTAGCTGGCATACTTGTTCGAGCGATAGAGTCGGGCATTCAGGCAAGAATGTAAAGCAAGGCGACGCAGGCAAAGCCGCGAAACGGTCAGCGCGCCACGCGCAGGGTCGAGCCCTGAGCCAGGCATCGTGGCGCGCCGGTCCCGCCCCCTCATAAAGTGCCGCCATATCCGGTTGTCCGTGCGGACTACAACGCGGCTGGCCTGGAAGGCCGGGCTGTGGCACCCTTCCGGCACAGATGAAGCTATTACCCCGGCTCGCAAAGACCTTGATTGGTTTGCTGGCAGCGTGTCTGCTGGTGGTCGTCATGTTTCGCTGGTTTGAACACAGCCAGGTTTATCACCCGAACCGGGTGCTGGCCGCCACCGGCGCCGAACTGGGCCGGCCATTCGAGGATGTCCGTTTCAAGGCTGGCGACGGGGTGGAGCTTCACGGCTGGTACTTCCCGGCGAACACGAATTCAGCGCGTTCCCATCTGGCCGTTCTGTATTGTCACGGCAACGCGGGCAACATCGGCTACCGGCTCGATACTTGCGCGGCTTTGTTAGACACGGGCGTGAGTGTGTTTGCGTTTGACTATCGCGGCTACGGCCGGAGCCAGGGCCGGCCCAACGAAGAGGGGACGTATCGTGACGCCCAGGCAGCCTGCCAGTGGCTGGTTGGGCGAGGGATTCGGAGCACCAATGTCGTTGCCTTCGGCGAATCGCTGGGCGGCGGCGTCGCGGCGGAGCTGGCGGTTCGCGAGCCGCTGGGCGGGCTGGTGCTGCAAAGCACGTTTACCAGCATTCAGGATATTGGCTCCGAGTTTTTCCCATGGCTGCCCGTGCGCTGGCTCAGCACCATTCGATACGATACGCGCGCCAAACTGCAACGGCTGCACCTGCCGGTGCTCGTCATGCACAGCCCCGCGGACGAACTGGTCGGGTTCCACCACGCCAAAGCAAACTTCGCCGCCGCCAATCAGCCCAAGCTCTTCTGCGAACTCCGCGGCGATCACAACAACCCGCTGACCGACAGACAGCAGTTCGTCGCCGGCGTCGAGGAGTTGCTGCGGCTGATCGAGAGCGGCGCGCAAGGCCGCTGAGCTGAGGGGCGGGATTTCGGGCCGCGCCCGCCCGGGCGCCGGGCGGGGGATTGCCGCAAAAGATCACTTGATTCCAGCGGGCAAAACGGGCCAACTGTGACGCGTGTTCACAGCATGACAGCACATCTCTTATCCTCACTGGGCCGTCGCACGAAGGAGCCTCCTATTTCATGGCTGATGGCCACCGCGCTGGCCCGTCCGCAACTTGTTTCGCTGGCCGCCGGGTTTACCGACAATGAATCGTTGCCTCTGGGAGAGGTGCGCCAACTGCTGCGGGGGATTCTGGGCTCGCCCCAACGCGGCCGCGCGGCCCTGCAATACGGCACGACCGCCGGCGACCCGGCCCTGCGGCGGCTGACCAGCCAGCGCCTGCACACGCTGGACGGGCAGCCGGCGGCGCGCCGGGCCTATTCTCCGGACCGGCTGATCATCACCAATGGCTCGCAGCAGATGCTCTACATGGTCACCGAGGCGCTGTGCGACCCCGGGGATATTGTGCTGGTGGAGGACCCCAGCTACTTCGTTTACCTGGGCATCCTGCAAAGCCACGGGATCCGGGCGCGCGGCATTCGCATGGATAAGGACGGTTTGGATTTGGGGCGCCTGGAGGCTGTCCTGGGCAGCCTGAAGCGCAGCGGCGAATTGCGCCGCGTGAAGATGCTCTACCTGGTGAGCTACTATCAAAACCCGACCGGCCGCACCACCAGTTGCGCGAAGAAGACCGCCGCGCTCAAGATGCTGCGGCAGTTCGAGCGGGCGGCGGGGCACCCCATCTATCTTCTCGAAGACGCGGCCTACCGCGAGTTGCGGTTCGGCGGGCAGGAAATTAAATCCGCGCTGGCCCTTCAGGGCGCCTGCGACCGGGTCATCTATGCCGGCACCTACAGCAAACCTTTCTCGACCGGGGCGCGCGTTGGCTTCGGCCTGCTGCCGGAACCGGTCCTGAGCGCCGTGCTGCGCATCAAAGGCAACCACGACTTCGGCTCGTCCAACCTGCTGCAACAATTGCTCGCTCGCGCGCTGGCATCCGGTCTCTACGAGAAGCACCTGGCGGTCCTGCGCCGGCGCTACGCCCGCAAGGCCTGCTTGATGCGAGACGCCATCAAGCGGCATTTCCCCGCCGAGGTGGAATGGTGGGAGCCGGCCGGCGGGCTGTATTTCTGGGCGCGGCTGCCGTCGCGTCTCAAGTCGGGCATGTCCTCGAAGGTGTTTCAGGCAGCGTTGAAGAACAACGTGTTCTACGTGCCGGGCGAACTCTGCTATGCCGATGATCCGACCCGCCGCAAGCCGAATCACGAAATGCGGCTCAGCTTCGGCGGCGCCACGGAGGCCAACGTGCGCAAGGGCATCGCGCGCCTCGGTGAGGTGTTCCGCAATTGCCTGCGCAGCTAGCCTGGCGAAATTGCGCAGCCCGGGCGAAGCGGGAACATCGAAAGGCTGAGAATTACGCGGCCGGCGGAGCGATTAACGCATTCGGCGGGGGCAAGTTGTCCCCGCCCGGTCTAGCCCGGGGGCCAACTCATCGGGCGACCACCGAGGATATGGCAGTGCAAATGGGGCACAGCTTCGCCGGCGTTGGGGCCGTTGTTGAACACCAGCCGAAACCCGGAGTTCGTTAGCCCCAGCTTGTTTGCCACCTCGGCGGCTTTCAGCAGGAGATGACCAAGCACTTGCTGGTCTTCCGGTCCGGCCTCCGCGATGCGCGGGATCGGTTTTCTGGGGACGATCAGGACATGCGCCGGGGCTTGCGGCCTGATATCCTGAAATGCCACCACCTGGTCGTCCTCATAGAGGATCGCGCCCGGGATTTCGCGTGCGATGATCTTCTCGAACAGCGTCTTGCCCATGCAGTGCGGCCGGCTTACTCCACCAACAATGCAAAGTCCACCGGCCCGGGTTCGGCACTGAGGCATTCGCGCAGAAAGGCCACAATCTCCCCCTCCAGGGTCTGGCAGCGCGGGCTCCAGCGCCGCGCGCCAGTGAGATGCTTGACGCACCTCCGCAGCCCGCGAAACCGCAGCATTCTCGGGCCTTGTCGCAAGTGCTGTTGCAGTTCGGTCCGCAGGCGCGGAAAGAAGATCAGCTCACGGCCCTGACCGGATTCCTGAGCCAGCCGGCACAAATCCGACTCCGGCACCCGCGACGCGGATTGGGGCGCGACAGGAGGCTGCGCGGTGGCCGCGAAGCCGCGCAGCACCTTCTCCAGCGCCCCGGTGAATTCGCCGACGGAGACGCGTTGGCGCCCCAGCTCATGCTTGAAATAATGGAAAACGGCCTTGGTGGCATGGCTGACGAACTCGGGATCGAACAACCCGTCCGTGTCCTGCGCCAACTCCACCTCCACCATGTCGGCGGAGTAAGGGATGCTTTCGCCGTTGGCCAATTCAAACAGCAGCCAATCCGAACCAAGCGCAATCACGGCCTGCCCTCCAGCTTCTTCACTTCTTGCACAAAGTCAGTCGCCTCCTGGAAGCGACGATAGACACTGGCAAAGCGCACATAGGCCACATCATCAATCGCGCGCAACCCTTCCATCACCAGTCTCCCGATGACTTCAGCCGGGACTTCGCGCTCATACTTGTCGGTGACTTCATTGACGATCTTCTCGACCAGGTCCTCGATAACCTTCGGGCTGATCGGACGCTTCTGGCAGGCCTTCCTCAGGCCGGACATCAATTTGTCCTTGGAAAACTCCTCACGGCGGCCATCGCGTTTAAGCACCATCAGACCGGCTTGCTCGATCTCCTCATAGGTCGTAAACCGAAAGCCGCACGCAATGCACTCGCGCCGGCGACGGATGGTGGCACCTTCCCGCGAGGCGCGAGAATCAATCACCTTATCATCCTGGCAACCGCATTTGGGGCATCGCATATAGGTGCAGCCACTGCTAATTGTGGTGCCCATATTTAGCGCCCAAAGTATTGGGGTGTCAAGCCTTGCAAGTCGAATTCCTGGCTCCGAGATAATGGAAAGCTCGTCATGCCATGTGGGAGCCCTGTAGGAACTGCCCCGCGGCTCTACATGGGGGTCGGAGCAAAGGCCACCGGGCCGGCCGGTTGGGTGAGCATTCCGCCACCCTGCCCGCCAGTCCCCGCCCCCCTCCTGCCCCCGTATCACCTGGCTCCCAACAGGCTTAATAGAAAACCCATTAAGCCATGTGGGAGCCAGGTAGGAGCTATGCAGGAGCTACACGGTGGCCTTTTCATGGGCGATTTCCGGCCCCAAACCTTAGCCTTGTGAACAGGAAAGGCATCAATTGGTGAGGAAGGTA
>DAOPPX010000028.1:0-47040 GCA_035358715.1 Verrucomicrobiota bacterium
CTCCATCATGGACGCCTCTCTACTCTACCGGGAACCCAACTGCATGGATACGGCTTAGCAGTCTCAACCAGGCGCGCATGGTCGCTTCCGGAAAACCGCGAGTTCGCGCTTGATGTCACATGCTCTGGGGGGCAACCTTTACCCCAAGGCTGCGGAGGCATGGCAGTCCGGGAGGCTGGCCTGTGTTGGGCTGGCCGCCGGGCGGCGCTCCCGGCCGGCAAACGAAAGGTTATCATCCATGAAACTCCTCGATTCCCCTCGCACCGGAAGACTCGGCTCTCACATCTTCTACCCCTCACCCTTCGGCCAGTGCTGCCGCGCCCTGACCGTGCCGCACGATCCCAAAACCCCGGCCCAAAGCCGCGCCCGCGCCATCTTCGGCTCCTGCTCCAATGCCTGGGGCCGGACCCTGACCGAAGCCCAGCGCCTGCGCTGGGTCAGCGCCGCCCAAACCGCCCCCAGCCACCCGTCGCTGGGGCAGTATTACCACCTGAGCGGCCAGCAATTCTACGTCCAGATCAACAGCACCCGGCATTGCATCGGCCAGCCGCCCGTGGCTGAGCCGCCGGCCCCGGTCGTGTTCAGCCCCAACCCCGTCGCCGGGCTGGAGATAGTCAACGACGCGGAAAGCGGCGTGCGCCTGCTGCTGAACGTCGGGACGGTCAGTGAAGAGATCATGGTGTTTGGGCAGCCGCCGTGCAGCGCGGGCCGGATGAAACACCGTCGGGTCTATTACCTGGGCCTGTTGGGACCTGCGACAGGCGGCCAATGCGACATCACAGCACTCTACACGGCTCGGTTTGGGCAGCCGGTGAGCGGTCAGAAGGTATTCATAGTGACCATCCAGACAAAGAGCGGCTGGAAAGGCCAGGAATGGTCGCACAGCGCGATTGTCCCGCCGCCGCCCGAGCCTGTCAGCCAGCAACCCACTGGAAAGACAAGAGTTGCGAAATCCAAAGCCCCGTCCGCCCCGGAGACCGCCTCCGCCTCGGCCAAGATTATTTCGCCGCTCCGCCGAAGCGTGTACAAGGGGAGCACAAGGGATGCACGGCAGGAGCACGAGGGGCTGGAGCGTGAGCACCCGGCGAGCATCCCTGGTACACCCCTTGTACACGGATTATTGGGGGCGCTGCGGCGGCTGGTGAGGGTGGGGATAGGCGCGGCGAGCGCATGAGCCTGAGAGCTGGAATTGAATTGCCCGCCAACCACGCGAAACCTGAGCCGATACATCCTGATACTGCGGCTGATGCCGGAGAGGCGGATTTGAGATCGGTGTTTTCGGTTCGCGCGCGGCTTGCCGGCGGACAAGACTTGTGCTAGAAGAACGGGCCACACATGCTGCTTTGTATGCAGACGGACGATCTTCTGCGAGGTTCGCTTGCGTGCGTGGAACCGCAGACCGGCTTTGCGCCCCACGCGGCGCGCAGGCGGCCAGCCCGGACTGAACGCCCATGACTGCCTTTCCCGCGCTCGATCCCATCCCGCTGCCAGCGCCGGTCTGGCTGTTCAAGGTCCTGCATGTTCTGACCCTGGGGCTGCACTTTGTGGCGGTCGAGATGTTGCTGGGCGGGCTGGCCATCGCTTTGGTTCTCAACCTGGCCAGCCGCGGCGGATCGGCGGCGGGTCTGCGTCTGGGTGCTTCCGCCTGTCTGGGCCGCCGGCTGCCGAATGTGATGACCTACGTCATCAACCTTGGCGTGCCGCCGCTGTTGTTTGCGCAAGTCCTCTACGGGCGCGCCCTCTACACCAGCAGCATTTTGATCGGCGTCTGGTGGATTGGGGTGATCGCGCTCCTGATGGGCACCTATTGGCATATTTACCGGTTCACGGCCAAATTGGAGGCCGGCCGCCGGGCGTGGCCGATGGCTTTGATTTCGCTGGGGCTGGCGCTGCTGATCTCGCGCATCTATTCCACCAACATGACGCTCATGCTTCACCCCGAAGCCTGGCAGGGGCTCTACGCGGCTTCCGCTATCGGCGCCCAACTGCCGGCCGTGGACCCCGCGCTCATGGTGCGCTGGCTGTTCATGCTGGCCGGCGGACTGGCTGCCGCCGGGCTGTGGATGATTTGGCTGGCCGGCCTGAAGTCCATTGACGGGAAAGTGCGGGTTTATCTGTCGGGGATGGGCGGGCGGATTGCGGTTGTCGCGCTCCTGGCGCAGATATTCCTGGCGTTCCAGGTTCTCGGCGTCCAACCCGGCGCGATTCGGCAAAGCCTGGCAGGCGACATCCTGTTTCGCTCCGCGGCGCCGGTCTGGCTGGCGGGCGTGGGCCTGCTGGTTTTGCTGGCGGCGTGGGCGGCGGCGGCCCGGCCGACCTCGCGGTTGCCGGGCTGGCTGGCTCTGGTGGTTGGCGTTGTTGCCATGCTCGGGATGGCAGCCTGCCGCGATGTGCTGCGGGATGTCACCCTGCTCGCAAACGGATTCAACGTATGGGATCGTCCCGTGGCGGCCAACTGGCCGGTGATCTGCGTCTTTGTGGCTTCCTTTGTCGCGGGGCTGGTCTGCCTGGCCTGGCTTATTTCCGTGTTTCGGCGCGCAGAACCCGTCGTCGAGAAACCTGTCTCATGAACCCCCCGAAACCTCCATCCCCGCCCGAGGCGCAGGGCTGCGGCAATCGTCGGACCTTTGTTCGCGTCGCGGCGGGCGGCGTTGGTTTATGCTATGCGGCCGCCTTTGCGTACCCGGTTTACCGTTATCTGGAGTCGCCGGTTGAGAAGTCCGCGAGCCTGGCAGCCGTCAGCGAGGTCAGCCTGCCCGAAGCGCACAAGCTGGCGCCGGGCACGGCGCTGATGTTCAAGTTCGGCTCCCGACCCGCGCTGCTGATACATCACCCGGACGATGAGTGGGTGGCGCTGATCGCGGTGTGCACGCACCTTGGATGCACGGTGCAATACCAGGGGGACCAGGACCGAATCTACTGCGCCTGCCACGGCGGCGTTTACAACGCGCGCACGGGCGGCAACGTCAGCGGTCCGCCTCCCAAACCTCTGGAGCGGCTGGAGGTCAAGCGCACGGAAAGCGCCGTGGTGGTTTCCCGCCCGGCCCGGACCGCCTGAGCCATGAAGAACTTCTGCTCCTCCGTCTATTCGTGGGTTGACGAGCGACTTGGCCTGGCGGAGCTGCAGGCTTTGGCCCGGCACAAGACCGTGCCCTGGCACGCGCATTCGTTTTGGTATTACTGGGGCGGGCTCTCGCTGATGTTCTTTGTGCTCCAAGCCGTCACCGGCATGCTGCTGCTGGTGTATTATCGCCCGGGACCCGAGGCCTACGAATCGGTTCGCCAGATCACCTACGATACACATTTTGGGTGGCTGATCCGGTCGCTGCACTCGTGGGGCGCCAACCTGATGATCGCGGCGGTGGGCATCCATATGTTCTCGGTGTTCTTCATGAAGGCGTACCGCAAGCCGCGCGAGTTTGGCTGGTGGTCGGGGCTGGGGCTGCTGGGGCTGGGCATGGGTTTCGGCTTCAGCGGCTACCTGCTGCCGATGGATGAGCTGGCGTACTTCGCGACCACGGTGGGGCTGGACATCCCCAGCGGCTTGCCCGTTATCGGCTCCAAGATGGCCGCGCTGGTTCGGGGCGGTTTGGAAGTCAACGAGCACACGGTGCAGCGGTTTTCGACACTGCACGTCATTGTGCTGCCGCTGCTGTTTTTGCCCCTGCTCGGTTTTCACCTCTACCTGGTGCAGAGACATGGCAATGCGGTTCCCCCGTCCGAGGAGAGCAAGCCCGCGGCGCAGCGCCAGGCCATACCCTTCTTTCCGCATTTCCTGATGAAGGATATGGTGATGTGGCTGATCGCCATCAACCTCCTGGCGGTGATGGCGGCCATTTATCCGTGGGACCTGGGGCCGCAGGCCGATTCGCTCAAGCCGGCCCCCGTGGGCATTCACCCGGAGTGGTATTTCATGAGCCAGTTCCAGGTGCTGAAGATGTTGGGCCACTGGGTGCCGGGCAAGGCCGGGGAATTTGCCGGGCTGGGGCTGTTCACCGTGGCGCTGGTTGCCTGGATGCTGGTGCCCCTCTACGACACGAGCCGCCAGGCCGGCCGCCGGGCGCGCAACACCACCGTGTTTGGATTGCTGCTTTTGCTGGCAACCATCGCCACCACCATCTGGGGGTATCTCGCCCTGTAAGAACCTCAGACACGACGCTATGAATTATCCATTCTGGGACGTTCCGCACCTGGGCAGCGGCTGGGTGATCGGGGTGATCGCCATCGTCCACGTCATGATCTCGCACTTCGCCGTCGGCGGCGGTTTTTACCTGGTGCTGGCGGAGACCAAAGCCCGGCGGGAGAACCGGCAGGACTGGCTGCGGGTGCTGCAAGGCCACTCGAAGTTTTTCCTGATCCTGACGGGAGTGTTCGGAGCGGCCACCGGGGTGGGCATCTGGTTCGCCATTGGGCTGGCCCATCCGGAAGCCACGAGCACGCTCCTCCACAACTTTGTGTTTGCCTGGGCCATCGAGTGGGTCGTGTTCATGGTCGAGCTGACGACCGCCGCGGTGTATTACTACACCTGGGGCCGGATTCCGGACCGGTTGCACCTCAAGGTTGGCTGGGTCTATGCCATTGCCGCCTTTCTGACCCTGTTCATCATCAACGGCATACTTACGTTCATGTTGACGCCCGGGCAGCCCTGGCTGGCGGTGGCCGGGACCGGGCTGGAACCCAGCCGCTTTCTGCAGGCGCTGTTCAACCCGCTGTTCTGGCCCAGCCTGCTCCTGCGCAGTCTTGCCTGCGTCTCGCTGGCAGGCGTCTGGGCCATGGTCACCTGCGCGCGGATTGACGGCGGGAAATTCCCCGAGACGAAGACGGCGCTGTTGCGCTGGAGCGCCCGCTGGGTGATTCCCGCCTTCGCGCTGCTGCCGGTTGCATTTGCCTGGTACCTGTGGAACGTGCCCGAAGCCCATCGCGCGCTGATGCAACTGGGCGTGTCGAGCGCCGGCGCCGGCGTTTTCAGCCAGCTCACCCGCACGATCCTGATTATTCCGCTGAGTTCGGCGAGCGTCGTGGGCGTTGTTTATCTGTTTGTCTGGCGGTCGCCGGTGGAAGTCAAGCTGCGGCACGCAGCCAGCGTGGTCGTGCTGGCGTTCGTTGCCACCGCCGCAGCCGAGTACGGCCGCGAGATGCTCCGCAAGCCGTACGTCATCGGCCAATACATGTTTTCCAATGGCGTGCGCGTCCAGGCTGTGAGCCAGTTGAACACCAACGGTTACCTGGGCGGGTCGCTGTGGAATCGCCCGCTCCCCGGCCAGGCCACAGCCGCCGAGCAAACGCTGGCGAAAGGTGAAGCCATGTTTCGCGGCCAATGCGCCTCCTGCCACACGCGGGATGTTTACCGCTCGATGAAGCGCCTCCTGGGCGAGCGCAACCGCGAAGGCATCGGCAGCATCCTCAAGCTGCTTCATGATTACGGGGAGGACTCCCCCTACCGCAAGTACATGCCCCCGCTCGTCGGGCGCCCCGATGAAATCGAGGCTCTCGGGGACTACCTCGCCAGCCTGACGCAAGCGCCGGAGAAAGCCAGCCCGCCGAGCCCTGCTCTCGCAACCAGGTAGTGCTTGGTTGCACAAATAACCGATACATGGGTCGCCGCGTGAGGGCACGCGGCCTACAGCAGGTTTGTAGGCCGCGTGCCCTCACGCGGCGATATCGCTTAAATCTGCAATCAAGCAGTAGTTGTGAAGCGCGGCCCTCCGCGGCCGGCCAATGCCGAGGGCGGCGAGGGTCAGGGGCCGGCGCCGGACAGGTCAACGGGGCGAAAACCGAGCCGGAAAGCGGGGGAAGCAGGCTGGAGGCGGAAGTCGTGGTTGCCGGGGGCGGCGAAGAGCGGGTCGGCGATGAGCGAGTGCTGGTCATGGCCGCGCTCCTGCCATCGCTGCCAGGCGCAGGGGCCCAGGCGCGGCTGGGCGGGCTTGGCGTCGGGGCGGGCGTCGAAGTAGAGGTTCGAATCCACCAGGTAGTTGTCGTTGGACCAGTCTCCGGCGAGCAGGTTGCCGGAGTCGAAATAGACGATGTTGGTGACGAAGGTGAAACTGCGATGCGGCTCGGGGCGGGTGCGCTGGACCTGGTGGTCGCGGGCGAAGGCGAAGAGGTTGTTGCGGACGATGTTGGTCTGGCCGTAGTGCTGGTGGAAGCCGCCGTGGGTGGTGCGATAGACGATGTTGTCCTGGGCCAGGATGCCGCTGCTGCCCTCGTCGAAGTAGATGCCCCAGCCGCCGTAACGGAAGGCGGCGATGTCGTGCCAGAGGTTGCTGCGGATGGTGGTGCCCGGCTGCCTGCCCAGGGTGTAGATGCCGCCCATGTCGCTGAGGATCGGGCCGTCGCCATCGGATTTGGCGCCGATGTGGTGGACGTGGTTGAGGGCGACGATGTTGTTGCTCGCGAGGGAGGGTCCATAGCCCCAGGTCCAGCCGATGGAGATGCCGGTGTAGTAGAAGTCGTGAATGAGGTTGCGGATGATCCGGTTGTCGGGCGACTGGCCGATCCAGATGCCGACGGCGCTGGCGAAGAGCTTGCCGCCGTCGTGGAGGCGGCAATGGCTGATGATATTGGCGCGGGTCTGCTCGGCAGCCTGGGCGCGGATGCGGGTTTCGCCGAGCTTGATGCCGCCGGCGCCGAGATCGGTGAATTCGCAGCGGGTGATGTGGTTGGACTGGCAGCCGCGGGCCAGTTCGAGGGCATAGTTGCCGAGGGCCGCGAACCGGCAGTCCTCGAAGACGCTCTGGCGGAGGCCCTCGCCATACACCGCGCCGGAGACGCCGATGGCGGCCTGGGCAAAGCCGCCGACCTCGGCGGTTGGATTGGGCCAGACGTTGGGCTTGTCCTTTGCGGCTTTGAAATCCGAGGGGAAATGCCATTCGGTGTGGGAGAAGGTCAGGCCGCGCAGGGAGACGCGCTCGACGAATTGGGCGGCTTCGGGTTGGCCCTCGAAGCGGAGCACCTGGGCCAGGACGGGCGCGATCGCCTGGACCCGGGCCAGCGTTTCGCCGGGCCGCGGCAGGTAGAAGAGTTTGCCGGCAGCCGGGTCGAGACACCATTCGCCCGGTTCGTCCAGGAACTCGAAGGCGCCTTCGGCGTAGTATTGGTCGCCGGGCGCGAGCTGGAAGACGGAGCGCCTGGTGAAGTTGGCGATGCGCTCATGTTCGTCCACAGCGGCAATCGGCAGGCGCGACTCGACCCAGCGGGTCATCACCACGACCTCGGCGTTGGTGATGGTGTTCCAGGCTTTCAGGTCGCCCTCGCGGAAACGGAAGCGGCTATGGCCCTGGGTCCATTCCTTTGTCTTGTCGGGCAGTTCGGCAATGGGAAGGTAGCCGCGGTTAGGGTGGCGGGCGCGGGTGGCGCGCCGGCCGTTGACCCAGAGTTGCTGGAAGAACCACTTGCCGCGCTGGTCCGCGGGAAGGTCGGCGCTCCATAATTGCCGGCCTTCGATTGAGACCTCGCGCCAGCCGACGATGGGCCGTCCGCCGCTCAAGACCGGTTGCGTGCCGGGACAGGCGGCGAGCACAAGGCCGGAGTCCCCGGGTGTCAACGTGACAGGTTGTGGCTGGAAGTGAGTGCCGCCGCTCAGGAGGATGCTTACAGGCTGGCCCGAGCCGCCGGCGCTTTGTTGCCTGAATTCCCGAGCTGCCTGCACTGCGCGGAGCAGCGTTGCGAACGGGCCGTCAGCCAGCTTGCGGTTCGGGCCGGGCAAGCGGCCGGACCAGAGGTCATTGCCGTTGGTGGCGACGAAGAAGACGCCCGGGGCTGGTTTGGGGTCCAGGATGGGGGTCGCGGCTTGCGGTGCTGGTCGGGCACAGCCCAGGAGACCGACTGAGACTGCCGACAGCAGCCACAAATAACAGTGAGTCATTCTTTGCGGGGTGGCGTGTCGTTCAAGGCCATCGTCGAGGGGTGTGGATGACGAAGCCCATGCTCTGCAGCCAGTCGCCGCAGCTCCTGGGCGCTGGCGACGGTGGGGCCGGAGTGCGGGTGCGTTGCCGCCCACCGGCGCGTATTTGCGCACAGGCGGTGGAGGTCGTTGCCGGCCTCACGCGCCAGTTCGTCCTTGATGCGCCAGATCTCCTCAAGAATCGGATTGGGTTCCATAAGGCAAATCTGCCATAAGCTCCGGCGGCGTGCAAACCGTCGGCAGGTTCCATCCCGTGCGCACTGCTTCACGTTCGAGCCGCCGGATGATTTGTGCGTTGGCCAGATGGCGGCAATTCCACGTCAATAGGTAGTCCGCCTCAACAAAGGAAGCCACCGCCAAGTGGATGGCATCTGAACGCGCTGAGGGCGGCAGGGCGCCGGTGTGGAGGAATTCAATTGCCAGACGCTCGACCTCTCCTGTGACAGGCACAACGGGCAGCCCGCCCAGGGCGGCCAACCGCAGCGCGGCTTGCGCGGCATCGCCACGTGCCGCTTCCGCCAGTGTCTCTTCGGAAACCACGCAATAGAAGCTGGTGCGTCGCCGCGCCCACCAGTCGCGGGTAGCTTGCTGCTGACCAGCAGTCACAAGGTCCCGGCTCTGGTTAGCCACCAGGTAGCTTATGACGGTCGTCTCGATATAAACAGTCTCCATGCCTCAGGCGGTTGAACCATTAGAGAGAGTAGAAGGCCATTCAGGATTCTCCATCTCTTTCTCAGGTACGAGATAGACCGTCAATCACTAACGTTGTTGTTGACAATCACCGATGCCTTGCTCCGGTTCGCTATGCGGGGCTTGCCAGTGATGATGTTATCCGAGATCACCGCGCGCCGGACCTTCTCGCCTAACTCGACTTGGGGCTTGTCAGCTTGAAACTCGCAGCCGCGGACGAGCACGGTGCCGCCGGCGACCTGCAGCGCGTGGCGGCGCTCGTTGTTCCGGTCCCACTGGACGAAGGTGCAATCGCTGAAGCCCACGGTGCCTTTGCCGGCGATGCTGGCGATCTGGTTGCAGGGGCCCCAGAAGGCGCAGTTCACGAAGCGCACGCTGCCGACGTTGTTTGTTCCGACGCGCACCATGGTGGGATCGGGGCCGTGGAAGGAGACGAACTCGCCGTTGGAGATGAGGAGGCCCATGGGAGCGCAGTGCTCCGCGACCAGGGCGGTATAGCAGTCATCCGCGCCGATGCCGAGGAAGTTGCCGTTGCACAGGCCGGCTTCGGTTTGGATGAACTTGTAGCCGATGTTGTAGCCGAAACAGAAGGTGTTGAGGACGTATTGCCAGTCGCTGCGGCCGAAGATGAAGGCCTCGCCATGCTGCTGCTGCCATTGGAAGAGGCGCGGCTTCATGCTCCACCAGGGATTGAAATGCACGTTCTCGATTCGCCCGATGTCGTAGATGGCATCCACCAGGATGCCCCGCCGCAGCGGCTGGCCGTGCACGTCGCGGATGAGGTGCCGTTCGTTGTGGGTGGCGTCAATGCCGTTGTAGGGATTGAGCAGCTCGACGGCGAGCACGGCGGGGTTTTTCCCGCGCATCGCAATGGCCCAGGGGTAGGGTTTCGGCTCCTCCGCCGGGTCCTGCTCGGGGTAATAGATCACCACGCCCTTGAGCGTGGCGCCGGTATTGAGCGTGATGAAGGGCGGGCCGTCTTCCTTGCCCCGGTTCTCCGTGACGAGGAAGGTCGTGCCGTCGTCGGTGGGTTTGGGCGCGCCCGGGTTGCGAATGCCGATGTGGGAGGGGACGGATTCCCAGACTCCTTTGAGAGTCACGGCGTTGGGGACGTTGAGGTGGCCGGCGAAGGAGTAATTGCCGCGCGGGGCATAGACCACGCCGCCGCCGGACCGGCCCATGCTGTCGAGCGCTTTCTGGAAGGCCGCGGTGTCGTCAGTGGCGCCGTCGCCCTTGGCCCCGAAGTCGCGAACCGAACAGCTATCCGGGCCGGGCGCGGCGGCGGCCAGGCTCGCCGCACAGGACAGGAGAAGGAGTATCCTCAAGAGCGGCTACTTCTTTGGGGTTTCAATCTTCGAGATGCCCACGTCAATGAACTGGCCACCCCGGGTTTGATGGCAATGAACCGCCATGACGTTGCCGGTGGGCTTGAGGGCGGCCCGGGCGTCCGGGTTGATTCGGACTTTCTCGTAGTCCGAGGAGAAACCGGGCACGCTGGCCGCCAGGACCCCGTTGAGGTAAACCTCGGCGTCCTCGTCGTGGTGAATGATCAGGCGCAAGTCGTCCGACCTGCCGGCCTGGAGATCAAACTCACGGCGGAGCCAAATATCGCTGGTGTTCCATTCTGTGCCCACGACGGAACCCGGCGTTCCCTTCATGCCGAACCCCGCCTGGCCTTGCTTCCAGGAGTTGGCGTCGAAGCCCGGCTTGAACCAATTCTCCGCAGGTTTCTCCGCCGTGAACCGCCAGGTTGCGCGTTCAGTCCGAGCCGTCGGCACGAGTTCCGTTACGCGGGGCCGGGGTGGGAACTTGCCACGGTTGGCGGCGGCGACCTTCTTCCAGTCCATCTTCATCACCGCGCGGTCGTAGGTCATGAGGCCGTTGACCTCGATTTCCACGTCGGTGGTTTGGGTATAGACCGCGGCGGAAAGCCCTTTCTGTTCAATGAACGGGAACAGCTTTTCGATCAGCTCAATGTAGGCGAAGGTGAGCGTCTCCGCGTCGGTGAAGCTGCGGTAGCCCCAGTTCTTCTCGTTTTGCCAGGTATGGCCGCGAATGGGCAGGCCGAGGCCGCCGAATTCCCCGAGCACCACTGCCCGGTTGGCCTCCGGCTCGGGCGATCCGGGGCCGGGGTACTTGTGCAGGTCGTTGACATCCCCAACCCCGCGGTCGCTCCAGCCGCTCGTGTTGTTCACCAGCCGGGTCGGGTCCAGCTTCCGGACCATCTCGACGATGCGGGCAGTGTCCCATTGGCCCCAGCCTTCGTTATAGGGCACCCACATGACGATGCAGGGGTGGTTCTTGAGTCCCTGGATCATGGCGGTGAGTTCCTGCTCGAAGGCGGCGGCGGATTCCGGCGTGCGGGTGATGTCGGGGTCATTGTGCCCGATATACTTGTCGCCGCTGGGCATGTCCTGCCACACCAGCAAGCCGAGCTTGTCGCACCAGTAATACCAGCGCTCGGGCTCGATCTTGACGTGCTTGCGCGCCATGTTGAATCCGAGCTTCCTGGTCATCTCGATGTCATAGCGCAGCGCGGCGTCGGTGGGCGCGGTGTAGAGGCCGTCGGGCCAGAACCCCTGGTCCAGCGGGCCGAATTGGAAGTAGGGCTTGTTGTTCAACAGGAGGCGGGTGAAGCCCCTGGCGTCTTTGCCCAGTGAAATCTTGCGCATGCCGAAGTAGCTCTCGACCTGGTCCACGGTGCGCCTGCCGATCTTGAGGCGGACGGTGAGGCTGTAGAGGTGCGGATCCTCCGGCGACCAGAGCCGGGCTTTCTTGACGGGCATCCTAATCTGCCCGCCGCCGGTGAGGCTGGCCGTATAAACCACTTTGTCGCGGTCGCGGATCGTCATTTCCACCGTGCACACGCCGAGCAGCGGGGGCGTGATTGCCTGGACGGTGACCGCGCCGGCGTCCACGTCGGGGGTGATTTTCAGGTCGGTAATGTGGGCGGAATTGACCGGCTCGAGCCATACGGTCTGCCAGATGCCGCTGGTTGGCGTGTACCAGATGCCGTGCGGCTTGCGAATCTGTTTGCCGCGGGGCTGGGTGTGGGCATCGGTTGGGTCCCAGGCGGTGACGATCAATTCGTTCTCGGCGGCCGGGTTGACCGCGTCGGTGATATCGAAGCTGAAGGCATCATAGCCGCCGCGGTGCCGGCCCACTTCGCGGCCGTTGACGAGGACTATTGCTTCGTAGTCCACCGCGCCGAAATGGAGCAGGATCCGCTGGCCCTGCCACTTGGCGGGCAGTTCGAACGTGCGCCGATACCAGATTCGCTCGTTCTCGCTGACCGGGCGCATGACGCCGGACAGCGCGGACTCGACCGGGAAAGGCACCAGGATGCGATCCTGGAAGGTGGCCCGCGCAGCCTCTTTGCTGGTGATTGCGAGGTCCCAGAGGCCGTTGAGGTTCAGCCAGTCCTTGCGCGCCATTTGCGGCCGCGGGTATTCGGGGAGTGCATTCTCGGGTGAGACTTCCGCGGCCCAGCGCGTTTTCAGAGGCCCATTTGCCGGCTGCCATGAGGCGCGGGACGGCGAGGGGACAAGGAGCAGGAGCGCAAGGCTGACCCCGGCAACATACGAGCTTTGCAGATACAAGTGTGTCTGTTTCATAAAGGTCATAAAGAGATACTATGGTCAGGTGTCCGTGGCTATTCCGCAATCTTCCATGCCCGCCCTTCATCCTTTGCGCGCGCGATGACCGGGAAGGAGGTGATGCGCAAGCGCGCCGCGCCCATGGGGATAAGAGTGACCCTTTCGAGCGGTTCGCCGGACAGGGCGGGGCTGGGCTGGAGCTTGCCCACCAGGCCGAGCGCATCCTGTTTCCAGGCCGGGATGCGCCGTGCGTCCACCCGCAGCTCGATTGGCGCCGCCGCCGGTTCAAACGGCTGCGCGGGCAACCCCGAGTTCCCGCTTCGCCGCACCACCTTGAAGGACTTCGCCGGGTTCTTCCTGTCGAGCACCAGACCGTAGTTCCATGGCGTGGTGGGGAACACTTCCAGTTCCGGCCAGGCCTCCGTGCCGCCGCAGCGCGACCACCGCTCGCCGATCTTGAGCGAGAAGGTCAGCGGCCCGTAATCCACGGAAGCGGCGTTGTTGTTCCTCTCCCAGCGCCGCACCGCAACCTGCATCGGCAGACGCAGGCTCACCGTGTCGCCGTCTTTCCATGCGCGTTCCAGCGCGAGGTAGCGCAGGGGCTGGGCGGCAACCCGGACCGTCTTGCCGTTGATCTTCACCGACGCTTCCGCGCACCAGCGGGGAATGCGCAAATACAGAGGGAACCTGACCGCCCGCGCCGTGGAGAGTCTGAGCGTTACCATGTCGCCGAACGGATAGTCGGTCGCCTCCGCAATCGTTACCCGCGTCCCGTCTCCCACCCGCGCGGTCACCTCGCTGGCGGCATAGAGGGAAGCGCACAAGCCGCGGTCGGGCGTCGCCAGCCAGAGCTCCTCGGCGTAGTACGGCCAGCCGTGCGACACGTTATGCTGGCAGCAGCGATACCGCTCGAACGGGCTGTAGGAGAACATCGTGCCTTCGTTCTGGATGGCCGGCGCCTTGTTCTCCTTGTCGAGCTGGATCTGGTTCGGGCAGGTGAGGTAATGCAGGCCCTTCCAATCCGGCGTCAGGGAAGCGGGCAGCGAATTGAAGGCGATATCCTCGCAACGGTCGGCCCACAGCGGGTTGCCCGAGATTTTGGTCAACATCTCGAAGCTGTGCATGAACTCGACGATGCCGCAGGTCTCGAAGCCCTGCCGCGGATCGGTGTATCCGGGCCGGCAATTCTCGTCGCCGGCAAAGCCGCCGCCCGGGAATTGGCCATAGAGTTCCATGATTGTCTGGTAGTTTCGCTCGGCGGCGGCCAGGAACCTGGGCTCCTTGGCCTGCTGATAATACACGCCCGGCTCGCGAAAACCCTGCGCCAGGTTCACGTTGTGCCAGTTGTGCACGCCGCTGGTCCAGTTTTCCATGTTCTCGTGAATGCGCCTGGCCAGCTTCCAGCAGCCAGGGTTCGCCGGTGCGGTTGTAAAGCCACTGCAGGGTTTCGATGTTGTCGCCGAACCGGATCCGGGGCCAGTAACCCGCGCCGAAGTTCTCGTCCGGCTGTGTGTTCAGCCATTGGAAGTACTTCGTCAGGAACGGCAGCACCCGCGCATCGCCGCTGTG
The DNA here is from genome assembly GCA_035358715.1 of Verrucomicrobiota bacterium. Taxonomy (GTDB): domain Bacteria; phylum Verrucomicrobiota; class Verrucomicrobiia; order Limisphaerales; family UBA8199; genus UBA8199. Next base: position 13,759 of record DAOPPX010000028.1, read on the forward strand.
CTCGTGGAATGACTGCAACACATTGCACATCACCATGTGCGGCCACAGGTCCGGCTTGCCCTTCAAGCCGGTCTTGTTGGCGATGGGGCCGAACCAGCCGTCGGCCTGCTGGCTGGCCAGCACGGCCTCAATCCATTTCCGGGCGCTCCGGGTAATCGCCCGGTCACCCAGCACATAGCCCAGGTCACCGTAGCCTTTGAGCCAATAGGGCAGCTCCTCCCAACCGCTGTGGCCCTGGCCCTGCGGGTCGGCCCACGCGTTGCCCTCGAACTTGCACCACTTCGAGATTTCCGGCAGCCGGCCCGTCATGCCTTGCGCTTCGAGTTCAAGCTGATGCCGGAGCCAGCCCTTCGGCTGGATGCTGCCGATCGGCAGCTTGATCAGCGGGCTGGGCAACAGCGGCTCGCGGTTCCCGGTGTAGAAGGGATTGGTCGAAGCCGCCGGCGGCGCGGGCACGACCTTCACGCTGGCTTCAGCGGAAGCCGCCCCGCACGGCGACGCGCTCATCAGGTGGCCTGCTGCGACCAGGAGCGCGGCAATGGCAGCGCGGACGAAGTGACGCGCCATTTTGGCGTGAACAAGCTGTGCATTCATGTGTTTATTATTACCCGGCGTTGCGGCAGGTGAAGGAGAGCTGGTTTTGTGCTCTGCGATCACGAGCCGAGTCTGCCAAGGAGCAGCCAGGTTTTCAAGCGGCAGCTTCTGCCGCCTTGCGGCAAGCGCCCCGCACCGGCCGCGCGGAGGTTGGCCAAGGGTGGCTTGTCCTCGTGGGTGCCTGTCAGGAGAATCTCGGAGGCCTATCCGTAATCTCCGGATTTGTGTACCCGCAGATGCGAACTAGACTTCTAACTGGATGTGTCTGTTATGACTTCGGTCAGTAAGCGCAAGATCTTGCTGGTGGACGATGAGAAGCATTGGCGCGACAGGGTCAGCGCCGCTTTGGGCGCCGCAGGGTTTGAAGTCCTGACTGCTTCGGATGGTTCGGAAGCGATGGCTCGGGCGGCGACCCCACGCCTGGGCCTGATGATCGTGGACGAGGACCTGGCCGGCGAAAGCGGCCGGATGCTGACGAGGTTCTTGCGTCACAACCACCCTGGGGTTCCCGCCATCCTCTACACGAACACGGAGGCAAGTGCTGACGAGAGTCTGGAGACGACGCGCCAGGACGCTGATTCATGCCTGCCCAAGGGCCGCATGGCGGAGTTGCTGGTGCGGGTCGGTTCCTGCCTCCGGTAGGTCTTGATGGATTAGGAGACAACCGACGTCTGCGGGGCGGAGAGGTGACGGCACCCGACGAAATAGCGGGGGGGCTACTTGCGCCTTTGGGCGCGGCGCTTGGCTTCCAGCAGGCGGCTGGTGGTGCTGGCTGGCGTCTCCTCGGGCGGTTTGGGCGGTTCTGGCGGCGGTGTGGCTGGAGAGGACGGGGCGAGGGTGGCTTCCTGGCCGGGCAAGGGCAAAGTGGGCGCCTGTTGGGGCCGGAACAATTCCGGACTGGGTTCAGATACCGGACCTGTGTGCTGCGCGCGCACCTGGTGTCGGCGAGCCAGCAGCGCCGCAAGGGACTCCTCGGCTTCCGGCGGACGGGGTGGTCCGCGCCAGAAGAAGAGCCAGCGGCGCAGCGTCTGCGTGGCCAGCAGCCATTCGTCGCGGCCAATCTGGATGCGTCGCACGCCCACATCCAGCGTGAAGAGGATGATGGCAAACTTGAGCAGGGATTCCCAGAGGTCGCGGGGCTGGAAGGTCTTCCGGCGATCGTGCAGGAATGGGTTGGTCCTGTAATCCTCCAGATCGAGCATTTTGCCGCCGCCGGATTCAGCGATGCGCCCGAGCAGATTGAGATTTGGCCGCGCGGTGTTGAATTCGGGCGAGTAATTGACGCTGCCACCAATGACCTGCGAACCGCGCACCCGGCCGTCTTTGATGTCCATGAGGTTGAGCAGGTAGGCACCGACTTCCGTGGTGGGGAAGCGCACTTCGTAATGGCCGGGGCCGCTCTGTTCGAGGCGCACCGTGCGGCTTTCGCCTCGGGGACTGGTGACGACGGCTTGCAGGTTGAGGAAGTTCCTGAAGTTGCCCTGCGCGTCGAGCGCTTCGACGTTGAGCAGCCCCTCGCCTTTCTCAGTAGTTAGTTCGGTGGTGAAGTCGGCATTCTCCAGGCGTCTCATGCTCCATTGGCCGATCTGGGACCAGAACTGGCGGTACTTGTCCCAGTTGAGCCAGAGCTTGCCCCAGCGGGCCTGGGCGTCGGAAGTGAAGGCGACGGCGCGGCCCAGGCCGTATTGCCAGTGAGCCAGGAGGGGATCGCCTTTATCCGTCCACAAGGGTGTTTCGGCGCGCGGCTTTGGCGTGGTGGCAACGTAGCCAAGCAATTGCGGATATTCGCTCGCGCTGATGCCGCGGATCAGCTCGCTGGCGGCGCGGATTTGAGGCTGGAACGGCTCCTCGTAAATTGCCGACTTGAGGATCACGGCGGTCTCCTTGATGAAGATCTGCGGCAGATCGGCGGGCGAGGTGACGTTATAGAACTGCCCGTTGCCCTGGGCGGCCATCCATTCCATGGTGTCAGGCGGAGAGTGGCCGGAGATAAGGACGCTGCTGACCGTGATGCGGTCGCCGGCGATGGTCTGCATGAGGGCCGGGGTCGGCGCGGCCGGATCGCCGTCGCTGAAGATAATGATGTGCTTGAGACTGGCGGTGGACTGTTGGAGCGCCTGGTGGGCCATCTGCAGCACGTTCTGGAAACTGCCAAGGTCGCCCTGGTTCATGCCGGCAATCTGGGACGCCAGCTTCCTTCGGTCGCCCACCTTCTGGAGCGGGAACAACCAGCGCTCGGTGCCGTCCCACAGCACGACGCCCATCTCATCGGTGGCCCCGAGGGCGTCCAGGACACCCTGGGCGCAATCGCGGGCGATTTCATTGCCGTTGGCAAACTCCATGCCGTGCATCACCAGCACTACCGCGCCGGCGGGCATGACCTTCTTGCTGTCCAGTTCCATGCCGACGGGCAGGGTCGTTTCCAGCGGCGTGCCGCGGTAGCCCCCCGCCGCGTAGGTCTGGTCGCCGCCGACACAGACCAGGCCGACGCCGAAGTCGCGCACGGCGCTCTCGATCAGTTTCTGGCGGTCGAGCCCCAAATCGCCGGCGGCGAGGTTGCAGATGAAGATGGCGTCGTAGCTCTGCATCTCGGCGAGCGTGCCGGGGAAGTCCTTCACGCTGATGAGTTGGACAGTCAGGCCGGGGGATTGCAGGGCGGCGGCAAGTTGCTGGTCCTGCTCGGGGCTAGCCGAGACGATCAGCATCCGCGGCTGGCCGCGCACGGTGGCGAAGGTGCTGGCCCGGTTGTTCTGGGGCAGCGGGTCGCCGGACGCATCCACATGCACGTCATACTTGTAGAAGCCGGGCCGGGGGAGTGTCTGCGGGAAGGTCAACAGGTTCTTGCCGGCGGAAAGCTCGATCCGCTGTTCGCCGAGCGACTGGTCGTCGCGAAAGAGCCGCACCGTGGCGCGTGTGGTTCGGTCTGCCTGGACGAATATCTTGGTCTCGAAAACCTGGCCTTCCTTGAGTCTGGACGGCACCTGCAGTTTTTGCACCGACACGTCGCTGGCCCGGACAACGCCCATAGGCACGACATCCACCGTCACCCCAAGCGGCCGGGCGGCCAGCACGGCGCTCAGGGCGTCGCCGACGTTCTCGTTGCCGTCGGACATGAGCACGAGGCGCTTTTGCCCCGTCTCAGGGAATGCGGCGGTGGCCAGCCGGATGGCGGCGGCCAGGTCGGTGCGCTCGGTGGGGATGACGGCCTGAACCTTCTGCAGGTCCACGGCGGCGTTGGGCATGGTTTCAATGCCGGCATCGGCGCCGAAAACAACCACGCCGGCTTTGTCCCCTTTCTTCTTCGCCTTGGAGGTGCGGTTGACGTACTCGCGGGCCTCTTCCTGTTGCGGGGAGGGAATGCTGTCCGAGCGATCCAGCGTAAAGAAGACGTTCATGCCTTCCACGGGCCGGAGCCACTGCAGGCCGGCGATCGCAAACACCAGGGCGGCCAGCACGCCGAGGCGAATCCCCAGCGCGGTCCAGCGCCGCCACGGACTGGTCTGCACGTCCGATTTCCACGCGAGCCAAATCACCCAGGCCAGCGCGGGCGCCAGCAGCAAGAGGTAATGAGGATGGGTGAACTGGAAGTTCATTTCCGAAAGAGCTTCTGGACCCGGTGGTTCTGCGAGTCGGCCACGTAAAGGTTGCCGGCGGAATCGAGCGCCACGCCCCAGGGATTGTTGAATTGGCCCGGCGCGGCGCCCGGGCCGCCAATGATCTCCAGGCACCCGCCATTCGGATCAAAAACCTGAATGCGGCTGTTGCCGAATTCGCAGACGTATTGCCGCCCCGCGGCGTCCACGCAAAGGTCATAGGGGTAGCTTAGGTCGCCTTGCCTCTGGCCGGGCCGGCCATAGGCGCGGAGGAACTGGCCGTCGCTCGCGAAGACCTGGATGCGGTGATTGCAGGAATCGGCGACGTACAGGCGGTCCTGCGCGTCAACGCACAGCCCTTCGGGTCGGTTGAACTCGCCGGGCCCATTGCCGGACTGGCCGAGCACGGCCAGGAGTTTCTCTCCGCGCGCGTCAAACCGCTGCACGCGTTCGACCAGGCCGTATTCGCTCACCAGGACCTCCCGCCGGGAGTTGACCGCCACCGCACGAGGCCAGGAGAACTCGCCGGCGTTGGTGCCGTGCTTGCCCCACTGCGCGACCAGCCTGCCCTGGGGTGAGAAGACGTTCACCCGCTGGTAGTGCGGCTCCAGCACGAGGACATTCCCGTCACGGTCGCGCCCCATGCCCTTGGCCTTGCCCAATTCAGTCTCCGGCATTTGCCAGGAAAGCTCGAAGACGCCGTTGGAGGAGAACTTCTGCACGCGGCCGGTCATATCCACAACGTAGAGGTTGTCCTGCGCATCCACGGCCACCGAGCGCGGCTTGTTGAACTGGCCCACGCCGACGCCCCGCGAGCCGATGATCTGCACGCGCGCGAAGAACTGGCTGGAGAGCGGCGTCTGGTCCGACGGCGCGCGAGGGGTGCAGCCGCTGAGGATAAGCGCAACGGCACTGGCGAGCAGGAGCGTGAAGGCGGAAGCAGTGCGAACTGCGGAGTGCGGAGTGCGGAATTCCGCCCCACGCGCCACGCGCCACGCCTTCCACACCGCCAACGGCGCAACCGCCAACACCAGCAGCATCAGGCAAAGCGCGTTGACCTGCGCGTTGTGGCCATAGTGCAGCAGGTTGAACACCCGCAGCGCAAGCGTCTCGCCCCCGGGGGGCACGACCAGGATTATGGATTCGACGTCCCAGAGGCAGAGCAGGAAGACGACATACCACGCGGCGGCCGCTTGCGGCGCGATTTGCGGCCACTGGACATAGCGCAGCATTTGCCAGCGCGTGGCCCCTTCCAGCCGCGCCACGTCCACCAAATCGCGGTCCACCGTCTGCAGCGCATGGGCGGCAGAGTTCCAGCCGAACGCCAGGTACCGGCAGGCAAACGCCAGGACGACAATCGCCGCGCTCTGATACAGGAGCATGCACCAGGGACGGTTGAAGAGCAGGATGAGCGCAATGCCCAGCAACACGCCCGGGAGGAGGAAGGGCAGCCATGCAAGCCAGCGGAGAAAAGAGTTGAATGAACCAAGGGGGTGACCGGCGCTGCCCGGGGAATTGCCGCGCGGGGGAAGGCTCCGCACTTCGGCGGCCAGGCCCAGCGTGATGACCACTCCGGCCGAGACTGCGGCGAGGGAGAATGAGTTCCAAAGCGCGGTTTGTCCCGCAGCCAGCGCTCCCGGCAGTTCGGCCCAGGTCCGGCTGACGGAAACCAACTGGTAAACGGGAAGGCCGACGGCCAGGAGGCAGAGAACGATGGTGCCGGCTCCGCAGAACCAGAACCAGCCGGGGCCTAGCTGTTGTCGGAAAAGCCCGGCCGGGAGCGGGCCTTCCGTTCGCGGCCAGGGGAAGTCGCGCCGGGCGAACCAGAGCAGCAGAAGCAGCGGCGCCGCCACCAGCGGCCAGCTCAACCCGAGCGCGCCCGCCGTGTCGAAGGTGGTGTTGAAGCGCACCCAGATTTCCGCCGGGAAGACTTTCACCTGGAGAATGGCCGGCACGGCAAAGTTGTTCAGGGCCAGCACGAAGGTCAGCACGGCGGCTTGTGCCAGGGCGGTTCGCCCCAGCGGCCACAGCAGGCCCCGTATCAACCACCAGCCGCTGACGGCCATGTCGCTCTCCAATTGCGCGGGCTCCAGCCGCTGCCAGGCGCCCAGGACGAATAGCAGGGTGATTGGCCAGGTCAGGAGGCTCAGGATCCAGATTGTGCCACCGAGCGAGACAATGTTCAGCGGCAGCCAGCCGCGCCACACGCCCGCAAACCCGAGGAAGTGCAGCCAGCAGTTGGTGACGACGAACGGCGGGAGGGCCAGCGCGATCACCGCCACGGCCAACAGGCGGGTTCGCCAGCGGCTCCCAAGCCCCGCCAGCCACAGCGCGGCCAGGAAACCGAAGCTCGCCGCCAGCAGCGTCGTCAGCACGCCGACCAGCAGACTGTTCTTGAGCAGCAGCCAGTTCACCGCAGGAAGATTCCGCTCAACTCGGTGGTGGTGCGGTCCAACTCGCGCAGCAGGGCGTCCCAATTCACCCGGAGCGTCGGCGTGGCGACCTCGTCGGCGGCAAGCCCTTCGAGGGCATTGACGCTCACGAGCCGCTGCACGACTTCACGGCTTTGGAGGTAGTCGAAGAGCCGCTGCGCAGCCTTCGGGTGCGGCGCGCCGCGTGTCACGCCGACTGTGTTTGGGATCAGAAGGGCCTCCTCCGTCATGGGCAACGACGCGACGGGCAGCCCGTCGGCTTGTCCAACGGCGATGTCGTCCGAATCAGTCAGCCCCACCGGAGCCTCGCCCCGGCCAACCATCCTGACCACCACCGAGTTGCCGTCAAAGAGCAAAGGCTGGTTCGCCGCCAGCGCGCGGCACCAGGCCTGCCACCGGGCATCGCCCCAGGCCTGGCGGAGGGCGTGGAAATACGTGGCGGTGGTGCCGAATTGCGGGTAAGCCAGTGCCACCTTCCCGCGCCAGGCTTCGTTGGTGAGTTCGAGCAGCGAGCGCGGCGCGGCAGCGAGCGACAGCCGGTTGGTGTTGATTACGATCCGCCGGCTGCGATAGCCGAACGCCCCCCAGCCATTGGTTTCGCGGAAGACGCCCGCGGCGGCCAATTGGCGTGTGCGCAACTCCTCGTTGCCCCAGAACACATCGCATTGCGGATGCCTCCGCTCCGCCAGCAGCCGGTTGGCCAGGCCCACGGTCTTGACCGCTTCGCTGTCGTAGACGGCCCGCACCTTGATGCCCGTCTGCCGCTGGAACTCGCGGAAGATAGGACCGGCGTAGGTCTGGTCCTGGGCGCAGTAGGCGACCACGCTGCGACCGCGATTGGCCACGACGGATTTGAGCGCCGCCAGCCCCGCGGCCACCAGTATTGCAATGAGGATAAGACGGGATGTCTTCATACGGTTCTCCGATGGTAGTACCACCACTCCACCAGCAGCACCAGCAGCCCCAAAGCGGCGATGCTGCGCCACAGTTCCATGTTTGCCCGCTTGACGGTGGTGGCGCTTACCCGGGTGTGCTTGCCCAGTTGCAGCTCGTCGCGCGGCTTGATGTTGCTTTCGGCGGCATCGAGCAGGTTCACGCAGAAGGCGGTTTCATTCGTCCCCAAACGCAGCCGGTAAACGCCTTGCTTGCGGGTATCGCCGAACACAAGTTCGCTGGCGCTCGCGCCGAGCGGCAGCGACTGAACGGACCCGCCCGGCAGGGTGATCTGCGCTTCGGTCGCCGTCTCGGCCAGCGCCAGGCGCAACGGGTCGCCGGCCTTGACCAGCAGTTGCCCGCTCCGGGCGGCGGCCGGGTTGAGCCATTCCACCGCGTTGGCGATGAAGATCGGGAAGGAGACCCTCAACGGCCAGTTGCTCTCCAGCACGTCGAAGCCGATCCAGATAATGCGTTGGCGGCCCAGTTCGCCCGCCAGGATCAGCGGCGCCTGCGGCGCCTCCACCAGCGCCACCGCCCAGGTCGGCGTCTGGGCCGTCAGGCTTTGCACGATTTGCACGTTGTCAAACCCGGCGTAGCGCAGCAGCGGATGCGCGGACTTCCAATCCACGATGGGCGGCGCCTCGACGCGCCTCACCCCTTCAAGCCAGTTGGTGTTCGCGACATGAATGGCCAGCACGTTGCCCTTCGGCCAGACCGTTGGCGTTACGTCGTCGAGCACCACAAAGTCGAAGCCCGCGGCCGGGTCCGTCAGGTCAGTGGCGCTGGCCAGTTCCACGTTCGGCACGGCGCGCAGGGCCTTCTCCAGCAACCGGTTGCCGCGCGAGATCAGCAGCACCGCCAACGGTTTGGGCAGCAGGCTGGCGATGGAAGCCTGGTTGTCCGCGGCCAGATCGTCCCGGGCGGTCAGGCGAACGGTGAAGACAGCATCCCGGGATTGCTGCGCCAGAAACACCTGGGGCGAGGTCTCCCCGGCGGCAAGGCTCAGCGGCCGGGTCTCCACCAGGCGGTCGTCGAGCAGCAGTTCGAGGTCGGTCTGGCGGCTGTCCGGGGAGAAGTTGGCCACGCTGGCATAGACCGCGCGCTGGCGTGCGTCTTCCGGGTTGGCGCGCACATCGAGCGCGGTAATGCCGAGGTTGTTCGCACCCTTGCCGACGCGGTGGTAGATGAGCGGCAGCGCCTTGTTCTCGAACTGGCTCAACTCGGGCATCGCGCCGTCGCTGAAGAGGTGGATCTCCGGGCCGGTTCTCGGGTCGAGATCGCGCACGAGGGATTCAGCCATCTTGAGCGCGGGCACCAGGCGCGTCGGCCCGTCCGAGCAGACGCACCCTTGCAGCGCGCGGCGCAGCGCGGCTTTCTCGCTCGTAGCGGACTGTTTGACCTCGGTGCTCGCGCCCGCCAGGACAATGACCATCTCATCGGCGTCTTTGAGGCCGTCCACCCACTTCAGCGCCTCGGCGCGCGCCTGCTCGAAGCGCGACGGAGCCTCATCCACCGCCTGCATCGAGGCCGAGGCGTCGAGGATGACCACGCGCCGGTGGGCTGGTTTGGCCGTGGTCGAAAAATACGGGCGTGCCAGGGCCAGCACCGCCAGGATCAACAGGATGACCTGGAGGATCAGCAGCCAGTTCTTGCGGAGCTTCTGAAAAGGCGCGCTGGCCTGGGTTTCGGCCAGGAACTTCTGCCAAAGCACGGTGCTCGAAACCAGCCTCACTTCCCGCTTGCGCTTGAGCAGGTAAAACAGGATCACCACCGGGATGGCGGCGGCGAAAGCAAAGGCGAGTGGAGCGAGAAAGTGCATCCTCTAAGTGCGGAGTGCGGAGTGCGGAGTGCGGAATAGGGAATGCAAAGTGCGGAGTGCGGAGTGCGGAGTGCGGAATAGCAGAACTCGCTGGGAGTATCGCATGGAACTCATGGACGGCTGCCGGATTGGCGCGCGGTATTGATGGAGGAAACGGCAATCGCGGTCAGCTCGCCAGCCTCCTGGATGAGCGGGGCCGCTGTTGCCGGACCAAGCTTGTGGGCGTCAACAAGCATCTCCAGCCAATAGCCTGACTCGTCAGCTTCTTCTTCCACATTGCCCATTTTCGAGATGAAGTCGGCGGAGGACTTGGCGCGACATACGGCGCGGTAGTTGGCGCCCACCGATGTCCCGGAGCGGAGCAGTTGCCGCCCGAGAATGCGGCAGGTCTCTTCCTTCGGCAACGCCTCAACCAGCCTGATCACACCCAGCCCGAACTGTTTAGTGCGACGCTTTAAGTTCTCGCAGTTCATAGGTCGTTCTATTTCTCAACGTCTGTCGTCATTCTGCATTCCCCACTCCGCACTCCGCATTCCTCATTTCCAGACTTCCGCCTTGCGCAGTTGCTTGAGCAGCAGTTCCTGCAAGTCGGTGTTTGAGCTCGCGGTGAAGAAGTTGATGCCGCGCGCCCGGCAATACTCGCGCAGGCGCTGCACGAAGTTTTGCACCGTCTGTTGATAGGCCTTGAGCCGGAACCGGCCAAAGGTCACCTCCTGCGTTGCGCCGGTTTCGGCGTCCACCAGGCGCAAGTCGCCAAAGCTGCGGGGCGAAAGCTCCTCCGGCGCGAGAATCTGCACCAGGTCCACCTGGAACCCGCGGCCGACCAGAGCCATGAGCCCCGACTCATAACCCGCCGGGTCAAGGAAATCGCTCAGCACGACGGCCACGCCGGGCTGACGCGCTTCGAGCGCCCCCCGGCGCAGCGCCTCGTTGAGGTTCGCCGCCCCGCCGGCGCTGAGCGCGGACAGGTTCTGGAAGAACTGGATGGCGGACCGCTTGCCGCGGACTGAGCGCAACGCGCCCCGGGCGGCGCGCTCCGCGACGCCCGCCCCCGGGTCGCCGCCCGATCCGCCGGCCAGCTCGGGAAAGGGAATCACGCTGACCCGGTCGAATCCCGACAGGGCGACGTAGCCGATGGCCGCCGCCACCTGCCGGGCGAAGTCAAACTTGCGCGGCTCGCCGAAGGTCATGGACTCGCTGGCGTCCAGAAAGATGCGCACCGGCAGCTCGCGCTCCTCTTCATAGAGCTTAAGGAACAGCCGCTCCAGCCGGCCGTAGAGGTTCCAGTCCAGGTAACGGAAATCATCGCCGTGGACGTAGTTGCGGTAGTCGGCGAACTCGACTGACTGGCCGCGGGCGCGGCTGCGGCGCTCGCCTTTGGCGGAACTCTTGGCCCGGCGCGCGGCGAGCAACTGGAATTGCTCCAGGCGGCGCAGGAGTTCGGGCGTCAGCAGAACGTCAGGCATGAGACGGGTTGGCGGCAGGGACGTGCGTTTTCCCGGCTCTCTCCCCCGTCGTGGGGGAGAGAATTCGCCGAACAGAACCTTTCGCGTTTTGAACCCCTGAACCACCGTGAGGGAACATCCAACATCCAACATCCAACATCGAACGTCCAAGGGCCGAGCTTTGGGCCGCTATTGGATGTTGAGCGTTCGAGGTTGGATGTTGGATGTTCCCCCGGTTCAGGGGCAGGGCCGGGGTGAGAAGGCCCCGAGCGAAGTCGCGCATTGCCCCCTTGAACCTGGTAAGGACGCGTTCCACCGCGTCCCCATCGCTCTGCACGATCAGGGACGCGGTGGAACGCGTCCCTACCGCACCGACGAGGTTCATGGAAAGGGGGCCGGGGCTTTCCATAGTCAGGTTCCCTGGAATCCAACCCTAAACGCCCACTGCCGTCGCATCCCGGGGCACGTCGGCCAGAATCTGGCCGATGATCTGGTCGGTGGTAATGCCTTCGGCTTCCGCCTCGAAGTTCAGGATGAGCCGATGGCGCAAAGCGGTGGCGGCCACGGCCTGGATGTCATCATAGCTGACGTTGAAGCGGCCATCGGCCAGGGCGCGCACCTTGCCGGCGAGCAGCAATGTCTGGCCGCCGCGCGGGCTGCTGCCGAAGCGCAGGTACTGACTGGCGATGGGCGCCGCCGTGTCCGTCTTCGGATGCGTCGCCAGCACGAGCCGGACGGCGTAATCCTTCACGTGCGAGGCCACGGGAACCTCGCGCACCAGCCCCATCAGCTCCAGCAGGGCCTCGCTGCCGAGCACTCGCTCCACCTTGGCGCGGGCTCCGGCGGTCGTCCGCGAGAGAATGTCCGTCAGCTCTTCCGCCGACGGGTAGCCGACGAGGATCTTGAAGAAGAAGCGGTCGAGCTGAGCCTCGGGCAGCGGATAGGTGCCTTCCTGGTCAATGGGATTCTGTGTGGCCATGACAAAGAACGGCTCGGCCAATTTCCGGAGCTGGCCGCCGGCGGTGACCTGGTGCTCCTGCATGGCTTCGAGCAGCGCCGACTGGGTCTTGGGCGTGGCGCGGTTGATTTCGTCGGCCAGGATCAAGTGGGCAAAGATCGGCCCGCGCTGGAACTGGAACTCGCGCTTGCCGCCGCCGGTCTCCATCACGATGTTCGTGCCGAGAATATCGGCCGGCATCAGGTCGGGCGTGAACTGGATGCGGCTGAACGGCAGGTCAAGCGCCTCGCCCAGCGTCCGCACGAGCAGCGTCTTGCCCAGCCCGGGCACGCCCTCCAGCAGCACGTGCCCGCCGGCGAACAGCGCGATGAGCGTGCCCTCCACGATCGCATCCTGCCCCACGATGACTTTGCCGATTTCCGCGCGCAGAGCCGTGTAGGCCTGGCGGAAGGTCTGGATTTGCTCCTGGGTATTCATAGCTCTCAATTCTTCAGGTCGTCGAAGTAGTCCTTTACCGCGCCCTGGTAGGCGCGCGGAACTTTGTCCTGGCTCAAGGCGCTCTGGGCGTCGGTTTGGGCGGCGGTCGCCGCCTCCTCGTAGGCCACCTTGCTCTGGCCTTTGATGCTGACGCCCTTCAACGTAATGCTCGGCATCGGGCCGCCGGGCGAGAATTGTCCTTTGACCCGGGTGGGCTTGAGCGCGTCGCTCAGCTCGCCCTCGCCGCGGTCGGTATGACCCCGTGCATCCTGGTCAGGCCGGTCAAGGCCGGTGTTGTCCCAGTGGTCGGTCAACTGGCCATCCCAAGCCGCGCCGCTGTCCGACCAGGTGCCAACACCGCCGCCCGGCCTGCTGCCGTAAGGATTGTAACCGGGCCGATTGCTCGTCTGGCGGCCCCAGCCCTGGCAGGCGCCGATGCACAGGGACGCCTGCTTCAAATCGGCCAGCGCCGCCATGAGCGCCTGCGCATCCCCCATCTGCTGCATCAGGTCGCCCAATTCCTTCGCCGCCGCCTGCAGCGACTGCGCGCCGCCGGCTTTGTCTCCCGCTTGCATCTGCTGGCTGGCCTTCTTCAGCAGCTCCGCCACCTTGCCGTAGTTGCCCGCCGGATCAACTGCCTTGGACACGTCCTGCAGAATCTGCTGGAGCTGGCCGGGTGTGAGGCCGGCCGACTGCAACTGGCGGACCATCTTTTGGAGCGTCGCCTGCGCCAGTTCAGGCTGGCCGTTCTTGAGTTGCTCGGCCAGATCTTTGCCGGGGGTTCCAGCCTGCTGCTGGAGTTGCTGCAGCATCCGGGCCATCTCGCGCACCTTCTCCAGGTCCACCAATGCGGCTTCCAGGTCCTTGAGCATCATTCCCGCCTGGTTCTCCGCCAGCGCCTTGAGGGCGTCCTCAAGTTGCGGCAATGACAGGCCCGCGTCCTGCGCGGCTTTGGACAGGGCCGAAAGCGCCTCGGCCAGCTTCTGCCGCTCCGCCTCGCTGCCGGAAGCATCCTGGCCGGTCATCCCTTTGGCGGCCTCATGCGCTTTGTCCAGGTCCTTCTTGAGTTTGTCCAGCGCTTCGGGGTTGGCGGCGGGCGTGCCGAGCTGCTTTTGCAGGGCTTCGATCTGTTCCTGCAAACCGGCGGCGCTCCGCGAATCGTTGCCGCTCGAGGCGCGCGCCGCCTGCTCCATCTTTCGCAGCGCCGGGTCCTTGCCCAACTCTTTGAGTTCCTGCTTGAGTTTCTCCGCCACGTTGGCCAGGTCCTTGAGCGCCTCGCTGCGCGTCACGGTCTTCTTGGCAAGCTGGTCGCCCAGGTCCGTGACAGCCTCCAGCGCCTTCTGCGTCGGCTCCAGCGCGGGCGGACGTTTCTCCAGGCTGCGGCGGGTCAAATCCGCAAGCTGCTTTCCCACCTCCCGGATGTTCTGCTGGTCGGCCTGCTTCTGGCGGTAAGACTTGCTGCGGTATTCGGGCACAAAGCCCAGCCCGGCCCCCAGGGCCAGGAGCACGAGCGCCCAGCGTGTCGCCGTTGGCAGGTGGAATGGCACCAGGCGCCGCGGGTCCAGACCCCGGGCATGTGCGGCGGCATCCGTGACCACCAGGTCGCGCCACGTGCTGTCGTCCGGGGCCGCCGCGACCTCCAAAGCCGTGCTGAGCCGCTCCTGCAAATGCTGCCGGCCATCCACCCAGCGAGCGATGTCCGCCAAAGCCGCCTTGCGCCACCCACCGATCAGCAGCCCCGCCAGCGCGCACAGCACCGGGACCAGCGCCGCCGTGGTCAACGTCCAGAGCGGCAGCGGCAGCAGATGCCACAAACCGATCAGCACCAGCGACACCCCCGCCCCGACCAGCAGCCCGCGCCACAAACCGCGCAGCGCCCGCGCCACACGGCAGCGCCCGGCTGCCTGGCGCAGCGCTGACTCGATGACCTGCAATTCGCTCATGGCCTCGCCCACAACGTGCAGCACGGACACGCCTTTAGCCAGTCTTGCTGGTTAAGCGGCCTTCAACCGCACAATTAGGCCGCCATCATGCTGAGGGCGGGCCTCAGCGGCAAGGATAGATTCGGCTCATTTCAGAGCCTCGAGGAGCCGCCGGGCGACTAACTCATTGCCCCGCGCGTTGAGGTGCACCGGATCTGCTTCGAGGTACGCGGCCTTGCCTTCGGGCCGCAAGTCGGCGTCCAGGTCCACCAGCGCCACCCCGAGCCGGCGACAGACATCGCGCTTCACGAGCTGTATGCGCGAGAGATTCGTGGAGGTCAGGTCGTCAACCACGGGTAGGCTCAGGAGCACGGGCCGGGCGCCGTTGGAGAGCGCCAGCGTGCAGATGCCTTCGATGGCGGACCGAAAAACCGCGTCTGGGTCTTTCCGCTGCTGCTCCTTGAACAGGGCGTCCTGGGCCGGATCGACTGGGATGAACTTGGTTCGGTGCCGCTCGTAGAAAGCCTTCAGTTTGAGTTCAATCGCGTAGTGGTAAATGGCGGAGCGCCGCAAGAGGTTCTTCAGCCGCACGCGCCCCATGAACCTTCTCACGAACTCGGGGCTGTTGTTTTCGGAGAACTGGGTCCAGAGATTGGCTTCCGCCAGAATCACTGCGTCCGGCTGGTAACGAAGGGCGGTGTCGCGCAGATAGACCAGCATTTGCGGGTAGGACCAGGCATTGACACCGCTATTGATGACCTCGACGCGCCGGGACGCGCCGAAGTGCTCCTGCAGCAATTGTTGGAGCCGGGCGGAGTAGGTTTCGCTCTCAGCCAACCCCCACCCGAAGGTGCGTGAATCGCCGAGGGAAAGGATGCGGAACGTGCCCGGCGGCTTGGCCGGCAGGAATTCCGGGCCGCGCGTCGAGTGCGAGTTGATGCGGACCGGCTTGTGATCAACCTTCGTGTAGCAGTGCTGGCCCGGCTTTAACTTCCAGTACAGGCTCGGGTCCGGGTCGTAGATCTCCAGGTTGCCGTAGCCAGCGAGGCGGAGGACTACCTCGAATAGGCTGGCGCAGAACAGGAAAGAAACTGCCGCCACCGACAGCTTTCGCGCGAGGTCGCGAAAGCGATGACGGGATTCAGAGGGCGACGATCCCGTGCTCACGACAACGCAGGGGAAACCAGGAGCGCTCCAGCGCCCGGGAGCATCACCTGAGCACAGCGGTGGCGCCGAATCTCTTCTGGATTCCCACCCGCCAATGCGCTTTCAACACTCGGGCCAAAGCCCGAACAAATTGTGCCGTTATCGGCTTCTTGATCTAGCATCGTGTTACCGCCGCGGCTTGCCTGCCTGCTCATACACGAGGGGCAGGATCAGAATTGAACGGGGCGGTGTCAACAAGGATTCTCGTTGGCGGGGAGAAAGGGAGAAAGAGAGGCAAGCAGTTTGATTTGAGATATTTCCCTGTCCCGCCGCACCCGCTGCGCCCAGGAGCGTGGCAAGGCCCCCAAATAACGTCGCTGGAACCTGAAACGTCACTGCCGCCTCAAACCCCGCCAGCCAAGCAGAAAAGTGCCCAAGCCGAACAAGGTGACCACGCACGGTTCAGGTACCCGCCGGTCGGAGAAACTGGTCGCATCCAATAAGCCACCGCCTTGGAGTGGCAACTTCCGCGTCTGATTGGAGCAGGCGGAAATATCTGCTCCGAACATCGTTCTAGCCGTCGTGCTCCCAAGCGTAAGTAAGGGCCGTGCCAGGCTGGCCACCGAACGTCACAGTTTAGCCACCTCGAC
The DNA here is from genome assembly GCA_035358715.1 of Verrucomicrobiota bacterium. Classification (GTDB taxonomy): domain Bacteria; phylum Verrucomicrobiota; class Verrucomicrobiia; order Limisphaerales; family UBA8199; genus UBA8199. The sequence continues at coordinate 29,731 of DAOPPX010000028.1, forward strand.
CGTAGAACAGAAGAGCTTGAGCGGTCTGGGGAGCCTGTCCCGTCTGTCCTCCGCAGCAACGTCCGACGAGCAGACGGTTTGGGAAGCAGCAGAGCTCTGCCGGCATTCGGGGTCTGCTGCGGACAAGAATGTCCACGATCCGCCAGCGAGTTCGAGGAATGTCCACGCCAGGATGAGGCTGTCATGGTTGTTAAGAGTTTCAGATTCAGCAACTTATGAATACTCGAAGCGCATCGCCAGGTGCCCGCTGGGGCACCGGGCCCGCCCGGTTGAGGCCCGTTCAACCACCCAAGCCCAGTAACACGCTAGCCCATCCTTGCAGCTACACCCCCTGTATACCCCTTGTATACCCCCTCTATTCCCCCGGTATACCCCTTCTATTGAAATAGAGGGGGTATACAAGGGGTATACAAGGGGTATACAAGGGGTATACAGGGGGTTTAGTGGGGGAGACGGTGAGGGGCCAGGGTGGGCGAGCAACCCGTGCAACTGCATAGACACGGCTGAGATCACGCTGGCGGCGCGGCTGATCCCGGTGCGGGAGCGCCGCGGCGCGCTAAATCCTCAGCGATTCTCATTATGACTCTGCCAACCGCCGCCGGGTGAGGGCACCCGGCCTACATCCCCCACGAAACCGTCATCCTGTAGGCCGGGTGCCCTCACCCGGCGTCTCGATCTGGTCCATAATCGCCTGGAAGCCCATTGTTCCTCCTTTCCGGGGGAGCGGTCTTCTGCTAAGGTACTGCTGACGAGTTTATTAGCGATCTATGCCGATCTACGAATATGCCTGTCCGAAGTGCCGGGTGATCTTCAACTTCCTGTCGAAGCGAATTAACCCGGACCGATCGCCGGTTTGTCCCAAGTGCGGCAACAAGAAGCTGTTCAAGCAGATGAGCCGGTTCGCCATGTCGCGCGGGCTCAAGGAGCCGGCGGCCAAGCCCGAGAGCGAAGCCGGCGAACCGCCGACGCCCGATTTCGACGACCCGCGCATGGAGCGCGCCATGATGGAAATGGAGCGCGACATGGAGCACCTGGACGAGAACAATCCCCGGCACATGGCCCACATGATGCGCAGGATGAAGGACATCATGCCGCCCGGCAGCGTGCCCAAGGAACTCGACGTGGCCATCAAGCGCCTCGAGGCGGGCGAGGACCCGGAGAAGATTGAAGCGGACATGGGCGATGTGCTCGGGGATTTCATGGGCGGCGAGGACGAGGGGGGAGGCATGGGCGGCGGCATGGGCGGCTACTCCCATGACCGCGGCCTTTACGATTACTGAGCCCGGCATCCCGAGGGCAGGGGAAGACGCCGGCGACACGCGCCGCGAGGCCCGATTCGTGTTGAATCGCGCCTCGGTTCCTGTGATCATGCCCTGCCTTTGGCAAAGTCAGTGAACGAACGAACGGTTGAAGAACTGGCCCGGCACGTGAATGGCGCCGTGGCCGGCGATGGCAGCGTCCGGATTTCCTCCGCGGCGGCCCTGGCGCAGGCCGGGGCCGGGCAGATCTCATTCCTCTCGAACCGGCGTTACGCCAAACTCCTGGCCACCACGTCCGCTTCGGCCGTCGTCGTGGCCGAAGCCGCGCCGTGCCCCGCGGCGCAGATCGTGGTGAAGAATCCTTACTACGCCTTCGCCCGGATTGTCGTGCTGCTGCATGGCCATCGCCCGCATGAGTTCTCCGGCGTGTCCCGCCAGGCCAGCATAGATCCCACCGCCAGCGTCGGGGACGGCGCGCGCATCCAGGATTTTGTGGTCATCAGCCGCAACGCGCGCATCGGCCGCCGTTGTGTGCTTTACGCCGGAGTGTTCGTCGGGCCGGGCGCCGAGATCGGCGACGACTGCGTCCTTTATCCCAATGTCGTCGTGTGCGATCACGTGCGCATCGGCCACCGCGTCATCGTCCAGCCCAACGCCAGCATCGGCGAGGACGGTTTTGGGTTTGCGACCGAGGCCGGCGTGCATCACAAGATCCCGCACCTGGGCCGCGTGGTCCTGGAGGACGATGTGGAGATCGGCGCCAACTGCGCCATCGAGAGCGGTCTGCTGCAGGACACCCGCATCGGGCGCGGCAGCAAGATCGGGGACTCGGTGGTCATTGGCCACGGCGTGCAGGTCGGCCCGGGCTGCCTGATGGTGGCGCAGAGCGGCATTGCCGGCTCGACCACCTTGGGACGATATTGCGTGCTGGCGGGGCAGGTGGGCATTGCCGGCCATTTGAACATCGGCAACCAGGTCGTCATTGGCGCCCAATCAGGCGTGGCCGGGGACCTGCCCGACGGCGTGACGGTGTTCGGCTCGCCCGCCATCGAGATCAAGCGCGCTCTCAAGGCCTACTCGTTGGTGCGGTGCCTGCCCGAGTTCCGCCGGACACTCACCGACCTGGAGCAACGCCTGGCCAGGCTGGAAGCCGCGTCCGGAACGCCGGCTCCCGGCGCCTGAGATTGCTGTGGCCCACATCCACGAGAAGATTGATTTCACCGTAGCGATCTTCGTTGTCCAGGCGGGCAAGGTTCTCCTGGTCCACCACCGCAACCTCGACAAGTGGCTGCCGCTGGGCGGCCATATCGAGCTGGACGAGGATCCGGAAACCGCCGCGCGGCGGGAAGCCCGGGAGGAGAGCGGGCTGGAGGTGGAGCTGCTCGGTGAACGCCCGCCGACCAGCGAGCCCGGCACCCGTGCGCTGATTTCCCCGCGCTTCCTGGACATCCACCGCATCACCGATGCCCACCAGCACATCGGCATGATCTACTGGGCCCGGCCGCGGCAGGGCACGCTGGCGCTCTCCGCTTCGGAGCACCACGACATCCGCTGGTGTTCCGCCGCCGATCTGGATCACCTTGAGCCGCCGATGACCGGCTCGGTCAAATGGTATTGCCGCGCGGCATTGAGGGAGGTTGAGGGTTGAGAGTTGAGGGTTGAGGGACCGCGCCGCCGCAGCTCCTCACGCGCCACGCAACCCGCCCCAAGATGTTCTCCCGCCGCCTCAAAGCCGGGTACTTCGCTCTCGAAGGTCTGAACTCCTTCGCGACGGTCTATTACTTCTACTATTTCTACTTCTTCATGCAGACGGAGTTTGGCTTTGGCAACAAGGCCAACCTTGCGCTTGCGGCGTTAAACGGGGCCATCTACGCGGTCATGGCCTGGCAAGGCGGGAAGTTCGCGCAGCGGTTTGGCTATTTCACCGCGCTCAAGATCGGCTTCGGCGTGATGGCCGGGGCGCTGGTTGTCGGCGGCTGGCTCCATACCGCCGGCGGGCATATCGTCATTATGTCCGTGGCCGTGGTTGGCATGTGCTTCACGTGGCCGACCCTCGAGGCCCTGGTGAGCGAAGGCGAACCCCCGGAGGGCGTGCAGCGCATGGTGGGAATCTACAACCTGGTGTGGTCGGGCACCGGCGCTTTGGCCTATTTCACCGGCGGCGCGATGTTCGAGAAGCTCGGCGCCCGAAGCCTCTTTTATGTGCCGGCGGGCATTGTGTTCGGGCAGATCATCCTGGCGCTTTGGCTGGAAAAGCAGGCCCGCCGGCAAACGACAGCGCCGGGGTTTCACCCAGCCGCGGCCCCGCCGGTTCCCGAGCCGGAATCGCCTCCGCATTCGGCAGCCCGGACGCGGATGTTTCTGCGCCTGGCGTGGCTGGCCAACCCGTTTGCCTACATCGCCATCAACACCCTTATCGCGGTGATCCCCGGCGTCGCCCAACGCCTCGAGCTTTCGCCCATGATCGCCGGCTATTGTTGCTCCCTGTGGTGCTTTTCACGGCTGGGAGCATTCCTGCTGCTGTGGCGGTGGAGCGGCTGGCATTACCGCTTTCGCTGGCTGCTCGCCGCTTACGTGGCGCTGATCGGCACTTTTGCCGCCATTGTTATGGCGCCCAACCTGGCGATGTTGATTCTGGCCCAACTGGCATTCGGCGTCGCCGCCGGCCTGATCTACTATTCGTCGCTGTTCTACTCGATGGACCTCGGCGACACCAAAGGCGAGCACGGCGGCATTCACGAGGCGGTCATTGGACTCGGCAACTTTGCCGGCCCGGCCGTCGGCGCGGCCTCGCTCCATTTCCTCCCGCAACACGCCAACAGCGGCGCGCTGGCCGTCAGCGGCCTGCTGCTCCTGGGGTTGGGCGGTCTGCTGGCCATCTGGCGGAAGAAAGCCTGAGCCAAATAACTTGCCAGCAGGCGCGGTTTGACCTACTGATCCTGGCGCCGGGTTAACTCGTTTGCCGCTTTCAACCCGCTTAACGAACTCATGGGTCTGCTGGATGGAAAATCAGGAATCGTCTTCGGCGTTGCGAACCGGCGCTCGATCGCCTGGGCTATCGCGCAAGCCTGGCATGGCGCCGGGGCGAAACTCGCCTTCACCTACCAGGGCGAGCGGCTCAAGGACAACGTCGAGGAGCTCGCCGGCGCCTTTGGCGCCGACACCCTGATCCTCCCCTGCGACGTGACCCGGGACGAGGAAATTGCAAAGGTGTTCAAGGTGGTGGCCGACAAGTTCGGCACATTGCACCTGTTGCTGCACTCGGTCGCTTTCGCCCCGAAGGACGCCCTCGAAGGCCAGTTCATCAACACCAGCCGCGAGGCTTTCCGTGTCGCGCACGACGTCAGCGCCTATTCGCTGGTGGCGCTGGCGCGGGCCGCGGCGCCGCTGATGACGGCGGGCGGCAGCGTCATCGGCATGAGCTACTACGGCGCCGAGAAGGTCGTTCCGCACTACAATGTAATGGGGGTCGCCAAAGCCGCGCTCGAGGCCAGCACGCGTTACCTCGCCTATGACCTGGGCCCGAAACGGATTCGCGTCAACTGCATCAGCGCCGGCCCGGTCAACACCCTGGCAGCGCGCGGCATTGGCGGGTTTAGCGAAATGCTCAGGCACTACGAGGCCCATGCTCCGCTGAAGCGCAATGTCCTGCCCGAGGAATTGGGTGCTACAGGCCTGTTCCTGGCCAGTGACGGCGCTGCCGCCATCACGGGGCAGGTCCTGTACGTGGACTGTGGCTATCAGATCATGGGGATGTGACCCGGCGCCCAAAACCGACCCGGGCCGGAATGAACCTCAAACGCGCAGCCGACGCTACCTGCTTGCAGGCGGCTTGAAGCGTCCCTTGGGGGCGGACCTCCGCAGGGTCGCCAGTTCCGGACCGGATGGCGCCAAGACGGGAGGTCAGTGCCGCTGATGCTGCGGCCCGCTGTCTTTGGGCCGATGCAAATGGCGCAGGCCGCGGTGAAGGGTTTCGATTTCCTGCTCGTCGGCGATCTTCTGGCGCTCGGCCAATTCGAGGGTCTCCAGCACTTCGTCCATGTCCTCAAGGGTGGCGCGGAGGGTGGCGATGATGCGGTTGACCTCTTCGATTGCCTCCTGAACCGCCTTCGGGGAGGCGGGGCGGCGCTCGCTGGGAGGCGGGGGCGTCTCAGGGCGGGCCGGGGGAGGGCGTTTGGAGCGTTGTTCCTGCCTGGCCCGTTGCGGCTCCGCACTGGAAGCGGCGGCTTCAACGTCAACGGCTGGCGCAATCTCCGGCTGGGCGGACGGTGGTTCCGGTGGGTTCGCGGCCTCCGGCGCGGGCGCGGCGGCAGGCTGCTCGGGCGCTGCGGCCTGTTCCGGAGCTGCGGGCAGCGTCTGCTCCGGCGGCCGGTCGGAACGCCGCCTGCCGCCCCGGCGGCCGCGACCGCCACGCCGGCCACGCCGGGCCGGTCGCGGGCCCGCAGGTTGTTGAGGTGTTGCGTTCGTTGCGTCAGGTGTCAACTCAGGAACCATCGTTAGCCCAAAGTGCCCTGAATGGCCGGAAATGCAATGGCAATCGCGCATCGTCCGCGCGCAAGAAGGTTATTGCCACCCCAGTGGGTTTAGGGTTCCCTTGGGCGCATGAAACTCAATTCTAAGCGGCTGAATCTCCAAATGACTCACCTGTGGGCCATCGCCCGCGGTGGCGGCTCGACGACGGCGCAGACTGTCATGGTCGAACTCATCGGCGCGGACGGCACGGTGGGATGGGGGGAAGCGGCGCCAATTGCCCGCTACCGGGAGTCGCTGGAGACCGTGGAGGCGTTCCTGAAGAAGGTGGATCCGCGCGGGCTCTCGTTCAATGATGTCGAGGGGAGCATGGTGTATTTGGACACGCTCTCGCCGCACGATATGTCGGCCAAGTGCGCGCTCAACATTGCCTTGCTCGACGGCGCAGCCAAGCGGGCGAACAAAGCGATCTACGATTACCTGGGGCTGGGCTTCCGCGAGAATCAGCACGTCAGTTCGTTCACGATCGGCATAGACAAGCCGGATGTCATCCGCAAGAAGGTGCTCGAGGCGGCGCCCTACCCGGTGTTGAAGATGAAGGTCGGGGTTGCCGACGACAAAATCAACGTGCAGGCGTTACGCGAGGTCGCCCCCACCAAGACGGTCCGGGTGGATGCCAATGAAGGCTGGAAGACCAAGGAACAGGCGCTGGAGATGATCGAGTGGCTGGCGCAGGACGGGCACGTCGAGTTCATCGAACAGCCCATGCCCGGCACGTTGCCCGTCAAAGACTGGGTCTGGCTGAAGCAGCGGTCCCCGCTCCCGATCATGGGGGACGAGTCCTATCACACCGTCAAAGACCTTGCGCAGGCGGTGGATTGTTTCCACGCGGTGAACGTGAAGCTGGCCAAGTCGGCTGGCATCAGCGGGGGCTTCGAGGCCCTGTCCGCCGCGCGCAAGGCCGGCTTGAAGACCATGCTGGGCTGCATGATCGAGAGCAGCATTCTGATCAGCGCCGCCGCACACCTGGCCGAACTGTGCGATTACCTCGACCTGGACGGCAACATCCTCATCAGCAACGATCCTTATGTGGGAGCGAAGGCGGAGAATGGAATGATGTCCTTCGCCAGGGCGACGGAGAAGTACGGCTTGCGGGTGAGCGCGCGCTGACGCCGCCAATCGTTCGTCACCCGCCGATCTTCTCCCAAAGCGTGACCTGGGGCGGCTCGGCCAGCAGAGGCCCGAGCCCGGCAAGCACGGCCTGCAAGTCCGGCTTCTGCAGATGCGCATCCAGGTGCGCCTTGCTCGCCCAGTTCTCGTGGAAGAGGAAAAGGGCGGGATTATCCAACGCCTGGTGCAGGTCGTAATTCAGGCACCCGGCGTCCTTGCGGCTGGGGGCCAGCAGCGGGAGCAGCTTCTCTCGAACGGCGCTTTCCTGGCCCGGCTTGGTCTTGAATTGCGCGATCACTGTCAGCGGTTTGCTGTTCATGGGGCTGATCATCGCCGCACCTCAACCCGTCTGGCAATGTTGATCTCTGGAGCCGCTACCGCCGGAAAGGCTAACCGACGCCCCTACAGCCCGATCGCCTCGAAGGCCTGCGAGTAAAGCCCGTGCCCGAAGTCGTTGGGGTGATTGATATTATTGCCCAGCAGGTCTTCCGGCTTCTTCCGCTCGGCAACGCTCATCCAAAGGCGATAGACATCCGCAAAGGCGCAGCGTTCCTCCAGCGCCACGCGCTCCGTCGCATCCGCATAGGCCGCCATATTGTGCGAGCCATAGTGCCACTTCGGGTTCGGTGGAAACGCCGAGAACAGAATGATCTCCGCCCCTGTCCCGGCCCGAATGCGGCTGATCATCGTGCGCAAGTTCGCGCCAAACGCGTCCAACGGCACGCCAAACCCCTCGCGGTTGTGATCATTCATGCCGAAGCCGATTAGGACCAGGTCCGGTTGCCGTCGCAGCACCTTCTCCTCCAGCCGCTGCAATCCCTGCACCGTCGTGTCGCCGCCGGTGGCGCCGTTGGTGGTCTCAATGGTGGCGCGCGGATACTTCGCCCGGAGTGTCGCCGCCCAACGCTCCCAGAAGATCAATCCGGGCTCCGACGCGTCCCCGCCCGCCGTGATGCTGTCGCCGAACGCCACGATGCGCACCTTCTGCCCGGCCTGCAGCTTGCGCCGTGTGTCGGGCAGTCGCGCCACGCCGAGTTCGGCCTTCGCGGGCGGGAACTCCCGCTTCTCCGAATGCGCGTAATCCACATACACAAAGAACGCTCCGTTGCCGAAGCCGGGGAACTGGTCATGCCGGAAATCCTCTTTGCCGTAAAGGATGTTGGTCCCGAAGTCCGGAATGCGCGACAGGGGCGTCCGCCGAATCCTGTTCGGCGCCTCAAGCAGGTAATCGCGGCCCGCCTCGTATTGGATCGTCTGCGGCAAACCGGCGCGGTAAGTGTTCCGCACCACAACGGGCTTGTCCGGCGAGGGGGCGGAGATGAGCGTTGCCGGCGTCTGGCCCGCCAGCACGATGGATTCGTCCGACTCAAACCTGAGGGTGCATTGCGAGCAGCCGCTCAATATCGTCGCCGCCGCCACCGCCGTGATCCAGATGAACCAATTGCAGTAACACATGCCTCAGAAATGCCGACATTCGGCGGTGAGGGCAACCGATTTGTTGTTCCGCCGCCACTGGCGGCTTGTTTTTGCGGCCCCGGAATGGCTACAGTCTGGGATGACCAGTGCGGAGATACGCCGATCGTTCCTGGACTTTTTCAAGTCGAAGGGGCACACCATTGTGCCCTCTTCGAGCCTGATGCCCGGCTCGCCGAACCTGCTGTTTACCAACGCGGGCATGAACCAGTTCGTCCCGATCTTCCTCGGCCAGCGCGCGCCGGACGTCTCGAAGTGGGCCGGCGCCGTTGCCGCCAGCGATACCCGCGCCGCTGATACCCAGAAATGCATCCGCGCCGGCGGCAAGCACAACGACCTCGAAGACGTCGGCCTCGACACCTACCACCACACGTTCTTCGAGATGCTCGGCAACTGGTCCTTCGGCGACTACTTCAAGCAGGAAGCCATCTGCTGGGCGTGGGAGCTCATCACCGAGGTCTGGAAGTTCCCGGCGAACCGCCTCTACGCGACCGTCTATTCGCCCGACAAGGCCAAGGGTGACCCCGCCGAGTTCGACCGGGAAGCTTACGACGTGTGGGCGGAAAAGTTCCGCGCCGCCGGCCTCGCCCCCAAAGACCACGTGCTGAGCGGCAACAGGAAAGACAACTTCTGGATGATGGGTGACACCGGCCCCTGCGGCCCGTGCAGCGAGCTGCACGTGGACCTCACCCCCAACGGCGACAGCCGCGGCAGCCTGGTCAACAAGAGCGACGCCCGCTGCATCGAAATCTGGAACCTTGTCTTCATCCAGTTCAACGCCAACCCCGACGGCAGCTTCTCCCCGCTGCCCGCGCGGCACGTGGACACCGGCATGGGCTTCGAGCGGGTCACAGGGATCATCCAGAACACGAAGAACTTCACCGACTTCACCCGCGTCATCTCTAACTACGAGACGGACATCTTCCGCCCCATCTTCGACAAGATTGAGAAGCTGAGCGGCAGGAAATACCACTCCACGCTGCCGCCGGCATCCAGCATCCGGCATCCGACAGCCGACATCCAGGCCGACATCGCATTCCGCGTCATCGCCGACCATATCCGGACCCTGAGTTTCGCCATCGCTGATGGCATCCAGCCCGGCAACACCGACCGCAACTACGTCCTGCGCCGCATCCTCCGCCGCGCTGTCCGCTATGGCCGCACCCTCGGCTTCCACGAGCCCTTCTTCTACAAGCTGGTCGCCGTCCTGGCCGAGACCATGGGGCAGGCATTCCCTGAACTCCGCGCCAGGCAGGACCACATCGAGCAGGTTATCCAACGCGAAGAGGAGGCGTTTAACAAGACGCTGGACCGGGGGATCGAGTTGTTCTGCGAACAAACCGAGCAACAGCGCGCCGGCCAACTCAGCGGCGAGTTCGCCTTCAAGCTCTACGACACCTACGGTTTCCCGCTTGACCTTACCGAACTGATGGCCCGCGAGCGCGGCCTGGCCGTTGACGTCGCCGGCTTTAACCGGCTCATGGAGGAGCAAAAAGCCCGCGCCCGCGCCGCCCAGAAGAAGCAAGTCATCGAGCTCTCCCAGGTCGAGACCACCACGCCCACCCAATTTGTCGGCTACGACAAGCTGGAGTCCCCCGCCAAGGTCCTCGAAGTCGTCGCCGTGAGGGACAAGACCGCGGTCATCCTCGATGTTTCGCCGCTCTACGCCGAAATGGGCGGCCAGGTCGGCGACACCGGCGAGATGAGCGGCGCCGGCGAACTCTGGACCATCAACAACACCCAGAAAGCCGGTGACGCCTGGTTGCACTTCCTGGCCGATGACGCGCCACCGGGCGCACAACACGAACCACCCTCAGACGCTCCGCGTTCCGACGCCCCACTCCCGGGCTGTCTCGTCACCCTCACGGTGGACCGCCCTCGCCGCGAGGCCATCCAGCGACATCACACGGTGACCCACCTGCTGCACTGGGCCTTGCACGAGGTGGTCAGCAAGGACGCCTCCCAAAAGGGCTCTTACGTCGGGCCGGAGAAGCTCACATTCGATTTCAGCGGTGCCGCGCTGACGCCGCAGCAAGTGGCCGACGTCGAGCGCCTGGTCAACGAGCGCATCCTCGAAAACGCCCCCGTCTCCTGGACCGAGGCCAGTTACAGCGACATCAAGAACCGGAAGGACATCCGGCAGTTCTTCGGCGAGAAGTACGGCGAGGTTGTGCGGGTGCTCCAGATCGGCGGAAAACCCGGCGCGCTGGATGGCTACTCGATGGAGCTGTGCGGCGGCACGCACGCCCGGGCGACCGGCGAAATCGGCCTGTTCCGCATCGCCGCCGAGTCGGCCATCGCCGCCGGCGTCCGGCGCATCGAAGCCCTCGCCGGCATGGAGGCCTACCGGCGGGCTGCCGGGGAGCTGCAACTCATCAGGGCCGTCGCGGGCAAGGTCAACTCCCCCGTCGCCGAGTTGGAAAAGAAGATCGAGTCACTGCTGGCCCAGCAGAAAACGCTGGAGAAGCAATTGCTCGCGCTGGACCAGGAACGCGCCGCGCGCGCCGCCCGGGACATCCTGAGCCGGGCGCAGACCATTAACGGCACGCCAGCGATCATCGAACGATTCGACGCCGACGGTGACAAACTCCAGGGGATTGCCAACGAGCTGAAAGGACAGTTCAAGGGGGTGATCGTACTGGGCGGCGTGGCCGACGGCGCGGTCGCCTTGATAGCTTCCGTGTCGCCTGAATTCACCAGGCAGCACCAGGCGGGCAAGATCATCCAGACCATCGCGCCGGTGGTCGGCGGGAAGGGCGGGGGCCGCCCGGACAACGCCCGCGGCGGGGGCAAGGATGCGACCCGGCTGGACGAGGCCCTGGCCAAGGCCCGGAGCCTGCTGGGATGACGACGGCGGATAGAAGTTATCCGCAGACGGCCTTCAGATTCAAGTTGCCTGCCGGGCGCGTATTTCGGATACTGGGGGCATGACGCTCAAAATGAATCATTTAACGGGCGTCGAAGTTGGCAGCGCGCTTAGCTCAGTGGAAGAGCACTTCCTTCACACGGAAGGGGTCGCAGGTTCAAGTCCTGCAGCGCGCACCATTTGACGGGCGCGCGGGGGCGTCGAGAGGCGCGGGTGGTCTGGCTATGGAGGAGTGAAAGTCCGTTGATGTGCTGGCAACAATGATTCCAACCAAGCGGCGGGGCCCGGCTCTTTGCTCAGAAGTACTTCTTCACAATCCAATCGGGCTGCCACTGGTCCGGCACGCGGGTCCTGCCTGTCAGATCTATCCGCTCAAACGGCTTGTTCGCCGAAGGGATAGCAAGCGTGTCGCCGGACTTTGCCTGCCATTGTCTCATTAGATCGAGAAGCCGCTGAGTCTGTTTCGCGTGCTCCGGGGAATCTATCAAGTTGGTGCGTTCTTCCGGGTCGGCTTGCAGGTCAAACAACTGGAGATGGCCGGCCTGGGGGTAAGCGATCAGCTTCCAGCGCTCATCTCGAACCGCGCGTTGGATCTGGATAAAGGGCAGAAACACCGAGTCGCGGAGCCTGGCTTTGCTGCCTTCCCACAATGGGCGGAGGCTCTCCCCGTCGAGCCCAGCCGGCGGGGTGACGCCCGTGACATCGCAGACGGTCGGGAAGATATCGAGCAGATAGGTGAATGCTTGTGTGGACTTGCCGGCGGGAATGCCGGGGCCGACGAAGATCAGCGGGACGCGCATGCCGTGCTCGAAGACGTTCTGCTTGCCCAACAGCCCGTGGCTGCCCAGGGCCAGGCCGTTGTCGGCCGAGTAGATGATGATCGTGTTGCGCGCCGCGCCCGTTTGCCGGAGCGCCTTGAGAATGCGCGCGATTTGGCCGTCCAGGTGGGTGATCATTCCATAGTACTCGGCCAGTTGGTCGCGGATCACAGCCTCTGTGCGCGGCCAGGCAGCCAGGTTTTCATCCCGACACCTGGTCATGTGGCCGTTGTCGAATGGGAACTGCGGCAGGAAATTCGCGGGCAAAGGCGGCTTGTGGCGGTAGTAATAGTCGAGCTGCCGCGCCGGGGGCGTTCTGGGGTCGTGCGGGGCGGTGAAGGCCACATAGGCAAAGAACGGATTCCGGCCGTCATGATGTTTGAGGAACTCGATGGCCGAGTCGGCAAACAGCTCGCTGGAGAACTTCCCGGCGGTTCGTTCGGCGGTCAGCTTGCCATCCGGACCGAGGTCCCGGACCGGGACTTTGGAGTGGTCGGACATGCCTCCGAACATCACCGTCTTGCCCTGTTGAAACGCCCGCAGCCAGGACTCCTGGCCATTGTGCCACTTGCCCGTGCCGAAGGTCACATAGCCGTTTTCCCGGAGCAGTTCGGGCATCAGCTTTGCGTCGCTGAGCTTCCTGGTGTCCACGTGGAACCAGGATCTGCCGCTCATGAGCATCGCGCGGCTGGGCATGCAAACGGCGCCGCTGTTTCCCCCAAAGATGTAATTGCGCCGAAAGCTGCAGCCCGCCTCGGCCAGCTTGTCCAAAGTCGGGGTCTTTATGTGTAGATTGCCCCATGCGCCAATGGTGTCAGCCCGCTGGTCGTCAGCGAACAGGAACAGAATGTTCGGACGGCTGCCTGAAGCGGTCGCACCATGAACGGGCAGTGAACCAGCCGCCAGGAGCAGTTGAATTCCAAGACCAAGAAGACAGGGGCAAGCCCATTGGTGTGCAGCGTTTGAGGAACGGCGAGACATAAGGCGTTGGCGTTCAGCTTGTTGTTGTCCGGTTCACGCTGCATTCGTTGACCAGTCCGGTCAAGAGAATTGAGGCACACTTTTCTGGCGCTTTCTGCCAGTCTGTCCACCACCCCGAAAATGGGGGTCTAATGACCTCATGCCGAGAAACGCCCACCTCTTAACCCCCCAAAACCACATTTTGCCTCTTGTCCCAACGAAAGTTGCTCCGCGCCATTACCCCGAGTGCGCCAGCCCAAGGCAGCGTTCGTCCTGAGCTTGTTTCGCCGGGTCGTAGTCAGCTTCGCCCAGGTCTGGGCAGCCCAATGCCGCAAGCGCAACCCCAAGAGCCGCGTGACCACTCGCAAATTCCAGCGGCGCTTCAGCCGCGCCGATGGTGGCCCCAACCGCCTGCATGCGCTGATGTTGGCCAAATCTCCTGCTCCTTGGCGTTCCCCAACTTGAAAAGGTGCGTCCTAACGCGCCGGACGGGGGCGTCGTTACCGCTCGACAATTCACTTCGGCGGCGCAACACTGCGGCACCAATGGCCACTAACAGCAATGCCCCGCTCGACTTGCTCTGGAAGGAGTACGGCGCCGGCTTTGCCGAGTTTGACGACCTCACGCTGGGGCGCTGGCTGGTTCAGACCCTCGGCCAGCTCACCGGCAAAGTGTGGCGGTTCTCCCATCCGCTGGTGGGCAGCTACCGCCTCGCCGCGCAGTTGGCCCACGACCGGCAGATCTGGCTGAAACGCCTCGTTACGTTTCCGCCAGCCTACTCCGAATCGGCCTGCTGCCGGGCGCCGATGCTGCCGTTGCTGACGCGGGACGTTCGCGATGCGGGGTTGATTTGCCTGCATTGCAGCGAGACGCTCGTCCCCTTTGAGGAGACCCCGCCGGCGCTGCAAAGCGAGCTGGCAGGCTGGGCGGGCCAATATGCTTCCGTCCATGCCGTCGCCCATTTGGACGATCGCCAGCGCAAGACCGTGGGGAATTACGACCGCGCCTACGAGGCCGCCGCCACCGAAGCCGAGCACCTGCTGGCGCAAGCCGGCACCCAACTGACCTCCCGGCTCCTGGAGTTCTATGCGGCGGTCGTCTGGGAAGACCAGGACGAGTGCCTCGAAGTAAGGCCGGAGGACATTCGACTCTAGCCAGAACTGGTCACATGGGCGCCGGTCCAAGGGCGTTTCGTGGCGGGGGTGAAACGTGGCGGCTGCCACGGCCCGCGTGCGGCATTAGAAGGAGTGGCTCTCGCCGGGCGTCAAGAGGTGGAGACGCCGGTTCGCCGCCTTGAACTTCTCGATCGCGGCGGTGGTATCAATCCGGATGGGGGGGAATGTGTTGTAATGGCAGCCGAGGATCTCGGGGCAGCGGACGAACTCCGCCGCGCGGATGGCGTCGTCAACGCCCATGGTGAAGTTGTCGCCGATGCACAGCACGGCGAACAACAGCTTGGTGGATTCGCCGATCAGCTTCATGTCCATCGTCAGCGCCGTGTCGCCGGAATAATAGAAATTACCTTCGGCGCTCTCGACGACGAAGCCGCCGGGGTTTCCGCCATACGATCCGTCCGGCAGGCTGCTGGAATGGCAGGCGTTGACGAATTTGACGCGGCCGAAGTCGAAGTTCCAGCCGCCGCCGTGGTTCAGGGCGTGGGTCCTGGTGAAGCCCTGCTTGCCGAACCAGACGGTGATCTCGAAGTTCGAGATAATGGTCGCTCCGGTCCGGCGGGCGATGTTTGCGGCGTCGGACAGGTGGTCGGCATGCCCGTGTGAAATGAGAATGTAGTCGGCCGGCACTTTGCCGGTGTCAATGCCCCTGGCCAGCTCGTTCCCGGTGATGAACGGGTCGAACAACAGGGTCTTGTTCGCGACCTGGGCGGCGAAGCAGGCATGGCCGTAGTAGGTGACTTTCATGGCGGGGCGCGGGGCTAGCCCGAACACTTGATGCCTGGGAGTCCGGCGCGCGGGCATCCTGCCCGCTTACACGATCCGGATGGCCCAAGCGGGCAAGATGCCCGCGCTCCGATCTGTTGGCATTTCGTGCGGGACATGAAGTATCGGGGCTAGGCGGCCCTCTCCGTGGTCTCAAGGAACCCCTGGAGATGGCGGACGCGAGTGGGGTGGCGCAGTTTGCGCAGCGCCTTGGCTTCGATCTGGCGGATGCGCTCGCGGGTGACGCTGTACATCTTGCCGATTTCCTCCAGCGTGCGCTCGTAGCCGTCCACGAGGCCGAATCGCATCTCCAGAATCTTGCGTTCGCGCTCGGTCAGGCTGGTCAGCACGTCGCCCAGCTTCTCCTTGAGCAGGCTGTAGCTGGTGACGTCGGACGGATTCTCGGCGGTCTTGTCTTCGATGAAATCGCCCACGCTGACGTCGCCGTCGTCGCCGACGGGCGCGTGGAGCGAGATGGGCTGCTGGGCCATTTTGAGCAGCGCGTTGATGCGGGAGACGGGCATGTGCATCTCATCGGCGACCTCTTCCGGGGTGGGCTCGCGGCCCAGCTCCTGGGTGAGCTGCTTTTGGGCGCGCCAGAGCTTGTTCATGATCTCGATCATGTGCACGGGGATGCGGATGGTGCGGGCCTGGTCGGCGATCGAGCGGGTGATGGCCTGGCGAATCCACCAGATGGCGTAGGTGGAAAACTTGTAGCCGCGGCGATACTCGAATTTCTCCACGCCCTTCATCAGGCCGATGTTGCCTTCCTGGATCAGGTCGAGAAAGGACTGGCCGCGGTTGGTGTATTTCTTGGCGACGGACACGACCAGGCGCAGGTTGGCTTCGGCCATGTGCGTCTTGGCCCGGTGCGCGCGGTCGGCGGCGCGTTTGAGCTCCTGGAGGGTCTTGAAGAAGTCCTCGTGTGGAAGGCGCACGAACTGTTCCAGCGCCCGCATTTTGGCCCGCTCAGCGTGGAGGCCGGCCTGCTGATCGGCCGACTTGCGCCGCGCCTGAAGCTCCTGGACGTGGCGCAGGCAACCTTTGAATTTCTCATGAACATTGTTGGCCACCAGGATCATGTCATCGAGGACCCTTTGCTTGTAGAAGAACCTGGGGAACATGTCCTGCAGCTTTCGGTCGAGCTTCTGCAATTTGAGGTGGAGCCTCTGGCGGCCGCCCTGGGTGGCGGCTTTCTGCCAGGCGATGAACTGGTCGTCAACCTTGGTATCAAGCGTTTGCACCGTCTTGATCAGAGCCCGCAGTTCGCGGAGATGGGCTTCGCGGTTGGGAACCTTCTTGTCCACCACCACGCGGTCGAAACGCTCTTTGGGGGGTTCGGACAGGAGTTTCTCCGCGATGGCAATGTGCTCCTTGGCGGCAAAGCCCAGTCCGTAAACCAGGCGCTTGATGTCGCCTTCCGCTTCCTCGATGCGCTTGCAGATTTCCACTTCCTGTTCGCGGGTGAGCAGCGGCACCTTGCCCATCTGGTTCATGTACATCCGAACCGGGTCGTCCAGCACTTCCAGGCGCGTGTCTTCTTCCTCTTCGTGCTCGGCGGGCTTGGCCCGCTCCACTTCCGCGTGGTCCACGATCTCCACGTCCATGGAGCGCAGCTTGCTATAAAGCTCGTCCAGGTCGTTGGGCGAGAGGCCGTCGGGGAGGATGTCGTTGATGTCGTCGTAGGTGACGAACCCGTGCTCCTGCGCCAGGTGCAGCAAGGTCTTGATGGTCTCGGTCAGATCCGCCGCCCGGGCGTGCTTGCTTACCGTCGTGGCTGCATGGCTGGCGTCGGCATGGGGAGTCCTGGCCTGAGGCGCGGCGTTGGCCTTGGGCGCGCTATGGGCGGAAGGAGCCTTCACGGGCAAACGGTTAAGGCCGCGCGCTCGATGGGAAATCACAAAACGGTGGCGAGGACGGCGCCCGGGGGCGGCCGCTGACGGCCTGCCACCGTGCCGTCGTTGCCCGGGCTTCTTAGCCGGCCTTTTCTCTTTGCGTTTCAACATATAATAATAAGACGGGCCCAGGCCCGAACAGTTCAGTTATTCTGCACGCTGCCCAACGGCAGCGACCGGACTCTGGGACATCAATACGGACTGTCCGTCATGGTGTTTGAAGACCTCAAACACCAGAGGACTGACGCTCGCGCAGAACACTGTATTCTGCAAACAGACTCACTTCCTAAATCCAAGCGCCGTGAGCGGTCTTAGCCCCGGTTATTCAGGCCAAAGCAGACCTAGAACCCCTAGTATGCGCAAATCAGCGTCGAGCCTGCAAGCAGAAAAATCAGGGAAAAAACAGGCAGGGCGCATCTTGACACTACCACCATAATGGGGATGTGAAACGGTTCCTCATCC
>DAOPPX010000029.1:0-45965 GCA_035358715.1 Verrucomicrobiota bacterium
CAACCGGAACACTTCCGAGCTTCGCTAGGGTAACAGTTACTTTTGAGGCGCGGCGTCGGGAAACAGACGACTGGGGGTTGCTGCCCAGCTCGCCTGGGGACCGATTGTTTAGGAGAGAGAGCACCGGATGAGTTGGTTCGAGTTACGGAGCGCGAGGAAGTAGTTGCTGAGGCGCTGGACGAAGGGTTCGTAGCGGATTAGGACGCCGGCTTCGATGTTCTTGGTGTGGGCGGCTTCGGTGAAGTTGGCGGAGGTGATTACGGCAATCCGGCTGTCAACAATCACGCACTTGGCGTGCAGGCTGGCCCGCACCTGAGCTGTTTCGGATAGGGCGCGGGGGTCGTGGTAGAGGTCTGGGAGCCGTTTGCCGGGCCAGTGTTTGGTTGCGAAGTCGTGGCAAAAACGGCGGACGATCTCGCTGGCGAGTGACGTGTCCGTTTGCTTCCGGGCGATGTCGAGACAGAAGACGACGCGCAGTGTTGGGGTGGCGTCCAGCCTTTCGGCCAATCTTTTGAAAAGCTTCTTGCCGTTGTGGACGGCGTAGCCGACCAGGACAATCTCGGTTTCGGCGTTTTCAATGAGGGTCTGAATGGTTGCGGCGGTGTCGGCAGTTGGTACGCCGGGGACTTCCGGGCCGGAGAGGACAAGCTCGAACAGACTTTGGGGCGCGGCGGCGCGCTCGGAACATTGGGCGATGGCCTCGGCCAGGATTGCGATATGTTTTGGAGCCATGCCTTGCTGGACGAGACCGTCGAGGGATTCATGGACGGCCTGGGCCTGCGGCCCGATGGCCTGGGCGAGCGCGTGGCGTGAAAGTCCGAGGGCGAGCGGGCCTTCGCGGAGCGAGGCGGCGAGCGAGCGAAGGGCTGCCGGGGGCAGGTTTTGCAGCGCGTCGAGCATCAGATGATGGGGGGAAAGAACTCGGCGCCGATGGCTTCGACGGTGGGCACGACAAGGGCGCGGTCGAGGAAGTCGTTGCGCTGCTCACAGGAGGTTTCGGCGATGAGGAGGCAGCCGTGGCAGGCGCTGCCCAGAAGCTGCTGTCCATCGTGGCGGGCCGGCGCGTGGTGGGCGCAGACCGGGTCGTTGGAGCAAAGCTCGCCGCATTCGAGGGCGCGGCGGAGGTGGCGGCTGATGTCGCGTCCGGCCACGACCAAGCCGCCGAGCGTTCCTTCGGCGTCAGACGAGCCGGTGTAGATAAGCAGACCGTAGGCACCGGGAGCCGCGAAGATGCGTTCGCGGAGAGAGGAAGCGGGGTAGCCACATTCGAGCGAGATGGAGGTCAGGAGGAGGTGGGCAAGCGAATGGAGCATGAAGTAAGGCAGGCCGGGGAACTGGCGCGTGCTTCCCTCGCGTTCGGCTTTCCAGCGGGCGAAGCCCTCGGCAAGTTGGTTGCCGCGCTGGGCAACGGCGGGCTTCTGGAGCCAAGCGGCAACGCTCTCGGGGTTGAGCTGGAGAAAGATTCCTTCGCCGCGATTTTCGACAGCAGGCAGCCAGGAGCTGTCGAGGGCGAGCGGTGCACGTTCGACGTCGAGGGAGAGGTCGCCTTGAATATCCGGGCCGGCGGCTTCAAAGCGGGTGAACCCGACCTGGGCGACGACTTCCCTGAGGCGATGCACGAGCGCAACCCGTTCGATGGCGGCCATCCAAGGGGCGTTCCATTGGGATTTGGGCAGCGACCGGGCGAAGAAGTAGCCATCGGGAACGTCGGAGCCCAACTCATCCTTGGCCTCGGAGAGGGCTTCGAATTCGACTTCCTTAACTGGCCGTTCGGCGGCGCTGGCGCCCTGCCGGAGGCGGGCGATGGCAGCGAGAATGGCGGCGTCCTCGATGCCTTGCAGTTTGACTGCGAGGGCCGGGATTTGCCGGACGAGCGCGAGTTTTTCCGGCGAGTCAACGATGGACAGCCCCGCGTCCCAGGCGGACTGAACAACTTCGTCCAGGGCCGTTTGGGTATCGGGGATGGAAATGACGGACATGAGCTGCGGGAAGTAGGCGTTGCTGGCACTGCGAATCAGGAGGCGGTTCGGTTCGCCGCAACCCTGTTTGGTTCCAGGGCCGAGCCAGGGGCGGTTGCCGTTGCAGGAGCCAAGCGCGCGAAGCTCCATTCGGGCGGCCTGGGCCATCGGTCGATCTTTGCCACACTCGCAGACAACCCAAATCTCGTCGAGGTCGCCGGTGGTGCCACGTTCTTCCATCCAGAGGTCGCGCGGGCAGGCCGGGGCAGTGCCGTGTGCGAAAGGCCGCCAGTCAATGTCGCCGATGTGGCCCTTCTTGCAGGCGCGGACGAAGCGCACGGGGACAACGGATTGTTTCTTGCCGGAAGGGTCGCGGTATTTACCGCCGTCGAGGCTGTTCAGATGGACGAGGCGGCGGCGGCGAAAGCCTTGAGCCGTGACTTGGGTTTCCTGAACGATGAACCACTCGGGAAAGCGCCAAGCGGTTATGTTGGGACAGAATCCGTAATCCCGATCTACGGCGGGGGGCGGCGCGCGGAGGGTTAGGTTGGGGATACCGACGATGGGCTTGAGTTTTTCGACGAGGCGCTGTTCCTGGATGATCGGGATGGGTTGGGTATTGTCGTACTGCCAGTGGTCGAGGCCGGCGACGAGGACCGAGGCTTCGGGCAGGTCCACCATTGCGCCGGGGCCGAAGGTGGTAATGACCTGGCTGGAGCGGAGTTGGGGGGTGGTCATGGTTTTTGCGTCCAATCGTTCAAATTCTTGACACCGAGGTCCACGCTTGGTTCCACGTCGCGCATAGAGCGGTTGGCGCGGAACTTCCGGCGTACGGGAGGGAGGTTCGGCAGGTCGGGGTGGAGGAACGGGTAGAGGAGGCGCTGGGCGGCGCCGACTTCCTGCTGATACTGAAGCTTGGTGTTGGTTTGCTGGAACTCGTCGGCGATGTTGCGCCAGTCGTCCAGCAAGCGGCCGCAGCGGTGGAGGACTTTGTCGGACAACTCCTGCGCCGCAGCGCTGGTGAGGTTCGGGTCGTGGTTGCGGGCGCGGTCCGCAAAGCGGGTGGCGAAGCGGTCGAGCATCGCTCGGAAGGTGAGAATGCCGGTTGCACCAAGCGCCGGGGTCAAAGCGGGCATTCCCTGGCGGCAGAGGGCGACAAGGGCGGCTGGCAGGGCGCGATCGAGGGCGCGGGGCGAGAATGGGGTGACGCTGGTGGCTTCGATGGCGCGGTAGAAGGTGGCGTGGTACATCTCGAACCGCTCATAGTGGGAGCGGTCGCGGGGCTTGTGGACGTTGAGTAACGTTACGACCAAGCCGGGGCGATTGGGGTCGCGACCGACGCGGCTGGTGGCCTGGATGTATTCAGCGCTGGTTTTTGGCTGGCCCAGCACGACCATGAGGCCGAGCCGGATGATGTCCAAGCCGACAGAGATCATGTTGGTGGCCAGGGCGACGTCCACGCGTTCGTCCTCGTGGAACGGCAGGGCCAGGCGGCGCTTGGCGGTGGCGACATCGCCGGTGGAGACGCGGGAGGTGAGTTCCAAAACTTCGTAGGTGATGTTGCGGGCGGAAAAGAGATTGTCGGCGGGGTCGCGGCGTTTGCGGCGGGAGTACTGCTGGACGCGGGTTCGCACTTCGTCTTCGACGATCCGGCGGCTGCCGCCCAACTCGCGGAGGCTGTTGAAGTAGCCCAAGAGCGTCATGTAAGGGTCGGTGGGGTTCTGCTTGTTGGCCTTGCCGCCCTCGCGGAGGTAGGCGGTTTGGCCGGCGCTGAGTAGAGCCAGCCCGGCGCGGAGCAAAACGACCTTCAGGCTGCGTCCCTGGGCGGCGACGCCGACGTAAAGGCGAGCGGGGGTGGTGGCCGAAGGCTCGGTCAGAGCAAAGAAGGAATCTCGCCGGTCGTGGCCCGGCGGCGGGAAGATGGCGACATGGTTGCGCTCGAACAGGGCGTGGATCTGAGCCTCGGCCCGCCGGACGGTGGCGGTGCTCGCGATGATCTTGGGCCGGAGTGTGATTTCGCCGCCGGTCCTGGTGGCGAGCATGTCGATGGCGGTTTCGTAAACTCCGGCGATGGTTCCGAGGGGACCGGAGATCAGGTGCAACTCGTCTTGGATAATGAGTTCCGGGGGCGGCAAGGGCCCCCCGAGAGCTTTGCCGTGTTTCTGATCGCAGGGGCCGTAAAAGCCCTCCTGGTCGTAACGGTCAACCAAGCCGAAAAGGGCTCCCGTTTCGCCAGTCCACGGCAGGGCGGCGAATTTGTCAACGGTGGCGATGAGGAAGGCGGGCAGGCGGCGGTAAATGGGTTCGTCAACCCCGAGGATTGGGAGGTGGTTGTCACCGGAGAAGGGGCATTTGGCTTTGGCGTTGGCGCAGACGACCCGCAGGTCGGTGGGGGCGTTGACACTAGGAATGAGGCGGAAGGAGTTACGGTCAAACTTGTGGCCGCACCAGGGACAGTTTTCAATCGGGATAGGAGCGGGATTGCTGTTGGAATTCTTCTGAAAGTGCATCGTCTTGGTGTAGGCGGTGTACTTCGCCGCGGAGCTGGTGTCGCCACGCCGGCCCATGCGGTTGGGCGTGGCGGCCGAGCCGACCCACAGTCCAATTTCGAAGGGCCATTCGCCAAGCTTGGGTTTGTCTTTCTCGCGCTCCAATTCGAGGGCACAGATAACGGCGGCGGCACGGCTCAACTGGTCCAAGGTGAGCAGGCGGAGAGTGTAGCGCATCAAGACGCAGACGCCGGCGGAGCGGATGCCGGGATGGCGAAGGCGGCGCAACACCATGGCGAAGGCAGCGAGGCCGAGGTACGCCTCGGTTTTGCCGCCACCCGTCGGGAAGAAGAGGAGGTCAACCGTTTCCCGGTCCAAGTGCGTGGGGTCGAAGATGCCCCGGAGATTCATCAAGATGTAAGCAAGCTGGAAGGGATACCATGTGGGCGGCTGCACTTTGCTGGCGTCACCCTGGTGGCGGACGAGCTCGCGCTGCCGGGCGGAGGCGGCCATGGCGCGATTGGCGATGCGGAAGGCGTCGAGCAACTGCGGGTCCGCGAGTGCGGCGATGCCGGCCTGAATGCGGTCGGCGGTGTGCCGGGCGGAGAGGATGAGGTCTTGAGCGGTCTGAGTGTGGCGGGCTTCGAGGTGCGCCGCCGCCGCTTTCTGTTGTTGGACGTCCAGCCACTCTCGGTAATGAGCGACCAACGGGGAAAGCTTGGCTTGTGCCTCGGCGTGGTCGGCCAGCGCGCCGAGCGCTTCGATTCGCAGTTCCACGTCGGGGATTGGGGCTGGGGAAACCTTCTCGACTTCGGCGGTCGGGATCCAGGTGGTCTTCACAACGCGGCAAGCACCGCCCGGCTCGCGCTCGGTGGTGGCAGAAACACCGTGGCCGACGGCGTATTCAAAGACGTCTCGGAACTGGAGATCGGCAACCTGCTCGTCCCATTCCTCGGTGGCCGCGCCCGAGTTGGTGCCGCGCAGGTCGGGGCGAGGTGTGAAGGGCTGCGGGGCAATGAGCTTAAGGCAGGTTTGGAAGGCAAAGGCGCGATAGCCGCGTTCCTTGTTGGGTGGGCGATGGTTGACGAGGAAAACGGAGACGGAGCGAGCGCCGGCAGGCAAACGGGTGGAAGCGTGACCGGCGGCAGGCACGGCGCGGACGGTTACGCTCAAGGTGAGGCCGCCGCTGTTGGGCACGGGCAATTGGTTCGGCTTGCCGCCGGGTGCGGGCAGGGAGATAGAGACGCTCTCTTCCCTCGGGTCGCGGCGGTAGCCTTTCGGCGGTTTGGGCGGCGCCCCGCTGCCCGCTTTGTAGTTGCCGGGCTTTTCCTCGAGCGTGTCTGGGTCTTCGGGGTGGGGCTCGGGGGTTGGCGCGCTGATCGCCGGTTCGTTCTCTGCTCCCTCGTAAACATAATCGCCCCAGGCCACAATAGCATTCAGGGTTTCGACGCCGGGAGCGACCAGGACGCTGAGGCCCATCGAGGAGGGCAGAATGCTTTTGCGCGCGGCAGCACGGTCTGGCTCGGTGTCGTCGTCGGTGCCGCCGGTGTTCCCGCCGCTGTCAATTTCTTCGGAGGAGGTTTCGTCGGTCTTCTGGTCGGCGGGGGCCTCTGAGGGAACGAGGAAGCCGGAGAGATACCAGCGCGAGGGCGCGTCGGGCAGCAGCTCGTGGGCAAAGGCGTGGTCGTTGTCGGGGCCGACGAGGTCGAGTTTGAGGGCTTCGACGAGTTCAGAACGGACTTGCGGGGAGTTCATAGGGGGATGCCTTCTGACTTCTGAGGATCATCGGAGGATGCGGAGCGGAGGTTGAACTGACGCGTCGAGTGCCCGCACAAGGAGATCTAACTGGGTTGAAGGGTTCGGCGGAAACGGTGTGGCAGCATCCTGGTGGTACTGCCGGACCTGGGCCGCGCGGGTGACGGCGATGGGGATGTTGGGTCTGAGCGCGAGCCAGAGGTTAGGGAACGCCTCGGCGGTCTTCTCGTAGCGTTGTCCCCAAGCATCGCCGACCGCGTGCTCGGCTGCGGCGCTATCCAGCAAGGGGCCCGGTCTGTCGCGGAAGTGGAGCAGCAGCCAAATCTCGACGCTTGGCGTTGAGTGGGCGACATGAATGCGTTCATTGTTCGCCAACTGCAGGGCCGGACCGAGCTGGGCCTGGCGCGCGGGCACGTCGGTATCGAACAGCACCCAGACGTGGTCGTAGCGTGACACCTTGCAGTTGCCCGCCGCGAAGCGGCTGCGGCCTTGCAGCGCGGCGTCTCGTTCTTCAATCGCCGCTCGGACGAGACCTTCCGCGTCGGTGCAGGCCGGGTGGACAACTCGCACGGTGACGGCGTTGACTTGCAAAGTTTCGCGTGTCGCCTCGAAGTACAGCCGCTCGGTCACCTCTCCTTCGGTGACGATCAAAAACGAGTCACCGAGTTTGGCCGGTGCCGCGGCGACCGCCGCGCGCCGTTTGCGTTCCAAGCTCAGGGCCTTGGCGGCGCGCCACCAATTGGGGTCGTATGGGGCGTCATCACTCATTGGGAGCCTTTTCGGTTGACTCGGCCGCTCCGTGGGTTGGGAAGGAGCCTAGCAATCCCGCGGGGACAAAGGGCACTGCGCCGTAGCGGCCCGACATGTAGCCGCGCACGAGTGATTCGCCTTTGCGCGGCTGGTAATCCGTGAGCGGGTAGAGGAACGATTCGCCGGTATCCTTCTTGTCGGTGAACCAAACCTGATCGCGCCGCATGAGCGTTGGGTCCAGGAGCAGCGGGTTATGGGTAGTAAAGAGGATCTGAGCGCCGTTGGGATTATGCTCGGCGCTGAAGAAGAGTTTGAGCAACTCGTACACCATGATCGGGTGCATGCTGGTTTCGAGCTCGTCCGCACAGAGGGTGTAGCCGTTGCTCAGAATGTCGAGCCAGGGCCCCGTGAGTCCGAAGAAACGGTGCGTGCCCGCCGACTCGGTGTCCCAGGGCAAGGGCAGGTTCGCTGATTTGCTGCCGCGGTGGAGCAGCTCCGGCTGGAGCCATCGGTCCTTGAGAATTCGCTCGCGCATTTCCGGTGGCAGATCTGCGGCGATTTTCTCAACCTCTTCATCTGGCGGGCGCCGTTCGATTGCCCGCGCGTCCGTCACGCCCAAATCGGCGTGGCGGAGAAGCGCGACAATCCGATCGTGCAAGGGGGTCTGCTCTTGAACCCTTTTGAGCGTGAAGCGGAGTCCGACCCGGTTGCCGGGCCTCAAGTCGAGGAACTTCACGCGCTCTCTGAACCATCGGAAGACTGGATCGAGTTCAGGGCGGTTGTTCGCCACAGCCTTCGACAGGAAGAGGACGTTGGCCAGCGTGTAGCCCTCGAGCTGCGGATCACGCTGAAAGCCGCTGGGGCGTTCAGGCGACCACTCGTAGGCTTCTGAGCCAGCATTCCAATCCCGGTTGAACCAAATCTGCTCCTTCGCCTTGGGAAAGGCGCGGAGGGACTCATGCCACACTCGTTCGCGCGTGGCGGCAACGCGGTACTCGTAGCGCACTCCGTCAGCCACAAAAGCAAGCGCAAAGGCCGTGGGCGTCTCCGGCTCTCCTGGAGCCAGGCCGAATGGATCAATTTGGGAGATTGGCTCCTTCGGATCGGTGATCCCGGCGGACGTTCTCACCATGCCGGCGAGGGCCTCCAAAGCCTCCAGCACTGTCGTCTTGCCGCTGGCGTTGGCGCCGTAGAGGGCTGCGCCTTTGACCCAGCGTTTGCCAGCCAGCCCGGGCAGATCTGTGGTGATGCAGTTGTCCGGCAAGGTTTTGTCATGGCTGCTGGCGGCCATGTTTAGGGTTTGCAGTTCTCGGAACGATCGGTAGTTAGAAACTGAAAACTGTAGAATCATAGCTGTAATGTTGCAGAATTATGCAATCATGTCAACATTTGTGCAGAAATGCTGCGGTTTAATTGCATTTGAACTTCCTAGATGTCTACGCCCAGGAGTCGGCCTTTCTCGGTGGAGGCGTCGAGAATCGGCTCAATGACCCAAGGTGCCTTGTTAAGGGTTTTGGGGGGTGGCTCGGTGGTGGTGACGATGTATTGGAAGGCCGGGGACGTGCCGCAGGCTTCCTCGAAATCGCGGGCGGTGCTGAATAGAGCGACGTAGATTGCGGCGACCAGGTCGGCCTCGCGCGGGCTGTCGTGCATGAGGAAGCGCGGGTGGTGGGCGGCGGTGTTGGTCATTCCCAGGGCGAGCGCGGCGAGGTCGAAGATCAACCAGCGTACGACCTTGAGGGCGGCGCTGTCCCGAGGGCCGTGGTATTCTAGTTCGGGGACAATGGTCTTTCCGGAGAAGCGGGCGGTGCCGGTGACGGCGTCGCCCAGCAGCCGATGAGCGATGTGGTTGAAAATGCGGCCGAATTGGCCCAACAGCTTCTTGTGGTGCGCGGTCAGCTCGTTAAGTTTGGCGTCCAACTCTTCCTTGCTGCGCTTCAACTCTTTCAGGTCCGCGTCCCATTGGGCGAGGTCGGAGCAGGCTCGGCGATAGCTAGCAAGGAGCGCCTCGGTCCTGGCGGCCTCCTGACCGGGGGCTTTCAGTTTGTCGAGTTCCTTTTGATGGCGTTCGCGGGCCAAGGACAGCGCGCCGATGGCAGTCTCGAGGGCCTGCTTCTTCGGAGCGGCCAGCTTCTTGCGCCGCTCCAGTTCCACTTTCATTCCGGCAAGTCCCGTCGCGGGTGACTTGGTTTCGGTGGCGAGCGTTTTGGTGGTGTCGGTGATCTCGTCGTCCTTGGGGCGCTCGTGAGCGATGGGACATTGCGCCTTCCAGGCGCGGTCCATTGGATGGGAGCAGTAACCGGGGAACGGTCCCATTCCCTTGAGGGCCTCACGATACGGGTCTTTTTCGTGGGGCGCTTTCGCCGGCGGAGGCTGCACGCCTTTTGCTCGCGCTTCCGCTAAGTCGATCGTCTCCTCGAGTTCCTCGGCCAACGCGTTGGCGAAGCCCCACTCGGCCCGCCGCTGGCTGACCAACGCGAGGAGCTTGTCAATTTCCTCGTTCTGCTTTACCGAAGCGAGGGCCTGGTCGGCTGCGTTCCGGAGCGCGGCGACTTTCTTGTCCACCTCGTGTTGCAGCAGCGGTGCGTCAGGGCTGGCGACCTTCATGCGGAGCGTAGCCTCGAGCAATGCCTTCTCTCGCTCGACAGTGAATTCCAGCTTTGGACGATCACGAGTCTTCTGTTCGTGCGCCTCCGCTTTGCGGGCGAACTCCGCCAGGAGCGTCTGTTCCTCTTCGTCAACGAGGCCCAAGGTCATGCGGATGAGGTTCGCTTTGTCGTCGGCGGAGACGTAAGGGCTGCTGGAATCGCTGTCCTGCTCGCGGCGCCAGTCGAGCAAGCCGCTGAAGTGCGCTTCCTGATCGCGCGAGAGCCAGGGCATGAGCCGGGGCCAGTCCAGGGGCTTCTGGCAATCCGCGAGGGTGCGGAATTTCATTCCACCGAAGACGGCCGCGTCCATGGCAGCCTCGTAGTCCTTGAAACCGGCCCGCGAGGGTGAAGCAGGGAACTCGTCATCGAGCGAGCCGTTGAGTCTGGCGAACGGATGATGTCCGCTTTGACGCAGCGGGCGTCCGACGAGCCAGAGTTTTCCGGCCACGAAGACTTCGGCAAGAACCCAGCCGTTTTCGAACCTGGCGCGAAAGCCGTCCCGGAAACCCTTGGTGCCCGCTGGTTCTTCGCCGAGCATATAGCGGATGAGCCGGCAAAAGGTTGTCTTGCCGGCGCCGTGTCCGGCCAGGCGCGACGCCTCGTCCGTGGAACCGGTGGGAAGCGCGCGAAGAATGTTGAGACCGCGCCGGAGGTGGATGACCTGCCTGAGCAAGGTGTCTTTCGAGGGTGGCCAATCCTTGTAAACGGCGAGCTTCGCAATCCAGACGGCCGGATCGGCGCGGCCGTTGGCCGGGGCGAGGGAAAGGGGCCCGTCGTTCGGGGGCGCGACGGCGAGGCCGGGCAAGGCGGGTTGTTTATCTGATTTCATAAGCGCTACGCGAGGACGAGCTTCTCAGCTTCCCCGGTCCATTTGGCGCGGTCGGGGATCTGCACGGCATCGGGGGCCAGGGTGGCCGCAAGGCGCAAGGAGAGCCAGGCATCGTAGCGAACATCGTCCGTGGCCGGCGGGCGCGGGCCGTCCAGCAGGTGGAACACGGGGCCGTCGCTGCCACCGGTGACGGTGAGATTGCTGGCACCGAGTTGATTCAGGCTGGGCAGTAGCAAGCCGTCCGGCACCGTTTCGTTCCAACGTGCCGCCCAGGCTTTCGCGAGCGGGGAGAGCTCTGCTGCGGCGAGGCGCTGCATCAACTTCGGATGCGTCGCCAGGACGAAGGCGTCGAGCAGGCGAGGCCAAGCTAGGGTTCCGCCTGATTCGGACAAGAGGCCAACCACCAGATTCGTTGTGTAGAGCAGTGGCTGCGAGGCGGGCAGGCGGAAGTCGGTTGGCAGCCTGCGCTCGGCGGTCGTGGAAGCGGCCCAGTCCGGCGGGAGCTGGGTCTTCTTGCGTTTCGCCGGCTTCGCGGCGGTGGTGCCGGCGAGGAGTTCTTCCTCCGCTCGCTCGGCGTTCAGTTTCAAGAGGCGGGCGAGGACTTCGTCGCGGACGAGGTCGGGCCAGCGGTAGCGCCAGGGTTTCTTGCGGCGGCGGCCGGTTTCCTCGAGGCCGTCGTCTTCGTCTTCGTAATCGAGCAGGAATTCGCACTGGCACTGCGGGATGAGGTCGGGCCAGCCGTAGGCTTCGAGGACGGCGCGGTCCATGGCGGCGTGGAGTTCGCGCAGGCGGATAACGTCGGGCGAATTTTCCTCGGGGTCGTGGAAGCGGTTATAAGTCTTAGTCAGGCCCTCGTTGTTACGCACCATGAGCGCGGCGCGGAACTCATTGTAATCCCGCCCCGTCGCCTCAAGTGTGACGCTCGTCTCCCACCCTCCCGGGAACGGGAACGTCTCGAAGCAGCGCGTGGGATTGTAGCGTGGGGTACCTCCCAGGTTGGCCCCGTATTTCAGAGCCCATTCCGAGTGTGCCCGGGAAGAAACAACCGCGAACATACTCAAGCTGTCCGAAGCAACCACGGTAACAGTTTGGTCAAACACGTAGCCGGAGGGAACGAAAGTGAAACCCAGGTGTTTCGAGGTCATCCCGACGACGAGCGCCGCGGGTAGGCGTTCCAGGGTTCTGTAAAGGCCAGGACGCCAGTCACCATACCTCCACCAGTATTTTCGGTGCGCTTCGCGGTTGACGGTATCTCGATACGGCTTGACCCGATTACGGATGATTTCGAGTGCAGTCGGGTATCTCTGTGCCTCCTCCAGTTGCATGCCCTCGAAGAAAATGATTCTGCGCCGAGGCACAGCCTGGATCTCAGTGTTGAGGTCCTGAGCTATCAAGAAGGGTCGCGCTACCCGCGACTCGCCTTTCGCCTTCAGCACCTCGTATTCGCCTTCTTCAAGGACGAAGCCTAGCCCTTGGATTGCACAGCCCACGTAACTGAACGCCTCGTTTGCTGTGAGGCGCAGGGCAATCGCTGGGGCTTGCACCTGTTCTGACGCGGTCTGGTCCCCGGCCTTCGCCATATGGAGAACTGCGATGATGACACTGGCCTCCCCAGGCCAGGGCATACTCGGAACCACGTCGTAGAAGGTTCCGCCCTTCTGTTCGATGAAATCGAGACAATGTGTCTTAGACTCGCCGATGAGAATCCGTTCCGTGGAGATAAGTCCGTAACACCCAGTGCCGCACAGAGCCTCGTACGACCGGAGGTGGAAGTAGCCACACAAGTCGACATTGCTTGACGTATGAGGCCACGCGGCCGAGAGGAAATCCCGGTAAGCATTGCCGGAACTTGTACTGATTCGCTTTCCGCCCAAAAACGGCGGGTTGCCCACGATGGCGTCAAAGCCCGGATTCTCGCGGTCGAACACTTCAGGAAACTCGATTTCCCAGTGAAACGGATCGACTGGGAACCGGCCGCTTCGGAGGGCAGTGACTTCGGCGGTGGGCCGCTGGTGGATGTTGCCCTTGGCCAGGTAATCGGAAATCCGCGCCGCCAGTTCCAGGCGTTTGTGCTCGCGGGCCTTGTCCTTGTCGGCGCTGAAAAAGGCCGCGATGGCGGCATCGCCGATGAAGCGAACGGTGTCCAGGAGTTCATCCGCCTTTTCGAGTTTATCGCGTTTGAGCTGAGGCGAGGTGTAGTCGTCGCCCAGGGCGAGCAGCGCCTGGCGCTCGCGCAAGGCGGCGGCGGTGCGTTTGCGGACGTCGTCGCTGAAAAGGAGGCGGTGGCCAGCGGCCGGACCCCAGGTGAAATCCTCGATTTGGCGGCGGGTGAGGCCGACGACGGAATCGCCGCAGCGGATGGCGTGGTCGAGGAAGGTGAAGGGATGATCTTTGGCGAGGGTGGCGAGCCAGAGAGAGAGTTTGGCGAGGTCAACGGCCATGTGGTTGCGGTCCACGCCG
This sequence comes from Verrucomicrobiota bacterium, assembly GCA_035358715.1. Classification (GTDB taxonomy): domain Bacteria; phylum Verrucomicrobiota; class Verrucomicrobiia; order Limisphaerales; family UBA8199; genus UBA8199. The sequence goes on from DAOPPX010000029.1 coordinate 12,890, forward strand.
TAGAGGCAGTGTTGCGCAATGAGGCGCATGGCAAGCAGCTCCTCGGTTTCGTCCGGCGGGATTGATGGGCGTCCGCCATGGTGACGCCACGCTTTCAGGAGTTCTTCGGCCAACTGGCGGCAGGTCTCGACGAGGAAGGCGGCGGAGCCGACGGCGAGGTCGCAAATCTTGAGGGAGAGGATTTGCTCTGGCGTGGGGTGCAGGCCGAGGCGCTGGAGGATGCGCTGGAGCGTCTTGCGGACAATGGGCTGAGTGAAGGAGCGCGGCGTGTAGTGCGAGCCGCTGCGGCGGCGTTCGTCGGTAGGCTGAAGGAGCAGGCCGCCTTTGGCCACCGGCGCCGGGGTGGCGTTGCGGGCGACCTTGCGTTCGATCGCGGCGAGCAGGCCGTCAATGGTGGCGGCGGCTTTGAGGGCTTTCTCGGCGTCGCCGGAAAGTTCCTGGTCGGTGCGCGCGGCGAGCCACTTGGGGCGGTCTTTGGCCGGCGCGGCAAGGAGTTCGTCGAGGTTGATGGTGGTGGCCGCCGGGACGCCGCCTTTCTTGGCTTTCCCTTTGATAGCGATGGATGGCCCGGCGGCGATTTCGAGGCGGAAGCCCATGACGGTCTGGTAAACGCTGCCGATTTCCTCAACGTCCAGGGTGCGGTAGCTGAGGCGTTCCCCGTCGAGGATGAGGAGGTTGTGGAGGACGCGGTAGAGGATGCCGTCGCTGACTAGGGGAAGTTGAGGGTCGAGAGTTGAGGGTTGAGGGTCCCGCACCCGGCCTTCAAGGAATGGGAAGCGGGCGGGGTCGAAGAGGTTGCCGCGGCGAGCGGGCATCTGCATTTGGGGGTGTTTGCAGCCGTCATGCACGACGCGGAAAAGGGCGAGGAGTTGCGCCCAAGCGCCGTACCGCTGGTCCATGGTGTCCGGGTAGTGCTCGGCGTCGGCGCGGAGCCGCTCGAAAAGGCCGTGGACGGAGTAGTGACGGACATAGAGCCCGGTAGCGCGTTTGGTTTTCGGGTCGGTGGGGACGATGCCCCGGTCTTCGGCGAAGAGCAGGAAAACGAGCCGCATGAGGACGTTGAGCAGGCCGGAGTAAACCTGGTCAGGGTCTTTCTGGAGGACGGAACGGAGCAGTTCGCCTTTGGTGTGCTCGTCGGCGGCCTGGAAGCCGCGCAGGAGTTCATAAAGGGCGTCGAGGACCTGGCCGGCCAGGGTAGTGGAGACGGCGCTCTGGTATTCCCGGCTGCGGGCGAGCAGGGCTGGCAGGCGCGCGGTGGTGGGGACAGCGCCAGCGCAGCATTCACCGAGCAGCATGTGGAGCGCGGCGAGGATGGGGCGGCCTGCCACTTCGACCATGTATTGCACATGGAAGGTGATGTTGCCGGAGTTCTCGCCATGCGGGGCGTAGATGAGACGGATTTGCGCGCCGTTGGTGAGCAGGCCGATGGGAACGCGGGTTTCGCGGAGCAGCCGTTCAAGGCGCTGGATGGGCGACGCAGACCAGCCGCGTTCGTCGGCGGCGGTACGGGCGTCGAGGTCGGTGGCCAGGGGGAGTGTTTGGACGAGGAGGAGCCACGGCTGGTCTGCGTCTTTTGGGCGCGGGTCCTTAAAGGCGAATGACGGGGAAATGGATTCGCCATCCTGCAAGACGACGGTGAGCGAGTCGGGCAAAGGCCGGGCTGGGTCGAGGCCGTGGAGGCAGTCGTCCGGCCACTGGAGGAAGCCGCGAGCGAAGGTCGGGAAATTGGTTATGGCGGGCGCCGGTTCTTCGCCGTCGGGCGCGGCCCCCTTGACGAAGGGCAGGAACCGTTCCTGCATCGGGATCGTGTTCCGGTCGAGGACGACCTGGGCGTCCACCAGCGCGGCGGGGGAGACGACCAGGCCTTCCTGCTGGACATAGCCTAGCCAGGCTTTGTGGTCGCGGATGGTGGGGTCGGCGGGCATACGCTATCCGGTCACGGGCCAGAGGTAGGCGAGGCCGACGGGTTCGATGCGGAATGAGGCAACCTGGTAGAAGCTGCGGACGCGGTCCGGCTCACTTTTTAGGTCGCCTTCGACGTTTGCCAGCCACCGGTCCCAATAGCGGCGGTTGGATTCAAGTTGACGTTTCTCCAGGTCTATGCTGAGGAGCAACTGGGTTTGGTCGTAGCGACCGAGTTCGGTCAAAACGCGGCGTTTCTGGTCCTCAAGGACACGGCGGATGGAATCGGCCTCGTCGTCTCCGCGTTTTTTGAGCTTGGCTTCGGCGTCGGTCTTGGCGTCCTGGCCGCGTTGCTCCAGGTGCGGAAGCAGTTCTTCGATGTCACGCGCGAGGGATGCTTGCAGGCGGGTGGCGACAACGTCGGGGACTTTGGGTTGCGCGCCGGGGTGCATGGAGCTTTCGAGTAATTCTAGGGTCTTGGCTTCCGCCTCGCGGGCGTAGGGGGCGAGCGTGCCGCGCCGGGTGGGCGGCTCGGTCCAGCGGGCGGTTACGGTGATGATTTCCTCGTGGAGGCGGACCGCGCCGGTGCCGTAAAGGGAGAGGCGTCCAAGCAGGACGACACGAGGGATGGCGTCGGAGGTGTGGGCCAGGCAGGCGCGGGAGAGGTCGTGGTGAACAAAGCCCTGGGCGAGAAAGCGGCCAAGCAGGCGTTGAACGACGCGGTGCTGCAAGTGGAGTTGGACGGTATCGTCGTCAATGCCCTCGGGTGGGTTGAAAACAACGGGGCGGATGGGGGATTCCTTGCGCCACTCGTAGAGGCGCTGGTCTTGGTCCTGGGGGGCGCGAAGGGTGTCGAGGGTGGCGGACCAGGAGGGGTCGGCGCCGTGGCGTGTGTCGAGGTTCGGAAATGCGTAGCGGGTGGGGGTGTTGGCCGGCGTCGGGGCTTGCTTCAGCGGTTCGGCGCCGAGCAACTCCAGGGAGCAGGAGAGTGTGTCCCGGAGCTGGTCCATGTCCAGACCGATCCATTTGGAAGCGTCGTTGATGCGGTTGCGGAGCAGGTCAATCTGCTCGCCCAACTTCTTTTGCTCGCGCGCCGCTTCCAATTCTTCTTCGGCGGCGGCGCGTTTTTCGGGGTCAAGTTGCTGGCCTTCGATTTCAGCAGCCATTTTGTCGGCTTCGTCGTGACGGATGCCGGTGCGAAGCGTGGTGGCGAGGCGATCCTCGAGGACCTGGGCGAGGCTGCCGAGTTCCTTGCGGATGGTTTCGGTCTTGCGCACGAGCGCGCGCAGAACTCGGTCCTCGGGGCGCTGGGTGTAAACGAAGTAGTGGCAGAAGACTTCGGGCGACGGCTGGAGCTTCCGGTCAATACGTCCGTTGCGCTGCTCCAGGCGGCTGGGATTCCACGGGACATCGAAATGGAAGAGATTGTGGCAGTGGGCCTGGAGATTGATGCCCTCGCGGGCGGCGTCGGTGGCGACGAGGATGCGAACGGGGTGCTTCTGCGGGTGTTCGTTGAAGGCGCGTTTGATGGCCTCGCGTTTGTCGAGCGGTGTGGGGCCGTGGTAGACCTCGATGCGGAACTCCGCGAGGTCGGTTTGGGCGATGGCGGCGCGGAGCATTTCCACGAGGTAGCGCCTGGTGTCGTCGTACTCGGTGAAGATCAGCAGGCGCAAGTCGGTCCACTTCGCGCCGGGCTGCGGCGGCGGTTGGCCGGGCAGCGCGACGCCGGGGCACATTTGGCGACGGATCCAGTCGAGCAGGTAACGGACGCGGGCGTCGGGCTGTCCGCGGGCGTGGTCGGCGACTAGTTCCATTTCGGACAGGAGGGCCTTCTCGCGGGCAACGTCGGCGCGTTGTGCGTTGCCGGCGGTGGCAGCGGTTGCGGCTTCGACTTCCTGGGAAAGCAGTTGGCCCTGCTCCTCCTCGGAAAGCTGGGAACGGTCGTCTTCGCGGTCGAGGCCGCGGGAGAGCAAGTCGAGGCGCGGAGCGGTTTGCGCGGGCGCAGTGGGCGACGTGGTGGCGGCCCAAATGCGCTCCATGGTGCGGCGGTGAACGGCGAGGGTGCGGGCAAAGGCTTCGACTGAGGAAAGCAGGCGTTGCTGCAAGTGGGAGACGAGCAAGGCGGCTTCGGCTTGTTTGCGCTTGGTCGCGTCCGCCAAGCGAAGCTGGCGGACCTGGCGATATTCGTCGAGGAGTTTGGAGAGCTTTAGCTCGGCCGTTTCCGGCGGCAGGCCGGAGAGGTCAACCTGAACGGGTTCGCGTTTGGGAAAGCCGCCGATGAGCTGGCGCAGGTCTTCTTTCAGGCGGCGGACCATTACGTCGTCGAGGCTGCTCTTGAGGACCTTGACGCCGCGTGTGAAGCGCTGCGGGTCGAGCAGTTCGAGCAAGGCGCTGAAACTGTTGGAGTGGCCGTTGTGGGGCGTGGCGGAGAGGAAAAGGCGGTGCTCGAAGCGCGGCGCGAGGTCGCGGATGGCTTTCGTGATACGAGAATCAATGGCGTATTTGGAGCCGCTCGACGGGGCGGCGTGGTGAGCTTCGTCGAAAATCAGAAGCGAGCCGGGGCGCAAGTTGTCGAGCCAATCGCGAAGGGGGCCGGTGTAGGTTTCGTCAATGAGCAGATTGTGGGAGATGAGGAAGCGCGGGAAAGTAGTCCAGGGATTGACGCCGTAGCCGCGTTCCTGGCGGATGCGCTCCAGGTAGGCGCGGTCGAGAATCTCAAAGGTGAGGCCGAAACGGACTTCCAGTTCGTCCTTCCACTGACCGAGCATTGACGGCGGGCAGGCAACGAGGATTTCCCGGACGCGGCGGCGCAAGAGGAGTTCGCTGGCGATGAGGGCGGCTTCGATGGTTTTGCCCAGGCCGACGTCGTCAGCGATGAATAGGTTGACGCGGGGGAGCAACAGCGCCTTGCGCAACGGCTCAAGCTGATAGGCGTCGAGGCGGATGCCGGCGCGGAAGGGCGCTTGGAAGATTCGGGGGTCGGTGGCCGTGACGCAGTTCCAGCGGAGGGTGTGGATGAAGGCGCTGAAATGGCGGGCGTTGTCGAAGCCGTGTTTGCCAATGGATTGCCAGGCTTCGCGGTCCAGGATTTCCGGCGCGAGTTCCAATTCCCATACGACTTCGAGCGGCTGGCCTTGGGCGTCGTCGTCGAGGCAGGCGAGACGAACGAGAGTGCCGGAGCCGTTGGGCTGCTTCTCGACCGGGCCCACGAGATAGGTGCGGGTGCGAACGCGGACGACCTGACCAGCTTCGGGGACCCGGTTAGGGGTCGGCGGAGCAGCGGTTCTCGCTGGCTCGGGCGTGATGGTTGATAGGGTCACAGCACTTCTGGGGCATAGTGTATGACATCGGGTTGTCGAGTGGAAGGAAAAGCAGGTGTGCCCGGCGAGCATTTGGGGATGGGTGGGCGTTGTTCGCGAGCAGAAGAAATCCCCGACTGACGCCGGGGAGGTTCGACTTATGCGGCCACCTGTTCGGCGGTGCGGGGCGGGCCGTCGTACTGGTGCGGGTTGGTTTCGGCCTCCGGGGTGGAGGGGCGGGCGGGCTTGGTGACGCCGGCAATGAAGCGCTCGACCAGCTTGATCGCGCTTTCCAGGGAGCGGCAGGGGTAGCTGCGGACGTCTTTGTGGGTCGTGAGGGTGACCACGAAGTTGAGGACGCCCTTGGCGGGATTGCGGGGAGCGACGGTTATGGATGGGGCTGCGGTGTTGTTTTGATTTGTCGTGTTCATGTTTTTTGTTTGTTTCGGGCTCTTCGCCCTTTCACCAAAAAGCGCGGCGACTGCGGGCGGCCAGTGGGAGTGGTCTTCAGAGGGCACCACTTGTCCCGGCCCCCGCACCAAAGCCGCGCGGTGAAGGGCGAAGGGACTGGAACAAAAATGAACACGACAACCCCAACAACAATGCAGCGGCCCCGGGGACCATGCGGCACAGCAATCCTGGGGCGTCTTTCGTGGTCAGCCTCACGGCCAGGGAGTCCGCGGGCTGACGCGGAACTGGTTGAGGGTTGATGGTTGAGAGTTGAGGGTAGGCGTCACCGGGCCTGACCGCTCGGAGCCTGGGCGACTTGGACGACGGTCCGCTGCGCGCCGTGGTGGCGGCATGGGGCAATTCGGCCCGGTCGGGATTGGGGCGAGTGATTTGGGGAAAAGCCAAGATCGCAAAGGGCGCAAGGATGCTGACAACAAGAGTGGCGGGCGGGTCCAGGGCGGATTACACGCACGCTTGACATGGGGGTCCCATTCCGTAAGATGGCCTCATGACGGGTGGATCCGAAAAGGAATCGCCGCTCACCTATGCGGGGGTTGAATTCATGCGAGAGCGCAAGAGCCTAATTTCATTGGTCCTCCGTCCTTGGAAACTTGTTGTTATGGTTTTACCGTTCCTCTGCCTATGAAGAGATCACTCATCAGCCTCTCACTTGCGTGTGCCTCCATGATCGTCACGCTTGACGTGCGCGCGGACTCGACGTTCTCGGGCGCACTGCTCACCGGCCACAACGAAGGCGCCATTGCCGGCAAGATTATCCTCACCGTTGACCGGGGGCAGGTTTCGTTCACATCCACACTCTTTCAGTCCTGGGTCTCGGGAACAACGCTCGAACCAGTGCTTTTGGTCCACAACAAGGTGTATCCGTTGGACTTCGGGACGGGCACAAGCGGGAGTTGGCAGGTCGGAGAATTCTTTGCGCCGTTGCCCGGCATGGCTCCTGACTGTGGCCCTCCTGGCATTGACCCGGGTTGGGGAATTCAGCCGTTGTTCGATGGCACCCGCTTTACTGGATCGTTCGTTACCCACCCGAACCTGGAGCAGATGCTTTCGGCGAAGGGTGGAACGGTCCTCCTGCAAATTCGCGGCACGGCTAACGGGGTCCAAGATCCGCTTTTTTCCGCGCCCCTGCAACAAGCCACGGTCCCAGTACCATTCACAGCCACGTTGAGTGGCGCCAGCGAGCGACCGCGCAAGCCTGGTTCGGTTGAAGGGAGCGGTTCGTTTACGCTGACCGGCAACTGCCTTGGCTACTGGTTCACGGTCAGGACCGGCTTTGCCTGGACTTCGGCGGGAATTTTTGGCCCGGCAGGTCCACATTCGACTTCGACGAATCTTGTCGCCGATCTGCACCCGTGGCTCTTTAGCGTCACGCCCGGCGCGAGCGAGACTTCTTTCGGCGGGGAGGTTCCCCTCAGCGACGAGGCCGTTGGCGAGCTCAAACGGGGCAAACTGTACCTTAGTGTAGTGACTTCTCAGGAGGGCATAATTCGCGGTCAGATTCTGCCGGTGGGGCCGGGGCGCGGCAGCCGTACGGATCAGCACTGAGGGTCGAGAGCCACAGCAGATCGGGGAGGTTCCGGAAATGTCGGGTGTATAGGTGGCGGGTCCAGGGCTGCCAGGTCCTGGCGGGTCGAGGGTGGAACCCCGTCCGGGGAAAGACAAGGTGTCCAGAGGATAAATCCTTTGGCGCGGGCCTGGGCCGGCGTGAGGCCCAGCGGCGCAGGAAAGGAGAGCGCGCGAAGCGCGAAAAATTTTGGCCAGGGGCAGCCACCGGCTGGCAGATTAAGGTGCCGCACTGCGGACTGGCGTCCGGGTGGCTGCCCCTTGGCGAAAGTGCGAGTTCAAAAGAGGGTGGCTTGGATTTGGGTGCGGCGGGTCGCGGCGTCGGCGAACACAAGGCCAGCGCCGAAGCCGAGAGCGAGGCGGGCGGCTTCCAAGGTGTTGCCGCTCGTCGTGACGTTGTCCACGAAATAGGTTTGGCGGAGCGTCAACACCTTGCGATTGCGGGCAAGGTGGTGTTGCTCGGGTGCGATGGGGCCAAGCGCCAGCTTGTGGCGGGCGCACTGGGACTGCACTGGCCGGGTGCGATAGATGGCTTTGACTATCTGAGCGCCGGGGCAGTGCGTCGCGATGTGGTGGGCAAGGCGGGTGTTGGCGTCGGTGTTGCCGTTGCTGTCGGGGATGGGGACAAGCCAGCAAGGGCCGGTGATGAGGGCGGCCATTTCGCGGGCGGCGGTGTCGAAGTCAATCGAGGGGCTGGCCGTGGTCTTTATGGCGTAGGCCAGGCGCCGGGTCTCGGTCTGCTCAAGAGTGAGCGGGCCGTTGCGGGGCGTCTGGTATTTTCGGGCGGCGAGGATATTCATGGGCGGTGGCCGGGGCAATCCCGGCGTGGGGCGTTGCGGTCGGTGGTGTAAACGAGGGCCTGCCCGCACTTGTGGCAATGGGTCCAGCCACTGCCAGCGGGGTACCAATTGATGCCGCACTGGGCAGAGCCGGGCGGGTGTTTGCGGCGGTAGGCGGCTTCACGCATCAAGCGGCGGGTGGATTTCTCCATCTCCTCTTTCTGCTTGGCGGCAGCTCTGGCGGCGGCGGCAGCTTCCTTGGCGGCGCGTTTGGCGTCGGCCAGGGCCTGCTCGGCGTCGAGGGTCTGCTGCTCGAAGGATAGAAAGGTTTGGCTCATGGTGAAGGGCTGGCCCGGGTCGGCCCGGGCCAGCGGTGCGGGTTCAATCCTCGTCCGGCAAAAGTATCGTGATGGCCGGGGCGGGGTCGTCTATGTCCACCGCGCCAGCGGTGGCAATCAACTTTGTGAGGCGAGCGGGGTGCTTGTCGGAGTTGCGCACGTAGAGCGCAAAGGGCAACCGGCTCGTGCCGGGGCGGCTGCGGAGGATGGCGTGGCGTAGGAGCCAAACGACATCCCAGAGGCGGCCGGCTTCGTCCTGCCCGGTGACACCGGGCGGGACAGCTACACATTGCTCGTAAACTCCCCGCGTGATGAATACGGGGAAGCGGATTCCCGCTTCCTCGGCCGTTTTCGTGACTTCGATTTGAAAGCCGTCCGCAATCGCTTGCGAGCGGGTGTACTGATAGATGACCGGCCCAAAGTCCGTGCCGGACGGGCCACTAGGGGCGGTGTTGTTGTTGTTTGTGTCGGTGTTCATAAATCTCCTTAGGCGGCGCAAAAATAGCCAAGCTCGCGCAAGCTTGAGAAACTGGGGGTGCCCATGATGACGTGGTCGAGCACTTCGATTTTGAGGAGCTGGCCAGCGCGGATTAGGTCGCGGGTGACCTTGATGTCGGCTTCGCTCGGCGTGCTTTCGCCGCTAGGATGGTTGTGCATGAGCACGAGGGCGGCGGCGGAGGTGATGACGGCCAACCGGAACACGGTCAGCGGGTGGACAAGAATTGTGTCGTGCGTGCCGAAGCTAACAATCTGGTGCGCCTTCACCCTGCGGCGGGTGTTGAGAAGCAACACCGTGAAGCATTCGCATTCGGGGTTGAAATAGGGGTTGGCGGGCACGTGCAAGCGCCAGTAGTCGGCGGCTTTCTGCGGGGTGTCGCAAAGCTGCAAGCTTTCCGGCGTGGGGCATTCCCTGAGAGGGACAACCTTGTACTCGTGGGGCTGCGAGTTGAATTTGAAGGGCTTAACAAGCTCGTCCAGACCGGGCAAACCGGGTTGAGGGTTGAGAGTTGAAAGTTGAGAGTTCATGAAGATGAAAGTTGAAAGTTGCGGGTGGGCTTAGGCGGCGATGCGGTCGGCGGGGAAATAGGTTGCGTATTTCTCGCGGGGGTTCTGCTGACCGCGGGGAAGGGTCTCACCGCACGGGTGCTGCCAGCATTTGCGGGTGTTATTCCAATGAAAGCCAAGCTGCGAGAGGTCGGCGCGGAGCGTCTCAACCGGCTGCTCGGGGAAGGAAATCCAAATCCACTTGCCAACCACTTCGGCGAGTTCGTACGCGCGGGGCATCCATTGGCGGAGGGTGTCTAATACTTTATCAACCGGGAGTTGGCGGTTGCGGTCGCGTTCCTCGAAATTCACGTAGGGACGTACTGATTTTTGCGGGGCGGTGGGTTGTTGTTTCTCCGGTGCCGTTGCCGTTTGGCTGTTGTTGTTCCCGCTCAACTGCTCGGATCGGCTCTGGAGCTCTGACTTGTTTTGCTTTTCTTTTTTGTTCTGTTTGTTCGTTTTCATGGTCTTTTTTTTGTGCTCTGCTGCTCGGCTTCGGTCTCTCGCTCTTCACCAAAAAAGCCCGCGTATCAGGGCGGCGCGTGGGAGGAATCCTCGGAGGGCACCACGCTCTGGCCCCCTGATGAAAGCGGGCTGGTGGAGAGCGAGAGACTGAAGCCTCCCAGCAGCAGAGGGAGCACAACGCGGTGAAAGACCTGAAAACGGGCAAGGGGGAACAAACAGAAAGGGAAAGGGGGAAGGGCTGCGGGGCCGGCCGGGGTTGCCAGCAGACAATCCGAGCGAAGCGAGCTGAAGGTTTTCCGGTGCCCCTCACCCCGTCCCTCTCCCCATCGGATGGGGCGAGGGTGATTTATTTCTGGGCTGGCGCTACCCGGGGTGGCGCTCGTTCCTCACTTACCCCGGGCTGATATATTCTTGCCCCGTTGGGGCGGCAGTTTGAGGGTCGTGACCTTATTTTTGCACGGTGGGGAAAGTGGACTTTAGGCCGGTAGAGCAAGGGTTTGATGGAGGTCGGCGGGGCGACGGCAAAAACCGGGTGAAAACTCGTCAACAGTTTTGTGGAATTATTTTCTGCGCGAAAATGTGGGGAATTTTCGCGGCGTTTCGGATGGGGGTGCGAGTTTTCGCGGGAATCTTAGGGGTCGAATTCGGACGAAGAAAAAGGGGTGTATAAGGGTCGCGCGCGCGAGTGGCCAGGCGGGCCAATCGACGGGCGGCGCAGCGACAACAATTTTTTCCAGGTGATGCTTATGCGAGCGAATCAGAGGATGGCGGCGGAGAGCGGAGAGCGGAGAGCGGTGGTGGGCTTGGAGCGTGGAGCGGAGAGCGAAAAAGGGAGGTTGGCGGTCGGAAGTCGGTAAGCGGCGGGCTGTAAACAGTGGTCGGTGGTCAGTGCCGTTGCTGGGCGAGGTGTTGACTGCCGGCTTGTGTACCGATGGGTGCGACCGTCTCAACTCATGTGGTGGCGCGCGTACGCGCGGCGACGCCTGAGCGGCAGGCGTTGGTCGGGCGTTTCATGGACGCCCTGGAGGCGGATTCGCCATTGGCGGGCGACGGGGCGGCGCAAGCGCCGGACACGGGCGGTGTTCCGATGTGCCCGAACATGGCCGGGTGTTTCCGGGCGGTTCTGGTTGGGGGCCAGACTCGGTGCGGAGAGCGGGGTTTGGCGTGCGTGGTGGCGGCCAAAGCCGGCTTGGTGCCGAGCGAAGATCGCGAAAGTGGCGAAGGGGGGAAAGGCAGGCCCGGAACCCCAGCTTCTCCTGATTTCGGGATTTCTACCCCCTTTGCAACGGCGGTCGGCGCGGCGGACGTGTTGGCGGAGATGCGCCAGGGTTTTGGGGCGCTTCAGCTTGGGCTGGCCGAGGTGCGGAAGGAATTTCGTGAGATGCGGAAGGGTAAGGAGTGCCTGGCACAGATGCACGGCGAGGGCATGTTCGCCTTTGCGCGACACATTGACCGGGAGGCACGCGAGGAGTTTCTGGCGATCATGGCCGGCGGCGATGTAGCGAAGGCCGCCCGGGACCTCGACATGAAGGATTCGACCCTGCGAAGCCAGTTGGCGAAGTGGCCGAAGCGCGGGAAGGCGTACGCCGCACTGGCGGAGATCGTCCGTTGGCGAAAGTCCATCAGGGGGCAGGCGGGGATGGAATTCGCCAAGCGGGTGGCTTCGGGTGCTGAGCGGGACGTGGATTTTCCGGCGTTGATCCGCGATGTCGTGGCTGAGTTGGAGGAGCTTGCCCCGGAGGACTGGGAGGAGCGGTGCGGCGACCTGGCTGACACGCTGCGGAAGGTAGTTTCGTGATGGTGGCGCTGCGCGGGTGAGAGCGGGTGAACCCTGTTCATGGCGAGCGCACCCGATAGCAGCGCGCCGGATAATTCGTCCACTGCGGGTCGCTGAAATAGCACCAGCCGTCAGTCAAGCCGTTAGTCCCCACCGGAGACCAGATGGGGTCGGCCAGATTGGTGCAGGCTTCCACCACCACCGAGACGTTCGTTGCCCACGAGATCACAAAACCGAAACTATTGGATTGCACCCCAAAGCTCGGCTCGAAGCCCAAGATCACCGGATACGGAAGCTGCCAGGGTGCTGTCGAAAGCCACCCATAAGTCGGGCCCCAGCCGGTGGTCCCCGGCAGGTAATACACGGTGGCGTAGGTGCCCTCGAAAGAACGCGGTTCGTCGAAGCTCGGGGCGTTGCCCTGGCAGTAAATGGCCGTCAGGCTGCTGCAAAACGAGAAAGCCGCCATGTAGGTGACGCCGCTGGGAATGGTAACGCCCGTCAGGCTGGTGCAGCTTTCGAACGCACCTTTTGCGAGGTTGGTGAGACTCTCGGGGAACATGATGCGGGTCAGACTGGTGCAACCGGCGAAGGCTTCGACTCCGATGCTGGTGAGGCCATTGCCGAACGTGACATTCGTCAGGCCGCGGCAGCCCCGGAATGGGCCTTCCGCTATCGTGGTGACGCCGCCGGGGATGGTCACACTGGTCAGTCCGAAACAGTCTTGGAAGGCCGCGTTCCCGATGTTGGTGACACCGCTGCCAAACCAGACGTTGGTCAGGGTGTTGCAGTCGGCGAACGCTCTGGCCCCGATGCTGGTGACGCTGTCGGGGATGGTGATGCTACGCGGGGTTAGACCTCCGCAGAAGAAGAACGCCCCATCCGCGATGCCGGTGACGGGCAGGCCGTCGATCGTGTCCGGGATGGTCAGGGCTCCGCTACAGCCGCATCCTCTGGTTATGGTAATCGTGCCGGCGTTGGTGACGTAACTGAAGCAGACTTGTGCCTGGACAGTGGACGGCGGCAGGCACAAGAAGAGGAGCACTGCCAGAGTTCTCGCTGTTTTATAAAGGTTGGTCTTCATTTGCGGTCGTCCGTTTTGCGGGTAATTACCCATGATTCTCCATCACGCTCGCGTGCCCTGTCACAAAAACTGAATTTGGTTTTTGCGCGCCTGCCCGCACTGAGGGCTGCGCGGGTGAGCGCCTATTTGAGCCGGTAGAAGTGCTCGCCCGGGCTAAAGGGTACCGTGAGGCTTTTGGTTACGCCGTCGTCGCTGGGGGTGGCGGCCACACGGGTCCAATTCGTGGTGCCAAGGTCGCTGTTTTCCTCCAGCGCGTGGCCGACGGCCGGTGAAGGCCAGGACAGAACGGCAGAGTCGCTCCCCGCCCGGCTGATGGAGAGTGGGGGCGCCGGGCTGGTTGGCAGCGCGACCCAGGAATCGGTGGCCGGATTGTAGCGCCCACCGTCGGTGGCGTAACTGGCGCCGCTGAACCCGCCCCAGACGATCATCTCGGTGCCGGTCCAGACGGCCGTATGACCGGCCCGCGGGCTAGGCGCGTCCGCAGTGGACACGGGCGTCCAACTGTCGGTCTGCGGATTATACCGCGCCCCGTCGTTCCAGTAGTTGCCGGCGCCGTTGAACCCGCCCCAGACAATCATCTCCGTGCCGGTCCAGACCGCGGTGTGGTGGTCGCGCGGGCCCGGTGCGCCCGAGGTGGAGACGCTCGTCCAGGCGTCCGCCGACGGGTCGTAGCGTCCGCCGTCGGCGAAACGGTAGGTGCCGTTATACCCGCCCCAGACGATCATCTCCGTGCCGGTCCACACGGCGGTCTGGAGATCGCGCGGCGCGGGCGCGCCGTTGCTCGTCATGGTCCGGCCCCAGTTGACCAGCCAGGCATAGCGCGCGCCGTCATTGAGGAAGCCGAGGGTAGAGCTGTATCCGCCCCAGACAATCATCTCGGTGCCGGTCCAGACGGCGGTGTGCAGGTCCCGCGCGGACGGAGCGCCGGCGGTGGGGAGGCTGCTCCAGGCATAGGGAGAGTAGCGCCCCCCGTCGTTGTAAAAGGCGACGCTTCGCCCGCCCCAGACGATCATCTCGGTGCCGGTCCAGACCGCGGAGTGATAGTAGCGAGAGACGGGGGCGCCGGGGCCGGTCGCGGTCCAGGAATCGGTGGTGGGATTGTAATGGCTGCCCGTAACCAGGGAATTGCCGGCGTTGTAGCCGCCCCAAACGATCATCTGGGTGCCCGTCCACACCGCGGCATGATAGACTCGCGCGGAGGGGGCGCTGTTGGCCGGCAGGGAGGTCCAGGTGTTGGCGGTGGGATTGTAGCGGGCGCCGGAATTGAAGTAGGTGGGGCCGTTGCTGTTGTAGCCGCCCCAGACGATCATCTCCTTGCCTGTCCAGACAGCAGTGTGCCGATCGCGCGCTGACGGTGAATTGCCGCCGCTCTGGCCGGCGGCATCATTCCAGGCGATGACCAGCAACCCCAGCAAAGGCAGGGGCAAGGACAGGCATCGGCTTCGATGTTCGCGTTTCATAATAGTTTCAGCTTCTTCAGAGTACTGCATCCGCGGCTTTCACGGTGCTGCGCGTGGAGACTATATAGCTGTTGATGCGGGCTCAAACACTTTCCCCCCGCTGACGTGCAGCCGGCAACCGCTCCGGACTGCTCCGCACAGGGGCGAACTCCAGCGTGAGCTGGCACAGGGAGCCTCTGCGGAGTGTGGTTTCGTGATTTTCTTCGCGATTTTTTAAAAAATCGCATCTCACTTACTGACAGTGGTTTGCGTAGGAAAACGACCCTTTTTGACCCCCTGTTTTCGCGATTTTTCCCCTAGGTAAACGCGGCGAGTGGTTCGCCACGGAAACGAAAGCGGAGAACGCGATGACAGAGAATCGAAGAATGGCGGCGGCGCGGGTGCTCAAGGGCATCACGCAACGGGAACTGGCGGAGCTGGTCGGCACGCGGGAAATCGAAATTTCGCGGATCGAGACGGGCCGGGTGTGCCCCGGCGCGGACATGAAGCGTCGGATCGCCGAGGCGCTGGGAAAGCCGTCGTTCGAAATCTTCGACGCGTAAGGGGGCAGCATGATTACTGCGAATCCACACGAGCGGCTGATCGGGCTTCTGCTGGGGACGCCGGAAGAGGAGGCGGCGAAATGGTTCACGCGGCCAGGGCTGGCGGCGGCGGTGCAGGTTTCGGTCAGCACAGTGGACCGGATGGTGAAGAGCGAGGAGCTGCCGTGCGTGAGGCTGCGCGGACGGGTGCGGTTCTATCTGCCTGATGTGGTCGAGGCGTTGCGGAAGGGGAATCGGAAGTTCGGGCGGGCGGCTGAGTTAACCGCAGAGAGCGCAAAGATCGCAGAGAGGGGACCCGCTGGCGCGGGAAATCCGAAGCCCACAATCCGAATTCCGAAGGAGGAGGCATGAAAACCATTCTGGCTATAGACCCTGGGGTTTCGGGTGGCTTGGCGGTTTCGAGTTTTGGGAAAGCGGAGTGCTGGCCGATGCCGAAGACGGAGGGCGACAGGGTCGCGCTGGTGCGCGAGATCCGGGATGCCGCGGCAGTCGAGGGGTGCGAGCTGGTTTGTGTGCTGGAGGAAGTCGGCGGGTATGTCGGGAAGAGGCAACCGGGCTCCGCCATGTTCCGGTTTGGGGAGAACTTCGGATTTATCCAGGGGGTCGTTCAGACGCTGGGCATTCGGTTGGTGCTGGTGCGCCCGCAGGATTGGCAAAAGGGGTTCGGCCTCGGCACGGCTTCGAGGTGCGCATCGAAAACCATCTGGAAAAACAAGCTCAAGTCGGAGGCTCAGCGCCGGTTTCCTCATCTCCGCGTGACGCACAAGACAGCGGATGCGCTGCTCATCCTGGAACACTCAATTTCGGAGGGGTTTTAACCGCTGATGGACACAAATGGACAGGGATTCAACAAACAACAACGGAAACAACGAAAGAACCAAACAGATGAAACACATCGTATTCGACATTGAGACCATTCCGCAGGACGAGGCGAAGCTGCTGGCGCTCGCGCCGGAATTCACAGCACCGGCCAATTTGAAGGACCCGGAGAAGATTGCAGCGGCCAAAGAGCGGAGGAAGGCCGATTACCTGGCCGACGCCGCGCTGAACTGGAAGACCGCCGAGGCCGTGCTGATCGGCGCAGGGGATGACTCGGGAATTCAGTCGTTCACCGCGAGGACTGAGAAGGAGCTGGTTGGGAACTTCCTGACCTTGCTGGGCGATGCGCTGGCCGATGGCGTGGCCGTAGGGGGGCACAACGTGAAGGGGTTTGATCTGCCGATGCTGGTGAATCGCGCCCGCGTGCACGGGCTGAAGATCCCGATGTCGCTGCTGTGGTTTTGGAAGGGCCGTCCTACCTGGCACGAGTCCGTTTTCGACACGCTGGAACTGTTGTCCTTCGGGCGCTCGTTCGAGGGCAACGGTGTTGACGATGTTGCGCGCGTCTTCGGGCTGCCGCCCAAGCTCGGGCGTGGCGGCGACTTTCCCTTGCTGTGGCGCGCAGACCGCGAGGCCGCGCTGGCTTACAACCGGCGCGACGTGGAGATCGAAATCGAGATCGCCCGCATGTGCGGGTGCATCTGAGACACGGATTTCACGAATTACCACGAAGTTTATGACGAAATCTGAATCCATTACGCATCTGGCGGCGGCGCTGGCTTTAGCGCAGGCGGAAATGCCGGTGGCGGTGTTTGACGCGACGAACCCGTTTTTGAAGAGCAAGTACGCCTCGCTGGGGGCGGTGATCCAGGCGAGCCGGCCGATTCTGGCGAAGCACAAGTTGAGCTTGGTGCAGTTTCCAATCAGCGATGCCAGCGGCATCGGCGTTGAGTCGGTGTTGTCGCATGAGTCCGGGGAATTTGTCGCGGAGCGCGTCGTGATTGCGCTCACGGAGGAGAAAGGGAAATCCAAGGTGCAATCGGCTGGCAGCACGCTGACGTATCTGCGCCGCTACTCCTGGGCGTCGATTTTAGGGATGTATTCGGATGAGGATTCGGACGGCAGTTCGCCCGCCCAGGCTTTTCATCCGAAACCGGCGACGGCACTTCCGCCGCCGCCAATTCACAAACACAGCAACAACTAAACGAAAGGACAGTTATGGAAGTACCACAGGAAGGAAAATACGTCTGCAAGTTGAACGGCCAGTTGGTCATTTACGAGGCGTCCACCGGGTCACTGTGCGGCGCGATGCCGTGCGTAATGGTCGAGTCTGGTTACACGTTCAAGCACACGGTCGTGCTCGTGAAGGCGGACGGAACGATCCAAACCAAAACGACGGACACGCTGAAGACGGTGTTTACCTGGGACGGCGTGGACCCGTTCTGGCTGATGGACAACTCGGTGGACGGGGGTCCGATGCGGTCGGTGGAGTTCGAGATCGTGGGTGGCCCTGAAACCGGAGACAAGGGCGGTCAATACTTCAAGAGCCAATGGCTCAACCCGCTGGGCGGTGGGATGAGGACGCCGATGGCGGCTGATCGGCGGTCGGTGCTGGCGAAATATGGAACCAAGTTCCAGGCGCTGGCCAACGTCGGAGGCCAGAAGGCGGAGGTCAGAGGCCAGAATGTGCCGGCGCGAGTGCCGCCGGTGCCGAGCGGCGCGCAAGGGACTGCGCGCCCTACCACGCCGCCGCCGGGAACGGTGACGGCCACAATGGAGGAGGCCTGGGCGGCGCTGAACGAGGAGCAAACCGGCAAGCCGGCAGAAGCAATCGAGAAGATGTGGTTCGACACCATCGCCCGACTGTTCCCGAACAAATCCAACACGGACCTGAAACCGCACGAGTGGGGGAAGCTCAAGGCGGAGTTCGAAGACCAAATTCCCATGTAAGAAATCACCAGCAAATACACGAAAAACAAGAAATGAAAACAGAGCGAAAATCGTTTGAAGAAAAGACGGCGTATGGCCAGGACAAGGTCGCGCGCTACAACTGGACGGTCAAGAACGCGCCGGGCGAGTTCCTGATGATCCCCAAGTCAGAGCTGGAGGTGGACTCAGCCTACCAGCGCAACCGCGTCAACCAGCGCCGCGTGGACGCGCTGACTCGCGCGTGGGACTGGATCGCTTGCGGTTGCCTGGTCGTGGCCCTGCGCGACGACAACAAGTGGTTCGTCATGGACGGCCAGCACCGGAAGCTCGCCGCGGACCAGCGGTCCGACATCCAGGAGTTGCCGTGCCTGGTGTTCGAGACAACGAGCCGGCGTGAGGAGGCGGTCAGCTTCCTCGCGATCAACCAGGGCCGCGTGGGGGTGGGCAGCCTCGACCGTTATCGCGCGCAACTGCTTTCGGGCGACAAGATCGCGTTTGCGGTGGAGTCGCTGCTGAAAAGCACGGGGCATCGGGCTGGGGACACGCCGTCGGCGCGGACAGTGTCGTGCGTGCAGTGCCTCTATAACCTAGCGACGGAGGACTGCGCGCGGTTCCAACGGCTGTGGCCGCTGCTGGCGGAGCTGCATCCGGACGGGCCGATGACCGACGCGGTGGTCAAGGGGTTGTGGACGGTGGACAAGTGGTTGGGCGAGCGGAGCGTCACGGAGCCGCCGTATCGAGAGAAGCTGCTGGTGATCGGCGGCAAGGGGCTGCACCACGAAATCCGGCGCGAGATGGCGCTGATCGGGCAAGGCGGCTCGCGCGTGAGCGCGTGCGCCATTGCGAAATACCTGAACAAGCAGCGGATGCCTGCGCGGCTGAAAATTCAACTGAGCTGACCTATGGCGAAGCATGAACAAATGGCGAGCGTCGTGGAGACGAACCCGCTCGCGGAATTGGAAGCAACGATTGCCCGGGGGAAGAAGAGGCTCGTGGACATGGGGTGGGCGCTGGGGATAGTCCGCGATCTGCGGCTGTATAAGCGCGAATACAGCAATTTTGACGAATACTGCCGGGCGAAGTGGGGGTGTGGCGGGAGCTGGGCGTACCGGCTGATTAAGGCGGCGGCGGCCGGAAAAGGTCACCACGTGGTGACCTCTGAACAGAAAACCCAAGTGAGCTGATGGAACTGATATGAAGAATCACGAAATGGTGATGAGCATCCGGGAGTCGCAACGGCTCGCGGAACTGGAAAAGACGATTGGTCGGGGGCAGAAGACCTTCGTGGAAGTGGGATTGGCGTTGGCGGAAATCCGGGATTTGCGGCTGTACAAGCGTGAATACTCGAGTTTTAAGGAATATTGCCAGAAGAAGTGGGGGTGGACCAAGCAGCACGCCTACCGACTGATCGAGGCGGCGCCGATCGGCAAATGTCACCACGTGGTGACAGATGAAGCGACGGCCCGGGTGTTGGCCGGGGTGGAACCTTCCGAACGCGAGGGTCTCATCGGAGCCGTAGTGGAGGCTGGGAAACCGGTAACCGCCGCCGAGCTCAAGCGGCATTTACCGCCGCCGCCCATGCAGCGCCGGGCGGCGGATGGAGCACCGGGTGCGGAGCCAGGTGCTCAAAAAAGGTCACCACGTGGTGACTCTTTTGGGGAGGGGATCGACGGGGCGAATGGGGCGGATGCGCCTCCTCCGCCGCCGGGGCAGGTTGTGGACGCGACGGGCTGGCCGATTCCGACGCACTTGATCCCGCTGTGGCAGCGGTCGGGCGAAGTGCAGGAATGGCTGACGGTCCTGAGTCGGCTGAAGGGGGTTCTCCGGTCGGCCCAGGAGGGCCGGGACATGCTGTTCGCGGAGGTCCGTTTTTCCTCGGCGCTGTCGCAAGCGGAGCAACTCTGGACCGACCTCAAGACGGCCAAGCCGTTTGCGGTCTGTCCGACGTGCCAGGGCCAGGTGCCGGAGAAGTGCACGCTCTGCCGGGGCCGGGGGCTCATTTCCGAGTTCCGGTGGAACACCTGCGTGCCGCGCGAGGACAAGGAGTTTCGCTTCCGGGCAAAACAGAAAGCAGAAAGCAGAAAGTAGAAATCAGCCAAGCATGAAAACGGAGCGAAGCATGATCCGGCGACTGGACAAGCTGTGGTTTGGCGTGCTCGACAAGGCCCACCGCTGGGTACTGCGCCGGGTCGCAGAGCACTTCGAGCGCGAGCTGTGGCGTGAGGGCGATGTGTGCTGCCGCGAGGAAGCGCAGCGCCGCTTGGAGCGGCACGTGGCGTCGCAGAGGCCACGGCTGAACTAGCATGAACCTTCGTCCTTACCAATCCGCGGCGTCGGACGCCATTTTCAAGGAATGGCGAGACAATGACTCAACGCTGGTGGTGATGCCAACCGGTGGGGGGAAGACCATCCTGTTTGCGGATGTCATTCGGCGGGTCTTCCCTCGCCGGGCCCTGGTGATCGCCCATCGCGAGGAGCTTATCTTTCAAGCGCGCGACAAGATCGAGCGCGTTACCGGGCTCAAGGCTGACGTAGAAATGGGCGAGAGCAGGGCCGACGCTGGTTTGTTCGGGCCGGCGCGAGTGGTCGTCTCGACCATCCAAACGCAGTGCTCGGGCGGGGACGGCGGCGGGCGGATGTCGAAGTTCGACCCGTCGCATTTCGGGCTGCTCATCATTGATGAGGCGCACCATGCGACCTCGCCGAGTTACCGGCGTGTGATTGACTACTACCGCACGAACCCGGGGCTGAAGGTCCTGGGGGTGACGGCGACGCCGGATCGCGCCGACGAGCAGGCGCTCGGGCAGGTGTTTCAGTCGGTCGCGTTCGACTACGAAGTGTTGGACGCGATTCACGACGGCTGGCTCGTGCCGATCGAACAGCAGATGGTGCACGTGGAGGGACTGGACTACTCCAGCATCCGGACCACGGCTGGCGACCTGAACGGCGGCGACCTGGCCGCCGTGCTGGAAGCGGAGCGAAACCTGCAGCCGATGGCGTCGGCGTCGGTGGCGATCATCGGGACGCGGCGTGCGCTGGTGTTCACGGCGAGCGTGAAGGCGGCGGAGATGACGGCGGAGATTCTGAACCGGCATCGGTCCGGCATGGCGGCGTGGGTGTGCGGGCAGACCGACCGCGAGGATCGCCGCCGCATACTGGCGGAGTTTGCGGACGGCAAAAAACAGGTGGTTTGCAACTGCGGGGTGCTGACCGAGGGGTTCGACGATCCGGGGGTGGAGGTGGTCATCATGGGGCGCCCGACCAAAAGCCGGTCGCTGTATTCGCAGATGGTGGGGCGCTCGACGCGGCCGTTGCCGGGGGTGGTGGATGGGCCGGAGACCGCCGAGGCGCGAAAGCAGGCCATTGCGGCGAGCGCCAAGCCCTCCTGCCTGGTGGTGGACTTCGTGGGCAACGCCGGCAGACACAAGCTCATCACGAGCGCGGACATCCTGGGCGGCAAGGTGAGCGAGGAGGCGATGGAACGGGCGGTGAAGCGGGTCAGCACAGCGGGGGGGCCGGTCAACATGACCGAGGCCTTGGACGAAGCTGAAGCCGAGCTGCGAGAGCAGAAGCGGCTGGCGGAGGCCGCGCGGCGGGCCGGGCTGGTGGCGACAGCGCGTTTCACGACGCAGTCGGTTGATCCCTTCGATGTGCTGCACCTCGACCCGGTGAAGTCGCGAGGTTGGGACGCGGGCCGGCAGCTCACGGAGAAGCAGCGGTCGCTCTTGGCCAAGCAAGGCATCAACCCCGACGGCGTTTCGTTCGCCGAAGGGCGCCAGTTGATCGCGGAGATCTTCCGGCGTTGGGACGGCAAGCTCTGCTCCTTCAAACAGGCGAAGGTGCTGCGCAAATACGGGTACGACACCCAGGTGAGCTTCGCGGAGGCGTCGGGCATCATTGACGGGCTGGCGCGCAACGGCTGGCGGCGGGTGCCGGCTGGGGCCAGCCCGCCGGAGAAAGGAAGCCCGACATGGAACTGAGCTTCAGGCGCGTCAGCAAGGCCAGCCCGTGTCCGCAGTGCGGCAAGCCCGACTGGTGCACGGTGGGAGATTACGGGGTTGTCTGCATGCGGGTGCAATCCGCCAAACCGGTGAAGAATGGCGGCTGGTTTCATCCGTTCGACGCTGCCCAGGGGCGGCCGGTGACGCCGCCGCCGAGGCGGCAGCCGCCGGCGATCAACGCCACCGCGTTGCATCGGGCGTGGCTGGGCGCGACGACAGCCGAAACGTTGGCGGCGTTCGCCGCAACGCTCGGCCTTTCCGCGCCGTCTGTGGCGGCGGTCGGCGCGGCCTGGGCGCCGCCGCACGCGGCGTGGGCGTTCCCGATGAGCGACGGCTACGGGGATGTGGTCGGCATCCGGCTGCGCAATGAGCGCGGCAAGTTCGCCGTGAGGGGCAGCCGGCAAGGCATCTTCCTGGCCGGGGTGCCCGCGCAGAAGACGCTGTTCGTCTGCGAGGGGCCCACCGACACCGCTGCGGCTGTCGAACTGGGGCTCTTCGCCGCGGGCCGGCCGAATTGCTGCTGCGGCGCTGTTGAAATCCGCACCTACGCGAGGCGGCACAAGTGCGCCAATGCCGTCATCGTCTCCGATAACGACAAGCCGGGGCTAGACGGCGCGCGGAAGGTAGGCGGCGAGCTCAAGCTGCCCTACGCCGTCTATGTGCCGCCAGCCAAGGACTTGCGGGAATTTGTCCGGCTCGGGGGTACCCGGGCCATGATCGAAAACACACTGAATCAGACCGTTTGGAACGTATGAAAAAACCATCTGCATATCTGCCGTTCTACGGCAATGACTTCTTCGAGGCGATAGCCGGCTACGAGGACGGCGTGGGCATGGGGTACCTGCGCGCGCTCTGGCACTACTGGGGCCACACGGGCTGTGGTGGGCTGCCCAATGATGACGAATACCTGCGGCGCGTCTGCGCTTGCGAGCGGAGCGAGTGGGCGCGCACCCGGGCGATCGTCTTCGACAACCGGTATCACTTCCGGCTGGAGGAGGGCGCCTGGCACCAGCCTCGTTGCCGCGAGGAGTGGCGCAAGTCACAGGAGATTTTTGCCCGGCGGTCGAAGCACGGGAGCGCGGCGGCAAAGAAACGGTGGGAGAAGGGATGAGGAGATGCGCGCGACGCTGTACCCGGAGTTGGTGGCGAAGATCGAGGGCCTTGGTCGGCGCGGCCAGGTGCTGGCGGGGATTTGGGCCGGCAAGGGGACGAAAGAAATCGCGGCTGACCTTGGCCTGAGCCCCAAGACGGTGGAGTACCACCGGGCCCAACTTTACCGGGTATTCGGCGTCAATGACCTGGTGAGCCTGTGCCGGCGGGCGATAGCGGTGGGCCTCATAGATCCGAAGGCCGAAATCCGAAATCCGAAGGATGCCTGAGGCAATGCCTGACGCATGCCATTCAGAATCAGAATCAGAATCAGTATAGAGACATAGATAAGAAAGGTATTAAGTATGAGTACAGAAGGTAGAGAAGGTACTGAGGTAACAAGGGTACCAGCAGATAGTCCTAAGGGACGGCTGCTCCGCTTTTTGTTTTGCCCGCCGGCGCTTGGTGTGGTGCCGGGTCGCCCTGGTGGGTTCGCTCGCCGCCTGGCGCGGTCGCCGGTGGACCTGGTCACGCACTTGGGGATGGTGCGGTCCAACGCCTACTACGCCGCGGGCTGTCCCCTCGAACTGTGTGATCATGCGGCGGCCCGTGACCTGTGGCGGGTCATCTACCGGGACGCCGTCGCGACCGGGGCGGAAAAGGAGGGTGTATGCCGATGAGCTTTGAGCGGCAGCCGAGGGAGACGTCGAAAGCGTTCGCCGCTTTCCAGGAGTATCTCGCGATGGGGCCTGAGCGCTCGCTGTCAGCCGTGGGCGCGAAGCTCGGCAAGAGCAAGGTGATGATGGAGAAGTGGTCTCGGAAGTACGACTGGCCGGCGCGGGTAGCGGCGCATGGCGCCCACCTGGCTCTTGTCGAGCGCGAGGCGGCCGAAGCCGTCGTGCGGGCTAAAGGGGCGGACTGGGCCGAGCGGTATGCGGAACTCCGAGAATCGGAGTGGAGGGCGCGCCTGGAGCTGGTGGACCTGGCCTGGGAGATCGTGCGGCGCTGGCGCGCAAGGCCGGACCGGTGCGGCAGCCTGGAAGGGCTGGCGCGGCTGCTGGATCTGATGAGCACGCTCGGGCGACGAGCTTGCGAGGTCGCGACGGATCGGAAGGAAGTGGTTGGGAGGGTTGAGGGGTCGCTGCGGATCGAGATTGAGACGGCGCTGGACAAGATCTACGGGAAACCAATTCCAGGGGAAGTGGTGGACGTGGAAGCCGCACCGGTTGTGCCGGCGCTGGCGGGAGGGAAGCCATGACGAAGCTGGAACGGTATTTTGCGCTGGGCGGGAATGTAGGGTGCCCTCGTGACCAGATGGACAAGTTTGTCGGGGCTGGTGTCATCCTGCAGGAGCGCCAGCTCGCCGCCTCGGCGGCGGCGCGGCTTTGCGACCGGGCCGACGGGCCGACGGCAGTCGGCTACGGCGGGGCCCGGGGCGGCGGCAAGAGCCACTGGCTCTTGGCGCAAATGGGCGCTGACGACTGTCAGCGGGTGCCGGGCCTGAAGTGCCTCCTCCTGCGGAAGGTCGGGAAGGCGAACATGGAACACTTCGAGGACCTGAGACGGCGACTGTTCGGGCACCTGGAGCATGAGTTCTCGGGATACCGCGGCGTGCTCAGCTTCGGAAATGGGTCGCGGATCATCGCGGGGCATTTCCAGTCAGAGAAGGACATTGATGCCTACCTGGGGCTGGAATACGACGTGATTGGAATCGAGGAGGCAACGACCTTGTCGAGCCGGAAGCATACCGACATCTCAACCTGCTGCCGGACCAGCAAGTCGAACTGGCGCCCGAGGATCTACTCCACGTCCAATCCGGGGGGCATCGGACACGCCTGGTATCGGACCAAGTTCATTGTCCCGTTTCAGGAGAAGCGCGAAACTGAAACAAGGTTCGTTGCGGCACGCGTTAGCGACAATGCCTACAACAACCCGGAGTATCGGAAGGTTCTGGAGGGGCTGCACGGCTGGCAACGGCGGGCGTGGCTGGATGGGGATTGGGACCTGGCGGCTGGGCAGTTCTTCACGACGTTCCGGCGTGAGGTCCATGTTGTGCCGGACTTCGATGAAACCAGGGCACGGGAGTGGTTCGCGGCTTTGGACTATGGTTTCGCCCATTACACCGTCGTGCTGCTCGGCTGCACGGATGGGGACGGCAACCTGTTCATTGTGGACGAGCACGCGGAGCGCCTCTGGCTGCCTCAGCGGCATGCTGAGGCGGTTCGGGCGATGGTGGGCCGTCATCGGATCGGTGACCGGGCCTTGGAGGTCGGAGACCTGAGGCGGATTGTGGCTGGAACGGATGTTTTTAGCCGCCAAAGCGATGGCACTACCATCGCGGCGCAGTATGCCCGAGAGGGCATAACCCTGAAGCCCGCGAGCATGGACCGGGTAAATGGTTGGGCGGAAGTATTGCAAAGGTTGGGTGATGTGGGGGCAGGCGTTCGGGCGCGAATGTTTATCCATCAGCGTTGCGGGCGCCTGGCTGAGACCTTGCCCGCGATGCAGCATGATCCGAATCGGCCTGAGGACGTGCTGAAGGTCGATGCGGACGAGGACGGCGTCGGCGGCGACGATGCGGCCGATGCGCTTCGGTATCTGGTAGCGACGAAGTCGCGGACTGTTGCGCAGCGGAAGCTGCGCGGCCTCTGAGCGCGGCCCCCTGGGATGGAGGGGGCCAGCGCTCTCCCGGGGGTGGGTGGGCAGCGACCCCGCCAAACTGAACAAAGGAGCGGAGTGAGGGGTGTGGCGTGAAGGATGCAAGGCCTGCCTGGCGCGCGCACTGCGGGTCCGGCGGGGGGCCAGGGTCAGGGCAGCCGGACCATAAGCAGTGAGCGTGACAGGCAGGCCAGACGGTCCGGCCACAAGACGCTGTTGTCTTTAGTGGACCGGGCCGCCGAAGGCCTGCCTGTGTGGCGCCCGCGGCAGGCAGGCTTGCGATGAGGCGGCGGGGACCCGTGTGCCGAGGGGTTCCCGC
Source organism: Verrucomicrobiota bacterium (assembly GCA_035358715.1). Taxonomy (GTDB): domain Bacteria; phylum Verrucomicrobiota; class Verrucomicrobiia; order Limisphaerales; family UBA8199; genus UBA8199. The sequence goes on from DAOPPX010000029.1 coordinate 38,426, forward strand.
GTCAGCGGGAAACGGCAACGGGGCGGCACTATAGATAACAGCTCTTGTGGCTGGAGCCGAAAGCATCCTTCATGACACACCTCGAACGGAGCGGATCGTCAACTGGCGGGGTCGCGGTTCGTGGGGGACGCGGGGTCGCGCTGTTGTGGCTTCTGGCTCAACAGGCTGAGGAGGGGGGGAGGAAGGACGAGTTGGCCTGTTGAGCCAGAGGCCACACTAACTTCGCCTCAAGCGCCAGTCTGCCAGCCTACAGCACTCAGTTTGTTCCGTGCTGAAGGCTGGCAGTCTGGCGCGCTTCGTTTGGGTCGCGGGGGCACGCGTTGTCCTCACTTCTGGCCCGAAGTGCGTAGCGCCTGGCCGTGGCTTGAGGGTTACAGGGCAAGCCTATAGGCCAAGCGCGGAGCACGTAGGGCCAGAGGTGAGGCTGACATTGGGGGCCAGCGCATGACCAGGCCGCAGCGGAGGTCAGCGAACTTGAGAGCGTTTCCGGAGCCAGGACTGGTGATGCGCTGGCCGGGGGTGCGAGCCGCACTGGCCTTCATCGCCTGTCTCACCGGTTTTCACGAAGTGGAACGGAGCGGAGCGTTAGGGCGGTTCCGCGTCGCGTGCCGGGACAGTGCCGCCGCTTCGGTCCACTTTGGCGGCGCGGTGGGGGTTGCACGCGGGCGCGGGGCCGACCGTTAGCGGAGCGTAGAGCAACGTAGTGAAAAGCCGGTGAGTCAGGCGTTGGTTGCTTTGGGGGCCAGGCAAGTGCCGTGAGTTGGCGCGGTGGCTTGCCACGCCTTAGCGAGCAGGGCTTAGCGACAGGCGAGCGCAACTCACAGCTCTTGCCAGGCCGGGGTTGGTTTCCTGTTTTGCGGCGTCGTAGTCGGCAGTGTTGGCCTTTGCGGAGCTGAGGCGCGGAATGACCGCCTACCGCAGCCAGCCAGAGAGATGCAGCCACCGCCAGACCAGCGGCTGCCACCACGGGAGACGAGGACGGAACTGAGGAGGACAACCGCACGCACGCCAGAACTGCACGGGCAACGAAACACGCTGGAAATAGAGGGCCGCCACCCGACACTGAAACCGCTCCCAACGAACGACGACCAGGACCTGCCAACGCCTAGCGGCCCTACCGACCTGAAGAAGCTCTCTCACACTTTCTTCTTGAGAGAGCTTCTTCAGGGCGGTAGGGCCGCGTGGCAGCGCTGGACGCGTAGGATAACACAAGACGCCCGACAGCCCGAAGGAGTCGTTTTCTAACTTTGTCTTTGTCCGGAGCGAAGTGGCAGGGCGCATTCCAATTATTGCAGTAGGCGTGCCAGCCTGCGGGGTTAAGGGGAGGCTGGCGCGACTACTGCATCGTGACTGCGCCCGAACGGAGAGCTCCGGGGGCGTTGGTGGTTCTGAGGGTGTTGGTTTCACGGCACGCGTGCGTGGTCGCGGAGCGGTGGGGCGTTCGATGTGGCAGGAGCGGAAGCAGCCGGCGTGACAGGCCGGGGTTGAAGGGGGCCTGGCACGCCGGCTGCGCCGCGGACGTCCGAATGGGGAAGGCGTGTTCGCCGGCGCGAAGCGGGAGCGCGGTCGAACGGCAACGCTGGTTGGAATGGCAAGGGAGTATCGAGGTCGCGCCAGCGGTGTGCTGGTTGATTTCCTTTGCGCCTTCGGGGTGCTCTGGTCGGGTTCCCGATTACCCTCGGGACATGACTAGTAGCGGGAAGATCAAGGAGGAAGGCAGAATGTAGAAACCTGAAAGCTGAGATATGCCGGTGAACTCAACCCATCCTGATTACGACGCCGCGGCCACGGAGTGGTCGCGCGCGCGTGATGTCCTGGCCGGCGAGGATGCCGTCAAGGCTGGCGGCGAGAAGTATCTGCCTCGGCTCGATTCGCAGACGGATGAGGAGTTCGCCGCCTATGTGCAGCGTGCCTCCTACTTCAACGCCAGCGCGCGTACCTCTGAAGCCTACCTCGGGCTGATGTTTCGTCGCCCGCCTTTCGTAAAGCTGCCTGACGATGGCGCCGGCGTGGGTCGGGCGATGGCTGTGTTCCAGAACGACGCGGACATGCTCGGCACGACCTTGACCGGCTACGCCAAGATGGTGGTGGGGGATGTGGTCGGGCTTGGTCGCGCCGGCTCCCTTGTGGACTGGGAGGATGAAGTCGAGCAGCGGGCCTACGTGGTGTTCTATCGCGCCGAGCAGGTCATCAACTGGCGGGTGGAGCGGGTGAACGGCCGCAATGTGCCGACGCTGATCGTCTTGCAGGAGCACGTCATCGCGCAGCCCGGCCCGGATGAGGATGGATTTGCGCTTGAGTTCGTGGACCAGATGCGAGTCCTCAAACTGGTGCCGGGTGATTCGGCGGCTGTCGCTGGCAAACGGGACTACCACTACCAGGTGGAGTTGTGGCAGCCGAAGAAGACGCAGCGCAGGGGCGCCAAGGTGGAATGGCAGTTGGTGGGAACGAGGATCCCGCTGCGACTGGGCAAGCCGCTGCCACTCATTCCGTTTGTGTTTCATGGGCCACGACATTCGCGGCCGGAGGTGGATCGGGGGCCATTGGAGGACATCATCGCGGTGAACCTGGACCACTACCGCCTGAATGCGGACTTCAAGCATGGCCTGCATTTCACCGCGCTGCCCACGGCCTGGGTGAGTGGCTTCGATAAAGGCGCCTCGCTGCGTATCGGGTCCAGCACGGCCTGGGTGAGTGAGACGCCGGGTGCTACGGCCGGCTTCCTGGAGTTCACCGGGCAGGGGCTGACCACTTTCGAGCGCGCCATGGACCGGGATGAGCGGCTCATGGGAGTGCTCGGGTCGCGGATGCTGGAGGACATGAAGAAGGTGGGCGAGACCGCCACGGCCATCGAACTGAGGCAGGCTGGGGAATACAGCATCCTCGGCAACGTCGCGCTGAGCCTGAGCGAGTCGATGACGCAGGTGCTGCGCTGGGTCTATTGGTGGAACTCGACGGAGGAGTTGCCGGATGACGTGAAGAGCGAGCAGGTGCTGATGACGCTCAATACCGATTTCAGCACCAAGGGTCTGGCGAGTCAGGATGTGCAGGCGATCGTCGCTGCCTGGCAGGCTGGTGCGATCAGCCAGGATACCCTGTTTGATTTGTTCCGCCGCGGTGAGGTGCTGCCCGAGGGCAGGACGAACCAGGAGGAGGCGGCCTTGCTCGAACAGCAGAGGCGCGAGGACGCGAAGAACGGTGTGGCGAAGGGCACCAATGGCCAATCGCATGTGACGGTCGGTAAATCAAGCGGCGTACCCATGGGTAGCGCCCAATCTGCATGAGTGAGTTATGGCACTGAAATACAAGTTCAAATCGAAGGATGAAATTCCGGCGGACCAGCAGGCGCTCTATGTGGAGCGCGATGGCGGCTGGATGCTGGATGTGGATGGCGCAGCCGATAAGACAAAGCTGGATGAGTTCCGCGCCAACAACATCACGCTGAGCAACCAGCTCGCCGAGCAGAAGAAGCGCTTCGAGGGCATTGATCCTGACCAAGTGCGCAAGCTCGCCGAGGAGAAGCAGCGACTCGAAGAGGCGCAGCAACTCAAGAGCGGCGAGGTGGACAAGGTGGTCGAGAACCGGCTGAAGACGGCGAAGACGGAATGGGACAAGCAGTTCGCAGCTGTTGCTTCCGAACGTGACTCACTGAATGCGCGACTCACTGGCATCCAGATTGACCAGGGTGTGATCACCACGGCGACGAAGCGCGGGCTGAGGCCGACGGCGATTCCTGACATTACGGCACGTGCGCGAACTGTGTTCCGCCTGGTGGATGGTGCGCCTCGCGCCTACGAGGCCGACGGCCAGACGGTGCGCGTGGGCAAGGATGGCATCACGCCGATGACTTTGGATGAGTGGGTCGAGCAGCAGGTTGCTGACGCTCCTCATCTGTTTGAATCGAATGCGGGCGGCGGTGCTGCCAGCAACGGCTCCGGTGGAGCCGGTAACAGGTCCGTGAAGAACCCGTTCCGCAAGGAGACGTGGAACCTCACGGAGCAGATGCGGCTGACCAAGAGTGATCCAGGCCTGGCGGCTCGGCTTAAGGCAGCGGCGTGAATTAACCGGCGGCGCTCTGACGAGCCGCCGCTACAACCGGAGATAAACGAATATGGCTAAGACGTTGGTGGCGGATGTGATCATCCCCACGGAGTTCGAGAAATACGCCATTGAGCGGACGGCGGAGCTGTCGCGCTTTGGCGAGTCGGGCATCATCGAGATGGCGCCCGAGTTTGACACGTTGGCACAGGGCGGCGGTCGTGAAGTGAAGATGCCGTTCTGGAAGGACCTGACGGCGGCGCGGCAATTGCTGAGCGATTCCGCTTCCCTGACGGTGAACAAGATCGCAGCGGATACGGACATCGCGCGCATTCACAACGATGCGCAGGTGTGGAGTGTGAACCACCTGGCGAAGGTGGTCTCGGGTGATGATCCGATGGGCGCGATCGTGGACCTGGTCGGCGCGTATTGGGCGCGCACGGATGAGTCGCTGGTGATCTCCTGCCTCAAGGGCATGTTCGCCGCGGTCTCCATGGCGGGCAACCTGCTCGCGATTCATTCCGAGTCGGTGGCGGCTACCACGTCCGCGACGAAGCTCAACGGCGCGACCTTCGTGGACGCGTGCGCGAAGCTGGGCGACGCGGCTAGCAAGTTGACCGCTGTTGCGATGCATTCGGCGACTGAAGCGGCGCTGAAGAAGCTGGACCTGATCGACTTCCTGCCCGACAGCGAAGGCAAGCCGAGCCTGGCGAGCTTCCAGGGCCGGCGCGTGGTCGTCGATGACAGCTTGCCCACTCGGGCCGGCACCACGGACGGCACGGTGTACACGACCTACCTGTTCGGCCAGGGGGCGTTCGCCAAGGGGGTCGCGCCGTTGGATGGCACGCCGCTGCAAGGCGGCTTTGGCACGGAGGGCGTCGAGCTGGCTCGTGTGCCGCTGGACAGCGACACGGTCCTGATCAACCGCCGCCGCTACATCCTGCATCCGCGCGGCGTGAAGTTCACCAGTGCCAGCGTGGCCGGCGACTCGCCCACGGCGGCGGAGTTGGAAACCGCCGCCAACTGGGTGCGCGTTTGGGAGAACAAGAACGTGCGTCTGGTGGCGATCACCCACAACAACTGAGTGCGGAGTGCGGAATGCGGAGTGCGGAGTTGAGCCGCACTCCGCAACCGCGCCGAGAAAGAAAAACGATTATGGGCAAAGAGATTCCGCGCAGCTTTGAGAGGATTCGGAGCGGCGAGCAGATTCAAGTTCCGACCTTCACCAATGTCGCGGCGGCCAATGCTGCTGGTGTGACGGCGGCGAAGTTCCCGCGGCGCATCATTTACCTGAGCGCCGGCGGGACTGGTTCGGTGCCGTGCCTGGCCATCAGCGACGGCACGAACTGGAAGCAGATCGCGATTGGCGCAAACGCCATTTAAGTGCGGAGTGCGGAATATGAATGGGCTGCTTCCAATTATTCGGCGGGTGCGGCGTCCGCTGTTGCCGCCTGAGGCAGCGGCGGACGCCAAACCTGCGGCGGCGCCGGCTGCTGCTGGCAGCGCGGCCATGACGAAACCCTCAGGCGAACAGGAACCGAAAGAAGATGGTCAAGTTGCATCATCACCGCCGGCCCAACAGACGCGTTAGCAACATCGTCCGAACGTGGCTGGCGATGCGCGCGCAGAAGCGGCGGCGGCGCGCTCCGGTTGCCGAGGGCGGCACGCCCCCGGCAGTGGCGCTGAATCCCGGCGAGCCTTTCTGGTGCCCGACCGAGCCAGGGTGGGTGTCGGTGAGACTGTCGTGGTCCTATGCGGCGGGAGCCTTTCCCGGGGGAACGTTCGAGATTGCCAAGAACCTTGATGGGGAAGGTGACTGGGTGACGATCGGGTGGCTGGCGCTTTCGGAGATGGGTTCTACTTCGGGCGGCGTGAGCAACTACCAGTATGTGCAGGACCAGGGAACGAATTGTCCCGCGCTGCTGCGGTACAGGGTGCGGTGTGTTTACGGGGGAGTGGCGGGGGAATGGTCCAACGTGTGTGAGGTGAACATCGACAGCCGGAACTGGGCTTTTCCGTAGGCGGGTTGGTTTGGTTCCAAGGAAACAGGACGGAGACATGGCACTGACTTTGATCAAAGAAGACGGCACCGGCAGGACGGACGCCAACAGCTACGCCACCGTGGCGGAAGCGGATTCGTATTTCGAGGCGCATTTGTATGCGTCGGCCTGGACGGCCGCGACTGCGGGGACGAAGGCGGCGGCGCTGGTGATGGCGACGCGGCTGGTGGATTCGCAATACCAGTTCCATGGCTACCGCGCTCATGACACGCAGGCGCTGCAATGGCCGCGGGAGCGCTGTCCTGATCCGGACCGCAACCTGGTCACGAGCACGACGCTGTCGCCGGTGCTGACCAACTTCGTGCCCAGCACGCAGGTGCCGCCGCCGGTTTCGTTTGCGGTGTGCGAGATGGCGCGGGAACTCTTGATTGCGGACAGAACGGCAGCGCCGGCCGGTGAAGGCATTGAGTCCACGGCGACTTCGACCCACACCAAGACGAGCAGTTCGGACACAAGCAACTCGTCCACCACGAAGTACAGCAAGAGTGACACGCGGCCGATTATCTCGCGCGTCGCGCAGGCGATGCTCTCGAAGTACGGCACGCTGATGGTCGGTGGCAGCGGGTCGGTGCAATTGGTGCGGGCATGAAGTGGTTCTGGACCATACTGATGTTGGCCTGGCCTGTCGTGGCCGCTGCACAGCGGCTGACGCTGGCGTGGGATGCGTCGCCCTGCGCCTGCGCCGCTGGCTACCGACTCTACTACGGCACGAATACGCGGTCCTATCAGTTCGTGACCAACACCGGGCTGATGCTGACGCAGTCGGTGGTGTTGCCGCACGGCGGGCGTTGGTTCTTTGCGGCAACGGTGGTGAGCACCAACGGACTGGAGTCGGACTTCAGCAATGAAGTGTCCTGGGAAAGCAGGCCGACAGCGCCGGTGATGGGCGGTCAATCCTGGGTGCGGCTGACGCCGGTTTTTGGGTGGAGCACGAACCTGGGGAGCTGGGGAAGTGTGACCGGCTAGGCGACGTGGCTCCCGGCGACGAACCGAGCCGAGTTCTTTCGAGTGCATCGGCTCCTGATGGAGCGAGTGATGGTGCCATGACCAACATGAACCTGAGTGAATTTCTGCGGGGCGTGGACCACGCTGCGGCGAAAGATGATCGCTGGCTCTTCATCGCCAGCCTGGTGCTCCTGGGCCTGTTGGGCGTGTGGGTGGTGCGCTACTTCGTGAAGCAGCACGAGCAGTTGCTCGCGGACCACAAGCAGTCTCGCGAGTGCTACCAGGAGAGCCTGCGCGGCGTCGTGGCGGAGCAAAGCGCGACGAACGCGAAGCTGATCGTGTGCCTGGATAACAACACGAAAGTTTTGGAAGAGTGCCGGGATGAACTCAGGTGCTCCCGCAGGAGAAAAAAGCGATGAAAAACATGAAGCGTAGTGTGTGGTGGGCGCATCTTGACACTACCACCATAATGGGGATGTGAAACGGTTCCTCATCCG
>DAOPPX010000030.1:0-45381 GCA_035358715.1 Verrucomicrobiota bacterium
GACCCGGCCACAATCCAAATCCGCCCAAATCACTTTCTCGAATCCGGCGTGGGGTAGGCCCGGGTGGCGGGAGATTTGGCTTGCGGCACCCCGGCGCCATCGGCTGCAATCTCGTCCGCGTGCATTGCGTTTGCATCACACTGGCCACGGCCAGGACGACCGCCGCCGAACCAGGTTGGCGGCATGGCTTGGGCACGGCATGAACTGGAGCCGCCTCAGACACTTTGCCTGGCTCGACACCCGGGCCCGTTTTGTGGCCGGCACACCCCCCGCAGGCGCCCTGCTCGACCTGGGCTCGTCCGACGGCGAGACCTTGGGGCACATTGCCGAGTTGCGGCCGGACCTGCGCCTCTTCGCCGCCGACGTGGCAGGCGCCCCGGAGAACTATCCCGCAGACTGCCAGTTTCACCGGGCCGACCTGGAGCGCGAGACTTTACCCTGGCCGCCGGGTTCGATGGACGCCATTACGTGCATGCAACTGGTGGAGCACTTGCGGGATTTGACCCTGCTGACGCGGGAAGCGGCGCGCCTGCTTAAGCCGGGCGGTCGCATCTTCTTTGAAACCCCGCATCCGAAGACCCTGTCCCTGCCCAGCTTGCAGGGGCGGGCGGCGGGGATGTTTACGCTGAACTTCTACGACGACCCTACGCATGTGCGGTGTGTCCCGGTCACCGCGTTGGCAGAGTGCGCGCGCGGCGCTGGACTGGAGGTTGTTGCCAGCGGCATCTCGCGCAATTGGCTTTTCGCCGCTTCCTATCTGTTCTACATGTTCACGGGGCCCAGCCGGCGCAAGTACACCGCCCGGGTGCATTGGCTGGGGTGGTCAAGCTTTCTCATTGCCCGCCGGCCGGCATAGCTCACCCCGGCAGGACGAGCTTCTCAGGCCCTACGGCCACATGGATTTCAGCTTGTGCACTTCGAGCGAGTCGCAGCGGACGGGCGCGCCGGTTGCGGTCAGCGCCAGAGTGTGATCATCCGCGGCGAACTTTGCCGCCATGGGCATGTAGAGCAGGCCGTCGTTGCCGAAGATTTCCAGTGAAGTGCGGTCGGCCAGGACCCGCAACCGCACCTTGCCTTTGACCGGCGGGAGCGGGTTCCGGCGGCCGGCGCAGACAAGCTCTTTGCTGGCGGTGTCGTACACCACGGGCATGCCTCGCACCACCAGGCGCACCTCGCCGATGGTGCCGACTTCAAACTGCGCCCGCAGGTCAAGCAGATCAGCCGAAATACCGGCCAGCGCGTTCATGCCGGGGGCGAGGGTCACGCCTGATCGGGCGTGGCGGGTGGTGTAAAGGCGCTTGAGTTCCTTGACCGGGTACAAACAAAGGCGCGGGCCCGCCGCGGTCGAGCGGAGGGTCAGCTCGCACGGGAAAGTCATCATCTGGTTGAAGGGCATGCCGGGCGAGGCAACCTGGCCCCATCCGATCTGGATGCGGCGGCCATCGCGGGCGGGGATGTCGCTGAAGGTCTGGGCGGCATAGAAGGCATCGCCTTTATGCCCCGGCAGCATAGGGGTCTGGGGAATGAACTGGCGCCCGTCGAATGTGCCGAGGCGGTATTCGCTGCTGGCGGCGGTGAGCACCCACAACTTGCCGGACCGCTTCCCGTCCACTGGCAGCTCGAACAGATCCGGGCATTCGTAGAAGCCTTCGATGCGGCTCTCGAACTGCCATTGTTTGAGGTTGGGGGAAGTGTAGAAGGCAATCCAACGTTTGCCTTCCGCCTCGTCATAGACAGCCATGACCCAGCGCCGGGTTGGGCGGTGCCAGAGCAGGCGCGGGTCGCGCCCCTTGTGGCAGACCACCGGGTTGCCGTTGAACTCCGTCCAGGTTCGGCCGCGGTCGTTGCTGAAAGCGATGCATTCGCCGCGGCCGGTGCTGGTGTAGGCGGCGATCAGGGGGGCCTCTTTCCCGGTTTGGAAGCCAGCGGTGTTGGCGCGGTCCACGACTGCGCTGCCGGAGAAGGCCCAGTCGCCGAACTGGTGGGGGTAGAGGGCAATCGGCAGTTCCTGCCAGCGCACCAGGTCGGGGCTGACGGCGTGGCCCCAGTGCATATTGCCCCAGTTCCACCCGTAGGGATTGTGCTGGTAGAACATGTGGTATTCTCCGCGATAGAAGACCAGCCCGTTGGGATCATTGTTCCAGCCGCGGCGTGAGGAGAAGTGGAACTGCGGGCGAAGCGCCTCCCGGTAGAGGGCTTCGGCGCCTGTGATTTGGTCGGCCAGGTTGATGGCGGACAGCGCGGTGGAGTCCGCGGGCAAAGTGTCGGCCTGAAGGATGGCGCGCTTGCCGTGGAAGGGCGACAAGTCCAGGAACACCCAAAAGTCGGGCTCGCGGTCGGCCAGCTCGATGTCGAACTCGCGCGCCACCTTTCCGTCCACGAGCAGCTTCACCCGTTGCATGGGGGCCTTGTTCTTGACGGGCAGGTTCAGGAAGCGTTTGTCGAGAGTCAGCTCACGGACGGCTGGGGCTGCGGCGGCTCGCAGCCCGCCGGAGCCGATCGAGGCACAGAGGAGCAGGAAAAGAGGCTTGTTCATAGATTGCACAAAACCAGCACGGCCGCAGACTAGCGGAAGGACGCAGGATTGCCAGCGTCTTTAACGCAGGCAACTCTTCGTCGCCGTTCTGAAACGCCAGCCCGGCGGGCCGGTATTTCCCGTTTACTGTCGTTCGTAAACCAGCAGGGCGGAGCCGGGCTTGCGCGGGATTACCACCTCAAGGCCCTCGCGCGTCAGTTCGCTGCCGGGGCGTGTGACCTGCTGCCTGGTGTCGAGGTCGGTGATGCGGTAGGAGGCGCGCGGGTCCAGGCCGTGCAGGCTGAATCGGGCCGTGTGGTAGGGGCTGTCGGGCCGGCGCAGGGCGACGACCAGGCCCTTGCCGGGGGCGGGGCCGTCGAGCTGGTAAGCCATCCAAACGTCGGTTGCCTGGGAATAGGCCGTCAGCGGGTAGTAGTCGCCGTAGTAATAACCGCGCAGTCCGAGATATTGGTCCAGCGTTGCTTTGGCCCACGCGAAAGGGAAGTCCTCGGGGAGCTTTTGGCAAGGACCATCTCCCGAGTGGGCCCAGTTGATGCAGAGCGCGCTGCACATGCTGCTGCGGAATTCGTAGTCATCCCCCTCGCGATCCTGGCTGGTGGAGCTCAGGGGCACCCAGGGCATCAGGCCGTAGGTGTGGCATTGGTGCGCGATGGGATCGCGGGGGCCATCGGTGCGCCAGAAAGGAGTCGAGCGGCCGGTCAGTTCGAGATCAATCCTGCGGCCGCCGGAGGCGCAGTTATCAATCAAGAGGTTGGGATGGCGTTTGAGCAGGTCGTCCCAAAACGCATAGAGGCCCTCGATGTACTTGCTTTCGGCAATTCCCTGGCGGTCCGGAGCGTCGGCGGCATGCCAGAAGCCGAGGGGATCCATGTTGAAGTCCTGCCGGTAGCAGCCCAGGCCGAACTCGACGATCCTGTCCGAGATGAAGTCGGTGACGAACTGGCGCGCCTGCGGGTTGCCGAGGTTGAAGAGCGCGGTATCGCCGCCGGCGTGCAGCATCCAGTCGGGGTGCTGCTTGTGCCATTCGGTGTTTTTCATGACGCGCTCCGGCTCGAACCAGAGCATGAGCTCGCGGCCGGAGGCGCGCAGGGCGTCGCTGAGGGGCTTGAATCCGGCGGGGTAGAGTTGAGACTTAACGCCCCAGTTGCCGACGTTGGCCGCCCAATTGCCCTGGCCGTACCATTCAGCGTCAATCCAGTAATACTCGATGGGCAACTGGTGCCGGATGAACTTCTGGATGTTGTCCATGTGCACCTCGGCGGAGGTGCCGCCCCAGTTGCCGCAGGTGACAGGAGCCAGCAGAGGTTGGCCGCCGCGTTTGGGGCGGTGGTGCGCGAGGATGAACTGGCGCAGGAGGTTCTGGCCCCGCCAGCGATCTCCGGAGTAGAAGAGCAGCAGCATTCTTGGTGTGCGGATGGTTTCGCCGGGGAACAGGCGCAGGTGCGTCCGGGCCAGGCCCGCCTTGAGGCTTACCTGGCCGCCTTTATCGCAGGCGAACTCAGCGCCCCATTCGCCGCTCCAACCCACGGCGGCAACCACCCCGCCCTCGGCGCCTTGCAGGTTGAAGAAAGGCAGCACTGCATTGGAGGAACGCCCTCCGCCCGGCTGGAAGCGGCGTTTCTGGCCGGCTTTTAAGACGCTCGTTTCGGGCGCAAAGTCGTCGAAGGAAGCGACGCCGCCCTTGGCCCAGTGCAGCGTGGCTTCGCCGCTGATGGGCACCGGCAGAACGTCGTCGAGCACTTGGAAGTTCTCGAGGATGGGCGTGTTGGTGGCTCCCGTGTTGGCAAGGGACATTACCCACTCGACCGCGGGGAAATCGGTGAACCGCTCGGTCTGGATGCGGATTTGCAGCCCGCTGGCCGGGTCGCGATAGACGACATCGCGGCGAATCTTATTGCCGGTTGCGGCGTGTTCCTCGGTCTTTCTGGACCAGTTGCCAAGGAGCTTTGCGCTGTCAGCGCCGTCATACTGAAACGAGAAGGCAAACGGTTCGCCCTCCCCAGGCAGTGCGTGCAGGGAAACCGGGGTGCCGTCCTCCAGCAACACGGTTGCCTCGGCCCACAGGGCCTGGTCCCAGCCGCGGCCGTCGCCGCCGTCCTTGACCCGAATCTCGAATTCGCGCGCGCCGTTAAGCGGCACGTCGAGCGGCAGGGGGCCGTCCTTGCGCCGGCGAACCGGGGAGGCGAAGACCTCTTTGCCGCCCGCCATCACATGGAAGGTAACCGAGCCCTGGCCCTGCATTTCACCCCGGCGGGTGTCGTCGTTGTCCTCGATCCCGACCTCGGCGGTGAGGCGGCGAGCCGGCTTGCTCAGGCGGACCAGGATGTGCTTGGTGGAGTTAAAGGCCAGTCCGTTGGTATAGGTCTTTTCGCCAAGCTTGAAAGGGGTGCCGCGCCAGGAGCGGACTCGCGCCACGGTGTCCGCGGCATCCTCATAAACCACCTTGAGGAAGGAGCCCGACCGCGCCTTGTCGTCGGCGGGGAAGGCGTTATCGGACCAGGTTTGGCAGGCGAAGAACTCTGGTGGCTGGGGGGTGACAGCCCCGGCAGTCCAGAGCCAGCCGCACAAAGCCAGACCGAGCAGGGATTGGTAGAGGTAACGCATAAAGCGATAATTGACCCGGCCCGGAACGCAGGCAAGAATAATAGCGGTTCACCATGAGACGAAGCGCTCATTCTCCTAAGACGGGCAACGCGGCGAAGCCGGTTCTTGTGCCGGGCGCACTGACCGGCCGGCAACGGTTCCTGGACGCTTGCCGGTGCCGGCCCGTGGATCGGCCGCCGGTCTGGCTGATGCGCCAGGCGGGCCGCGCTTTGCCCGAATACCGCGCCCTCAAGGAGAAGCACTCGTTCCTCGAACTGGTCCAAACGCCGGATTTGGCCACCGAGGTGACGCTCCAGCCCATTCGGCGGTTTGGCTTCGATGCCGCCATATTGTTCTGCGACATCCTGGCCGTGGCCGAAGGGTTGGGCCAGCGCTACGAGTATCGCGAGCAGGGGGGCATCGAGATGGAGTTTCTGCTCAAGTCGGCGCGGGACATTGACCGGCTGCAAGTGGGGGCGGTGACGGAGCGTCTGCAATACGTCGCCAGGGCCCTGCCGCAGATCAGGTCCGCCCTTAATGGCCGCACCGCCTTGATCGGGTTTGCGGGGTCGCCCTGGACGCTGGCCAACTTCATGATGGAAGGCGGCGGGGTGAAAGAATACACCAGGGCCAAGGCGCTCCTTTACGCCGACCCGCCGCTCTTTGCGCGGTTGCTCGAGAAACTGACAGAGGCGGTGAGCGCCTTTCTCCAAGTGCAAATCGAGGCGGGCGCCGACGCCGTCCAGATCTTCGACAGCCTCGGCGGCGTGCTGTCCGAGGGCGAATTCGCGGCTGCCTCGGCGCGTTGGATGAGGCGGATCGTCGCGGCGCTGAAGGGCCGGGCGCCGGTGATCGTGTTCTCCAAAGGCACACATGGCAACTGGGATGAACTGGCGGCCACGGGCGCGCGCGTGCTGGGGGTGGACTGGAGCGCGCGCCTGGTGGAAGTCGCGGCGCGTCTGCCCGGCCGCGTGGCGGTGCAGGGCAACCTCGACCCGTTCCTGCTGACCACCACGCCGGCGATCGTCGCGGGGGAGACCCGGCGCATTCTCCGCTCGATGCGGGGGCGAGCCGGGCACATCTTCAACCTGGGCCACGGCGTGCCGCCCACCGCCAAGCTGGAGAACATCGAGAGCCTGGTCAAAACGGTGAGAGGCTTCAAGTGAGCATGCTGAAGGTTGATCTGGAGCTGGTGCGGAAGTACGACGTGCCGGGGCCCCGCTACACGTCGTACCCGCCCGCAACCCATTTCACCAGCGAGATCGAGCCGGAGACCTTCCCGTCGAGGATTCGCGAGAATAATCAGACCGCCTGCGACCTGTCGCTCTATTTCCACCTGCCCTTCTGCCACTCGCTCTGCTGGTTCTGCGGTTGCACTTCCGTGATCACCACCGACCCGGCGAAGAGCGCGGAGTATGTGGGCTACCTGGAGCGGGAGATGGATCTGATACGGCCCCTGCTCAACCCGGGGCGCAAGGTGGTCCAGCTCCATTTCGGCGGCGGGTCGCCGACTTTCTCGCCGCCCGACGACATTCGGCGGCTGGGCGGGATGATTCACTCGCGCTTTGCGCTGGCGCCCGGCGCCGAGGCCGGCGTGGAGGTGGACCCGCGCCGGCTCACGCGCGACCATTTGGTGGCGCTGCGCGAGGTTGGCTTCAACCGCGGTTCCCTGGGCGTCCAGGACAACGATCCGGTGGTCCAGAAGGCCGTCCACCGCATCCAGCCGTTCGCGATGAGCCGGCGAGTCGTCGAGTGGATGCGCGAGACCGGCTTTCAGTCCGTGAACATTGACCTGATCTACGGCCTGCCGCACCAGACGCCGCAGACCTTTACCCGGACGCTCGACGAAGTTCTCACGCTGGCGCCGGATCGGTTTGCGGTCTTCAACTACGCGCACGTGCCGTGGCTGAAGCCGGCGCAGAAGATTCTCAAGCCGGAGATCCTGCCCTCGCCGGAAACCAAGCTCGAACTGCTCAAACTGACCATCGAGCGGCTCACCTCGGAGGGCTACGTGTACATCGGCATGGATCATTTCGCGCGCGCGGGAGATGAGCTGGCGGTGGCGCAGCGGCAGAAAACCCTGCAGCGCAATTTCCAGGGCTACAGCACGCGCGGCGGGGCGGACATCTACGCCTTCGGCATGTCGTCCATTTCGCAGGCCGAGGGTTTCTATTGGCAGAACCACAAGGAACTGCCGGCCTACTATGCCGCGCTGGACGCCGGCAGGCTGCCCCTGCACCGCGGTTACATCATGACGGCGGAAGACAAGATTCGCCGCACGACGATCATGCGTCTCATGTGCGACCTCGGCCTCGACTACGCTGCCATGTCGAGGCTGCTCGGGCTGGATTTCAAAGCCCACTTCGCCCGTGAACTGGACTCGCTCGACGACATGGAAGCCGACGGGCTGCTGGTGAAAACGCCGCAGGGTGTGGCCGCGACCGACCTGGGCCGGCTGCTGATCCGCAACATCGCAATGCGCTTCGATGCCTACGCCGCCACCCGCAAGGAGAACCGATTCTCGCGGACGATTTAGCGCGCCGGACCATTCCGGGCGCGTCCTTCGCTCACAGTCCCAGCTCGCGCACGAGTTGCTCGACCGTCAGGTGATGATGAGCCGCAATGTCCTTGAGCAAGCCGTGGAGCAGGCCGACCTTCAGCGGACAATGATCGGGAACGGTCAGATGGTGTTCTCCTCCCCGCTGCGTAGTGAGTTGGATATGGGAGCCGCTTTGGCGTCGTTTTTCGTACCCCAGGCGCCGAAGTCCGCGAACCAACTCAAGGCCGGTGCAATCGCGGGGAATCTTCATGCGGCAAGCACTTCATCCCGGACGTAGTGCAGCCTGATGAGCCTGGGCCGTTCGGACTCGCTCTCGAAGTGGCAAGCCACCGCATCCCTCACCATTCGACGCAGCTCTTCCCAATTCTCGCCCTGGGTAAAGATGCTATGGCCGAGCGCTCTTGCCCAAAGGCCACCTTCCTCAGCCTCGCGCACCTCGAAGATAATCTCGCTCATACGCTCAACTTTCCAGAGTCTTGCACCGGTTTCAAGCGCAGTTTTCCGGTGGCGCAGCCTCGACAACTCCCGCTGCCGCCTTAGATTGGACGGAGAGTCTACATGAGAAGTGTCGCCATCATCGGAGCCGGCATCACCGGCCTGACCGCCGGCTTCTACCTGCAGCGCAAGGGCGTGCCGGTGACGTTGTACGAAGCCGGCGGGCGCGTCGGCGGCGCCATCCAGTCCATTCGCGAGAACGGCTACCTGGCCGAATTTGGGCCCAACACCATCCTGGAGACCTCGCCCAAGGTGACCCAACTGGTGATTGACGCGGGCCTGGCGTCACGGCGGCTCGACCCCTCTCCTCGCGCCTCGGCGCGCTATGTCGTGCGCTACGCGCGGCCCATCGCGATGCCCGGCTCGCCGCTGGGCTTCTTCACCACGAAGCTGTTCACCGCGAGCGCCAAGCTGGCCGTGCTGCGCGAGCCGTTTGTGCCGCGGCGCCGCGACGGCCAGGAAGAGAGCGTTGCGGAGTTCGTCCTGCGCCGGCTGGGACAGGAGTTCCTGGACCATGCCATTGACGCGCTGGTCGCCGGCGTTTATGCGGGCGACCCTTACAAGCTCTCCGTGCCGCAGGCGTTTCCCAAACTGGGCCAGCTTGAGGCGCGCTACGGCTCGCTGATCAAGGGGCAGATCTTCGGCGCGCGCGAGCGCAAGCGGCGCGGCGAGATTGCCAAGGACCGCGCCCCCAAGTTTTCCTTCGACGAAGGGCTGCAAGTGCTGCCGGAGACTTTGCGCGAGCGCCTGGGCGAGTCTGTGCGTCTGAACACCACTGTTACCCGGCTCACCCAGACGACCGGCGGCTGGACGCTGGATTTGCGCGAGCGCGGCCAGCCGGCGCGCGCCGAGCACAGCGCGGTGGTGTACGCGGGCACGGCCTTCAAGCTGGCGGAGCTGGAGGTCCAGTCCGCTGCGCCATTGAGTTTTGCCCCCCTCGGCGAGATTCGCTACCCGCCAGTGGCCAGTGTGGTGCTGGGGTTTCGACGCGAGGACGTGGCGCATCCGTGCGCGGGATTCGGCATGCTGATTCCCAAGGTTGAGGGGTTCAAGATTCTGGGCACGATCTTCTCCTCCTCGCTCTTCCCGAACCGGGCGCCGGCCGGGCACCTGACCCTCACCAGCTACGTCGGCGGGGAGCGGAACCCGGACCTGGCCTCACTGCCGCCGGATGAGCTGTTTGCGATTACCTGCGAGGACCTGCGGGTGCTGTTGGGCGTGCGCGGCAAGCCAACCTTCCAGCACTGCGTGTTCTATCCGCGGGCCATCCCGCAGTATAACGTCGGGTACGGCCGCTTCCGCGAGCTGATGGCGGGCATGGAGCAGAAGGCGCGCGGCCTGTTCTTCGCCGGCCATTACCGCGATGGCATCTCCCTGAGCGATACCATCGTCTCCGGCAGCAAGGTGGCGGACAGGGCGGGAGAATTCGTCGGGGTAAAATGAAGAGAGCCGTCGTGCTGGTTAACCTCGGCTCGCCCGACTCCCCGTCGGTGGCGGACGTGCGGCGCTACCTGCGCGAGTTTCTCATGGACGGTCGTGTGCTCGATGTGCCTTGGCCGCTGCGGTTCTGCATCGTGCACTTCGCCATCCTGCCCTTCCGCGCGCGACATTCGGCTGAGGCCTACCGCAAGATCTGGACGCCCGCCGGCGCGCCGCTGGTGGTCACCAGCCGGAACGTGCAGGCCAAACTCCAGCAGCGCGTCAACGTGCCGGTCGAGTTGGCCATGCGTTACCGGAACCCGTCCATTCCGGATGCCGTGCGCCGTCTGGCGCGACAGGGCGTGGACGAGGCGCTGGTGATTCCCCTGTTCCCGCACTACGCGATGTCGAGCTTCGAGACGGCGGTCGAGCGGGTCAGGGAAACGGCGGCTGCGCTCGCCCCGCAAATGCGTGTGCGGGTGCAGCCACCGTATTGTGAGGAGTCCGGGTATATCACCGCGCTGGCGGGCAGCGCGCAGGAGCATCTTCAACGCGGCTACGACCATCTCCTGGTCAGCTTCCACGGCCTGCCCGAGCGGCACATCCGCAAGTCCGATCCCACCGGACGCCATTGTCTGGCCACCGCGAACTGCTGCGCGACCGCCAGCCCTGCCCAGGCTACGTGCTACCGGGCGCAGTGCTTCAAGACTACCGCTGCCTTCGTCAAGCACGCCGGTGTTCCTGATGGCAAGTACTCGGTTGCCTTCCAGTCCCGGATGGGGCGTGACCCGTGGCTCGAGCCCCATACGGACCGCGAGCTTTCCCGGCTGGCACAGAGCGGCGTTAAGAGGCTGCTGGTCATCTGCCCTGCCTTTGTTTCCGACTGTCTGGAGACGCTTGAGGAAATCGGCCTGCGCGGGCGGGAGACCTTCCTCGGCGCCGGCGGTAGCAATTTCGCGCTGATTCCGTGCCTGAACGAGCACCCGCTCTGGCTGACCGCGCTGCAACAAATGGCGGAGCGATTTGCGGCGCGTGGCTGTGGAGAGTGAAGCTTGCTCTGTATGCGGCAAGCCTGCCTCATGGCGTCCGGATAGCCAATAGCCGATAGACGATCGCCAAGGAAGTTAGCTGCCTGCAAACCACTGTGGCTGGCCCATTGGCGATTGCCTATCGGTTATTGGCTATCGCCTGCGGTCACTCCGGTTCACCTCGCGCGGCACGGGCTTCGCGGGTGCGGTAGAGCGGGTGGTCCGGCTTGAGGTTGCGCAGGAAGTTCTCTCGAAAGCTGCGGGCCTTGTCTGCTGCCTCGCGGTTTTTGCGGCCCGGGGCCGTCAGGTGCCGCCTCCCTTGCACGGGCGAGCCCTCCAGGGAACCCGCCCATGCCGTTAGTTGCCGGGCGCAGGATTCCGCCAGCACGCGAATCTCCCGCAACTGCCGGAGGTGCGGTTTGAGCCGTGGTCGGTCCCAAACCACTGCCACCATCGAGCGCACCTCGCCGCTGGAGCCGCGTGCGATGGCGAGAAAGGACAGCAGCTCATTGTTGGTCACACGCTCAAAACCCTCGGCGATGTTGTTGGAAACGGACAGCGCCGCACGATCGAGCTGATTGCGAAAGCCGGGCGTCAAGGAGGTGCCGGGGCCTTCGAGCAGGTCGAGGACACAATTGTACAGCCGCGCCGCTTCCTTCCAGACTGGCAGCTCTTCAAACTTGGTGTACTTGGCCATGGCGTGGTTTCTCCATTCACCTGATGTGAATTAACGGTCGTCTGTTGGCTATCGGCAATCTGCTTATACACCCATCCGCATTCCCGCAAAAGCCCAAAGACCGCCGCTGATGTCCCACCATCAGGCAGAATGATGCCGTGCACAGTTTTTTCGATTACCGTGTCCTCAGTGCGAGGAGTAAGAATGGAGTCAGCAAGATGAAGCAGCCTTTGGCTGTCTTGCACACAAATAACTAACGACCGTTATACTATGAAGACATCATTGCCCCATGTTCTCCTCCTGCTGGCTCTGACAGTGAGCCTCGTGCTGTTCGCTACCGGTTGCGGGCCGCTGTGAGCCGCCTCGTCCAACTGGCGCGCTTGAACGGCCGGGTGGCGGCACTCGCGCTGCGCGGGCAGTGGGTAACTCCGGCTGTAGTGGCTGCGGGCTATGACTGCGTAGCCCCCACCTACGACAGCGCCTGGCACCGGCATCTGCGTCCAGCAACCGATGACTTGCTCCAGCGGCTTCCTGGCGCTCTCAAGGGCGTGATCCTGGATCTGGGCAGCGGGACGGGTTACACGGCAAGACGGTTGGCCCAGGCGAACCCGGCGGCGAGCGTCGTGGCCGTTGATGTGTCAGCCGCCATGCTCGAACACGCGCGTCAACAGGCGCCTGCCAACCTGCGCTTTGCGGTTTCCGATATGCTGGATTTCATGCGCTGCCAGTCCGCGGCGAGCGCGGCGCTGATTGTCTCCACGTGGGCGCTGGGTTATTCGCATCCGGCGCGCCTGTTCCGCGAGTGCAGCCGCGTGCTGTCAAGCGGAGGCCGCTTCGCCTTCATCGTGAACTACGCCGACACGTTGGCCCCCGTATTTCGCGCCTTCCAGTGCTGCCTGGTCGCTTTTCCCAGCCGTGTACGGCTCGCCGCCTGGCCCCGCTTCCCCAGGAACTGGGCTTCACTCGAACGCCAACTGCGCGGAAGCGGCTTTGTCGTCGAGTGGCACGAGGAAGGCTCGCGCAAGATCACCGCACCCGGCGGCCAATTGCTGCCCTGGTTGCGTCAGACAGGAATCCTGGCCGGATTCGACAGCATGCTTGACCTGTCGGGGCCCGTCGCGGCGCGCTTTGAGACCGAGTTGGCGCGGGGTCGGGACGACATCTATCACCACTTCGCAATGGCCATCGCCCGCAAGCTATGATTCGCTCCCGCCTCAACCTGGTGCGGATTCTGGTTGATCCCCGGGTCACGCGCGTGCCGCGGCGCGTGCTTCGGCGGCTAAGCGAGCAGGGCCGTCCGCGGTTGCCGGCAGGCATCCAGAAATCTCTGGGCCGCGCCCTGCCGGGCCTGAAGGGGCTGGCGTTTGTTCGCAATTGGCTGGATGGCGAACAAATCACCCGCCACAACGGCCAATGGGTGATCAACTCCTTCCTGCCGCCCTTCCCGGGGCCGGCCTTTGACCGGATGTTCGAGAACCTGCTCTCTGGCCGGCGGCTCAGCCCGGTGTCGGCGTTCCTGGCGGTATCCGATGCCTGCCCCTACCGCTGCTGGCATTGCAGCATCAAGAATCGCGAGCACGGCACGCTGGAGGCCGGCCAGTGGACTCACATTATTGGGCAACTCCATCGCCTGGGTGCCAGCATCATCGGCTTTACGGGCGGCGAACCGTGCAGCCGGCCTGACCTGCCCGCGCTGGTAACCGCAGCCGCAGCCGGCGGGGCAGCGACGATCGTGTTCAGCTCGGGGGCGAACGTTGACTCCGCGCTGCTGCAAGAGCTCAAGGCCGCCGGCCTGTGGTCTCTGTGTGTCAGCCTCGATCATCCCAGCGCGGCCGAGCATGATCGTCTGCGCGGCATGCCGGGCGCGCACGCGCAGGCTTGCCGCAGCCTGCGCCTGGCCCGCGAGCATGGGTTTTACACGATGGCCGCTACGGTCGCGACCCGGGCGCTGCTGACGGAAAACCTGCTGGAGCCGATGCACCGCCTGGCCGGAGATTGCGGCGCGCACGAGTGGCGCATCATCGAGCCCATGCCGTGCGGCCTGCTGTCCCGCGATCACACAGACGCCCTGCTCACCCCGGCCCATGTCGAGGTGCTCCGGCAGTTCCATGTCGGTTCCAATCGCCGCAGACTGCAGCCCAAGGTTTGCGCGTTCAACCGAATCGAGAGCCCGGAGCTGTTCGGCTGCGGCGCCGGCACCCAGCACCTGTTCATTGACACCAGGGGCGAAGTCTGCCCTTGCGACTTCACGGCAATGAGCTTCGGGAATGCCGCCCGAACCCCGCTAGGCCAGATCTGGTCGAGCATGTCCGAAGCGATGGGCAATCCCCGGCGGCATTGCTTCATCCAGAAGCATTACCCCTTGTTGCTGCGGCATGGCGGCGGCCATTTCCCGCTGGCCCCGGCGCAAAGTCTCGCCGTGTGCGCCGAGGCGGGAACGGAACCATTGCCTGACTACTTCCAACACCTCCTGAACAGGCAACAGGCCGGCAGCGCGGAGGCGCCACCGGCCTGTTTCGGGGGGAACTACGTTGCCCGTTAAACGACTGCGGGGCGGAGCGGTTCGACCAAGATGAGTTGGGCCAACTGCTGGCTGATGGCCAGGCGCGCGTTGCACACCTGGCAGATGAAATTCGTCTGGCTGGTTAGCAGCTTTATGATCCGGTCCTCCCCCAAACCCAACTCCCGCAGGCGGGTTTGAAGCTCCGGCGTGCCGCACAATTGCCTGATGCGGACCGCGACGCCGGCTTTAACCTGGCTCAGCGGGCAAACCTCACAGGGGCACTCCTGCTGGCACTTGGACTCAAATAGACTCTGCCGCTTCATTTATTCAGGCCTGAATCTCAGCCAACCGGCCCGACGCAACCACACATTTCTTGCCGTTTCATTGACACATATTGCCTGAATGCCAACCTTGCGGCCTTGAGCCAAGTCAAGTACGGTTACGGGGTGAATTACCTGCAAACGAGAGTCTCGTTTGGCTGATGGACCGTTTATGACGAAGAAACCGCTAACAACCCAGGAATTGAGGGAACTGACCTTGGCCCTGAACCGCGTGGCGCGGAATCTGTGGTGGACGTGGAACCAGGAAGCGCAGGATGTCTTCCAGGAACTGTCGCCGCGGGGCTGGCAGAATCTCTACCATAACGCCGTGGCGATCCTGCATGAGGTGTCGGACTACGAGTTGCGGGTGCGCCTGCAGGACCCGGACTTCTGCGAACGGGTGTGTGAGGTGCTGCGGCTGCACGAGGCCTACATGAATGACCAGCACACCTGGGCGCATGAGCACGCGCCGGCCCTGCGAGCCAACCCCGTGGCCTATTTCTCGGCGGAATTCGGCTTTCACGAGACCCTGCCCATCGCGGCGGGCGGGTTGGGAATCCTGGCCGGAGACCACGCGAAATCGGCGAGCGATCTGGGCCTTGGCTTTGCGGGAATCAGCTTGTTCTACCGGGAGGGCTATTTTCAGCAGGCAATTGATGCGAACAACTGGCAGACCGAGTACTACACGCGCTTGAACCCGAGAAACCTGCCCGTCGAGCCGGTTCTCAACGAGAAGGGCGAGCCGCTGGTATGCCGGGTGGAGATCGGGATGAACGAAGTGGCCTTCCAGGCGTGGCGGGCGAACGTGGGCCGGGTGTCGGTCTATTTGCTCGATGCCAACCTGCCCGAGAACGAGCAGCACTTCCGCGACCTGACGCAGCGGGTTTATGGCGGAGACAGCACCACGCGCATCATGCAGGAAATGCTTCTGGGCATCGGAGGAGTGCGGCTGCTGCGCGCGCTGGGGGTCAAGCCCTCGGTGTTCCACATGAACGAGGGACATGCGGCCTTTCTGACGCTGGAACTGATGCGCGAGAAGCTGGTGGCGGGGAAGAGCCTCGAGGAAGCGTTGAGCCAAACCAAGGCCGAGTGCATTTTCACGACCCACACGCCGGTCGAGGCAGGGCACGACCGTTTCAGCGCGGACTTGCTGGACTACGCCATGCACCGGTTCCGGACGCAACTTCCGGTGCCGTTCCCGGAGGTGGTGAAGCTGGGTCGGGTGAACCCGCAGAATGCGCACGAGCCGTTCTGCATGACGGTGCTGGCGTTGAAGCTGTCACGGGCGGCCAACGCCGTGAGCGAATTGCACGGCCGGATCAGCCGCCAAATGTGGCATTGCCTTTATCCGGACCGGCCGGTGGATGAAGTGCCCATCGGGCATATTACCAACGGCATTCACCTGCTGGGGTGGATGAAGGGGACCGTGCGCCGGTTCTGGCAGCGCAAGCTCAAAACCAGCCTCGCCAACGCCACCCCGCCGGGGTTCCGCGGGCCGGAGGCCGATTGGGCCACGCAGGTCAATTCGCCCGAATTCTGGCAGCGGAGTGCGGATTCGGACTTCATCACCGACGAGGAGATCTGGGCCATGCGCTCCAAGTTGCGCCGGGAACTGATCGAGTTTGCGCGCCGGCGGCTGCTGATTCAACAGCAGCGCGTGGCGCACGGCGATTTCATCGCGTTCGATCAACTGCTGAACCCCGACGCGCTGACCATCGGATTTGCGCGCCGGTTTGCGACCTACAAGCGGGCGCCGTTGGTGTTCCAGCAGTTGGAGAACATTGTGCGCCTGACGCGCGACAAGGACCGCCCCATCCAGTTTGTCTTTGCCGGCAAAGCCCATCCGCGCGACGACGAGGGCAAACGTTACATCCAGTACATTATTCACCTGAGCAAATACAGCGACCTGCAAGGGCACCTGGTATTCATCGAGAACTACGACGTCCACGTGGCCCGGCAGATGGTGTCCGGCTGCGATGTGTGGCTCAACACGCCGCGCCGTCCGCTGGAAGCCTCCGGCACCAGCGGCATGAAGGCCGGATGCCACGGCTGCCTGAACTTGAGCATCCTGGACGGCTGGTGGCGCGAGGGTTACGACGGGACCAATGGCTTTGCCATTGGCGAAGATGCCCATGCCAGCTCGGTCGAGGAGCAGGACAAGGTGGACAGCGCCAATCTATACAAGGTGCTGACGCAAGAGGTGATCCCGCTGTTCTACCAGCGCGACGCGCAGGGCATCCCGCGGCAATGGATCCAGCGCATCCGGCGCGCGGTGGTTACCCTCGTGCCGCAATTCATGACGACGCGCATGGTGCGGGAATACACCGAAAATTACTACCTGCCCAAGGCGTAGCCCGCTCCCTTCAACCGGGCGAGCGTTCCCGCGAGCCCAAGCTCTTGCGATGCCCAGCTAATCACGCCGCGCGAGGACTGATCAGCCTCGGCCGGATTGTCCATATCCGCCGCCCGGGCCACCAGTGCTTGCGGGGTAGCAGTTGGTGTCCTCCGGGCGTGGCTGGTTGAGGATGACCGGGTTGCCCATGTCCACGGCCTTGGGGCTGAACTTCAGCAAAGCCACCAGAGCTATCCCCAATATGACTAGCAGAGCTTGCCTGGTTCGCATACCACGGTCCCTCACAAGGTTGTTGAGTTCTGCCCGGCGCGAGGGAACGGCGTGGACAGGCCCGGGAGGGCTGCTTGGCCTTCACCTCCTGACCCGTCGGAAACGACGTGAGTCTAATTCCCCCTCACCATACCCTCTCCTTCGGCGGTATTCCCTCGGTGTCACCTCCGTTCTACCTCCGTTCTACCTCCGTCCTTCCTCCGTATCTGAAACGGAGGTAGAACGGAGGTAGAACGGAGGTAGGACGGAGGAGGGACGGAGGAGGAACGGTGGGAACCGCCTGCAACTGCAGTAATGGCAGCCATTTGCCAAGCAGGGGGGGCATGCGGCAACGGTTGACGGTGCCTCCAAACCGGACGGCGCCCCGGCCTGCTGGTCAGTCAATATGAGGCAGAGGGAATCGAGAGGCAAAATAGAGTCTCGTTGCCTCGGCTGCTCTGCGTTACTTTGTCAAGGTGCTGACGGACATGAGATCGCAGACGGCGGAGGAACTGGAGAGCCAGTTTCGGGCCTGGGGCCAGCCGGCTTACCGGGTTAAGCAACTGCTGGAATGGCTTTACGCGCACCACGCCACAAGCTGGGAGGCTATGACGAACCTGCCCAAGGCGCTGCGCGAGGAGTTGCGGCGCCATTACTCTCTGACGGCGCTGGAGCTGGTGCGGAAACAGGGGGCGCGGGGCGCGACGCAGAAGTTCCTGTGGCGGCTGGGCGACGGGGCGCTCATCGAGAGCGTGCTGATGCCGGCCAATCCAGCGCTTTACGGCGAAGCAAGCGACCGGCACACGCTGTGCGTTTCGACCCAAGTCGGCTGTGCCTACGGGTGCACGTTCTGCGCCAGCGGCCTGGCGGGCTGGAAAAGAAATCTGCGCGTCGAGGAAATCGTCGAGCAGGTGCTGGCCGTCGAGCGGTGGAACGCATGGGAGGAAGCCCCGAAGTCCGCCATCGAAAGCCCGGACTCCGGGAACCAAAGTCAGAAAGCAGTCAGTGAGAACGAAGACCGGCAAGACGCACCACGTACCGCGCACCACGCATCCTCGGCGCCCCGCGGTTCGCTACTCGTCCCCCAAGCCCGCCTGGTAAGCAACCTGGTAATCATGGGCATGGGCGAGCCGCTGGCCAACTTCGACAACCTGCTCAAGGCCCTGCGGATTCTGAATGCGCCCTGGGGCGGGGGCATCGGCGCGCGCAAGATGACCATCTCGACCAGCGGCCTGGCGCCGCAGATCCGCAGGCTGGCGGAGGAGCCGCTGCAATTCCGCCTGGCGGTTTCTCTGCACGGCGCGACGGACGAGACGCGCAGCCGGCTCATGCCGGTCAACCGCAAGTATCCTCTCCGCGAGCTCGCCGCCGCCTGCGAGGAGTATCAGCGGAAGCGGGGGCGGATGATCACGTTTGAGTATATCCTGATTGCCGGCGTCAATGACGGCCTGGACCAGGTCAAGCCGCTGGCGGCCCTGGCGCACCGGCTCAAAGCCAAGGTGAACCTGATCCCCTACAACCGCGTCGAGGGCCTGCCCTGGGAGCGCCCGACCGAGGAAGCGCAGGAGGCTTTTCTCCGGGCGCTGGCGAAACAGAAGGTCAAAGCCACCCTGCGTCGCGAAAAGGGCGGCGAGATTGACGCCGCCTGCGGGCAACTGCGATTAAAGACGGAGCGGGAACTTGCCCGCGCGGCTTCCTGATGGCCGGGCGTTCGCGGGGCGAGACGCGGCGGAACAAGAGTGGTAGCTTCACGGCATGAACGAACCGCTCTTTCCATCCGGACCCTGGGCCGGGTTCTACAACTACTACCCGGGGGACCGGCACCGAATGGAACTCCAGCTCACATTCGCCAACGGCGTCATGAGCGGCGAGGGGCTGGATGACGTGGGCCGGTTCCTGATCCGGGGGCGCTATGATGCCGCCAGCCGCGAGTGTTACTGGACTAAGAGTTATGTGGGCGCGCACGATGTCTACTACCGCGGCTTTCGCGAGGGCAAAGGCATCTGGGGCACCTGGGAGATCACCATCCAGTACCACGGCGGCTTCCACATCTGGCCGCGCGGGGCCGGCGATGGTGAAGCCCTGACGGAAGCGGCCGCGGCGGCAGAGCCCGTGGACGCCATTGCCTCGCAGGCGGTTGGGGCCGGGGCCCCCGCCGTTCAGCATTCTTCGCTCCCGAATACAGGCGCCTCGCGCCCGGTCGGAGCTGGGCATGGAAAACCGGATTTGCTTTCGGCGGCTTCGCCGCTAAGTTGGCTCTGTGGGCAGCGAATTTTCAACCGCGGCGCATTGGCCGCATGATTTTAGCGAGCCGGGCCTCCAGCAGTGGGCGGAGAGCCTGCGCCGCCAGTTGGCCGCCCCGCGCGTCTCGCTGGGGCTCGTGTTCATGTCCCCGCGTTTCTTCGACCGCGCGCACCAGGTGCTGGAGATTCTCCGCGTGCACGCCCGCATCCCGCTGCTGGCCGGCTGTTCGAGCCAGAGCCTGATCGTCGGCGACCACGAAGTGGAGAAGGACGCGGGCTTGACCCTGGGTCTCTATGCGCTGCCGGGCGCCGACCTCAAGGCGGTTCACTTTTCGCAGGAGCAGGTCGAGGAAGCCAACGGCCCGGGTTACTGGCACCTGGAAACCGGCGTCGAGCCCGGCCAGAGCAACGGCTGGCTCGCCTTCATTGATCCGTTCCACCTGGACAGCGAAACGTGGCTCCGCACCTGGAACGAAGCTTACGCGCCGCTGCCGGTGTTGGGCGGCCTGGCCAGCGGCGATTTCAACGAGCAGGCGACCCAGGTGTACTTGAACGGTGAGGTGTACGACGAGGGCGGCGTGGCCATTTCGATCGGCGGCGCGGTGCGGTTGGCAGGCGTGACCTCGCAGGGCTGCACGCCCATCGGCCAGACCTGGACCCTCACGAAGGTGGAACAGAACATCATCCACCGGATCGGCAACCGCCCCGCCTACGAGGTGCTGGCCGAGACCTTCAACCAGCTTCCCTCCGGCCAGCAGGAGACTGCCCGCGGCAACCTCTTCATCGGCTTGGTCGTCA
Source organism: Verrucomicrobiota bacterium (assembly GCA_035358715.1). Classification (GTDB taxonomy): domain Bacteria; phylum Verrucomicrobiota; class Verrucomicrobiia; order Limisphaerales; family UBA8199; genus UBA8199. The sequence goes on from DAOPPX010000030.1 coordinate 19,764, forward strand.
ACGAGTATCTCGAGGACTTCCGTCGCGGCGACTTCCTCATCCGCAACTTGCTCGGCGCCGACCCGCAGTCGGGCAGCATCGCGGTCGGCGCCCTGCCGCGCCTGGGCCAGACCATCCAGTTCCAGCGCCGTTCGGCCGACGCCGCCGACGAGGACATGCGCGAATTGCTCACGCGCGCCAAGCAGCAACTGGGCGACACCCCGATCTATGGCGGATGCCTCTGCAGTTGCAACGGGCGCGGCCAAAACCTCTTTGGCCATCCCAACCATGACGCCCAAATGGTCCAGCAACGGCTAGGGCCCCTCGGGCTGGCGGGCTTCTTCTGCAATGGCGAAATCGGCCCCGTGGGCCAGAAGAGCTTCCTGCACGGCTACACCGCCTCGCTCGCGCTGTTCGTGAAGAAGTCAGATTAGGCTCGCCGCCGCTTGCATCGCGTGGCCAGGATGCGCCCCCGCAACCGCCCCCCTGGTTCCGCAGGCTTGATTCCTCCCGCTCAGCGCCCTACGTTCCTTTGATGAACTGGTTCGATAAGCATCGGTATTTCATTGTGGCGGCGTTCGCGACGCTGCTGGGACTGTGTGTCACCACCCGCTCTTTCGGGGCGGTCGGAGAATTCACTTTCATCCACGCGAGCGATGTTCACGCCCCTATGGCCCAAAGCAAGACGACAATCGCCCGGATCGTGGGGCTGGGCGCGATTGACCTTGCGCCCTTCGGCCTCAAGGTGCCCAAGCCGGCTTTTGCGCTCGTGAGCGGCGACCTGAACGAATTCGGCGGCGGCAGCGGAGCATGGGAGGAATACCTCTCTTACTGGAAAGGGTGCACCTTCCCGGTTTATCATCAGCTCGGCAACCACGACAACACCTGGCGCGCCAACCTCAAGTCGCTGCGCGACGCCGGTTTGGCTTCCTGCTACTCGTTCGACAGCCACGGCTGCCATTTCGTGGCCCTGACGACAGCTACCCTTCAGGATCCACGGCCATCGGTGGCCGAAGAACAGCTTAACTGGCTCAGGCAGGATTTGGCGAAGGTTGGCTCCCAGAGGCCCGTGTTTGTCGTCTTCCATCATCCGCTGCCGGGGAGCGAATTCGCCAGCCGCTACGACTACGACCGGCTGCTGGACGTGCTGCACGGCCACAACACCGTGCTGATGATGGCCGGGCACTCGCATGGACACGTGCATCGGGTGGTTGAAGGAATAGACCAGGTAACCGGCGGCTCCACCTTCGGGCCCAACGCGGGCTTTGGCATCGTATCGGTCAAGGACAGTGTGCTGCGTGTGGCCTACTGGAAAGCGGGCGAGCCGGCGCCCAGCCTGAAGCTGCTTGAAAAGCCCATTCCGGCGCAATCCTCTTGCCCCAAAGTCGAAATCCTCTCTCCGGCCTTCCGCCAGGCCGGCGGCAACTCGCTGAGCATTTCGGCGCGCCTGGCGGGGCCGATGGCCATCCAGAAGGCCGCCTTCACCGTGGATGACGAGATTAACGGCGAGCTCACGCTGTCAGGGCAGGCGCCGGCCTGGACCGCTGCCGGCAACGCGGATTTAAGCAAGCTGCTGCCCGGCGCGCACTACTTGCGGGTGGACTTCGCCAGCGGCAACGAGCATTACACGCGCAGCACACAGTTCTTCTTCGAGCCGGCGCACCAGCCGACCGCCTGGCGGGCTTACCTGGGAGCGTCCAGCAAGGCTACCCCCTCCGTCGTTGACGGGGTGGTCTATGTGGGCGCGAACGACGGACACCTGCGCGCCTTCAACGCCAGCAACGGCGCCGCGCTGTGGGCGGTCAAGACCGGCGCCGAAATTCTCGCCGCGCCGCTGGTAGCCGGCGGAAAGGTCTATACCGCCAACGGTCTGGGCGTCGTCTCGGCCTGCACCACCAACGGCTCGCAACTGTGGTCATTCACCGCCGGCGACGCGGTCTATTCCTCCCCCGTGCTCGCGGACGGCAAGATCATCTTCGGCTGCAACGACGGCTGGCTCTACGCCCTGGAAGCGGAAACGGGCAAACCCGCCTGGATTAACAAGGACGCCACTTACGCCATCGAGTCCAAGCCGTTCGTCTGGAACGGCAAGGTCTTCTTTGGCACCTGGGACCAATATGTCCGCTGCGTCAACGCCAAGGACGGCAAGCTGGCCTGGCAGCAGCTCGGCGAAGGCTCGCGCGTCGCCAAGGGCGCCAAGCGTTACTACAGCCCCGCGGACTGCGGGCCGGTGCTGGCCGAGGGCAAGGTGCTGATCGCCGACCGGAACATGATGTTGAGCATCCTGGACGCGGAGACGGGCGAGCCGGCGGGCTCGGCCAAGGGCGTCTCGGCCACCGGGCTGTCGGAAGACGGCAAGTCGGTGTATCTGCGCAAGACCAACGGCGACCTCGCCAAGGTGGACAGCTCCGGGAAGGAGCTGTGGAGTGTGCCGGCCCACTTGGGCGCCATTCCGGCCGCGCCGACGGAGAAGAACGGCGTGGTGTATGTGTCCAGTGCCCGAGGTATGGTCTCGGCCATCGCGGCGGACAGCGGCAAGCTGCTCTGGCAGTACCAGGCCTCCCCCCAGCTTTTCGTGATGAGTTCGGTGGCGTGTGATGGCGCGAATGCTTATGTGACGGCGTTCGACGGCACGCTGACGGCGATCAAGTGCCGGGGCCAGTAGGTGGCGGGCCGGCGGCAGAGTCGGGTAGCTACAATTTTGCCTGTGAGCCGTAGCTTGCATCACTATACGCCCCGGCTTCCCCCTCAGCATGAAAGAGCTGCTCATGAACGTTGAGGGACGAAAGCCGCAGCGCGCAGCAGCTCACGGTAACAACAACCACCAGACCTCAGCTTTGGAACCGTGCGGCAAGCGAGGAAGACTATTTTAGCGTTCCCGGAAAAGCTTCTATTATGGTGCGCAATGATGTCCTCAGGACCTCCACGTGCTTCTCAATAACATCTCTTATGGCTGTCGTGACTGGAGGAACATCCGGGTTCTGCTCCAAGCGGAAGACCAGGCGCATTTGAGTCTTGCCTTCGCCGATCGGCAATAGCAAGACGGTGCCCGCCACCTTCACGGGCGCATCGACAATACAAATCACAAGCTCCATTCCTCCTTTTTCAACAACATGGCGTTCACCAGAAGCCGGGACGCGCCCCTGTGCATCAGGTGCGGTCTGTATGGTGCGCACGTTCTTCCGGTAATCTAGCCGGTGGTAAACAGGCAGGGGCTTCTGAGCGACCTTGTCATACGGCTCGCCGTTGACCAGCTTTGCAGAGGAGATTCCATCTAACACCGGGAACTTCCCTGCCAGCCCCTGCAACTCTATCCAGACGTTTGTAAGGGTTAAGGCGCACGCTCTCGCTATCTCCTCCGAGGCCCCCTGAGTATCTTCTTGAGAAGCGAGCACTGGCGGTTGCAGGGCTGAGTAAAGGCCCATAATGAGGACAACTGACAAGACATTGGCTGGTGTTCGTATCATAAGATTTCGCTTGGTGCTGTCTGGTCCTTGAGCTTCTATTGTACCTGCACTACTCAGTAGGTGGGCTCTGGCGGTGGCGGGTACGCCACCACCTGGCTCGGTTGGTCCCAATAACACTGGTGGTTGCCGGTCGCGGACGTGTTTGGATCAACCCAATGATGCAGCACATCGACTGCCTTCGCCTCCGCGGCACCAGCCCCACCCATCCAGTACTTACTCTGGAAGAGGCAACATCCCTCGTAGTTGTTCCATCCGCCTGATATGAAGCCCAGGCGGGTGGCGTCATTTCCGGGCACGCGGTGCTCCATATCCCCAAAGCTTGGGTTATCGGTTACTAGTCTATCCCAGCTGTCGTGACGAGAGTAAACGTATTTGACCGCAGAGCCGAGAGCCCCAACCAGGTCGAGTTCGGACTTCATTAAGGTGGAAAGCGTCCCGCAGTCGGCGTTTGTGCCGTCCATAACCGACCACTCCGTCAGCATTGCTGGATTCCCGAAAATGCTCTTGTTGGGGTCGAAACGGGCGTGGCTGGTGGCGTCAGGACCGATTGCATCGCCAATCTCAGCTAGGGTGGCTTTCCCGTTGGCCAATGAACAAACCCAACTGATCCGCTTTTCAGTCGCTTCAGTTCCCGTCGGCGTCGCGTAGGTTACGTAGATTCTGTGTGGCCCAGAAGTCCAGGCATTACTCTTGCAGGCGGAGTCGCTGGTTGTAATTGTCCAGTTGATGCCTCCCGTAATATTAGTTACGCAGTTCGGCAAAGGCGCGTTTGCGGTGAGCGTGACTGCTTGATCGCTGCCGGTTGACGTGAGGTTCGTTGTTGGAAAACTGAGGTAAGCGAAACCGCCATCTCCTGCGAGCGTGAAGTCGACGTTGGCCGGGGTAACCGCAACTGTGACGCAGACTGTGATGTTGGTGTTCTTCGTGTGACTAATGGGGCAATTGCGGAGCGGTTTGCGCACCCATTCCGGAGTTGGATAGGTCGTTCCGCCATACGTGTAGTTCGTGGTGTTGTCGGTCAACAGGCCGTGATCGGTGAGAAACTCGACGGACTTCACCTCCCTCTGGAGCACGGTTACGGTGAACCAGCAATAGCCCTGGTTTCCCGACGAATCGGTGGCGGTGCAGACCACGGCTGTTTCACCCACCGGGAAGTCGGAGCCATTGGTCGGGTTGCACGTTACATTGGTCACCGCGCAATTGTCCGTCGCCACGGGGTCAGGCCAGGTCACGACGTTCGTTCCGGATGGGCTGGCGCATACCACGAGATTCGACGAGCAGGTGATCTCGGGGGCCTCGCAGTCGCTGACGATTACATCGAAGGTGCAGTTGGTGGTGTTGCCGGCCACGTCTGTTACGGTTGCGGTCACTGAATTGGTGCCTTTGTCAAACTGGGGGCCGGGCGGCGAGAAGACAGGAGTGACCGGACCGCAGTCGTCGGTGGCGCCAATATGGTTCGTGAGATAGACGGTGGCGTAGCACTCGCCTTCGTCGGTGCAGAAACCCAGGTCGTAGCAGTACAGTATCGGCGGGTTGGTGTCCTGCACCACAATGACCGCCGTCTGGCTGGAGCAACCCGCCGTGACGCTGATCGTTGTCGAGCCCAACTGCCGGCGATCCACCTGCCGAGAAGTCCGGTTGGTGCCCAAGCCGCCGCTCATCTGCCAGCAAGGTGGAAGATTCGTCTCCTCCATCCAGGGGCAAAACGAGGCCGTCACAGTCAGGTACGGCTCAGGCGCATTGGTGGGCACCGGACAAATCACGTAAGTTGGAGGGTTGGTGCCGATGAGCGTGCCCCCGTCCGGCCACAGGCCCTCCACCTTCACCACCGTCAGTGACGCGCCATCAGCGCAATTGGTCTTGACGGTGGAGCGGGCGACCACCGCCCACGTACCGCAATTGGTGCCAGCGACAATCGTATCGCCAAGCACGTGAGGGCCGCCAGGCTCGTCGGGCCACACCTCCCAGGTTACGGGGTCGCAAGTGTTCGTCAAAGTGAACGAGGTGGTGTCGCAGACGCAGATGGTCTTGTCCGCCTCGGCAATTTCCGCGTTTACCACTGAGAAATTGGTGCTGATCACGATGTGGCCGCCGGGCATGGCATTAGTATAGCCGCAGGGGTTGCTGTTGGTCCAGACCTCGTGAAAGGTGACGGTTACCTGACCGCAGTTGGTTGGGGTAAAGGGTACGAAAAGTCCCTCCCCGGAGAGATGGAGGCCGCCCGGCCCGCTGAGCTCGTACCAGTTGGTGATGGAGTAAGGGCAAAGCGGATTGGTGGACCAAATGTCTTCGTTTGGCGGCGTCCGGTGGATCACAGTGATGGCATCATCACAGCTCTGGCCCATATTTGGCCAAGCGGAGAGGGGGGTGCCCAGGCAGGCCGGCGACTCCGGCCAAATGACGATGTTGGTAAAGTACATCTCTCCGGCCGGGGCATGCACAACTTCGCACCAGTCGGGTGGCTCCGGGGGAGGTTGGACGAGGATGACCGGGTTGCCCATGTCCACGGCCTTGGGGCTGAGCCTGAGCAAAACCACCAGAGCCATCGCGAATATGACTACCAGAACTTGCTTGGTTCGCATACCACGGTCCTTTGGATCGCTGCTGGGTTCTGCTCGCCTTGCGGCAACCGACCCAAGTGCACTTTCGCCAACTCGCCCCCTTCTGTTAGCGTTTGCCCAGATCTTCCAGCGCCACGGAGTCCACGCCGCAGGCGATGTCGGCCACATTGGCCCCTTCGAGCCGGAACCAGAGCGTGATCGAATCACAGCCCTCGGGCAGCGTGATGTCCCCAACGGACTTGCCTGGCCCGTCCGCCCCTGAGGAACGGGGAATCCATTCCCCTTTGCTGGCAGTGGTGGAATCATACCGGGCGATCTGGCCGGCGGTTGGCCCTTTGGTGTGGTCCGGCAGCTCTGCCGCTCCAGACATTTGCTCTGGTGTCAGGCTAGTGGCGCCAGGGGCATTGGCCGCCGCATGGAAGGACCAGGACCAAGCCCCTTCCTTCGACTCGAGCGTGTTCATCCGTGCGCTGGCGCGATAAGCATGTCCGGGAGTCAATCCCAGGAAACTACGGCATACCCCTCCGCGAAATGTGCCATTCCCTCTCACCACTTGATAGAATCCCTTGGGTTGGGACCGGCCAGCGTTGGCAGCCGACGCCATGGCCGACAGTTCTCCTTGCTCGACTCTGACGCTCCCACCTGCGACCCCGTTCGTCCACGCTTGGAAGCCGGGCGCCAGACCTTGTGTAAAGGGAATGTCCATCAACGGTTCTTGCCTGACGTGGTTCCGGAGCCGAATCCCCGTGCCATTGGAAGGTGTGCCGTCCTTGCCGTAACCTACCACGATCGCGTCCACATCCAACGACCAAGGTAAAGGCTCGGTTGGGCTAGTAGGGAGATGCACATATTCAGTGGCATTTCCCGCCAGAGCTCCGAGAATTGCCCCACCCTTATAGACGACATGGATTCGGTCATACCCGCCCGGCGGATTGCTCCACCGCAAAGCCACCTTCCTCCCCTCCTCGATAAAGGAGGCACTAAGCGAGGTTGCAGGGGCCGGGATGTTGAACCCAGTCTCTGTCCCGCCAAACATCCAGGGGTTCGCTCCAAAGAGCGTTAGCCCACCATCCGACACACTGCTGACGGGATTGCCACCGAAGCTGGCCTCTGTCGCCGCCAGCTGCACGGCCAGTCGCCTCAGCACCGTTCCGGCTTTCTCTCCGGGCCGGTTTGTTACCGCGACGTATGGCGAGTTCACCGACCGAGCCTCTCCAAGAGACAACACGCCGCCTGACGACTGACCGCTTAGAAAGACCCCGGTGCGCCACGGTAGCGCTTGGCCCCGTGCGAGGCTTACTACACAGCAGCCGGCCAGAAACCAAGCTAATGGCCGGAATCCGAAGCCCGGCCGGAGTTCTGGCCACCCAACTATCTTTCTCATCATATACTATGTACTCTGCAGCCTGCGGTTGACACGAGGGCCCTGACTCATTGGAGCTAATTAGCACACGGGACGTTCGTGATCGTGATGGGATATATTGTCCCGTCAGGGTTCTGGCCCCACCTTAGCACCTCGTAGCACGTGTTCGTGCAACCAACCCCACAGATCCAATCCCAGTGCATGCCCTCGCCATAGGTCGGGCTCGTCGGCCCAACGTCCACCACCGAGAAGTGGGTTTGGATGATTAGCGCCTTGCATAGGCAAAACGTGTACGAGGCGATCCACAGGCTGCTGGAATAATCACAGCGCCCACACTCCCCGCCGGGGGTGAGCACAGAGACGTGGCGGTCCTGGCAAATTACGCCGAACGGGTCACCACACAGCGAGTTAGTGGCTCCACAATCCCAGTTAGTACTCCCGCAGACGTTGGTTCGACAAGCCCAGTTGACATTGCCGCCCGGGTGGTGTGCGCAGGCGCGGTCCACAGCGTAATCAATGCTTGCGGATATCGTCAGGGCATTGCTGCAGGGCGGCGCGTTGGAGTAGGTCAAGTAGAAATACACTGTGCCGCCACCGCAGTTGGTCAGGGCGAAGGACGCGCCCAAGCCCGGTCCGCTGGACGGAACCGCGGGGCCAGTCGCGTCCCACCAGTTGGTCACTATGATCGAGGACACCTCCTGAGTACTGACCAGCGCGGGGCACGCGGGGTTCGAGTAGGTGATGGTGGTTGTGACTGTTCCGGGAAGATTCGTGTAAGTTGCCCACGCTACGATCATCGCATTAGGGTCGCACTGGTTGGTGACCCCGGTCGAGAGAAACACCGGGGCGGGCTCCGGGGCGCAGAGCACGTTTGTGCTCGCCGGGTAGCAGTTGGTGTCCTCTGGGGGCGGCTGGTTGAGGATGACCGGGTTGCCCATGTCCACGGCCTTGGGGCTGAGCCCGAGCAAAACCACCAGAGCTATCCCCAATATGACTACCAGAGCTTGCTTGGTTTGCATACCACGGTCCATTAGAAGGTCGTTGAGCTCTGCTCGGCGTGGGGGATCGGCGCGGGCAGGCCAGCGGGTGTGGGGTGCTTGGCCTCCACCTCTATCGGCTCGATCGCTGCGGCCTGTTGGCCAGCGCCCAACCGAGCCAGGGCGGCCAGAGCGGAAAGCCGCAGGGGAATGCAGGGCTGCGCTTCGAGCACAGATTGGATGGCGGGGGTGGCTTGCTTGAGGCCGCGTTCGGCGCAGACCTGGATAGCGGTGATGCGGCTGGCCACCTCAGTGTCAGCGGAGGAGAGGAGGCGAAGGGCAAGGCGGTTGATGGCATCCTGGTCGAGGGTTGGGTCCTGGGCCGAGAGCAGGTGCAAGCCGAGCAGCGCGGTTCCGGCAATGGCGCCGCTTTGCCCGGCGACCTCGAAGAGCAAGGCGCGGATTGTGTTCCCGGCGTTGGCCGCATCCGGAGCGCCCTGCTCGCGCCATGCCAGCAAGTGCTGGATGGCGTAGTCACGGATGACAGGGTCCTGGACCGGGTCGCGGTAGAGCGCGATGAGGGTCTCGGTCAGCCCCGAGAGCGGAGCGCGCTGTCCCCGCAGCACGTTGAGGATGTCGTTCTTGACCGCCTGCAAGCCGGGAAGATCTGTCTCCTGAGGGCTGGGCGGAGATTTCACGAAGTCGCACAGGACGGTGATTTCCTCGCGCGTCAGGCATCTGCCGAGGGTGTGGACAGCGCGCAGGCGCTCACGCATTTGCGCCGGCACGGCCCCGATGATGGGGCGCAGGAGGGGGCGTATGGCAGCCTGGCCCCGGGCGCGGGCAATGGGGGAGGCGGGCGTGGGGTGTCTGCCAGTTCGGAACAGTTCGACTTGGAGGCCACCGGTGGTTGAGTCGGCGGCAATGCGCGCGGTGGGAGCGGATGGAGCTTCTTCGGCATGGGAGCGAATGTCGGGGAAGAGGATGGCCGGCAGCACAAGGAGAGCGGAGGCGAGAGTGCGCCGGCTGACGCCGGCGGCTACACTCCGCAAGCTGGTGCAGGTGGTGCTCATGGCTCGTAGGCCGGCCAGCCGACAAACTCGCCACGCTGGTAGGCCTTGGTGGTGTGGCAGACGCCGGTCTTCACTCCGGGGGCGCGGATGAAGCGCACGGGACAGATGCCGAGGCTGTCGAAGTCGGAAGCACGGAGGGTCCTGAAGAGGGTGCCGTCCTCGAAGGTTGACCCGCTGACGATGACGCGCAGGTCCACGGTGACTTCCGGCACGGGCGGGCTGATGACAATGGCCGTCTGGATGAGCTGGCTGCCGTCTTCATACCGGCGCATGATGCGGAGATAGGTGTCTATGGCGTTGAAGAGGCGGAAGCCCTGGACCGTAGCGCGGGCGAGGATGGGGCCGCTGGGCCCCAGGCGGGCAACGATACCGCGCGCTTCGGCGGCGTCAGTGCTCAAACAGTACTGCCGAGCGTTCGGGCCGAGCGGCGGCGCATTGGTCAGCATGATCTTAAGGCGCGGGTCCGCGTCCAGGACGGCCTCGGGCGGCAGGTTGGTGCAGGTCCACTGGCGCGTCTTGCCGACCCAGGCGGCCACCGGCTCCTCGAAGGAGGCGTCCACCGCGCTGACCGTAATGCCCCGGCTCGCGCCCGTGGCGGTGAAGGCGCCCAGGACAATGAACGTGCCCGCTTGATCGAAGCAATGGGCCACGGGCGCCGCGGCGTCACCGGTGTAGTTGGTTGCCCCCAGGATCGCGATGGTCACGGGGCCGGAGGTGGCGCCCGCCGGCAACGCGGTCAAGAGGAGGGAATCTCCCTTGCGGATGGTGATGTCGTCCGCTTCGAGCAGGTTCAGCGCTTGCCACCGAATGTCGCCCGACTCGCGCAGCCCGCCGCTTTGGTGAGAGACTTCGAGATGGGTGGGGCCTTGCGGCGAGAGCGGTACGTTGGCATACCAGCGGTGGCCCGCGCCCGGTTGGACCGGCACGGGCGCCAACTGCCCTGGAAGGCCGGCGGCAAGGCTCATCATGCTCAGGTACTGGCCCCGGCCCTCGACGCAGGCGGGCGAAGTCAGGCTGGCGGCGGGCGTCACTTCGACGCCGCATTGCGCGCGGAGCCGATTCTGCACCCAGGGCTTGCGGCCACTGGCATCCAGAGCCGGGCCTTGCAGCGACTGCAAGCGCACCGCCTGGAGCAGGAGGGAGTAGCGGTCGTTGGTGTTGTCCCAGTAGATGCGAACCGTGTGCGGGCCGGCCTTGAGGAATGGGGTGAAGCAATGGACGAAACCGTTGGTTCCGCCACTGTAGGGAAGGTTGAACCGCCCCAGATACTCCCCGTCAATCCACAGCATAAGTGGAAGCGGCACGCTGGGATGCCGGCTGCTGCGCTCCCGGCCTTCAAGCTCAATACGGTAGGCGTCGTCCGCGGGCGCGGTTAGAACGTAGTCCACGCCGCCACGCATCCCTGTGGCATGGATCGTCGGGCCGTCATTGGCCCACGGCCCGAGCCTGGTGGCCGCATTCGAGCCGTCCGCCTGGGCCACGGTTTCGATGCGAGTGATCCGAGTCGCGAGGGGGTCGGTGCCGGTCTCGCGGAGCTTCATCCAGTCGAAGAGGCCACTGTCGTCGGATGCCTTGCTCGCCCAGTCAAAGCGCCAGGGGAAGCCCTCGACCGTCACGTCGTCAATCCACGCGCTGCCGACGCCCGTGCCCGCTCCCGCCGAGCCAATCGTCACACAGTCCAGGAGGACGTGCTTGGCGCCGGTGATGGTCCGACCCAGCACACCGTCCACGCGGAAATGCACCGTGGCCCCGTCGTCAGCGCGCTCGATCTCGAACTTGTGCCACCCGACGGAGCGGTCGGGGGCGCCCGCAGCATTGAGATTGAACCAGCCGGTGTTCTTGCCGCGCTCTACTCGTCCCTGGTACTTTTTCGGGTCAACCCGCTCGCCTTTGAGCATGCCGGTGTGGTTTGCGCCGAACCCGATGCCGTACCTGCCAATGGCAAACAACTGGGTCCGGCCACCCGGCGGCCCGTAGGCTGCATAGCCGGGGCCTCTGTGCCCGCGCAACTCGCCGTAGCACCGGTTCTGGCCGCCCCCATCATCGTAGATCCAGAAGGTGGCTTTCGTGCGCCAGGCCAGCTTCGCGCCGAAATTATGGTACATGCGGGCGAGCGAGTTGGTGAGGCTGGCGCTGGAGGAACCTCCCGGCGTGTGGTTCTGGTCCGCAGCGATGCCGAGGTGGCTGTTCTTTCCGAAGGGCAGCCACTTTTCCAGGCTGCCGGATTCAAAGTCGTCGCTGAAGAGGATCGTGCCGCCCACAGTCAGTGTGGCGACCACGCTCGTCACCGCACCGCCGCCATTAGTGACAACCACCGTGTAGGAGCCCGCGTCCTTTTGCGCCACCCCGACCAAGGTCAGGAGGGAAGAGGCCGCACCAGCTACATTGCCATAGTCGGCCAACCCTTCTCCGTCCTTGCGCCACTCGTAGCCAAGCGCCGTTCCAGAGGCCAGGACCGCGAAGGTGACATCGGCTCCGTGGGATGCGGTCTGATCGGTCGGCTGAACCACGATGACCGGTGGAGTGACAAGGACTGGCGCAGGTCCCGCTTGTTCCTGGGCCGGCGCAGGTCCGGGGAGCAGCAAACCCCAGTCTAGAGCAAACGCCGCTACGCCGAGGATGAGGCATCTCGTTCTCATAAACTTCTCTCCCAGCTACCCGCCATTTTGCAGCAGCGCCCCCCCCTGGCAAGCAGAATCTTCAAGAACTTACTGACAGCTTATTCACAATCGTTGCGAGGGGCCAAGCGTGAGTATGGTCTGGGCGCCGGGCGGGCCTTGACCAATAACTTGACCCATACTTGACCCATGGTTAAGCTTCTCCCGTGGGCTATCAGCCTAAGTTTACCCCGACGCCGGCGTTGCTCTCGCGGGTCGAGCAGATCGCCGCTCTGCGCGAGCGGATTCTCACGGCTGCGGTCCAGGTGCAATGGATTCCGGCCCTGCAAAAGGATACCCGGACTCGCAACACGCATTCTTCGACGGCCATCGAGGGCAATCCCCTGACGCTGGAGCAGGTCCGCGCGCTGGAGGAAGGCCGTGAGCTGCCCGCGGTGGGGCGTCGTGCCCGGCGCGAGGTGCTGAATTACCTTGCCGGCCTTCGCTTCGTGGAAAGGAACGCCGCGAAGAGGGGGCTCACGCACGACGACGTGCTCTCGCTCCACCGCATCCTCGCGGCTGAGGTTATGGACCAGGGCAGCGCCGGCCGCTACCGCACGATGCATGTGCGGGTGGGCCGCTATAGCCCCCCTCCCCCGGAGGAGGTCTCCGGCCTCATGTTTGAACTCCTGAGCTGGTGGAACAAGGAATCCAAGAGCCTGTCTCCAATTCTCAGCTCCGCGATCATTCACTACCGGTTTGAAGCTATCCACCCTTTTGCGGACGGCAATGGCCGCACCGGGCGCATCCTGGCGCTCTGGGAGCTTTACCGCCGAGGCTTCGACACGCATCACATCTTCTCGGTGGACGAGTTCTACTGGGAAGACCGCCCACGGTATTATGCGGCTTTGCAGGCCGTGCGCGAGCAGGGAGAAGACCTGAGCGGCTGGCTGGAGTATTGCGCCGAGGGACTGTTGCTCACCCTCGAGCGCGTTTGGACGCGCGTGCAGGAATTCTCCGCCCGGACAAAGAGGGGCCCACTGGTGCTTCGCCCAAAGCAGGAGCAGCTCCTGCAACTGCTCCGCGATCGGAAGAGTCTCGCACCGCGCGAAATCTGGGAGGCGCTGGCCATTTCCAAACAAGGCGCGCTCGACCTGCTGCGCCCGCTGATTGAGGCCGGCTTGGTCAAGCGCATTGGGACGCAGAAGACCGGCCGCTATGTCCTGACCTGACACTCCTTGCAAGCTCTATGCATAAGCCAACTGAACGGAGAACTGTAGCCGCAGCCTGCTCGAGGACGCTGGCCGCCGCATTCGCCGGCACGTGCATCGTCTCCGCGACAGCGCAGGAGTTGCCGGGAAACCTCGTGGGGCTGTACATCCACCAGCACTGGCCGTATAACCACCCGTATGCGGCGCGGACGTGGAAGGTGGAGGATTACCGAGGTTACTGCGGCGGCCTCAAGGCGCTGGGCTACAACACGGTGATGATCTGGCCGGTGCTGGAGACGATGCCGTCGCCGCCGACGCGCAGCGACCGGGCAAGCCTCAAGAAGGTCGCTGAGGTGATTGACATGCTGCACCGCGAGCTGGGGATGCGGGTGTACATCGCCCTCTGCCCAAACGTGGGCGTGAAGGATGAGGAGGCCAGGAAGGCGCCCTTCGAGAAGCGGCATTTCTTCTACTGCGATACACGGGTGAACCCGGCTGATCCGAAGGCGCTCAACACGCTGATCGAGCAGCGCAAGGAGCAATTCCGCCCGCTGGCCAAAGTGGACGGCGTGGCGATCATCGACAGCGATCCGGCGGGCTACCCCGGCTCCACCAATGCGGATTTCGTGAACCTGCTGATGGCCTACCGGAAGATGTTCGACAGCCTGCGGCCGGGGATCGAGCTGGTGTATTGGGTGCACGTGGGCTGGCCGGCGTACGGACGGTGGTACAAGGACGGCAAGTTCAACTTCGGCACGGAGGCGGAGTATGTGGAGGCGCTGACGTTGCTGAAGCAGAAGGACCCGCGGCCGTGGGGCATCGCGAACGGGCTCAAGTACGCGGAGAAGGTGGGCGTGGCCGACAAGGTGATCGCATTCAACTACGGGCGGATCGAGGGCGAGCCTTCCCTGCCGATGACGCGGTTCGATTTCGCGGGGGCCCACGAGGCGGGCAAGAGCAAAGGCCCGCGCGGGGTCATGGGCAACGCGCAGACGCATTGCGTGCAGTTGCCGAACACGTTCGCGTTTGCGCGCGGGGCGGCGGGCAAGACCATTGGGCGGGAGGACTTCGTGCAGTTCGCCGAGGAGCTGATCCCGGGGCAGGGCGAGTTGATCGTGCAGGGGTGGGAGAGCTTTGAATCGGGCTACACCGCGGCGATGCGGGTGGCGGCGGACCGGCTGGAGCAGGTGCCGGGCGGGCAGCTCAAGGCGGGGCCGTTGAAGGGGCTGCTGTTCGGCGAGCCCAAGCGGTTCGTGGGCGACCTGGTGTGCATGCTGCGGCTGAAGGCGGCGTTCCTGGAGTTTGTGGCGACCTCGGAGTCGGGCACCGGGGTCAAGACAGCGCTGGGCGGGTTCACGGACGCGCTGGAGGCGTGGTATAAGCGGACGGGTTACCAGAACGTGTGGAGCTGGCCGAAGCTGGCGGAATCGCTGGCGAAGCTGCATTCGGCGCGGGTGGACAGGCTAATCGAGCGCGACATCATGAACCCGGCCAAGGAGCTCGGAGCGACGCCGTTCGAGCGGGTCGCCAACTCGCTCAGGCGCAGTGAGACCTTCACGCCGGACCTGATCGCGGCGCTGCGGGAGACGTTGCGCGAGATGCTGTAGGGCTGTGGGTGGCGAAGCGCCGCGTGGCCACCGGTTCCAAGCGAGACCATACGTTAGTCATACGTTACTCATACGTTAGCCATACGTTAGGCATACGTTAGTCATACGTGATATGTGGCTGCCCGGGCGCTGGCGCCGCCGGAGCGCCGCGCCACACGGCCGCCAACGGCGCGATGGGGCCGGGGCAATGGGAGGCCATTCGGTCCGGCGGCGGCCGGGAGGTTTTGGGGCTGGCATTTGGCGGGGGGCCCGGTAGCCTATGGCTGAGATATGGCGCAGCAATTCAGTTCCATCGAAGCTGTCGTGGCCGATTTGCGGCGCGGCAAGATGGTAATCGTCACCGATGACGCCGACCGCGAGAACGAGGGCGATGTGATTGTCGCGGCGCAGTTTGTAACGCCGGCAGTGGTGAACTTCATGGCCAAGCATGGCCGGGGGCTGATTTGCGTGCCGACGACCTCGGAGCGCCTGCAGCAACTGGGCATCGAACGGATGGTGCGCCAGAACCGTGAGACCTTCAAGACGGACTTCCAGGTCAGCGTGGACGCCGCGCGCGGGGTCACCTCAGGCATCAGCGCGGCCGACCGGGCGGAGACGATTCGGATCATGGCTGATCCAACGGCGGTGCCGGAGGACCTGGTGCAGCCGGGGCATGTGTTCCCGCTGCGGGCGCGCCCGGGCGGGGTGCTGCAACGGGCGGGGCACACCGAGGCGGCGGTGGACCTGGTCCAGCTCGCCGGCTGCCGGCCCATCGGCGTGATCTGCGAGATCATGAACGACGACGGCACGATGGCGCGGTTGCCGGAGCTGGTGAAGTTTGCCCGCAAACACCGGCTCAAGGTCTGCGCGATTGCCGACCTGATCCAATACCGCCGCACCCGCGAGAAGCTGGTCGAGCGCGTCGAGGTGGTGAAGCTGCCGACCGAATACGGGAGTTTTGACTTGTATCTCTACCGCTCGAAGCTTGAGGGACTGGATCATTTGGCGCTCGTCTGCGGGGAAGTGGCGGGGAAGCGCAATGTGCTGGTGCGCGTCCACAGCGAATGTCTGACGGGGGATGTGTTCGGGTCGCGTCGGTGCGATTGCGGGCCGCAGTTGCACCAGGCAATGCGCCAGGTGGCGGAGGCCGGCTGCGGGGTGGTGGTTTATATGCGCCAGGAAGGCCGCGGCATCGGCCTGGCCCCCAAGATCAAGGCCTATAAGCTCCAGGAGCAAGGCTACGACACGGTCGAGGCCAACCAGAAGCTCGGCTACGAGATGGATTTGCGCGAATATGGCCTGGGCGCGCAGATTTTGGCGGACCTGGGGCTCAAGCGGATACGCCTGCTGACGAATAACCCGCGCAAGATCGTCGGGCTGGAAGGCTACGGATTGGAAGTCGTCGAGCAGGTGCCCATCAAGGTGAAGCCGAACCCGCACAACGCCCGCTACTTGAAGACCAAGCGCGAAAAGCTGGGGCACCTGCTGTAGGCAGCCCGGCGCCGGAGTGATGCAGACCAACAGGATAGAGACGATATGTTGAAGCCTATAAAGGCAAAGACTTTCAGGGCGGGTGACGGCCGGTTCGCCATCGTCGCTTCGCAGTACAACGGTCGCTACGTGGATGCGATGCTGGAAGCGGCGAAAGCGGAACTGGAGCGCGCGGGAGCCACGGACGTGCAGGTCGTGCGTGTGCCGGGCGCTTACGAGATTCCGGTGGTGGCGGCGCGACTGGCCAAGCAGTCTTCCGCTCACGCATCCCGCATTACCCGCCATTCCAAGCGCCGTTCCGCCATCATCTGCCTGGGGGTGATTCTGCGCGGACAGACCGTCCATGCGGCCCACATCGGCGAGGCGGTGAGCCGCGCGCTGATGGAGCTTCAGGTGGAGCACGAGGTGCCGGTCATCCACGAGGTGCTGCTGCTGGAAAACGAGGAGCAGGCGCGCGTGCGCTGCCTGGACCCGAACCACAACCGGGGCCGCGAAGCCGCGCAGACCGCGCTGGCAATGGCGCAAGTGATGGCTGACTTGCGTTGGAAATAGCCGGTTCTTTTGGGTTCCGGGCTCCGCCTTCCCCGCCAACAGAAGCCTCGCCATTACTGTTCGGCCGGTTTTGATAAAGCCATGAGAGCAAGAGCAACCCATGAAAGGCCTCCGACGAGGTCGGCCCATGCCTTTACCATGACTGAGCTTCTCCTGATCCTCGCCAGCTTGGCTATTCTGGCCGTCATCTTCCTGCCTGCGTTGGTGAAATCCAGAGCCCGCACCTCGAAACTCGGTTGCGCCAACTGCCTGAAACAAGTTGGCTTGGCATTCCGGACCTGGGCAATCGACAACGACGATCATTTCCCCATGCAGGTGTCCGTAACCAATGGAGGAACCCTGGAACTGACCGGCAGCGGGCTGGTCTTCCCACACTTCCAGGTCGTGTCGAATGAACTGAGCACCCCGACGATCCTGTGGTGTCCCAACGATGAAAGCCGGACCTACCCGACCAACTTCACCGGCGGGTTGACGGACAAGAACATCAGCTACTTCCTGAACGTTGACGCCGTTCCCGAGGACGGTTCCAGCTTGCTGTGCGGGGACCGAAATCTAACGAACCAGCCGTCGGGGAAGGCAGGCTTTGTTACCCTCAGCAACGGCACGAGGATCGGCTGGACCCGGGAAATCCATTCCCGCAGCGGATACATTGCCTTCGGCGACGGCAGAGTCGAAGGAAATAGAAACGGCAATCCTCACACGGTTATCCACCTCCCCGAGGGTGCCACTAATTGCCTGGCAATGCCCTAACAAAGCCCCCTCACTCCCGGGCGGATTTTCGTTTCGACGCGACCACCAAACCTGTCTAACGTTTGGGCGATGGCCAGCAACGCCCAACTCACGCCCATGATGGCGCAGTATCGCCGCATCAAGAGCGAGTTGCCTAAGGACGCGTTGCTGCTGTTTCGGCTCGGGGACTTCTACGAGATGTTCTTCGAGGACGCCCAGGCCGGGGCGCAACTGCTCAACGTGGCGCTGACCAAACGCGGCGTGGTGCCCATGTGTGGCATCCCCTTCCATGCCGCCAACGCTTACCTCGGGCGCTTGCTTAAGGCGGGCCGCAAGGTGGCCATTTGTGACCAGATGGAAGACGCCCGCCCCGGCCAACTGGTCAAGCGCGAGGTGACCCAAATCCTCAGTCCCGGCACGCACTTCGACGAGCGCATCCTCAAGGCCGAGCGCAATAACTTTCTGGGAGCCGTGTGTCCGGCGGGGCGGACCTTCGGCCTGGCGGTCGCGGACCTGACCACCGGCGATTTCCTGGCCACGGAAGTGGAGGGGAACGCAGAGGTGCTGACTGAGCTGCAACGGTTGCGCCCGGCGGAACTGATCTTTCCCGCGGGAGCAGTGGTTGTGCGAGATTTGTTGCGCGGGGCAAGGTCCGGACCTTCCGGGGGGCACCCCCCCTCCGCTGTGAGCGCAACAGGGAGGGCGAGCGTCCCCGCGAGCCCGGACCATGGAGGCCCATCCGGTGAGGCAGGGCTCGGGGGGACGGTCGTCCTCCCTTCAACGAAAGGTGGCGCGGCGGGAGAAGCAGAACCGCACGCCGGCCCTGCGGCGACGGGGTATGGCTGGATCCTGAACGGCTACGATGATTGGGTGTTTGCACCCGAAACGGCGCAATTCACCGTGCGCGAGCATTTCAAGGTAGCCTCGCTGGACGGGTTCGGCCTGAAGGACCGGACGGCGGCTGTCGGCGCGGCGGGCGCCGTGCTGCATTACCTGACGCAGCATCTGCGGCGCAATGCGGCGAGCCTGACGCGTATCTCCTTTTATCAGCGGAGCGACTACCTGACACTCGATTTCTCGACGCTGCGACATCTGGAGATTCTGGAACCGCTGCACCCGGATGCCCCGCGGAATGCGTCGCTCTATGGCGCGCTCAACCGCACTGTCACGCCAATGGGCGCTCGGCGGCTGCGCGACTGGCTTTCACAGCCACTGGCGATAGTCGAGCCAATCCAGCGGCGGCAGGGAGCGGTGCAGACCTTGAGAGACCATGCTGCGGCCCTGGAAGAACTGCGGGCGCAGCTTGCGCAGGTGCGGGACCTGGAACGCACCGTGGGGCGGCTCAGCGCGGGAACCGGGAACGCGCGCGACCTGACCGCGCTGCGCGCAGCGCTGGAGCGGATGCCAAACCTGAAGCGGATTGTGCGCGAGTTGACTCAGGGGAGTGCGGAGTGCGGGGTGCGGAGTGCGGAAATGGATCAGGGCCTCCTTCAGTCGGCTGCTGCGGGAGAGCAAGCGTTCCCGCGAGCCCAAACATCTCCGGAGGACGGGGCTTGCGGGGACACTTGCCTTCCCCTGCTGGAGGAACTGGCGGGCCAGGTGACCGAACTGCCGGACCTGGCGGAGCTGATCGGGCGGGCGATTGTGGACGAACCACCGCTGGCTGTGAAGGAAGGCGGCCTCATTCGCGACGGCTTCGACCCCGCGCTGGATGAGCTGCGCGCGGCCATGCGCGGCGGCAAGGACTGGATCGCGAAGCTGCAGCAGGACGAAATCGCGCGCACCGGCATCCAGTCTCTCAAAGTCAGGTTCAACTCGGTCTTCGGGTACTACATCGAGGTCACCAAAGCCAACCTGGACAAGGTGCCTCCGGAATACATTCGCAAGCAGACTATCGCCAACGGCGAGCGGTTCATCACGCCTGACCTCAAGGAGATGGAAGGCAAGATCCTGGGCGCGGAGGAGCGGAGTGTGAAGCTGGAATACGACCTGTTTCAGCGCGTGCGCGAAGCCGTGCTCGGGCGGTTGCGCGAAATCCAGCAGACGGCGCTGGCGCTGGCGCAACTCGACGTGCTCGGCGCCTTTGCCGAGACCGCGCGGCTCTGCAACTACTGCCGCCCGCAGATCGGCGACGCGGGCGGCCTGTTCATCCGGGACGGACGGCACCCGGTGCTGGAGCAGAACCTGATCGAGGAGCGGTTCGTGCCGAACGACACGCGGCTGGACGCCGAGACGCAGATCGCGCTCATCACCGGGCCGAACATGGCAGGCAAGAGCACCTATATCCGCCAGGTGGCGCTGCTTGCTCTGCTGGCGCAAACCGGCTCGTTCATCCCGGCGGCGGAGGCGCAAATGGACCTGGTGGATCGCATCTTCACCCGCATCGGGGCCAGCGACGATCTGGCGCGCGGGCGGTCCACGTTCATGGTGGAGATGTGCGAGACGGCGAACATACTGAACAACGCAACCCCCCGCAGCCTGATCATCCTGGACGAGATTGGCCGCGGCACGAGCACCTTTGACGGGTTGAGCCTGGCGTGGAGCATCGTCGAGCACCTGCACAACGCGGTCGGGGCCAAGACGCTCTTCGCGACTCATTACCATGAGTTGACTGAGCTGGCAGGGCGGCTGGCGCGGCTGCGGAATTTCAACGTCGCTGTGCGCGAGTGGCAGGACCAGATCATCTTTCTGCGCAAGATTGTGGCTGGCGGCACCGACAAGAGCTACGGCATCCAGGTGGCGCGGCTGGCCGGCGTGCCCAGGAGCGTCCTCGAGCGCGCGAAGCAGATCCTGGGCAACCTCGAGGAGTCCGAACTCACTCCCGAAGGCAACGTGCGCCAGGCCACGCGCCGCCAGCAGGACCGCGACAAGCTAAAGCAACTCGTCCCGCCGCCGCAGATGGACTTATTCGGCTGAGGACGTGGTTCCGGCAGCGGCTTCCCGCCGAAGAAGAATGGCGGAGAGAGGGGGATTCGAACCCCCGATACGCCTTTAGAGCGTATAACGGTTTAGCAAACCGCCGCCTTCAGCCACTCGGCCATCTCTCCAAACCATTGATGTCGCGCGTCTTATCCGCGGCCTGGCCTGTCTGCAAGCCTGGCCGCATGACGTTTGCCCGGTGCCGCGGCAAGGGCGTCACGAATCAGCGGAAACGCCAGCGCCAGACCCAAACGATCATCGCCTCATGTGTTTAGCTGCAAACACCGCCCATGTCAAGCGGGCTGCATTCTCTCGTCAAACGGATTGACTCCAGGCAGGAATGCGGGACCATACGCCGACTCGATGAATCACATCCTCAAGGTGCTGCGCTTCGGTCTGCCTTACCTGCGACGTTACTGGGTGCGGCTGGCTGGGGGCGTGCTGTTCGGGATTCTGTTCGGGGCGACCAGCGCAAGCTTCGTGTGGGGCACCAAGACGCTGATCGGCCGGATGGCCCCGGAAACGGAGGCCCAGGCGCACTTGAAGCAGCAGCAGCCGGACCGGGAATCCATGCTGGACAGGGTGAAGGCGGAATTGGATCGGCGGACCCAGGATTGGGTGGATCCGTGGCTGCCCTACGCAGGGCGGCCGGTGGATTGGCGGCAGGTGTTGGGGGGGCTGTTGTTGTTTCCCGCGCTGGTGGCGGTGCGTGGAGCCATGGCCTATCTCAGCGCGTATTGCATGGCGTGGGTGGGGGAGCATGTGGTGAACGATTTGCGAACCGACGTGCTGACCAAACTCAACACACTGTCGCTGGACTACTTTAACCGCGCCACGATGGGGGACATGGTGACGCACGTGAACGGCGACACCGCGACGCTGCAACGCTGCCTGCGGACGGGCTGCGCGGACCTGGTCCAGCAGCCGATGACGGCGGTCGGGGTGTTGGCGGCGCTGTGCGTGATTGACTGGCGGCTGACGCTGGCGGCGATGGTCTTTTTCCCGGCGTGCGTAGTGCCGGTGGTGGTGATGGGCCGGAAGGCGCGGCATGCCGCGCGGGCGAGCACGAAGGTGGGGGTGACGCAGGCGAGCCTGCTTTACGAGATTCTGGCGGGGATCCGCGTCGTGAAGGCGTTCGGGCTGGAGGCGATGCAAGTGGACCGGTTTAAGCGGTTCTCGCGGCAGTTGGTGCGGCAGAATCTCAAGGGCGTTCGCGCCAAGGAGCTGATCAACCCCGTAATTGAGACCGTTTCGGTGATGGGGTTTGGGCTGCTGGTGGTCTACATTACTTACAAGAACCAGCCGGTGTCGGACATGGTGGGTTTTCTGACGGGCCTGATCTTCTTCTACACGCCAATCAAGAAGATTGCCCATCTGCACGTGATATTCGAGCAGACCGCCATCGGGGTGCAGCGGCTGCTCCAGATCATGAGCGAGCAGCCAACGGTGAAGCCGCCGGTCGCGCCCAGGCCGCTGGCGGAGTTCAAGCGCCATATCGCCTTCGATCAGGTGAGCTTCACCTACGGGCGGGAGCCGGTGCTGCGGGAGGTGAGCCTGGAGATTCCGCGGGGCACCAAGCTGGGAGTGGCCGGCGAGAGCGGCTCGGGCAAGAGCACGCTGGTAAACCTGCTGTTCCGGTTTTTCGACCCGGTCCAGGGGGCGATCCGGATAGACGGGCTGGATTTGCGCGAGATCGCCAACGCCGACCTGCGACGGCTCATGGCGCTGGTGAGCCAGGACATCGTACTCTTCGACATGACGGTGGCGGAGAACATCGCCTTGGGCCGGGAAGGCGCGACGCGCGAGCAGATCGAGGCCGCGGCGAAGGCCGCCTTTGTGCATGAGTTTATCCTGTCGCTGCCGCAGGGCTACGAGACGCGGATTGGCGAGCGGGGCGTGGCGCTGTCAGGCGGGCAGCGGCAGCGGTTGTGCATTGCGCGGGCGTTTATCCGCAACGCGCCGATCCTGGTGCTGGACGAGGCGACGGCGTCGCTGGACTCGAAAGCGGAGGCGGAGGTGCAGGCGGCGATTGACCGGCTGACCGAACATCGGACGGTGATTTCGGTGGCGCACCGGCTCTCGACGCTGGCGGCGATGGACCGGGTGATCGTGCTGGCGGGGGGGCGGATCGTGGAATCAGGCGGCTTTGAAGAGTTGTTGCGGGCAAGCGGCGTCTTCGCGGACATGGCGGCGCGACAGGGCATCCTCCGCAACGACAACCCGCCCGGAATGGCGTCGCCCTGAATCTGGCGCGCGGTTGCCCCCAACCAGTCGTCAAGCCGTGCCGGAGGGCTTCCGACCGGAGAATTCTCCCGCTGGCGGGGCGGGGGTAAGCTGCGGGTGGCGCCCGGCTTGCCTTTGCTTCTCAGCCAGGAAGGCATATTTGGCGAAGACCGTCAGAAAGGAGGAATACGCGATTAGCCAGCCGCGCCAGCCGTCCCGGAAGCCCTGTTTCAGGATGAGCCGCTTGCATAGGGCGAGCCAGGGTGAAATGGCAAGGTGATACCAGCGGCAGCGCCGGTCCGCCGCCGACAAACTGTCCGCCGAGGTCCGCGCGTAGCGAATGGTGCGCTCCAAATGCCCTCGCAAATCTGTATAGGAGTAATGGAGCAAGTCCCCTGACAATTTGGCGGAGGTGCCCGCGACCGAAAGCGAGGGGTGGGGGTCAGCGCCGATCCAGCGCGCGCAGTCGTGGCGGACCAGGCGAAGACACCACTCCGGGTACCAGGCATGCCAGATCCATTCGCCGAGGTAGCAAGTGCGGCGGTTCAGCTTGTAACCGTTGACGGCGGGCTGGCCGGTGAAAGCCCGCCGAATCGCCTCGGCCAGTTCGGGCGAAACCGCTTCATCCGCGTCCAGGCACAGGACCCACGGTTGGGAGCAGCGTTCGAGAGCGAGGTTCTTCTGCCCGGTAAAGCCCTGCCAGGCTTGCAAGACAAAAACCGCGCCCGCCTGGCGGGCGATTTCCGGGGTCTGGTCGGTGGAGCCGGAATCAACCACGACGATTTCCGCCGCCAGGTCGCGGACGCTCTCCAGGCAACGCGGCAGGTTCACCTCTTCATTCAAAGTGATGACGGCGACTGAAAGCGGCAGATGGCTCTGCATGCGTCATTGGTAAATGGCGCCCGGCCCGCTCACAAGGCATTTCCTGCGGTTTCGACTCCGTGACTCCGTGTCCCGGCCAACAAAGAGATTGTGAAGGCCGGGTGATTGTGAAAGAAAGAGGGAAACCACCCGGGCTGTGGAGCAGGGTGGCGGCGATGAAGATCCTGCATCTCAACAACGAAAAGACCTGGCGCGGCGGCGAGCGCCAGACGTTCTTGCTCGCGCAGGCGCTGCAGCAGCCAGGCGTCGAAAACCCCATCGCGTGCCGGCCTGGCGGCTTGCTCTGGCAGCATGCTGTCGCGCATGGCGTGCCAGTCATTCCAATGTCCGGCAATTCCCTGCGCGCCATGCTGCAACTCGCCCGTTTCGCGCGGCGTTTCGACCTGCTGCATTGCCACGCGGCACGCGCGCACAGCCTCGCCGCCGCGCTGGGCTGGCTCGTGCGCAGACCGTTGATTGCCACGCGCCGTGTGGACTTCGAGCCGGCGCATAATTGGTTCAACCACTACAAGTATAGCCGCGCCGCCAAAGTGGTGTGCGTCTGCGAGCACATCGCCCGCCAGCTCGCCAACTGGGGGGTGGCACGCGATAGATTGGCGACCATTCCAAGCGCCATACCGCTGCCACCCGACGATGGCCTGGACCGGCTGGCGTTTCGGCGTGAGTTGGGGCTGCCGGCCGATCGTCCCATCATAGGGAACATTGCTGCCCTGGTCGGCCACAAGGATCAGGCCACGTTGCTGCGCGCCGCCCGGGCCGTGATCAGCCGGCGGCCGGACGCGCTGTTTGTGGTCATGGGCGAGGGCGACCTGCGGGATGCGCTGCTGCGCCAGCAACGCGAACTGCAGCTCGACCAGGCGGTGCAATTCCGCGGATTTGTTCCCCAGGCGCAACGCTACATGCGCGCTTTCGACGTGTTTGCGATGAGTTCCTGCATGGAAGGGCGGGGCGGGATCGTGCTCGACGCATTTGCTGCCCGCGTGCCTGTTGTGTCCACAGCCGCGGGAGGATTGCCGGAAATGGTGCGCGATGGAGAAACCGGCCTGCTCGTTCCAGTTGGAGAGCACGAGGGCATGGCCCAGGCCATCGTGCGACTGCTGGAAGACGAGGACCTTGGCAGGCGTCTATGCGTCGCCGCGCGCGATTGGGTTGAGCGCGAATGCTCCGTCGAACGCATGGCGGATGACTATTTGAAGATATACAGGCAACTCCTCGGGCTGGAAGCCGCCGCGTCTCCCCTGGGGCGGTGAATCATGCAAACTGAGGACGATCCCACACCCGTCTGTGCCCTTGCCGCGCGCCATGCGAACATCCGGAACTCAGGTTGCCGGCCATGATTGACCTCTCCCAAGCAACTCTCCTGGGCCAGGGCAACGGGCGCAACTGTTACGTGCATCCGCTGGAACCCGCTCTGGTGATCAAGGTGCGGCGTCTGGATCGGAGGTCGCGCGATCAGAATCGCTCCGAGTTGCTTTACCTGTCCTCGCTGGTTCGCCGGCGCGTGCCGTTCGATCACATCCCGCAATTGCACGGCCCGGTCTGCACGACGCTGGGCGAGGGACTGGTGTGTGAACGCATCGCCAATCCCGATGGTTCTGCTGCGCCGTCGCTGGCAGAGACCGTGCGCCAGGGTGTGCTCTCCGGCGAGCGTGCCAATGCGTTGCTCGATGGTTTGCTTGCCTATCTGCCTCGGCACTGGGTCGTTTATGCCGATGCCGGGCAGAGCAACCTGGCATGGCAGCAACGACCAGATGGCGCCGGCAGGCTGGTCATCCTTGACGGCCTCGGGGCGCGCCGTCCGGGCCTGAAGATGTGGTTGTTGAGCCATGTCCCGTTTCTGGCGCGGCGGAAGACCCGCAAACACTGGCCACGCCTGCTGGAAAAAGTGCGGAAAGGTCGTCCTTGATCTGTTACCCCGAAGTTCATTGACGGGCAGGATTAACGCCTTGTCGGCTGATACCATTTCTCACCGTGAATCGGAACAATGGGTCAGGGCGTAGCGTTTGCT
>DAOPPX010000031.1:0-45125 GCA_035358715.1 Verrucomicrobiota bacterium
ATACCTTCCTCACCAATTGATGCCTTTCCTGTTCACAAGGCTAAGGTTTGGGGAAAAGAGCAAAGTTAGAGCCCCCTCACACACCGAAAGCCACGGTAGTTGCTGGCGTGCGACGGCGCGATGTTGACCCGGTTCGCGCACCGCGTGTTGACGGCGTAGTAGTCCCACGAGCCGCCCCGCAACACACGAGAGGTGGCGGTTCCAGTGGGGCCTCTGGTATCGTTCTGGGTCGCTCCCCCATTCGAATACCAACCGCTGTCATACCAGTCCCAGCACCACTCCCAGACATTGCCCGCCATGTCGCAGAGGCCGTAGCCATTGGGGGCGAAATAACCCACCGTGCTGGTGTAGGGCTGGCTGCCGGTCGCCCAGGTCGGGTGATAACCCCGCGTGGGGCTGGTGTCGTAAGGGTAGGAGGTGCTGCTGTAATAGTTGGCCAGGCTGTGGGTGATGTTGTCGGTGTGAGACCAGGGAAAGCGATGCCCAGACGCGCCCCCGCGGGCAGCCTTCTCCCACTCGGCCTCGGTGGGGAGCCGGTAGCCGCTGGCGGTCCATTGGACGCAGCCGTTGGTGAGGCTAACCTGGCCGGTCTTATACAAAACTGTCTGCGTGCCGCTGGTGTAATAGACGGGATCACGGCCGCGCATTTGGGAGCGGGCGTTGCACCATTTCACCGCGTCGTACCAGCTAACCGTGTGCACCGGGTGGCCGGCGCCCCTGCCCGACCCTGAGTTGTCAAAGGTGTAGCCGTTGGCCAAGGCCCAGGCCTTTACCTCCTGCCAGAGGTTGGTGGACACTTCGTACTTGTCCATGTAGAACCCGCTGACATAGACGGTGTGAATTGGCCGTTCGCTCGTGCCGCCCTCGCCAAAGGAATCCCCCATCCAGAATGAGCCGGGCGGGACATAGCACATTTCGGGCGGGGCGTTCCAATAGCCATCGTCGGCGGTGATCTTGACCTTCACCCGCGACCAGACCAGGGGATCGAGGTCGGCCCCGGCGTCCCACACGATCGCCCGGTTTACGCCCGGCGTGACATTGGTGCCGTAGCCCGCGCCGCTGAAGGTGCGGGCGGGCGCGCTATAGGTCGCGCCGCCGTCGAACGACACCGCGACGGTAATGCCCACGTGGTCCCCCTCCGGGTCGCTAACATCGTAGAGGATATTTACCAGCCCGGTGCCGGCCTGCTGCGACGCGCGCACATTCGACACCACCGGCGGCCCGGCTTGGGCGGCCAAGTTGGCGAGCAGGGAGATGGCAAGGATTGAAACGGTTCCTGAAGAAATGAACCTCTGGCCTTTCATAGGCCCCCCTTTCTACCCAAATGCAGGCCCCCTGTCAAAGCAATTCGGCGGGTTTTCCGTGAGCGCCTTACTCAGGAAGGAGCGCGGACATTCTTGTCCGCCTCGAGCGCTGGCGGTCTTGATTGCGCCTTTGACCGGCCGGCGGGAAGGGGGGCTTGGGGCTCTCGGGCGGACAGGAATGTCCGCGCTCCCGCACGCATGCCGGCGCCACCTCGCCGCTCAGGTCTCCAGGCGGTTGAAAAGGTCCACGCGGCGGATGGGGTTGATGCCCGCGTCGAGCAGCGAGGCGATGGCGCCGTCGGGGTCGTCGAAGCGGAACGCCAGCACGCCCTTGCCTTCGGCGCGGAGGGTGAACCCGTACATGTATTCCACGTTGAGCCGGGCGCGTTCCAGCGCGAGCAGGATGTCAGCCAGGCCGCCGGGCTCGTTAGCCACCTCGATGGCGACCAGGTCGGAGACCTTGACGACGAACCCGTTCTTCTCCAGGAGCTTCTTGCCCTTCTCCCAGTCGCGGACCACGAAGCGCAGGATGCCGAACTGCTGGGTGTCGGCAATGGAGAGCGTCAGGATGTTGAGCCTGGCTTTGGCGAGCAGTTTGACGGGCCGGCTGAGGGCGCCGGGCTTGTTTTCGAGGAACAACGAGAGCTGTTTTACCTTCATTAGTGGATTCTCCTTTGGGTTACATTTTCCGCTGGTCAATGACGCGCTTGGCCTTGCCTTCGCTGCGCTGGATGGTGCGCGGCTGGACCAGCCGCACTTTGGCGCGCACGCCCACGATGGTCTCGACGGACTTGGTGAGGTTGCGCCGCAGTTGTTCGAGCGCGCCCACGGTGTCGGCGAAGACCTCCGGCGTGACCTCGACCTGGACCTCCATGACGTCGAGGTCCTCTTCGCGGGTCAGGACGATTTGATAGTGCGGCAGGGTGCCTTCGACCTTCAGCAGGGCGGTCTCGACCTGGGAAGGATACACATTGATGCCGCGAATGATGAACATATCGTCGGCGCGGCGGCCAATGCGTTTGATGCGGCGCAGCGTGCGGCCGCACTCGCAGGTTTCGGAGGTCAGGGTCGTGATGTCGCGGGTGCGGTAGCGGATCATCGGCATGGCCTGTTTGCCGAGCGTCGTCAGCACCAGCTCGCCCTCCTCGCCGTCCGCGCAGGGTTTTCCGGTCTTGAGGTGGATGATCTCGGGGTAGAAATAATCCTCGAAGATGTGCGGCCCGGCCTGGCATTCGCATTCCATGGCCACCCCGGGGCCGATGATCTCGGACAGGCCGTAGATGTCGTAGGCCTTTATGCCGCTGTCCGCCTCGATGCGGCGGCGCATGGACTCGGTCCACGGCTCGGCGCCGAAGACGCCGGCGCGCAGCGGCAGGTCTTTGAGGTTGACGCCGGCTTCGGCGGCCTGGTCAATGAGGTGGAGGAAGTAGCTGGGGGTGCAGCAGATGGCGGTGACGCCGAAGTCCTTCATGACCATCAACTGGCGGGGCGTGTTGCCGCCGGAAATCGGGATGACCGTCGCGCCCAGGGCCTCGGCGCCGTAGTGCGCGCCCAGCCCGCCGGTGAACAGGCCGTAGCCGTAGGCGTTCTGGATGATGTCGCCCTCGTGCAGCCCGCAGGCGGCCATACTGCGCAGCATGACGTTGGTCCAGACCTGGATATCCTCCCGCGTGTAGGCCACGACGGTGGGTTTGCCGGTCGTGCCGCTGGAGACGTGCAGGCGCACAATGTCCTTCATGGGGCTGGCGAACAGGCCGAAGGGGTAGGTGTCCCGCAGGTCGGTCTTGAGGGTGAACGGCAGCTTGGCCAGGTCGTCGAGCGTTCGCAGGTCCTGGGGGGCGAGGTCGCGCTCTTTCATGCGCTGGCGGAACAGGGCGACGCGGTCGTAGGCGCGCTGGACGATGGCTTTAAGCCGTTGGATTTGCAGGTCCCGCAACTGCGGCAGCGGCAAAAAATCCGGCGCGCTGAGCGGGTGGAAACTTCTCTCTGAGTTCTTGACGTGTTTGCTCATAAACGTTGGGCCTCTTGCGATTGCTCAATCCTATCCGGCCTGGCGGGTGCGACGCAATCAATTGTTACGGCTGGGGCGCGCGCGTGTCAGCCGCGGCCCTGGCCAGCATTTCGAGGAACCAGGGGGGCGGGCGGATGGCTTTGCCCTGGCGGTCGGTGAAGGCGTGGACGGTGCAGCCGCGCACCACCGGCCGGCGGCTTTCGCTTTGGTGGATTTGCACTTCAAACCGCAGCCTGGCCCGCCCCGATAGATTCACGGTGGAGACGACTTCCAGCAGGTCGTCGTAGCGGGCGCCGCTCAGGAACTCCAGGTGCGCCTCGACCAGGGGCAGAAACACGCCGCGCGCCTCCAGAGCGGCGTAGGACATC
Source organism: Verrucomicrobiota bacterium (assembly GCA_035358715.1). GTDB lineage: Bacteria > Verrucomicrobiota > Verrucomicrobiia > Limisphaerales > UBA8199 > UBA8199. The sequence continues at coordinate 3,684 of DAOPPX010000031.1, forward strand.
CCCAGCCTGCGGCGCATCAGCTCAGTGCGCCCGCACTCGAACCATTCCAGCGCGCGGGAGTTGTAGAACGTTCCCATCTGGTCCGTCTCGCTGTAGCGAACGCGCAGTTGCAGCACATCGGATAACCCAATCATGCCCGCAGCATTGCCGAACACGCCGGCCAGTTCAACCAAATCGAGCCCCTGTCCGCGGAAAGCGCGACCAGGACAAACCCAAAGGCGATGGGTATATGATCTTGCCCTATTTTGTGCGGGCCGGTGCAAGCAATGCGAATGTTTTGCGGGGGAGAATCCTCGTCATAGTGCTGGACACTCCGGCTTGGAAACGTAACATCACGCGCGTTGCACTGTGGGCATGAGAACAGCGCAAGCAAGGCCCGCGGTGCGGATAAGAACCTTAAACGTAAACAACTGACTGATGCTCGCCCCCTTGGAAAGGCAGCACTGGTCTTGAAAGGAATGACCGATGATGAGTAAGGCTCATGCAGTAATGATCGTTACCCTGGGGGTCGCTCTTATAAGCGCCCGCGCCCAAACCACACAAACCCCTGCCGCGGCGCCGCCGCCGGCGCAACTCTCCGCCACGGAGCAGATGATTAAGGACATCAAGAATCCAACCTCCTGGCTGAATTGGGGCGCCGATTTTCGGGCCCGGAACGAGTACTTCAACAACTTGCTAACGCTGAACCGGGACAATCCTCTGCACGAGCAGGACTATTTCCGGTTCCGAGCGCGTCTCTGGGCCACTGTGACACCGGTGGAAGACCTTAGCTTCGCGGTGCGGCTGGCAGCGGAGCCTCGCGAGTGGATGAAAGAGGCGGGCTATACGCCGATGCGGAAGACGCCTACGGACGGTCGCACGGGGCTGGACATGCGGGAGGGCATCATTGACAACCTGTGGATAGAATATAAGAACATTGCGGACTTGCCGCTTACGGTCAAGGTAGGGCGGCAGGACATAATCCCGAACCGGGATTCCCTGGCGGGGGATGGGTGGTTGCTGAGCGATGGCACCCCGGGCGATGGTTCCTGGACCTACTACTTCGATTCGGCCCGCGTCAAGTACGAGCTCAAAGACCAGCACACGACCATTGAAGCGATGGGCATAGTGCAAGACCCGCGCGACGACGGCTGGCTGCCAACCATGAACAATCAGAATCTGGCCCAGGGCGACCAACGCGAGCAGGGCGTGGTGGTGCAGGTAGCCAACAGCTCTTACAAAGCGGCCAACCTGACCGCTTACTTCATCTACAAGAATGATGACAAGGTCTCGATCCACTACCCGACCGTGGGCGACGATGCGGACATCTACACCGTGGGCGGCCGGATCAACGGCATGCTGGATGATCACTGGCAATACTGGCTGGAAGCCGCTTACCAGTTTGGCCGAAAGTCGGACACCCGGGTTCAGTATCCTTCCGGGTCGAGCGGCGCATCCCGGGACCTGTCGGCTTACGGCGTCAACACGAGGATGAGCTACCTGTTCAAGGACAGGCTGAATAATCAGCTCACCCTCTCATTCGAGCTGCTCTCCGGCGACGATCCGAAGACGAAGGGCGATGAGATGTTTGACTCGCTGTGGGGCCGGTGGCCGCGCTGGAGTGAAATTGGCCTCTATAGCACCGCGGCGGAAGCGCGGATCGGCCAGCAGGCCAACCTGCTGCGTCTCGGCCCCACCTGGACCCTCAATCCCATCAAGGACAGGATGAAGTTCGCCACCAGCTACTACGCCTTGTTCTCCCAGCAGGAGGAGGCAACTCGGGGTGCCGCCGGACTCTTCAGCAACGACGGCCATTTCCGCGGTCATTTCACCTCGGCGATGGTGGAATACACCTTCAGCAAGCACATGAAGGGGCATCTCTGGGGCGAACTCCTCTTCCCCGGCGACTACTACGAACACAAGCAGATGATTTCCTTCCTGCGGGCCGAGGTCATGTTCACTTTCTAGCGCGCGGAAGCGCAAGGGAAGGGTGGGCGCTGCGGGGGCAGCGCCGGAAATAAACGGAACCGAAAACAAGCCTGTGCCCCAGCGGCACGGGCATAGAGGGTGTCTTATGTACAAGATCATCGGGTCCGACGGCAACCAATACGGCCCTGTCAGCCTCGAGCAAATCCGGCAGTGGATAGCCGAGGGGCGGGTGAATGCGCAGACGCGCGTGCAAGCAGACGGCGCGACCGAATGGAGGACCGCGGCGGAATTCCCGGAATTCGAGCTTGCTGCCGCGGCGGGAGCTTCTGGAGCAGGATCGGCGCCGCCCGCGTTGCCGTCCGGTCCGGGCAGCGGACAGCAGAACGGCCTGGCCATCACGAGCCTAGTCCTGGGATTGGGGTCGGTGATCTGCTTGGGCCCGCTGGCGGGCATTCCCGCTATTGTCTGCGGCCATCTGGCGCGCGGCCGCGCCCGGCGTGCGCCCGCGCAATACGGCGGCGCGGGTTTCGCCCTCGCCGGGCTTATTATGGGCTATGTCAGCCTGCTGGTGACTTTGGTCATTCTGCCCGCGATGCTGCTGCCGGCGTTGGCGCGGGCCAAGGACAGGGCGCAGCGGATTCAGTGCGCCAACAACATGAAACAGATCGGCCTCGCGATACGGGTGTGGGCGATAGAGAACGAGGACAGCTTCCCGTTCAACCTCAGCACCAACCGCGGCGGCACGTTGGAGTTATGCCTGCCGGGCAGCGACGGGTTTGACCGGAACACGGCGTGCCACTATCGGGTCATGTCCAATGAGCTGTGCACGCCGAAGATTCTGGTCTGCCCGGCCGATACAAAGAAGCAGGCCGCATTCAATTTCAGCAGCCTCCAACCGGGGAATGTGAGCTACTCGCTGTGCTCGGGCACGAATGTCAGTGAGGTGAACCCCAGCGTGGTGCTCGCGATTTGCCCGATCCATAACAACGTGCTTCTGTGCGACGGCAGTGTTCAGCAGATAACCAAATCGCGCCGGGGAGCCAGGCAAAGGACCGGGCCGAGCCCCTGAACCAGCCGCCCGAAACGAGCTTGGCTACAGCGGCGTGGTGAAATGGTAGGTGCCGGAGCCGACTTCAAAGAGGCTGCGGCCGGCTTCCACCCCAAGGCATTTGACGCCCGCGGCCTCGGCGGCGGGCTTGCCGCCCTCCCTGACCGCAGCCGGTTCTCCCCCGGGCAGGTAAATGGTGGCGGTCGTGTTGGCCGGGATGGTGACCGTCAGGTGAAATCGGCCGTCGGCGATTCGCCAATCGCTGACAATGCGTCCGCGCACGGAATCGTGGCAAGCGCGGGCTGAGGTCAAACCGCCGACGAGGTTCGGCTTGATAGTGAAGTGCTTGAAAGCCGGCGCCGCGGGATCGAGGTTGATGCCGGCCAGCGCCTTGTAGAACCAGGCGCAGATGTCGCCGAACATAATGTGGTTGCGGGATTCGGTGCCGTTCCATTGCTCCCAGAGCGTGGTGGCGCCCTGCTCGAACCACCAGCCCCAGCTCGGCAGGTCCTTCTGGCTGGCGATGCGGCAGGCCACATCCGCGCGCCCGTTCTCCAGCAGCGCGTTCAAGAGGTACTTCGCCCCGAGAATGCCGGTGTCAATGTGGCCATTGCTCTTCTCCAGCGCCGCCACAAGGTTGTTGAGCACGCGCTCCCGGTTCGCCGGTTCCACCAGGCCCTGGTAAAGGGCGCAACTGAGCGAGGTCTGGCTGCCGTTGCCGTAGAGGCCTGTATCGGAATGGTAGAACTTGCGGTTGAATGCCTGCCTAATGTCGGCGGCCAGGCCGGCGTATTTGCGGGCATCAGCCTCGTTGCCCCGCAAACCCGCCGTAAGCGCCACAATCTGCGCGTCGCGGTAGTAATAAGCGGTGGAGGTGATGTCGGCGGGCGTGGTGGTCTTGAACGGCGCCCAATCGTTCAGGCCGAGGTCCACAATGCCGTCCTTGGCTTTACTCGTCAGGTAATCCACGTAGCGCTTCATCCCCTCGTAATGGTCGCACAGCACCTTCGTGTCGCCGCAATACTGGTAGAGGTAAAACGGAATGAGCAGGAACGCGCTGTCCCAGGCCGGGCCGTTGCCCCATTTATAGCCCCACCCGCTGGTGGGCACGATGCCGGGCAGTTCGCCGCTCGGGCGTTGCTCATCGCCCAGGTCGTTGATCCATTTGGCATAGACGGCGGCGGGGGCGTAGTTGAGCAGGCCCTGCTCGGCGGCGAGGTGGGCGTCGCCCGTCCAGCCGTTCTTCTCGCGATGCGGGCAATCCGTCGGGATGCCTTGCAGGTTGCTCAGGTAGGCCCAGCGGCCGGCCTGCCAAACCCAGTTGAACAGCGGATTCGAGCATTCAAATTCGCCCGCAACGGGGATCGCCGAGTGGATAAACACGCCGCGCAGGCTCTCGAGCGTCGGCTGGCCCGGAAAGCCGGTGACCTCCACATACTGGAAACCGTGATAGGTGAAGCGCGAGTGCCACGTCTCCCGGCCTGCGCCTTTGGCGATGTAGGTGTCCGTCTGGTATTGCTGATTGGTGTCCACCCGGATGACATGCTGCTGGATGTCGGCCCGGTCGAGCAGGCCATCCTTGGCCAGCCGCTCCCCGTATTTCATGACAACCCGCGTCCCGGCCGGCGCACGCAATCGCAGTTCGGCAAACCCGGCCAGGTTCTGGCCCAGGTCGAACACGAAGGTGCCGGGCTTGGGCTCGGTCAGCTTGGCCGGTTTGAGGGTCTGGCTGGCCTTGATCGGCTGCATCATCTGCGCCGCCAGTTTCCCGCCAGGGGCGGAAACCACTTGCGCTCTTGCCCACGCGGCATCGTCGTAATCCGGTGTGTCCCAGCCTGGTTTCTCCAGGCGGGCGTCGTAGGTTTCGCCGCCGTAGATGCTGTCAAAGAGGATCGGGCCGGTGCTGGTCGTCCAACGGCCGTCTGTCGCGATGGTCTCGATGCGCCCGTCCGTGTACTCGACGCGTAACTGCATTAGTAGCTTCGGCGCAGCCCGCCACGGCGCCTGGTGGAAATCCCAGACGGCCCGGGTGTGGACATTGTACCAGCCGTTGCCAAGGATCACCCCGACGGCGTTCTTGCCGCGGCGCAGCGCGTCGGTGACATCGTAAGTGACGTAGAGCGCGCGTTGGTCGTAGCGCGTGTAGCCGGGGTCGAGCAGGTGGTCGCCGATCTTCCTGCCGTTGACGTGCAGTTCATAATACCCCAGGCCGCAGATGTAGGCCCGGGCCTGCTTGATTCTGCCCTCGAGCGTGAACGCGCGGCGCAGCATGGGCGCCGGCGCGGAATTCGTGTCCCCGGTGCGGGCAATCCACTTGCCCTGCCAATCCTGCGCCGACAACAGGCCCATCTCCCACCGAGCCGGACGGCTGTAAGCCGAAGGCGCCCCGTGCTTGTCCCACGCGCGCACTTTCCAGTAGCAGCGCTGGCAGGAAGCAAGCCGCTTGCCCGCATAGGGCACGTGCAGCGTCTGGTCCGAGGCCACCCGGCCTGTGTCCCACAGGTCGCCCTTGTCCGCTTTGAGCAGGCCTTCGCTGCTGGCGACGAGAATCTGATACGCCGTCTGCGTCTGCGCCCGCTGGCCGGACTCGAGCCCCCAGCTCAGGCGCGGCTGCGGCGTGTCAATGCCCAGCGGGTTATCCAAGTACTCGCAGCGTAATTGCTCGACGCTGAGGCTGGCGGCCGCCGCCGAGAGCGCACACACCAGCCCCGCCGCCCACAACCAGCACCGGATGAGCCTTCCCCGCAGCGCGTGAAAGTGCCATGGGGCGGGAATCAAAGGCTGCGTCCTGGAAATGTTGATCTGAGTTGCGTGTTTCATAGGTGTTGTATGCTTCAGTTTGAGACTGCCGGTTCTGTTGAATAATAGCGCTCATGTCGGGTTAAACGGACTGCGGCGAACCAGCCAGCAGGTCACCAGGGCCGCCATGCCGCAAGTAGCCCCGCCGATGGCAACCGTCAATGGCACGCCGAGCCAGTGGGAGAGGACGCCCGCCGCCAATCCGCCCACCGGCATCATGCCGCCGAACATCAGCGTCCAAATGCCCATGACGCGCCCGCGCATACCGTCGGCGACGCTCGTCTGCACCACGGTGTTGCTGGTCGAGAGGTAAAGCAGCATGCCACCGCCGGCGACCCCCATGAACGTGAGCGCCATGTAGTAATTCTGCGTCAGCCCCAGGAGCAGCATCATCAGCGAGAACAGCCCCAGGCCTCCGAAAATCAACAGCCGCGCGGGCAGGCGCCCCCCATAAGTGGCGACCGCCAGCGCCCCGCAAAACGCGCCGACGCCGTTGCTGCTCAACAAGATACCGTATTCGCGGCTGCCGACCCGCAACACGTCCGTCGCAAACGCCGGCAGCAGCACCGAATACGACCATCCAAACACCCCTACAATGGCCACCAGCACCAGCAGCGTGAGCACCTGGCGGTGCTTCGCCACGTAGGCAAACCCCTCCAGCGCATGGTGCCAGGTCGAGGCTGGCGCGGCCGGCGGCACAAAGCCCGGCAAACGCATCAGCAGCAGCCCCGCCAGCACGGCCAGAAAACTCAGCCCGTTCAAGAAGAAGCACGCCGCCAGGCCCACCTGCGCCATGAGATACCCCGCCACCGCCGGCCCGACCACCCGCGCGCCGTTGAAGATGGAGCTGTTGAGCGATACCGCGTTCAACAAGTCCTCGCGACCGGTTATCTCGACCACGAACGCCTGCCGCGCCGGCATGTCGAAGGCCATCGCCACGCCCCCGAGCGACGCCAGCACCAGAATGTGCCACGCCTGCACCTGCCCGCTCCAAACCAATGCCGCAAACAGGAACGCCAGCAGCATCATCCCGCTCTGCGTCAGCAGCAACACCGTCCGCTTGGGATGACGGTCCGCCACCGAACCGCCCCAGATCGAGAACAACAGCAACGGCGCGGACCCCGCCGCGGCGACGACGCCCAACAGCAGCTTCGAGCCGGTGAGTTCATAGACCAGCCAGCTTTGCGCCGTGTTCTGCATCCAGGTGCCCACCAGCGAAATCAACTGCCCGAAGAAGAAGAGCCGGTAGTTGCGGTGCCGCAGCGCGGCGAACGTCTGCCGCCAGGGCAACACGTCCATCGGCCCACGCCGGACCGGTCCGCCGGTCTCTTCAGGTGCCACCGTCACGTCGGCAGCCGTGTTCCTGGCGTCGGGCGGCATGGCGCTCTAGCGGAACCGCGGCGGGCCGCCAAGCGGACTCCTGCCGGCGGGGGCGGCCGCCCTCTGCCCCGCGGGCATTCTGACCGAGGTGACAACCGCGCCACCTTCCTTCCATCCTTCCTCAATCTCGGTGGACGTGTCGTCCGTCTTAATACCGGTCCGAACGCGAACAGCCCACGGCGTTGGCAGCGCCTGGCCTTCGGTTGCGGGGGCTCGAGACTTGCTGATGTTCGACATAGTATCTTTCCGCACAGCCGCCTCTCGCACCAGAGGCGGTCGGGCAGGCTGGCAAGTTACCGCAACTCGCTGTCTGCTCGCCAGTGCGGAATGTGGCGGGCAAAGCAACGCCCGCCGCATGGGAATGGCCTGGCGCAAAAACCTGCCGGCGCGCGCAGCCCACGCGGCTGTTGACTTGCACGCCTTGTCACGGTAAAACGCCTATGATGGAAAAGCTCGGAATCGTCGCTCGGCGGATGCCGTCCCCGCGCGGGGCAGCCGGGGTGTAGGCGCACGTCATGAGCCCTCCTGCCCCACCATCCGATTCTTCCGATCCCGCACAGCCTCCAAGCACGCCAGCCACTCCCCCGCCGCCAGTTGCACCGGGTGGTCACGTTTCGCTCGAAGGCATCCACGGCACGGTCACCGTGCCGCCCCACCACGCCGGATTCTGGTGTCAGTGGCGCGCGTTCGTCGGCCCGGCAATCCTCGTGAGTGTCGGCTATATGGACCCCGGCAATTGGGGCACCGACCTTGCGGCGGGGGCGCAGTTCAAGTACGGCCTGCTGTGGGTGGTGGCGCTGGCCAGCTTCATGGCGGTCATCCTCCAGGTCATCTCGGCCCGGCTCGGCATTGCTACCGGCAAAGACCTCGCCCAGTGCTGCCGCGACTGGTATCCGGGCTGGACCCGCTGGCCCAACTGGGTGGCGATGGAACTGGCGATTGGCGCCACGGACCTGGCCGAGTTGCTGGGCAGCGCGGTGGCGCTGAACCTGCTGTTCCACATCCCGCTCCAATGGGGCATTCTCATCACTGCCCTGGATGTGCTGCTGTTGCTCGCCCTGCAGGGGTTGGGCATGCGGATGCTGGAAGCGGTGGTGACTGTCTTCGTGGCTACTATCGGCGTGTGCTATGGCATCGAAATCTTCGTCCTGCCGCAGACGCAGCCCAGCTTCGTAGAGATGGGCCAGGCCCTGCTCCAGCCCGGTTTTCGTGAAAGCGGCATGCTGGTGATCGCCATCGGCATCATTGGCGCCACGGTCATGCCGCATAACCTTTTTCTGCACTCGGCCCTTGTGCAGTCCCGCAAGCTGCAGCGCGATGCGCCCTCGATCCGCAGCGCCATTCGTTTCAACACCATTGACTCCGCGGTCGCCCTGGCGATTGCCTTCCTCATCAACGCCGGCATCCTCGTGCTGGCGGCCATGGTGTTCCATGGCAAGGAGAGCGTGATGCTGCCCGACGGCGAGCTCGTCCAGTTCAGCCCCGACAGCGACTGGATTCGCATTGCGCACCTGACGCTGGCTCCGCTGCTGGGGACAACGCTGGCCAGCACGCTCTTTGCCGTGGCGCTACTGGCCAGCGGCCAAAGCAGCACCATCACCGGCACGCTGGCCGGCCAGGTCGTGATGGAAGGCTTCATGCGCTGGCACCTCCGTCCCTGGATCCGGCGCATGATCTCTCGCCTGCTGGCCATCATCCCGGCGGTCTGGATCGTTAATATCCGCGGCACCAACAGCGTCACCGACTTGATCAACCTCAGCCAGGTGGTGCTTGGCCTCATCCTGCCACTGGCCTTGTTGCCGCTGATGTTCTTCACCTCCTCGCGTCGGAGGATGGGCCGATGGGTCAATGGCTGGTTCCTGCTGCTTCTGGGCTGGGGCAGCGTCTTGTTGATTACGGCCATAGGCCTCTATAGTCTGCCCGAGTCGCTCAAGACCGCCTGGCGCATCATTATGGGTGGATGACGGCAGATCCGTCCGAACCGTTAACCGATATCAGCACATGAGCTTGTATAAGACTATTCTGGTAACCTTGGAAGGCACGCCGACTGACCGGGCGATTATTGAGCACGTCAAGCTGTTGGCGAAGGCGATGCAAAGCCGCGTCGTTCTGCTCCATGTGGCCAGCGGCGTGCCGGCCAAGTACCACCGGACGGATGCCGCGGGCAAGGAAGTTGAAGAGAGCAAGGCCGGCCTGCAGCGAGTTCGGGACGAGCTTGTCGCCGCCGGCATCAAGACCGATGCGGAGCTCGCCTACGGCGAGCCGGCTAAAGAGATCGTCAAGTGGGTCAAGCGCAAGGGCTGCGACCTGGTCGCGATGAGCACGCACGGCCACCAGTTTATGGCCGACCTGATGCTCGGCACGACCGCGTTCCGCGTCCAGCACAGCCTCAGCGTGCCTGTCCTTATGCTTCGCGCCAAGTGAGCCGCGCGCGTTGCCGGCATCCCCGTATTCCAGATTACCTCACCATGAAATACCACCATGCTTTGCTGCCCGTGCTCCTCTGCGGCCAGGTTCTGCTTGCGGCCGACACCGATGACGCCGCGGGTCAGCCGCATGGAGCACAGGCTCCCGTCATCATTCCCCAGCCCAAGTCCCTGCGCGCGGGATCAGGAACCTTCCGGATCGAGCCCGGGGCGAGGTGGATCCTCCGCGCTGCCAGGCGCGACGAGCGGCTTTGGCAGGCCGCCGGATCGGTGTTCGCCGGCAAGCCTGGCGTCTTCGAGCGGAGCCGCCAGCCGTGGGTCGCCCTGCAAATCGGGTCGCCTACCCAGACGAATTTCCCCGCCGCCCAGGCCCGCTGGGCGCTGGATCCCGAGGGCTACCGGCTCGCGGTGGAGACCAATGGCCTGGTGCTGCTTGCGAGCACTCCGCAGGGAGCCTTTTACGGCCTGCAGACGCTGGCGCAGCTCTGGCAGCCGGCCGGCAACGAATGCTCCTGTCCCGTCCTGGACATCGAAGACTGGCCCGCGATGCGCTTCCGTGGTGTGCATTGGTTTCCCAGCGCGTCCGGGGTGCCGATGCACCAGCGACTCATCACCAATGTGTTCAGCGCGCTGAAGTTCAACCACAGCGTCATCCAGTGCGAGGCGGCCCGCTGGGACAAACACCCGGAAATTGCGGCGCCCAACGCCATTTCCAAGGCCGACCTGCGCAAGCTGGTTGAACTCTGCCGCGCGACCTGGCAGGAGCCCATCCCGCTCATCAATGTCCCCGGCCACGCCGAATGGGTGTTCCGCAACCACAGCAACCTGGACTTCGCCGAGGACCCGCAAACCCCCTATGCCTACTGCGTCCGCCACCCAAAGAGCTTCAAGTTCATCAAAGACGTGCTGGGCGAGTGCATGCCGATCTTCGAATCAAAGTTCTGCCACATCGGCCATGACGAGGTCACCATGCGCGGACGGTTCCCGAACCCGGAGTGCCCGCGGTGCCGGGATGAGACGGTCACCGCCCTGGTGGTGCAGCATGCCAACCGCCTTGCCGGGTGGCTCAATCGGCGCGGCATCCAGAGCATGATCTGGGGCGACATGCTGCTCGGCCCCGGCGAGGCGAAGGACGCCACGCACGCGAAAACGCTGGCCGACGCGCAACGGCGGCGGGCGGAGATTGACAAGAAGATAACCATCGTGGACTGGCACTACGCGGCCGCAGCCGACGAGCGCAGCTTCAAGCTTCTGCGCGAGGCAGGATTCCGCGTCATCGCCGCGAGTTGGTACACGCCGGAGAATATCTGCCGCCTCTCCCAGGCCGCCCTGTCCACCGGCGCCGAGGGCCTCCTGCAAACCACCTGGATGGGGTACTTCCCCGATGAACGCGCCATGAAGAGCGAACTCCGGCAGTTCACCGCTTTCGTGCTCGCGGCCGAATACGCCTGGTCAGGACGCCCGGAAACTCCCGACCGGCTCGGTTATGATCCCGAGCAGATCTTCCTGCAAGCCTACGCCCGCAACCGCTGAGGCACCGCCGGCGCCGCCAACCGACCCCTCCGCCTCTAAGCCTCGTAAGCCCTGATCACCTTCAGAATCGCATTGGCGATCTGCTCCATATCGGACTCGGTGTAGGTGGGGTAAGCGAAGCACGTGAACGTGTGGGTCTCGTGCCAGCGGGCGTTCGGCACCTCCACGCCGCGGTAGTCCACGCTGGCAGGGTCCGCATATTCCCTGGACTTGAAAGGAAAGCCGGTGCGACCAAAAGCGTGGTGCTCCTGAAATGCCCGTTCGGTGTGGCATTGTGGCCAGAAGACCTTCCACACCGGCGCGCCTTCGGCGGCGACGGCGGCGACAAACTGCTTGATGTCGCACTTCATCCTTTCCACCTCCAGCGAGAACGCGAGCACATACCATCCGTTCTGTCGTTCCGGCGTGTCAATGGGGAAGTACTTGATGTGGCTGGATGCCTTTAGCGCCTCGAGCAGGATCCTGGCGTTGCGTCGGCGCCGCGGCATGTTCCAGGTGTCCATCCGCGCCAACTCGGCCAGCCCAATCGCGGATTGCATCTCCGTCATGCGGTAGTTCCAGCCGACCATGTTGTGAATGTAGGGCAGCTTCTGTTCGAGTTCGAGCAGGCTCAGCCGCTGCTTCACATCGTAGCCGTGGTCGCGGAAGCTGCGCGCCTTCCAGGCCAAATCCTCGTCGTCCGTCGTAACCATCCCGCCCTCGCCGCCGGTGGTGAAGGTCTTGTTCTGGCAGAAGCTGCATCCGGCCATGTGGCCAAGCGTGCCGGTCTTCCGGCCCTTGTATGCGCCCCCGAACGCCTCGGCGTTATCCTCGATCACATACAGGTCATGCCGTTTGGCGAACGCGAGGACCTTGTCCATGTCGCAAACGTTCCCATACAGGTGCACAGGCATGATCGCCCGGGTCCGCTTCGTCACCAGTTTCTCCGCTGACTCCACGCTGAGGCAGTGGTCCTCCAGGTTCACATCCGCGAACCGGGGGATCGCGCCCGCCTGGACGATGGAGAAGCTGCTTGCGATGAACGTGTAGCTCGGCACGATCACCTCGTCCCCGGGCCCGATGCCCAGCGAATTGAGCGCGACGTGCAGCGCCGCCGTCCCGGTGGCCACGCTGATGGCATACTTGCTGCCCTGCCACGCGGCAAACTGCTTCTCGAACTCCATGCCCTGCTTGCCGGTCCAGTAGTTCACCTTGCCGGACCGCAGAACGGCCTCGACCGCTTTGATGGTATTCTCGTCGAACTGCGGCCAGCCCTGCAGTTTATTGGTTACGGCCCTGGGGCCGCCGTTAATTGCCAGTTGGTTGCTCATATCAAGCTGCTTCAATTCATGCCGCTGATTTCAGCGCCCCCCTATCGCACCCGGACAAACACCCATCGTCAAGGGCGAAGTTGCCCTCGCCGCCCCCCACAACGCTGCATCAAGCCCGCCGGGACTGACGTGACGGAGACCTGGCAGGGCGTCGCCGGGGCTTGAGTCACTCAATGGCCAGGAGGGTGCCAGCAATGTGACGGGTGCCGTTCGCTGAGTTGAAGTAATAAACAACCAGGGCACGGCGTTTCGAGAGCAGGGCCGCCCAGGGGTAGCCGAGGTCGCCGTTGCCGCCGTCATCGCGCAGGATGATTTCCGGCGCCGAGGCCAGGTCGCGGCATTCCGGGTCCAGGACGCGGGCCCGGATGCCGAATGGCGCATGGCGGTAGCCATACACCAGCAGCACGCGCTTGTCCGGAAGGCGCAACGTGTAATGCGGGTGGCCCTGAAAGCCGGCATCCTGCCAGGGCTGGAAGCTCCTGCCGTGGTCGGTCGAGCGGGCGACTGTGGTGTGGTCATTGAAGTCGGCCGTGCGCATGAATGCCACGAGATCGCCTTTGGGCGTCTCATAGAGGCAGGTTTCGTTGAAGACCACCTTCTCATCGGCGGCGACCGGACACGAGTAGTTCCAGGTGCTGCCCCGGTCGCTGGAAATGAACAAGTGCGTTCCCTGGGCGCCGGGCACAGTCGAGGTCTTGGAGGTAACCACCCAATAGAGCCGGCCGTCCCGGCCCTGGCACATCGCGCCACGGTTGTAGGCGGGTACAGGCTGGTTGAACGGGTCAAGCACGGTTTCGCCCGGAGTCGGCGGCGGGAGGGTCGGCCCTTGCCACGAGTGGCCGCCGTCGCGGGAGCGCAGCAGGTAGCCGCCCAGGAATGCAAAGTTGCCGTGGCGAAAGGGATTCTTCAGCCTGGCCACTGCCTCGGTTTGCAGCAGCGCCCAGCCGTAGCTGGTGCAGACGATGGTGCCGTCGCGCAGTTGGACCATGCAGGGATCCTGCGAGCCGCCGAAGGGATGGGCATAGATCAACTCCGGCGTCCGGCTCCAGGTCTTGCCGTCGTCGCGCGAGCGCACGAGCACAAGATAACTGTTCGGATCGGTGTGGCTGGTGCCGCGCTCGCCCAATGCGCGGCGTTCCGGCGCGCGGCGGAACGCAACGAGCAGTTCGCCGTTCGGACGGCGGACGATGGAAGGAAAGCTGCTGTAAAACTGGTCGTCGCGGTAGATGACGAGGTCCTCGAGCTTATGGATGCCGGGGGCTGCGGCTTTGGGCGCGGGCTCTGCGCGGGCAGGCGCCGGGGCGCCGATGAGAATTGCGAGCGGCAGTGCCAGAACAAGAACCATGTAACGCATGGCTCCTGCATGGACGGAGTCCGCCGGGCGCGCAAGCACAAAAGGCTCTCCGCCGTTCGGCGGACGGGTCCATCAAGCTGGCCGGTTTGGTCCTGAAGAACCATCCGGCCTCTCTGCCGCTACGGCTGCCGCTACGGCTGCCGCACGGCTTCCAGGCTGCTCCGGTTCTCGGTCTTGATGGTGTAACCGGCAGGGGCGGCGACCTGGTAGAGGAGCTTGCCGCCGTCTTTGCGCCAGCGCAGCGAGACGGGGCCGTCGGCGGTCGGGTAGCGGCCTTCGCACCAGTCGAGGCGGGAGTTGGTGAAGCGGAGCTGGACGACGCGGTTGAGCGTGTCCACTTCCCGCAGGCCCAACACGTCGCGGTAGAGGACGCGGACGCCGCCGTGGGAGGCGAAGCCGTGGTTGCAGCTTGCGTAGGCACCGTCGTTTTCCCAAAGCGTGCCGGTGCGGTCGGCCATGTAGAGCTGGTAGGCGAGGGACTCGTCGAGCAACTGCTGGCAGAGACCGTAGCGGGAGAGCAGCTCCAGCCGCAAGACGTTGCCGATGAAGGCGTTGGCGGGGTGAACCTCGGGGAAGGCTTTGGTTTGCTTGCGCTGCGGGCCGAAGTCCTTCACCAGGCGCTGCCACAGCTCGGAGTGCGTCTCGGGTTTGGCGACGTCGAAGAAGAAGGCGAAGTATTGGCAGACCTCGGTGCGGTTGGTGGTGACCTGAAGCTTGCCGTTCACACGTTTGGCGTTGTCCACGAAGAACCCATCCCCGAAAGACTGTTGGCGGATGGTTTCGCGGATGCGCTCGGCGTCGTCCGTCAGGTCTGAGCGGCCATACATCCTGCCCGCCGCATCAAGGGCTTTGGCGTAGAGCATGTTGGAAGGGTAGTTGACGTCCTGCACGAACGAGTTGGCGGCGGACCATTCGACGAAGACCCAGCTTTCGAGCTTCTCGAGGAGGCCGTCGTCGTTGCGGAATTTCTTGAAGTAGTCCAGCAGGCGCATGACGCGGGGCCGGAGAGCGTCCACCATGGCGCGGTCGCCACTGCGGGCCAGGTATTCCTCCAGCTCGACGACGAACCACAGCGCCCAGTTGGCGATGAACACGCCGTCGTGGTGGTCGGCGGGGTAGCACATGGGGAGCATGCCGTCGGGCAGGTGAGCGAACTTCGGGGGCAGGCAGTAGTTTTCGAGGAAGTTCTGCTCGATGCGGGTGTCGCCGCACAGGTCCTTGGCGACGCGCGCGGTGAAGAAGCTGTCGCAGAGCCAGCCGGCGCGCTCGCGCGAGGGGCAGTCCATGAAGATGTCGAGGGCGTTCTGCCGGAAGGTCTCGCGGCCGGCGGCGAACAGCCGGTTGAGCCGCTCGTCGCTGGCGGCGAACTGCGCCTGCTCGACGCCGGCGCTGGCGTATTCGCGGAGGTAAAGGCTCCGAACCTCGCACTCGCCGGCGAGCACGATGAGCTTGAGGTAGCGGAGGGTGTTGGGCTCGATGGATTCCAGTTCGTAACTGCCCGGCTGCAAGTCGTAGCTGATAATGTTCACGCAGCTGAGGCGCTTGAAGTCCACATCGCCGTTGGAAAGGATTTCATCAAAGGTCAAGAACAGGCGGGTCTGGCCGCGGCAGTTGATCTTCGCGCCGAGAAAGCCGGTGAGGTTGCAGCCGAAGTCCACGATCTGGAAGCCGTTGGACTGGAGCACCTGCGAATCGCCCGGGGCCCAGGGCCGGTTGACGGGTTGGTTGGCGGCGTTGGCGACGGTCTGCAATTCGAGGGAAGGGATGGTCTCCAGGTCCTTCTCCAAGTAGCCGCCGAGCTTCGGGCCGATGGCGGTGAGCGAACGGTCTTTCCAGGGCTGGTCCACCTTGAGGCCGGTCCGGACCTGGCCCTGGGACACGAGCCAGGAAGGCTGGCGCACGACATAGTCGGGATAATCCACCCGGCGGGGCAGCAGCGCCCGGTCGGGCAGGACCGAGACCTTGGCCTCGGCAGACTTCGGAACGGGTTCGGTGCGCCAGCGGCTGTAACCGGGCGCGAGCCGGTAGGCCTCCGAGAACGGGCGCTGGAAGCTGTAACGCTGCACCTTCTGCACCCGCTCTTTGAGCAGAGTGGCGGTGAAGGGGGCGCCCTTGCCGCCGGTGGAGGCGAGGACCTTGTCGCCGGCGATGACTTCGGCTTGCAGGAAGGATGGCTGGTCGAGCAGGTAGTAACTGTTGGCGTTGTAGCCGGCCACCTCGAAGGCGACGACGTTTGCGCCCGGCTGAAGCCTGCCGGTGAGGTCACACTCGTCCACCCGGTAGAAGCCGTGCGGGCCGCGGGCGGGGCCATGCGCCAGGAACTGGCCGTTGAGGAAGACCCGGTAGAGCGCGCTGCCCGTGGCGCGCAGCAGGACCTTGCCCTGTTGAGGCGCTTTGAAGCTCGCTCGGAAGCCGGCGGTGACGTTCTTCTCGGTCTCGCGCCCTTCGGGCCAAATCGGCTTGGCGGAGACAAAGGACGGCGCCACGGCAGCCAGGTTCGCGCCGGTCAGCAGCAGGCAGAGCACAGGCAACGCCCAGGCCGCCGCTCCGGAAGCCAGTTGGTTGCGCAGGCCAACAATGCAGTGATTCGTGTTGTTCATCATGCGCGCCCATTGAAGACTGAATCACGTCAAAGCCCAATCAAAAAAGCACGGCAGGAAGAAAAGGAGGACAACTCACGCACACGAGGCGAACACGCAACCGCCGCGCAAGCCACCCGTGGCCGCTGCAACTTCGCGACGCCGGGAGCCCGGACCGTTTTTGTGCTGACGCGGCGCCCGGGGGCTGATATGCAGTGCGCGCACCGTCCGAAGCTATGAGACAACAACGCTGGCTGCGCATCATTCCCGTCGCGCTGGTCATGTACACCATCTCGTATGTGGACCGGACCAACGTCTCCCTGGCGCTCGACCCCACCATCTCGTCCATGATGCGGGACCTGTTCATGGACGACCGGATGAAGGGCGAGGCGGCGGGCATTTTCTTCTTCGGCTACATTCTGCTCCAGATTCCGGGCGGGTATTGGGCGACGGCCTGGAGCGCGCGGAAAGTCATCAGCCTCTTCCTGATCTCGTGGGGCGTATGCGCCGTCGGCTGCGGCCTGGCGAGCACGTTCAGGCAGTTCGAGGTGATGCGATTCCTGCTGGGGGTCGCCGAGAGCGGCGTGTTTCCGGCGACGATGGTTCTGCTGGCCAACTGGTTCCCGCGCGGCGAACGCGCCCGCGCCAACGCCTACTGGAACCTCTGCCAGCCGCTGGCCGTCGCGGGGACCGCCCCCCTAACCGGCTGGCTGCTGGGCGCCTATGGGTGGCAGAAGATGCTGATCCTGGAAGGGCTGCTGCCCTTTATTTGGCTGCCGGTCTGGTGGTTCTGCATTCGGGATCATCCGCGGGAAGCCAAGTGGATTTCCGCCGAGGAGAGGAGTTTCCTGGAAACCACCTTGCAGCGGGAGGCGGCCGAGTTGGAGCCGCCCCAAGCCGTTTCCCTCTGGGCACGGCTTGGCCAACCCGCGGTCCTGGTGCTGGTGGCCATGTATTTCCTGCAGAATTGCGCGGCGTACGGTTGCATGACATTCTTCACCAGCAGCCTCAAGGGCCGGGATTTCAGCGGCGCGCAGTACGGGATTCTGTTCGGCATTCCCTACGCCGTGACCGCATTGATAATGGTGCTCAACTCGCGGCACTCGGACCGAACCCGCGAGCGCAGGGGCCATGTGGCCTTTGTCTATGTGCTGAGCGGCATCAGCCTCATCGCGAGTGTGGGGTTCAGAGAACATTTCTGGCTATCCTACGCCCTGATGTGCCTGGCCATCCCGGGCCCTTTTGCCGCGCTGGGTCCTTTTTGGGCCATCCCGAGCGAGACGCTGCCGCGGGGCGCCGTGGGGTTGGTGATTGGGGTGGTCAATGCTTTCGGCAACCTGGGCGGGTTCGCCGGGCCTTACATCGCCGGCTGGCTCAAACAGGAATACCAGAGCCTGCCCGTGGCATTCAGCGCTTTGGGGGCCGGTTTGATGATCGCGGCAGCGCTGGCTTTTCTGCTCCCGAAAGCCGCCCCCCTGCCGCCGCCAGCTTCCTCTCATGCAGGCCGAGACTCGGTCACCCCGACCCCGTAGCAGCGACGCAAGTCCAATTCCCCATCCATACCCCATCCCTCAGCCGTCCTTCCTCCGTTGCTCCTCCGTCCCTCCTTCGTTGCACCTCCGGTCGCCGGTCGGAGGTGGAACGGAGGAGGGACGGAGGAGCAACGGAGGAAGGACGGAGGAGCGATGGGGGTGCGCCGGTGGCAGCCGCCCGCCGCTGGGGTAATGGCAGCTTGCCAGGGCAGAGCCCCTGCTGCGGAAAAAAGGAAGGGGGCCTCCAGGCCCCCTTTCTGGCTTCGCGGGAGACCTTCAACCAAAGGCTGAAGAGGAAGCCGTAGGAGCCCTGACTTTATCCCCTTGCGTCCTTCTGTCAAGGGCGGGCAAACCGCCTTTCCTTGACCGTGGGGGCACGATCGTCCTTACTGGGCACCGTGATCCGATGAAAGCCCTTGTTCTCAAGCAATATAAGCAGTTCGTGTGTGAAGAGGTGCCGGCACCGGAACCCGGGCCGCACGAAGTCCTGGTCGCCGTCAAAGCCTGCGGGATTTGCGGCAGCGACGTGCATGGCATGGACGGCAGCACGGGCCGCCGCCGCCCGCCGATCATCATGGGGCACGAAGCGGCGGGGATGATCCACAGTGTCGGCGCCGCCGTAAGCGGCTGGGCGGCGGGGGACCGTGTCACGTTCGACTCGACCATCTATTGTGGGGGCTGCGCGTTTTGCCGGCGCGGGCTGATCAACCTGTGCGACCACCGGCGCGTGCTGGGGGTTTCGTGCGAGGAATATCGGCAGGCAGGCGCGTTTGCGGAGTTCGTGGCGGTGCCGCAACACATCCTCTACCGGCTGCCGGATGGGCTGGCCTTCGAGCATGCCGCCCTGGTGGAGCCGTTTTCCATTGCCGTTCATGCCATCCGGCGCGCGCCGCCGGCATTGAACGATGCCGTGGTGGTGGTGGGTGCCGGGATGATCGGGCTGGCCCTGGTGCAGGCGCTGGCCCAGGCGGGTTGCGGGCAGCTCATCGTGGTGGATGTTGCCAGCGATCGGCTCGCGTTGGCGGCAAGGTTCGGCGCCACCAGCACCATTGACTCCGCGAAGGAGGATGCGCTTGCGGCAATTCTCCGCCTGACGGGCGGGCAGGGCGCTGACCTTGCGTTCGAGGCGGTGGGCGTGCCCGCCACGGTGGACCTGGCCCTGCGTTGCTTGCGCAAGGGCGGCGCGGCGACGCTCGTTGGCAACGTCACCCCCAGCGTCGAGTTCCCATTGCAGGCGGCGGTGACGCGCGAGTTGAGCGTGCGCGGCTCGTGCGCCTCGCAAGGCGAATACCCGGCCTGCCTCGATATGCTGGCGCGCGGCGCGTTGCGGGCGGCCCCGCTGATCAGTGCCGCCGCCCCGCTGGCCGAGGGCGCTGCGTGGTTCGACCGTCTCTATCGCAAGGAACCGGGCCTGCTCAAGGTCGTGCTGAAGCCGTGATGCGCGAGACGACATGCGGGAAGGCGAGCGTCCCCGCGAGCCAGGATAGTCCTGGAAGTCAGGGCTCGCGAGGACGCTCGCCCTCCCGCAAGAATAGAGATTAGCTTATGAGCCAGAATCCATTTGATCTCACCGGCAAGGTGGCCATCGTCACCGGCACCAGCCGCGGGCTGGGCCAGTATTTCGGCCGGGCACTGGCGCGAGCCGGCGCGGACCTCGTCATCACCAGCCGCGAGCCGGCGGCGCTGGCTCCATTCCAGGCCGAGGTCGAGGCCATGGGCCGCCGCGCGCTGCCCCTGCCGCTGGACGTCCGCAACCTGAAAAGCATCCAGACCATGGTTGAAGCCGCCGCAGCGCACTACGGCAAGATTGACGTGCTGGTCAACAACGCCGGCTGCAACGTGCGCAAGCCGGCACTCGAGGTGAGCTGGGACGACTGGAACCTTGTGCTGGACACCAACTTGCGGGGGACGTTCTTCGTTTCGCAAGCCGTCGCGCGCCACATGATCCCGCGCAAGCGCGGCCGCGTCATCAACATTGGGTCCGTCACCTGCGTCTCCGGCTACGCCGGCCTCGGGCCCTACGGCGCCAGCCGCGGCGGCGTCAAACAGCTCACGATGAGCCTCGCCGACGATTGGGGTGTCCACGGCATCACGGTCAATTGCCTCGCCCCCGGCTGGTTCAAGACCAAGCAGAACGCCGTGATGTACGAAAACCGGGAATGGGTCGAATACCTCTGCGACCGCATCCCGCTCAAGCGTCCCGGACAGCCCCAGGACCTGGAAGGCGCGGTGGTGTTTCTGGCCTCCGATGCCAGCGCTTACATCACCGGCCAAACCCTGCTGGTGGACGGGGGCATTTCCACCGGCGCGACGCGCGCCTTGCCGAAAAAGTGACGGTAACCAGGGGGATCGGCTCATCGAACTTGCCTCGGGGCAAGGGAAGGACCGACACGGGGCACTTCGAAGGGACTCCGCCGGCAGGTGCGGTGGTATCCGTGCTCGATTCTCTCATCAGAATTGACCACGCGCTGCTTGCGGCCAGATACTGCGCCGCGTGAAGTCAGTGTTTCATTGGCGCGGCTACGGGTGGTTCGTCGTGGCGCTGCTGGTACCGGTGGCGCTGCTCAACTACCTCGACCGCCAGATGCTCGCCGCGATGAAGTTCTCGGTGATGCACGACGTCGCGGGTGTCGAGTCGGAGGCTCACTGGGGCACCATTCTCGCCCTTTTCAAATGGGTGTACGCGGTGCTGAGCCCCATTGGCGGCTACATCGCCGACCGTTACAGCCGGCGGCATGTTATCGTGGCGAGCCTGTTCGTGTGGTCGGCGGTGACGTGGTTCACGGGGCATGTCACCACTTACGAGCAGTTGCTGGTCACGCGGGCGTTGATGGGAATCAGCGAGGCGTTCTACATCCCGGCGGCGCTGGCGCTGATTGCAGATTATCACGTCGGGCCGACGCGGTCGCGCGCCGTCGGGGCGCACCAGATGGGCATCTACGTGGGCGTCATCGTCGGCGGATTCAGCGGTTACGTGGCGGACAGCCCGGATCATGGCTGGCGATGGGCATTCAGCCTGTGCGGCTGGGCGGGGCTCCTGTATGCGCTTCCGTTGTTCTTCCTGATCCGCAACCCGGTGCGCCAGGTTTCCAATGCCGGGCATTCGGCCATCACGCCGATGGGCGCGTTGCGGGAGTTGCTCACCAACGGCTCGTTCATCCTGCTGGTCCTGTACTTCACCTTGCCGGCGCTGGCCGGCTGGGTGGTGCGCGACTGGATGCCGGCCATCCTCAAGACCGAGTTTCAGATTGGCCAGGGCAAGGCGGGGGTATCCGCCACCCTGTTCTGGCAGGTGGCGGCGATCTTCGGCGCGGTGGCTGGCGGATGGCTGGCAGATCGTTGGACGCGCCGAACTCAGCGCGGACGCATCTACACCAGCGCCCTGGGCATGTGCCTGATCATCCCCGCCATGTTCGGCGTGGGGTATTCGCCCCAGACGGGCGCTTTCTGGGTGGCTATCGCCTTCCTGCTCCTCTTCGGCCTGGGGTGGGGGTTCTTTGACTGCAACAACATGCCGATCCTCTGCCAGATTGCGCGCCCCAACCTGCGCTCGACCGGCTACGGCATCATGAACCTGGTGAGCATCGGCTGCGGCGGCATCGCCGACTGGGGGTTCGGTGTTATGCGCGACCACCAGGTGCCGCTGCATTTCATCTTTGGCGCATTCGCGAGCGTGGCGGTGCTATCTGTCGTGACCGTGCTGTTGATCCGCCCCCGCCCGCAGCTTGAATCGCCGGATGCCCCGGCGCCTGGCTGAGAGCGCGGCGCGGCCCCGGAACGGCCCGGAATCTCTGCTTGCCGCGCGTTCTTCTTTGCTGTTACAAGGAGTGCCGCAACAACATGACAGCCGCTAATACTGCCCCGACCAAAGCCAAGTCCGCAGAGCCCAAGCACACCTCGCGCAACCCGTGGCTCTGGGTGCCCAGCCTCTACTTCTCGGAGGGCATCCCTTACGTGATCGTCATGACCATGTCCGTGGTCATGTATAAGCGGCTGGGCATCTCCAACACGGACATCGCCCTTTACACAAGCTGGCTCTACCTGCCGTGGGTCATCAAGCCGCTGTGGAGCCCGTTCGTGGATATCACGCGCACCAAACGCTTCTGGATCATTTCCATGCAGTTCCTGGTGTCGCTCGGGCTGGCGCTGGTGGCCTTCTCGATACCGGGCCCGGCCTTCTTCAAGTGGTCGCTGTTCCTGTTCTGGATCATGGCCTTCGCGTCCTCCACGCACGACATCGCGGCGGACGGCTTCTACATGTTGGGCCTCTCCAAGCATGAGCAGGCCTGGTGGGTGGGGCTGCGCAGCACGTTTTATCGGACGGCGATGATTGTCGGCAGCGGCTTGCTCGTGGTGCTGGCGGGCGTGCTGGAAAGCAAGAATGGCCTTCCGCCGGTGGACATTCCCGTGCAAGCCAGCGCCCAGGCCCCGGTCGTGCCCTCGTGGGATCCCGCCACGGTCGAGCTCGCGACCCAGACCGG
Organism: Verrucomicrobiota bacterium; assembly: GCA_035358715.1. Lineage (GTDB taxonomy): Bacteria > Verrucomicrobiota > Verrucomicrobiia > Limisphaerales > UBA8199 > UBA8199. The sequence goes on from DAOPPX010000031.1 coordinate 26,034, forward strand.
CGAATTGCGAGTGCTCGCTCAACCAAACCCGCTGCAGATCGCCCTGACTGAACGCAGCGCCGAGGAAGCAAAGGCCGTCATCACCCAGGCCCAGACCTGGAACCGCCAGCACGGTTTCATCGCGGAAGATAATCCCGTGCCCTCCAAGACCGAGCCCGATGCGCCCTCCTGGTGGACCTTGAACGTCTCCGGTCCGCTGGGCAGTTTTCTGACGAACTACTTTCCCCGGCCACCCAAGACCCTATCGGCTCCGACCGCTGTCGCCGGCAATGTCGGCGTGATCTATCTTTCCCTGTCCAAGGAACCGCCCCCCGGCCAGGACATCGCGGTCAACTTTGGCCGCAAGCCCGGCGGACTCGAATACATCGGCCTGGGCAAGGGCGACAAGGGCTTCAGCCTAAAGGAAGGGGAGCGCTTCGTGTTCAATTCGAGCAACTGGAACCAGCCCGCCATGGCCGTCATCCAGCTCGATCCCAAGCTCAAGGCAGACACCGCCGTCACCTTCGCCACCAGCTCGGGCAATATTCCCCTTGCCTGGTCCATCACCCTGTTCTTCGTAGCCGGGTTGTTTCTGGCTTTCAGCTTCTGGCACACCGTCATGTTGCCCCGGCCGGCCAGCGATGGGCCGGTGGTTACCCACCACAGCCTGTTGGGAGAGTTCTTTGCCACTCTCGGCTCGTTCTTCAAGAAGCCGGGCGTCGGGCTGGCGGTGGCTTTCATTCTGCTTTACCGCTTTGACGAGGCGCAGTTGGTCAAGGTCATCTCTCCCTTCCTGCTCGACAGCCGCGAGGCCGGCGGCCTCGGCTTGACGACCAGCCAGGTCGGACTGGTCTATGGCACTTTCGGCATCCTGGCGCTGACCTGCGGCGGTCTGCTCGGCGGTTTCATGGCCGCCAAACACGGGCTCAGGAAAATGCTGCCGATCATGGTCGCCTCGATGTACCTGCCGAAGTTCGCCTTCGTCTTCCTGTCCTGGGCTCAGCCCTCCAATTTCCTCGTCACCTGCGCCGCGGTGGCCGTCGAACAATTCGGCTACGGCTTCGGCTTCACCGCTTTCATGCTTTACATGCTGTTCTTCGCCGACGGTCCGCACAAGACGGCCCATTTCGCCATCTGCACTGGCTTCATGGCGCTGGGGATGATGATCCCGGGCATGTGGAGCGGTTGGGTGGCGGATCTTGTCGGCTACAAACATTTCTTCGTGTGGGTTATCTGCTCCGCCATCCCGGGGTTCACCCTTGCGATGTTGCTCAACCGCAGAATTGATCCGCAGTTTGGCAAGAAGACGGCATAGCCGTCCCGTTCAACATTGAAGCATGTGACAACGCGAAGAATGCCTTTTCACTCGCCGTGTTTCTGCTTTTTTTCTTTTCTTGCGTTGCGCAGTTTACACAACTGAAAAGAGTTTCCTCGCCGCAGCACTGCCAGCAGGTCTCATCCAGATTGAGCGCATCAACCTAAGATCAAGATTTCCAGATACTTACAGCCGCCATGCCCCCCCCCCCCACACTTCCGCCCTTCGAGATTACTCAAAAAAAGGGAAAGAAAGATGTTGACAGGAAAGCCCTTTTGCCGTTTTCTATTGGCGTTGTCGCAGAAGTGTTTTTGGAAGCTGCGGTGAGGGTCGGGATGGCGACGGGGCGACGAGTATGATTTCAACAAGCGGTAAGGTGCGACAGGCGACGGATAGCGATACCTAATCAAGAATAATTGAGTAACTGAAGCAACATATGAAAAGGCTAATGAAGAACATTGTGCTGGGGTTGGTAAGCGCGGCCTTATTGGTGGGAACGAGCAGAGCGGAGACCTTCATCACCAACAGTGTCGGTCCTTTCACCGATACTCTGGCGCCGACCACAACTGAGTGGAATCACATCTTTGAAGTCCAGGCATTCGATCCCAGCCTGGGGAGCTTGGTGGCTGTTTACGTCGAGGTGACTGAAGATGCCACGGTAAGTGGTTACGTGCAGAACCTCGCGGCCACCCCGTCGAGCTTCAGCTTTCAGTCAGGTTCTGTGCTAACAATGACACTACCAGGCATGTTGGGCTTTTTGCAGCCCAACCCGCTGGCACTTTCTCAGAACTATATTTCTCTCGCGCCGAACGCAACGGCTCCGTATGGCCCCGCATCCGCCTCTGAGAGCGTTGATAGTACTTATTACGCCCCGCTTTCCGGCTGGAAAGGATCCCCGGGCACAATGGTTAAGCTGCCCGCCTACACACTCACAGACCAAAGAATCCTGGGACAGGGCGGGAACGTTGCGGCCGTTTTAAACACTATTGCCGGGGCGACCGTTAGTGTAACCTACTACTATATACCGGAGCCCGGTTCAGTTGCGTTGTTGGCGCTCGGTGGCGCCGTTCTGCTGCTGCGCAGGCGCCGTTAGGCGGCCCGACAAGGGCCCGCTAAGCTCAGGCTTTCATTCAAGAGGCCGCCCGTTGTAGGGCGGCCTTTTGGTTTTCAGGAAGTTCCGATCACTCCTCTGACGGTTTATGTGTGTGAGTATCGCGGGGTGCTCTCATGCGTCGGTGAGGATTTGTTGGGCGTGGTTGAGCGAAGGAGACACTCGGTTATACCTTGGGCCATGAGTGCTCTCGCAGGGCGCGCCGCTGAGGTTCAGGAGTCCCCATCATTCAGCGCATGGTCAGACCAAACGCAAACAAGACGGGTTATGCGGATGATGCGGAAGGGGGGCGACACGATCGCGCCAGCCGGGCCGCAATACCCGGGCGACGCGGACTGCGGCTGAGCCGGAGTGTATCTATGCCGGCACCCGTCGCGAGGCTTACATCGGAGCCAGAACCATCCGGAACCCAGTATTGTATCTGACGCTTGACGGGGTCAGGCTAGCACGCTGGGCCGACCGGCAGAAACCACCGGTGGCGAAATAATTACCACCCCGGATCACGCGGTTCGCTGCGGACGTGGTGGGCCCCTGCGGATCTGTGACCGTCCCGGAGGGATACTCCCCATACCAGTCCTGGCACCACTCACTCACATTACCATGCATATCGTATAATCCCCATGGGTTGGATTTCAGGAACCCCACCGGGTGCGTAGCAACACCGCTGCTATCAAAATACCAAGCGTAAGAAGCCAGGTTGGCATAGCCAGGGTCATCTCCATAGCTGAACCGGGTCGTCGTGCCAGCCCGGCAGGCATACTCCCACTCCGCCTCCGTGGGCAAGCGGTATTGCCAGCCGGGAGCCAATCGGCCTGCGGTGGTTTCCCGCTGTGTGAATTTGGCGCAGTAGTTCGTCGCATCATGCCAACTCACTGACTCAACCGGGCAGTTCGTCGTGCACTGAGGCCAACCGTTGGCCGGCGTGAAGCGGCTGGGATTGTTCCCGATGAGAGCCAGGTAGTCGGATTGCCGGACTGGGTACTTGCTAATGTAGAAGCCGCGGGTCAGCACCACTGTGTGCTCGGCTTCGTCCCAATACCGGTCAACTTCATTGGTCGGGCTCCCCATAGTGAACGTGCCCGGCGGAATGTAGATCATATTGGTCGTTACGGATTGGGCAACGGCGCGGTAAAAGCGGTTGCCACTGGCGGGGTTCTGCGTGTCGAAGTAAAGAAAAGGGCTGCTGGGCAGTGTGATAATCGCCAGGGTTTGCCAGGAGTTCGGATTCGGCAGGTCCGTGGTGGTTTGAATTGCGTACACACAATTCACTACACCCGTAATGGTTATTCCCGCATAGAGGTTCATGCCGACGCCGGTCTGGGCCAAAGCAGGCTTAAGCGTCGCCAGGAAGGTCAGGCCGCCGAGCAGAACCAACAGCCTCAGAGCACGGACTGCTCGTTTGAAGAACCTACGAGGCTTCCCCACGCCTGGTGTCGCCGCGGCCAGTAACTCGAATCGGGAAGAGGTGGCGGTGTTCGCTCTTGCTGCTTGATTTTGCATATGTAACAACTGCGCGTGAAACTTGTCTATCGGGCTGATCCGAGGAGTCCCGACCAACAAGGCCGCCTCTTACTCAAACCGTTCGAAGACGATACATAGCACTTTTTGCGCCATGCGGCAATGCGCCCCCCCTCCGCGACCCCACGGCCAAATGCGCCCCAGACCGCCTGGAAACCGCCCAAAAACTGGACACCGGAGGCGGTGCCCTGTCCGTAATTTGTCCGCGCCCGCACACCTCGGTTTCACGCAAGACCCGGCTTTGCGGTTGCGAACCACCCCGGGTAACTGGTAGCGTTTTGGCATCGGCGAGAAACTTGTCCTGGCGGCTCCGCCAGCATGACCTGAACCTCGGCTGGCTAATGACTACGGAAAACGGACCCGCGCGGCTATGGAACTTTGCGACCTCGAGGCTACCTTGGCTGCTGGCCGGAGGCATGCTGGCGGTCTATTTGGTCACCCTCAACCACGGCGTTGCTTCGGGCAATTTGCGGCAGGTGGTTGAACTGAGCGGCTGGAACTGGCGGCCGAATGTTTTCGCCCCGGTAACTTTCCTGGTCACCTACCCCCTGCGCTGGCTGCCGGCCAGTGGCATTGCCCTGGCCGCGAACTTGTTCGGCGCTATCTGCGCGGCCTTGACCCTGGCGCTGCTGGCGCGCTCCGTGACGTTGTTACCCGGACGAAGGCGATTTTCGCTTCATGCCATCCGCAATGCCTGGCTGCCTCCAGTCCTGGCGGTCCTCGCCTGCGGTCTGCAGCTCACCTTCTGGGAAAACTCCATCCAGGCAGCCGGGGAAATACTGGATCTCCTGCTCTTCGCGTGTGCGGTGTGGTGTGTGCTGGAATTTCGGAGCACGCGCAAACCGTCCTGGCTGGCCAGGTTCGCGTTCGTGTACGGCCTGTCCCTGGCAAACAACTGGGCCATGGCCGGGTTCCTGCCGTTGTTTCTTGTAGCGCTTCTTTGGACCAAGCCGCTGCACATACTGGATATTCGCTTTGCCGCCCGGGCATTGCGCCTGGGGTGGAAGGCTGCCGCGCCTGAACTCACGGCAGATCTTCGGCTCTGCATTCGCATGGCGCTGTTCGGGCTGGCCGGTCTGTCTTTGCTGCTGCTGCTGCCGTTGATCGCGAACTTCTCGCACGACCGGCATCTCGAGTTCTGGCCGGCGCTGCGCTCAGTGCTGGGCGCCTATAAGAACATGCTCTTCAGATTTCCCAAAAGCGTGATCCTGCTATTGAGCCTGACCTCGGTGTTGCCGGTCATTTTCATGGGCATCGGCCGCTGGCAGTTCCTCTTCCGCGTGCGTAGCCTCAGCCCCGGGCTCCTGGCCATCCGGGGCGTGTTTCACCTCATTCACGCGTCGTTTCTGCTGGCCGGTATCTGGGTGGCGCTTGATTGTCCTGTCAGCCCGCGTCACCGCGGCCTCGGCTTTGCCTTTCTCCCGTTGTATTACCTGGGCGCACTGAGCATTGGCTATTTCAGCGGCTATTTCCTGCTTGTCTTTGGAGCCCGAGATTCCAATGCCCCGCCACGGCGGCCTCTCGAAACACTGATTGACTCCGCCGCAACGGCCTGCATCTGGCTTCTGCTGCTCATCGTTCCCGGCCTGCTGCTCTACCGCAACCTGCCCCAAATCCGAGCGAGCAACCGCGATCCCTGGCAGGGCTATTTTACGCTGGTGGAGAAGTCCCTTCCCCCGCAAGGAACGGCAATCCTGTCTGACGGTCCGTTGCCACTGCTCTTCTTTCAGGCCGCCGTGACTCAGGAACGAAAACCATTCCCCCATTTGCCGCTCGATACCACTGCCCTCAGCGACCCCGCCTATCTTGCGTTCCTGGATCACAAGTATCCCCATTTCGGACTGGCCAGCGCGCTGAGCAACCAATTGTCAGAATGCACAAAGCTCGCAGGCCGGATGCAATTGCTGGAGCGCCTCGCCGAACGGCACAGCCTTTATTATCTCCACCCCAGTTTTGGCTACTACTTTGAGGCCTTCTATCCGCAGGCCCAAGGCTTGATTTACCAACTCAAGCCCTACGGCACGAATGTCTCAATCATGCCGCCCCCGGCCCCGGATCTAATCGCCCGGAACCAGCGGTTCTGGCAGGAGGCCGAAGCGAATCAGTTCCCGCCCATTATCCACGCGCTGCAACAGATCAGACCGCCGGCCAGCCCAAACCTGATCCAGCGCCTGCTGGCACGCGCGCATTTGACTGTGGAGCCTGATCGCGGCGCTCAGATTGTCGGCGCTCGCTACTCGCGCACCCTTAATTACTGGGGCGCAGAACTGCAGGAGTGCGCCGCGTATCCGGATGCGGCGAGGTGCTTCAGCCAGGCCCGCGAATTAAACCCGGACAATGTCGCCGCGCGGATCAACGAGGAATTCAACCGGGATCTGCAGGCCGGCAGACAGCCGGTCATGGCACCGGCCAAAGCCATCGAGGAAAAGTCCGGCCAACGTCGCGAATGGGACCAAGTGCTCCAGGAAGACGGTCCTTTCGCCGAGCCCAACTACTGCTATCAGATTGGCACTGCGTTCGCCAAGAACGGGCTCTATCGCCAGGCCATCCAGCAGTTCAACCGGGTGCAAACCCTGGCTCCCGACCTGACGGATGCCCGCTTCTGGTTGACCCGGTTGTTCATCCATACCGGGCATTACTCGAATGCGCTGGCGGCAGTGGACCATATCCTGCAGACCAGGCCCAACGACGACAACGCCTTGTTTCTTAAAGCCGTTTCCCTGCTCCAGTCAAAAGCTTACGAGGAATCCATCGCGCCCTTTACCTACTTGCTCAACCTGTATACCAACAACTACGCCGCTCAGTTGAATCGGGCGATTGCTTACCTCCAACTCGGCAGGCTCGACGCCGCCCGACGCGATTACGAGCAGGTTGCTAAAGCCCTTCCCCGGTCCTACCAGGCCTGGTTCGGCCTGGCCGAAATCGCGTATCAGCAGAAGGACATCCCCGCTGCCATCACGAATTACCAGCGCTACCTGACCAACGCGCCCCCGGACACCCAGGAAGCCAAGCTGGTCATCGCGCGGTTGAAAGAGCTCACGCGCAATCCGCCTTGAGCCTCGACCGCAGGGCGCTTAGGCAAGACCTCCCGTTTCTCCTGGCGACTCGCCCAGATCGGATAGGCAACGCGGTAATCTGCTATCGCCTCCGGTTATAGCCGGCCTGGGAATATTTCTGCTTCGCCAACGCGCGGGCTTGTTCGGTTAACAGTGTGTCAGGCTTGAACTCCATCCACTCCGCGCCTTGTTCGGCGCGCCCCGCAGCGCACATGGCCTGCTCCCAATCCGCGCGGACGAGCGAGAGGCCCTGCGGCTGGACCGATCCTTGAATGAGCAGGCCATCGCGGGTGCGGCGCTGGGCAGCTCCGGCGATCTTCTGGCCGCGCCAAAGCACATCATGCGCTTCATAGCCCTGGAAGCATTGGCCGGGAAAGGTCTTGCTGCATGCAGGGGCCAATTCGGTGGCGAGGCCCAGAACACCGAAGGCAGCCCGGACCCACTCGTGAACACGGCGGTAGCTTTCCCTGGCACAGAGCGAGTACCAGCAGTGAACCGGCGGAAAGACGAGGCTATAGGTCCAATCGGCGTCATGCGGCACCAAGCCGCCGCCCGTCGGCCGCCGCACGAGCGGGCGCAAGAGCGTGAGGCCCTCGACATCCGCGTATTTCTGGAAATACCCAAACGAAGCGGCCGGCCCGCTCCAACCGTAAAACCGCAGCACGGGCTGGCCCAGGCACGGCGCGGCGTGCAGCAGGACCTCATCCAGGGCCATATTGGAAGCGGCGTCGCCCACGCCAGATTCGAGCAGATACCAGGGCTGCGATTGCATCAGGAGATGGAGATCCGGGCGTTGGGTCCTCGGACGCGCCAGCGCTTTGGACTGCGCCAGTCCGCTGGCGCCTTTTCGCACCGCCCGCCTTGCGGCGAGCAGCCAAGCGCCCGGCGACTGGCGCGCCCCCGGTCTTCGCGGCCCGGCGAACGATTCATGAGCATTGAACGGTCAAACCTGCGTGGACACCCCAATTCGCGGGCACAGTGCCCTGAGTTCGCAGCCGCGGCAGTCGGGTTTGCGCGCCTCGCAGCGGCGGCGGCCATGCCAGATCAGCCAGTGACTGAACAGGGTCCACTGCGCCTGCGGCACCAGTGCCATAAGTTCCTGCTCGATCTTTTCGGGCATCTTTTCCTTCGTCAGGCCGAGCCGCTGTGCCAGCCGGGCGACGTGCGTGTCCACGACCACGCCGCAATTGACATGGAACGCGTTGCCGAGCACGACATTGGCCGTCTTGCGGCCCACGCCGCCCAGTCGGGTCAGGTCTTCCATCGTGCGCGGCACCTGGCCGCTGTGCCTTTCGACAAGGGCCTGGCAACAGGTCTTCAGGCTCCTGGCCTTGTTACGAAAGAAACCGGTCGTCCGGATATCCTGCTCCAGTTCGCCGAGCGGTGCCCGGGCATAGTCGGCGGCAGAGCGATACTTCTTGAAAAGCTCCGCCGTGACGAGGTTGACCCGCTTGTCGGTGCACTGGGCCGATAGGATCGTCGCTACCAGCAATTCGAGCGGGTTCGAATGGTTTAGCTCGCAATGCGCGTCAGGGTAGGCCTTTCCAAGGCCGGCCATGATCTTCCGAAGCCGGGCGGACTTGGCGACATTGGTTTCGCGAGGCATGAGGTTAGGGGGTAACAAGCCGGCGGCCGGCAGCAAGCTGCCGGCCGCGCGCAATGGTCTCTGCGGGGCGACTACTTTGGCGTCTCTGCCGGTTTCGCCGCGGCATCAGGCGCCGCTGGTATCGGCGCTGGGGTGGTTTGTTCCACCTTCGGCTTCCGAGGATCGCCAAGGTTACCGTTGGTCCAGTCGTAGATGTAGCCCAGCTTGTTGAGCACGACGTAAGCGAGGACCAGGAGAATGACCAGCACAATGACTTTGGGCCACGGGCTTTTCTTCTCGGCGAACGGGTCCACCATATCGCGCTGCGAACCGGGTGGCAGCGCCGCCACCCCCGTGAGCGAACCGCCGAACGGCACGTTCATCTTGGCCTTGGCGTTTACCGCCCAACCGTTGGCGTCCAGGATCGGGCCGAGGTTGCGTCGGCGCAGCTTCAACCAGGCAATAATCATGGACGGCGCGGAAATGGCGAGCAGGATGACGATGATTACCAATGGAATCTGCCACCACGGCAGGCCGACGATTTTGCCGAAGATGCCCCCCAAGGCTGCCAGCAACGTGGTAAACACCAGGCCGATGGCCGCCAGCGTGCCCGTGTCGAACTTCGGTTTGGGCGGTTCCGCCGGTTTAGGCGGCGCTCCGCTGGCCGCCGCCTTGGCTGCTTCCGCCAACTTGGCATCCGCGGCTGCATCCGCTGCCGCCGCGCGTTTGGCGGCCATTTCTTCGATCATCCGCACCAGCTTCTTGTACGGCGCCCAGAACGCCTGCCGGATGCTGATCGGGTTATCCACGATCTTGGTGATGGTGGCGTCCCAGTCCCGGCCTTTGCGGTCGTAGAAGATGCCATTACGGCCGACCATGAGGTTGTCCGAGTCACCGCCCGTAAAGGCCGCGACGATCTGCATCTTCTCCCCGGAGCCCTTGCGGTAGCAGTCGCAATAGGCGAGATAGGTGCCCGCCAGGCCCGCCATGGCGGCGTGTTTGCCGGCGTCCTCGACGGTGATGCACAGGTCGCAACTGCGCTGGTCCAGGTAAAGCGTGCCCGCCTGGAAGATCGCCTTGTCCTGGCGGCCGTAGAAGTCACGGAAGTTGACGAAGTTGTTGCAGAGCTTGCCGAGATCCCGGTGGTAATGCACCAACCGGTCGAGCCCGATGATGGCCTGGGCATGACCTTCCTCGGCCTTGTCCTTGGCGACCAGCGCAGTGACGGTTTCCTTGGCCTTGGTCGCCAGAATTTGCCGCACCCGCGCCAGACCGAGCTTTTCGACCGCTCCGCCGGCTTTGCCACCGCTCCAGGCTTCAAAGGGGCCGAGCTTAGCGAGCAACGCCGCCCAGTCGGCCTCAGTGAGGGAAACCTTGTCGCCGAGCAGGGGCTTGACGGCGGTCGCCTGGAGTGTGGCGATGGCCCCCGCCCACGCCGGGTTGACGCCTTGCGTGAGGGGCAGCGCCTTGTTGGCGCCGACCTGTGCGAGCGGGAGACCGGCAATGTCGGTGTGGGTGCTGGTAAGGTCTTTGACCCCGAGAGCAAGGAATTCCTTCTCGTCGCGGTTCAGCGCATTCACCGAGCGCGGGTCGAAAGCCGCCAGGCGGCAGCGCGTGAAGAAATCATCCACCTTGGCCTTGACAGCTTTGACGGCTGCCGCCGCGGCTTCAGTGTTCAGCCCCAGCGGCAGAACCTTGGTGTCGCCTTCGGCCTTTTTCCACCAGTCGGAATACGCGGCGGCCTCGGTGAAGAACTGGTCCACCTTGGCCTGGGTGACGCCGGGTTTGCCGCTGGCATCAGCCTCGCCGCCGAGGCAGGCAATGATGTCGTTGATAACAGCCTTGGTGGCGTCGTCGCTCGCGGAGTCGGCGGGCACGACACCGTCCCCGTTGAAAGGCTTGGCGGCGAAGGTTTGGGCGGCGGCCATCGCCTCGTCTATGGTGATGTCAGCGGCATCCGTCTTGCCCAGGACCTGCCTCGCAAAAGAGGCAATAAGCTTGCCCTCCGGTGTGGCCTCGCTGATCGCGCCGAGCCGCAACGTGGGCGCGCCCTTGAGCAGATCGTCGGGATTCTTGAGCAGGCCGCCCGCCCACTTGACGGCCGAGATCAGTTCGGGCGCGCGCACGCGGCCGTCTTTATCGGTGTCAATCAGGGCCAGGGTAGCTTTGTCAAACTCGAGCCCCGAAGTCGGGCAGGCCAGAGCGACCCAAAGCTTCTGGTCAAGTTGATCGAGGGCCATCAGATCGGCCCCGGTTTCCAGCTTGACCTGGTCAAAGCCGCCGGCACGAAAGAACTTCCACGTGTGATTTGAATTCATAGTTATCGGTGAGTCATTCGGTTAATGTGACACATTTTCAATGGTTCAAGTGCTGCTTGCCAGCCGATACTATGCCTGAAACCGGCCCGACTGACTACTACCAAAATCGCGGTTGCCCGGATGGCGCACGTTGGGGCGCTGCGCGTAAATGTGAGGGTTGCATCAGGATGGGGTTAATTACGCCAGCTCCGGTTCGGTGATCTCCCGCGGTGGCACCCTGAGGGGCGTCCCGTCGCTCGCTTCGGGATACTCGAAAATCCTGCCCTCGTAATTGCGGATGACCACGCGGTCGGAGTTACGGCTCAGGACATAATCCGGCGTCACCGGCACCTTGCCCCCGCCGCCGGGCGCGTCAATCACGTATTCCGGCACCGCATAGCCCGTCGTGTGCCCGCGCAGGCTTTCCATGATCTGCACCCCCCGGCGCACGCTGGTGCGCAAATGCGCGGAGCCGGCGATCAGGTCGCATTGGTAGATGTAGTAAGGCTTCACGCGGCACATCAGCAGCTTCTGCACGAGCGCTTTCATCACTTCCGGGCTGTCGTTGACATTCCGCAGCAGCACCGACTGGTTGCCCAACGGGATGCCGGCATCCGCCAACCGGCCCAGCGCTTCGCGCGCCTCGGTCGTCAGCTCCCGGGGATGGTTGGAGTGAATGCTCATGAACAGCGGGTGATGCCGCTTGAGCATCGCGCAGAGCTCGGGCGTGATGCGCTGTGGCAGAAAGATCGGTATCCGGGTGCCGATCCGCAGAAACTCCACGTGCGGAATGGCCCGCAACCGGCCAAGCAAATACTCCAGTTTGTCGTCGCTCAACAGCAGCGGATCGCCGCCGCTCAGCAGCACATCGCGCACCTCGGGGTGCAAGCGGATGTAGTCAATCTGTCGCTCGAAGTGCGGGTGAAAATCATAGCCGCTGGCGTTGCTCACCAGCCGCGACCGGGTGCAATAACGGCAGTAGGCCGCGCACCGATCGGTCACGAGGAACAACACCCGATCGGGATAAAGGTGCACCAGCCCGGGCACTGGCGAATGCGAGTCCTCTCCGCACGGATCACTCATCTCCCAGGCCGCCACGCGCGTTTCCTCAACACGCGGGATGACCTGCCGGCGGACAGGGCAATTCTCGTCGGCCGGGTCAATAAGGTTGAAGAAATAAGGCGTGATGGCCAGCGCCAGCTTGTGGTTGGCCAGCTTTGCGCCGGCAACCTCCTCTGGCGTGAGCGTCGGCATCAACCGCTGAAGCTGCTCGACGGTCGTAATGCGCTGCCTCAGTTGCCAGTGCCAGTCATTCCAATCCGTATCGGGCACATCTGCCCAGAAGCCACGTCCAGCCGGCCGAAACTCTTTGAGAGTCTTGGCCGGGCCACACGAGGGCGGCTCCTGGCCGCTCCTTGATGAAGCATTATTGCGCATTTTTCGCCTAAAGTCGGGTTAGCGCACTATAGTTTTGATCCGGAACCTGTCAAGTGGACGCCCGCCGAATCTCGGCCCCTCCCGGCTCTGCCCGCGCCCCGGGGCTGCCCCCGTAGCACAGGGCTCCCACAGGGCTTAATCGAGACTCTATCAAGCCTTGTGGCAGCCCTGTAGGAGCCCCCCGGTAGCTCTCGCCGCCCGGGGACTTGACCTGGCGGCGGGAATGCAGAAGAGTCATGGGCGAATGCAACAAAGCCCTCTGGGGGACCGCCGGGAGCCTCGACGCGGCCCGGCGGACGGGTTGGCAGGGCGCAAAATATGATAATGTCGGCGAAGCTACTATGATTACGGTTCGTTCGTTTGTGATCCTCGGGTTGTCACTGGTCCTTGGTCTAACCATATTTGGCTTTCAGATCGGTCGTGCGGTGCGGGCGGGACGCGAGTTTGACCGCTGTCTTACCGTCAAGGGCTTGTCGGAGCGCGAGGTAAAGGCGACGCTGGTGATCTGGCCCATCCAGTTTTCCGTGGTCGCGGAGGAGCTGACGTCCCTCAAATCGGCGATGGAATCCAACCGCGCCCTGGTCGCGGAGTTTTTGCAGTCGCGCGGCATAGATCCCAAGGAGATTGTGCAGGGCCTCCCTGCCGTTTATGACCGCCAGGATGAACGGATTCATGCCAATCGGCCTTCCCTGGCGCGATACCGGGGCGTGGTTACCCTGGTGGTGCGGAGCGCGAACGTGGACGTGGTCAAGAAGGCCATTCAGGATGCCGATGCGCTGCTGGAAAAGGGCGTAACCCTGGTGGGTAATGAGTCCGGGGATCGGATCGAGTTTATCTTCAACGCGGTGAACGAGATCAAGCCGGACATGATTCGAGAAGCCACGGCTAATGCCAGGGCGGCAGCGGAGAAATTCGCCCAGGACTCCCACAGCAAGGTCGGGCGCATTCGCCGGGCGACGCAGGGGGCCCTGGAGATCGAAAGCCGGGATGCGGCTTCGCCCGAGAAGAAGGTTCTGCGCGTTGTTACAACCGTTGATTTCTTCCTGGACTGAGGCGGCTTGCCTCCAACCCGCACCAGACGCCGCCGGGCCAACGGCGGGGGCTCATCTCAGCATCTGAGCGGCCGTTTCCGGGGCAAAGGCACCCGAAATGGGTCGGCGGGCACGCCGTTGCCTCCCCATCCCACCTCCGTCGCACCTCCGTCCTTCCTCCGTGGTACCTCCGCCCCTGGGTTAAAGGTACTACGGAGGAAGGACGGAGGTGCGACGGAGGTGGGATGGGGAGGAGAGCGGTGGGGTCTGGGCAAATCCATGCAGGGAGGACGAGCGGCTCCGCGAGCCCTGACTTCCCGACACCTCGAAATCAGGGCTCGCGGGGGCGCTCGCCCTCCCTGCACGGGTTTGCCCGCGCGCCTTCATGCATGCGCGCTGCCGACAGCGGGTGGTGGGGCATTGGGGCTTGAAATCTCCGTGCTAACCGGCTGAAATCCCCGGATGAATCTCGAGTTCAGACGCTGCTCCCGGCTGGTCCTGGTCGCGGCATGGGTTATGGCGGCAATGGATGGGGCGACCCGCGCGCAGGCGGCGCAGGCCCCGGCGAAGTATTCGCTGACTTTGAGCACGGATCGGGCTGATGCTCTTTACCGGAAGGGACAGAAGGTGGGGTTCAGCGTCCGGCTGCTTCTCGACGGCCAGCCCGTCAGAGATGCCGAAGTGGGCTGGACAATCTCCAAAGACGGGGTGCCTCCGATCAGCACCGGAATGTTGAAGCTGACGGAGGGCGCCGGAACGGTTTTCGGGAAACTGAAAGAGCCGGGGTTTCTCCAATGCCGCGTGACCTTCCCAACGCCCGATGGAGCGACGCTAAGTGCCGTTGCGGGGGCCGGCGTGTCCCCCTGGCGTATCCGGCCCAGCCTGCCCGCGCCGGCTGATTTTGACGCGTTCTGGTCTGCGCAGACGAAGCAGCTTGCGGGAGTGCCCGTCAACGCCAAGCTCACACCCGTGGAGGCCCGGGCGGGAGGCGTCGAGTGCTGTGATCTGCAGGCGGACTGCGTTGGGGCGCCGGTGTCGGGTTACTACGCGCGGCCGAGAGAAGCGCGGGCGCGAAGTTTGCCAATCATTTTGACTGTTCATGGCGCCGGCGTGCGCAGCGCCGAGCTGGAGACGGCTGCCGACTGGGCCAGGCAAGGCTTCCTGGCAGCGGATATCAATGCGCATGGGATTCCGAATGGCAAACCCGACTCGTATTACGCCGAGCTGGCAAAAGGCAGCTTGAAGGAATATCGCACCCAGGGACGGGAGTCGCGCGACACAATCTACTTCCGGGGGATGTTTCTAAGGCTGGTGCGGGCGATTGATTTTCTGACGGCGCAGCCGGAGTGGGATGGGCGCACGGTGATTGTTTACGGCAGCAGCCAGGGCGGCGCGCAGGCTATTGTCGCGGCGGGGCTGGACCCGCGGGTGACCTTCTTTGGCGCAGCCGTGCCCGCGATGTGCGATCACACTGGGTCGGTAGTCGGTCGCGTCAACGGATGGCCGAAGCTGGTGCCCGGTGACACCGATGGGCTCGACGGAAAAGTGCGGGAAACCGCGCGCTATTATGACGCGGTGAACTTCGCCAGCCGCACCCGGGCGGCCGGAATCATGAGCGTAGGGTTCATTGACAACATTTGTCCGCCCACAACCGTCTATGCGGCCTACAATGCTCTCAAGGGCAAGAAGGAGATTTTCAATGATCCGCCCAGCCGGCATGCGAATTCGGCCAGCGCGAAGGCCGCGATGCGCAAGGCCCTCTTCCGGCATCTTGAAAGGATGAATAGATCGAAGTAACGAATTGGGGCGCGGCGTCTGCGCCACAGTCTTGCCGCGCGCCAGGGAGCAAGAGCCTGACAAGATTGTGGGTGGACGAGGCAGAGCGGGTATAGAACGAATTGCGGTTTTCTATGATGGTTGAATCCGGTGCCAGGCTGCGGTACTGTTTCATTGTGTTGCACCCGGCAGGACAGACTCGATGCGCACGCTCGAACCGTTGGCGCCTTCGGCGACGCGGTTTTACGCTCATTGAGCTGTTGGTGGTGATTGCCATCATCGCCATCCTGGCCGCCCTGCTGCTGCCGGCGCTGGCCAAGAGCAAACTCAAAGCCCAGGCCATCCAGTGCATGAACAACCACCGCCAATTGTGCTTTGCCTGGCGCATGTATTCGGATGACAACCAGGACCGTTTGCTCTACGCCAGCGAAGACCCTTCCAACCCGGCGACTTACGCGGGGGCCTGGGTGACGGGCACACTCGATTTTAGCCCCTGGAACCGCTCGAATTGGGATCCGGATCAGGACATCACCAAGAGCCCCATGTGGCCCTATTGCGGGCGCAATCTGAGCATCTGGAGATGCCCGTCCGACCGGTCTTTTGTCGAGGTCGGCGGCGAGCGCAAGCCCCGCGTCCGCACGATATCCATGAATGTTTTCCTGGGCGGCTGGGGAGGCACGGATGGCAATTGGGGGCCCGTTTTCAGCGACTACATCATTTACCTGAAGCAGGGGGAGCTGCAAGTGCCGGGCCCCACCAAGGTCTTCGTCTTTCTCGATATGCGAGAGGACAGCATTGACATGGGGAATTTTGGCACGCGCATGGCCGGTTTCCCCGACAAACCCGCTCAATACGGCTTCTACGACTTGCCGGGCTTCTATCACCACCTGGCCTGCGGCTTCTCCTTTGCCGACGGCCACTCGGAGCTGCGCCGGTGGCGTGACTCCCGCACCACGCCGCCGCTCGTGGACGGAGGCATGGTGCCTGATATGTTTCAGTCCGCTCATAACCCTGACGTCGCCTGGCTGCAGGACCGCGCCACCCGGCCGAAGAAATGAGGGGCAGAACGGGGCCGCGGGCAATCGGAGGACCGCGACTCGAAGAGCTTGCCCCGCGCTTTGCCTGTTCATAAGGTAGGTTGTGCCTGTTCATCTGACCATCCTGGGCAGCGGTTCCTCCGGCAATTGCGCCTACGTGGAGACCGAGGAAACCCGCCTGCTCATTGACGCGGGGTTTAGCCTGCGCCAGATTCGCCAGCGGCTCGCCACCATTGGCCGGGCGCCGGAGAACCTGACCGGGGTTCTGGTCACGCACGAGCATTCGGACCATATCCAAAGTCTGCCGGGGCTGAACGAGAAGCTTCGCATCCCCGTTTACTGCAACCGGCCGACCCAGGAGGCAGTCGAGTATCAGTGCCAGACCCGCCTGGCCTGCCACCTGTTTGCCACCGGCGCGAGCTTCGAGGTGGGGGACATCCTCGTCGAGACATTCAGCGTGCCACACGATGCGCAGGACCCGGTGGGCTTTCTGTTGCGCACCAGCGCGGGCAACCTCGGGTTCCTGACGGACCTCGGCCACACCAACCGGCTGGTGCTCGAACGGGTCCGACCAGCCCACGCGCTGGTGCTGGAAGCGAACCATGACGTCAAGATGCTGCAAGATTGTCCGCGCCGCCCCTGGAGCCTGAAGCAACGCATTCTGGGCCGGCACGGGCATCTCTCCAACGAAGCGGCCGCCGACGCGGCGGAGCAAATCATGTCCGCCGATTTGCGCCATTTGTATCTGGGCCACTTAAGCCGCGAGTGCAATCACCCCGAGCTGGCGCACCGGGTTGTCAACGACCGGCTCCAGAAGATTGGGGCCAACCATGTGCGCCTCGAACTCACCTGCCAGGCCCATCCCTGCCAGACGCTGAGTCTGTGAGGCCGGGCTGATCCCAATGTATCGCCCGCAGAAGATCGAATCCTTCGATTTGCCCGAGCTGCAGCCCTACCGCACCATGCGGCGGCAGGCGGAGCACCGGCAGCAGGGCATCTTTGTCGCCGAAGGCGAAAAGGTGGTGCGCCGCCTGCTGGAGAGCAACCTCACCGTCATCTCGGTGGTGCTGCCGGAGAAATGGCTGCGGGAATTGGAGCCGATGCTGCAGAGCCGGCCGGAAGAGGTTCAGGTGTTCGTCGCTGAAAAGAAGCTGCTCGAAACGCTCACCGGCTACTCAATGTACCAGGGCCTGCTCGCGTTGGGCAAAGTCCCGCCTCTGCCCACGCTGGCGGACATGGTCGCGCGCAGCCCGCAACCGCGCTTGCTGGCCGCGGCGGACGGTCTCTGCAACGCCGAGAACCTCGGCGCGTTGGTCCGCAATTGCGCCGCATTCAACGCCCAGGCCCTGATCGTCGGCGAAACCTGCAGCAGCCCATTCTTGCGTCGCGCCGTGCGGGGCTCTATGGGGGCCGTCTTCGAGCTTCCGGTGGTCGAGAGTGCCAGCCTGACCCAGGCACTGCGGGCCTTGCGCGAACGGGGCATCCGCTGCATTGCCGCCCATCCGCACGCGGATGGCCGGACCCTTTCCCGGTGCGACCTCGCCGGCGACTGCTGTATCGTCTTCGGCAGCGAAGGCTATGGCATCTCTCCGGCGGTGCTGGCGGCCTGCGACGAGGCCGCCGCCATCCCCATGCCGCCCACGGTGGATTCGCTCAACGTTGGCAGCGCCGCCGCCGTCTTTCTTTACGAAGCCAACCGCCAGCGGAAGCAATAGCGGCCTCCCATTTGATACTTACTTGTTGAACCCCTTGTGGTTCATGAATTCCCAGATGCGCCCCATCCAGGTGTAGCTGCCGGTGCCGGGGGCGGCCTTGCGCTGGAAGCAGTGGGGACGGCCGACCAGCGTGTGGAGATCGGACTGGATGCCCATGCGGCGAAGCTGCTCCCAGCACTTCACCGAATTCATCGCCGCCCAGCCGTCCGCGTCGCCGTGGATGAACAGGATCGGACAGGTCGCGAGGTCGAACGCGAACTCGGGGACAAGCCGCGCGTCGTCCTCGTTGCCGCCCTGCGCGTTCGGGGCGTCCGCGCCGTCCGTGAGCGCGTAGGCTGGGTAGATCGCGACCGCCCACTGCACACTGCAGGAGAGCTTATCGAGATCGTCGATCGGCCAATAGGAGCGGCGTTTCGAGCTGGTCGCGCCCATAAGCGTCAGGTGGCCGCCGGCCGAGGAGCCCATGATGCCGATGCGGTCGGGGTCGAGCCCCTTCGCCGCAGCCTGGCTGCGGACGATGCGGACGGCGCGCTGCAAATCCTGCCACGCCGTCGTGTGCTTGGCCAGCCCGCCCAGTGGACGCGGCGTGCGGTACTTCATCGTCACGACCGTCATGCCCTTCTCGTTCAGGTAGCGCCGCGCCGGCGCGACTTCGAATCCGTCAGGACTGTTGCCCGTGTAACCGCCGCCGGAGTAGATGATCTGGACCGCCTTGGTCTTGAGTGCCTTCGGCAGGTGCCACTCGAGATAAGGCAGGCACTGGTTCGTCTGCACATCCGGCATCCGGCCTTCCGGCCAGACCGGCTGCTTGCTGGTTTCGCCGCGCGCGTCGTCATTCGGATAACGGGCCATCAAATCCTCTTCCTCGCCGAGGCGCCCGTCGAAATTCATCTGGCGGAGGTACTCGGCGATGCGGTCGAGCCAGTGGTCGTAGGCGGTGCCGTCCTCGCCCTTGCTCGCGTCGCCCATGAAACCGTGGGGCCGGTCCGCGAAGAGATGGATCTCGGCCGGGATCTTCATCCGGCGGAGCTGGCGGTAGATCTGCGTGGAAGCGTTCGGCGAATAGATGTCTGCCCCGCCGTGGAAGAGCGCCATCGGACAGGTCTTCGCGTCGAACTTGAACACGTCTGAAAGCTTGACGTCAATCGCGTCGCCCTCGCGCGTGTTGGGGTCCGCGAGCCCGTCCGTGAGCGCGTAGGCGGTGTAGATCGGCACCGCCCAGTTGACGTGGCACG
>DAOPPX010000032.1:0-44690 GCA_035358715.1 Verrucomicrobiota bacterium
CCGGTTGGTCGTCCGGGTAGGCAAACGGCACCGTGAGCACCGGGCGGTGGTCAGCCTCAAAACCGAATTCGCCCTCGTCAATCACGGCGCTGGCTGGGCTGGCTGTGCATCGGTCGGGGCGGGTTCGGGTGGCGCTTCTACCCATTTGGCGATGCCCAATCGGAAGATTTCGCAAATCTCGTCCACCGCCTGCTGCATCTTCTGGCCGATTTCGACCGTGTCGAGCCCGGCGAGGATGGTAGGCAGTTCGGTTTCCAGTTTGCGCTGTAATACCACCCGCTGATGCAGGCTTACATTGCGCAAGGCTGGGACTACTTCGTCCCGTGGTAGGAGGTGGCCGGAGAGCTTCGCGGCCTCAATTTCCTTTATGCGCCTCTCGGCACTGAGCTTCCTGAGCTTCTCTTTGGCCAGTTCCGGGGCGCTGGCCTGATAGTGGCGAAAGAGAGCCTGGAGCGTCTCCACCATCGGCCACCGGCCGCCGGTCGGCTCCGGCAGTTTGTTTTCTGCTGCCAACTGTCTAAGCCGGCGTTCGGTCAGATTTGAGAGTGCCGAAAGTTGGCTGCTGGTGATGGTGGCAGGCTGGGCCTGCGTCGGGGTGGGGGTTTTGGTTTTCATAAAAGTTTGAACCGGTCAAAGAATCGGGACAGCCATTTGTCGTGCCAGTTGTAAAGCTTGGGGTCGTTGGTGAGGGCCGCAGCCTCGACGCAGTTACAGGACCTTAGGTTTGCCGATGTCTCGATGACGTAGCGGTCGGGCCGTGTAATCGGCGCGTATAGCTGGATTTTGGCGTGGACCCGCTCGACGGCAACGACCGCGCCGGCCTGCTTCAACACCTCAACCGCAAAGTCGGCTGTCGCGGCATCTGCGGCCGCAAAATAGGAGGACATTGCCAATCGCAAGCTGGCTATGCGCCCGTCCCGGACCATCTCGTCCAGCAGCGAAACCGTGTCGCGGTTTAGGCCAAGTGTTGCCAGTGTCACGTGGCAGCGCTGGCCGGCGAGGGCGATAATGACGGGGATTACACTGGCCAGAACGAACGAACCATCTAGCAGGAAGTGGATTGTCTCGCCTGGCCGGGGCAGGCGCTTCAACAGTCTGCCGGCTGTGGCGCTCTGCTCTGACCAATTTTGGAAGCGCCTCCGGGTCCTGGTGCTGCATTTCCCAACATGTTCGGAATTGATGCCTAGCCTGTCGCCGATGGTGCTGGAAGCCTTCCGGGGCAGTTCGGTCAAGCCGGCGAGCAGCGCATCCTCCAGCGCATCGGGCTGCACGGGAAACCGGACGTCACTAGTGGGGGCTGTCATAGGCGAGCTCGGCGCGTTTGGTGGACCTGCTTGGGGAAGCGATGGACAGAGGTTGGTTGACCGGGTGTGGCGGAGGGTGTAGGCATGGCTCCCGGGGGCTCTGGCTTGCGCTCAGTCGCGTTTGTTTTGCTCGGTTGGTGTCATGGCACAGCCCCGCTGTCCCGGCTCGTTGTAGGGCATTTGGGAGTATGACGACTAGCCGTAATGGTCATACCCTGGGCTGTTTGGGATACATGGTCGCAAGGTACGCAAGGTGTTTCCGTCCGTACTGAGAAATGTACTTTCTCTATATCGTCGGAAAGACCTTGCTGACCTTGCAACCTTGCGTACTCAGGTTTCATCTTTGGTGCACCTCCACCTTGAACCTTTTGGCGTGGCCCTTGCCTTCCAGTGTGAACCTGTAGCCATTGACTAGGCGGCGGTCGTAGGACTTCAAGAGCTTCCCAAAGCTGGATTTGGACTTGGCTTCTAGTTCGCCTTCTGCGGGGATGCACCAATCGAACAGGCCACCGGCCCGGGCCACCTCGACCAGTTCATCAAACTGGACCACCTTGAGGTGTGCGCCGTCCGCGATGCCTTTGACCAGCGCCCGCATGTCAGTGCCGTCCTGATCGGCGGCGGCTTCTATTTGGGGTGTTTCCAGTGGGCAGCCATAGCCAGCTAGTTCCACGATGCCCCCGATGATATCTGCCCAATCGGAGAAGCTCGAATTGCCCCGGGACGGCTTCGGTCGCATGGCCTTGTCCCAATCCTGAATCATGGCCCATAGTGCGGACAGAATATCGGAGCGCCGTTCTAGTAGCGTCGGCACTTCGAGGTTGTTCTGGAATACCCGATCCTCTGCGCGTTCCACCTCCAGGAACAGTTCGCAGAACAGGGAGCGCCTGCGCAGGTCTGGTGATACGGTGCAACCGTTGCCGGTGATGAACACCACCGCATTATTCTCGCCTCTGAATGTCTTGGTCTGGCCCAGGATACGGCCCTTCATAGTCCTGAGTTGTCAGGAAGCCTTCCAGGGCTGCGCTGGCGATGTGCTTCTTGGCGTTATCAAAGAAGATGACCGGGCGCGCCTCGAGTACGGCCGCCAACAATGCCTTGCGCATTTCATCCTCGTCCTTGGGCTTGGTGCCTGCTGGCGCATATCCCAATACCGGGACTGTCGCGCACTTCACCAGCAAGGTCTTTCCGGCTCCCTCGGCATTAGCGACGAAGATGAAACAAGGCCGGAGGGACTTTGGCGGCAGCAGCCCCCTGCCAAAGACCGTCAGCATGGCCGAAAGCGCCACCGCTTTCGACCGGCCACTGTCGGCGAATAGAAACTCGCTCAGCAGTTCATCAATGATTTCCTTGGCCATGGGGAGGGGCATCCCGGGCATGATGGGGATGGAATCGCAAGTGAAAGACTTGGTCTCGAAGTCGTAACCTTCCGGCAGGAGCACGATCCAACCGTCTTTGCGCATGACCGGCACGCGGATGGGGTTGAACCTTTCCACCTCCTGGAGCTGGCCGATGAACTGCGGGCTGGCGAGGATACCGGCTGCATCCGTTTGGCTGATGGTGCGCTTGAACTGGATTGCCTCGTCCGTGCCGGCGAGCTTGCGCACTTTGAAGCAGACCAGGTAATCCTCGACCCAGGTGCGCAAGGTTTCTGCCGTCATCTGGACTAGGCCGTCCTTTCGGTCGTTCACGATGAAGGGCAGGCCGCCCCGGGCGAAGATGTCTCTCTCTGCCAGTATTTTGCCGACTTCGCGGGCGGTTTCGCTGAGCAGATAGTTGTCCCCGGGCAGTTGCACCTTGGGGCGGCGGTCGTTTAGCTCCTTCATGTTGCGGTTTCTCCTGATTGAAATGCTTTGTAAGCCTGCAACTGCTCCGTGTAGCTACGGCGGCTGTCATAGACCGCCCACGGGTCATCTTCGACCAGCGCGGCCTCCGGTAGTCCAACTGGCGGAAAGTCCTCATTGTTTAGCTCATCCGTGATAGACGCGAATAGCTTGGCTGAGTCCTTCTGCAATGCAGACAAAGCCTTTCGGATTGTCCCGTATTGCTCTTTGACTGAGTCCAGTTCCTCCCGGTGGCGTTCATAGACCGATTCATTTATTCTCTGGACTGCGGTGGCCAGTTCGGACTCGGCTTCGGATATTGCCTCTTTTAGGCTGTCATCGTAATAGACCTGCATCGCATTACCGACGATCTCTGCTAGGCTGCCGGGATGGATAGCTTCGAGAGCATCTAATTCGGTCGCGCCTGTGCCGTGAATCGCCTCAAAGCCTTCCTTGCGCCGTTCGGATTCTTTGATGGGGATGCGGGGCAGTTCATACTCGGCGCATTGTTCGGCTGTCAGTGCGACGGGGAACAGGCGGACGTCTAAGTCTCTCCGGCTGGTTCGGATGAAGAATTCAATCTTGCGAGCGGCTGACACTGGCATGCATTGGCCTGCCGGATCAAAGTCGCTGACGTAGAATATCCTCAGCGGGTGATCCCGTTGGCAGCGGCTTAATAGCTTGCTAATAGCGGTGGTGCTTAGTTCCCCGGCCCCGGTCACAAGGTTAGCTCCGTAGCGCTCGCAAAGCGGGACTAGAACGTCATTCATGGTGGTTTTCTCGCACCATACTTCTAGGTGATAACGCTGGATTGTGGGTAATGGCGGGGCGGTCAGGGCTGGCACTTCCAATGCGCGGGGCAGGACGAAAGACTCGTTGTGCCACCCACTGATCCAAATGCTGCCAACCTCCTCCTGGTATGGCCTGCGGATAATCGGCGGCGGGTTCTTCCGGTCATCAAAGGCTTCGTGATCCACTAACCCCAGGTATCGAGCGGATTTTGAGGCAGCGCACAGGAAGAGCCAGCATTCCTCTGTATTGGTGTATGGCTTGCCATTAGGCATCTTGGGCGGCTCTGCGGCGCTGGCGGCTGCGTAGTGAATGCGCCGAATGTGAACGCCTCGCTGGAAACCCAGGTCATTCCAGACCTTGGCAAACCACTGGCCGTTTATGAGGCTGGTGGGTGCGCCAGCATAGAAAGGATCATTCTGCGGGGCGAGGACCAGCAATTCCTTTACCGGGACAGCGTGGTCCTTGGCGTATGCTTTCAGCCCATTGTAATCACAGGCTTGGTTCGAAATCTCGTCCGGGTGGATGATGGGAAGGGCCTGTTCACTGGTCATGATGACCTCCCTCCCGCAACGGGGCTCGTTCTGGCTTTCGATGGGCCAACACCTCGCCATAGCTGCGCCCCGGTTGCCAGCCCCGTCGAATCAGCCTCGAAACCTTCTGCCTGTCGCTGCCACTGGCCTTGCTCGCCCTGAGATAAAAACGGTGGCGGGCCATAGTCATGAGAGGGCCTGGGCGCGGCGGGTGAAGGTTCCTGCCTTGCTTCTTTGCGCTGGCTGAGACGGGCTCAATCCCGATGCTGCGTGAACCTCGCCCCGCAGTATTCGCTCCACCTGGGCTGCGGGGTAGGCCACGCTGCGGCAGTTAAGTTTAATGGGGGTGAGAATTCCCAACGCCTCCCAACGGGCGAGGGTTCGCGGCGTGCGGTTGAACAACTCCGCCGTTTTACTGCGCTTGATGATCCCGGTTGTGCCAGTCGTAATGTGCATACGACCTGACAATACCGTTCATCACATAATGGTCACTGGATTGGGACAGCCGGTGTCCCCAACTCGCCTAATCAGGTCGGGAGACTCTGGGCGCTGGTCCCGTTTTCCCTCCAACCAGGCCGAGCCGCTCCCTCCGCTTTTTTATCGCTCCGGGGGAGTAGCGTTTGCCTGTCTGCTCGAACACGTAATTTGATAGTGCCTCTGCGGTTGGCGGGGTGGGGCTGGTGGCGTATGCCTTCACGATCAAGTAATCAGCCAACTCAATTTCTCGCGGCGGGAGTTGTGACTCGTGGTGTAGAAACTGCGTGGCGGCGGTGTCGTTGCCGGCGCGGATGGCTTCGACAGTGGCGGGGAGTTGCCGCTCCAACACCTTCAGCCGGGCACTAAGCAGGTCTGCCTCTCGGCAGGTCTGCGCCCTGGGGCGAGGTGCTGCTGTCTTGGCCTTGCTGGCTTGAACACGGATTCGCTCTTTGTATTGCGCGAGGGTGAGACAGCCGTGCCTCTTGAACTCTCGCGCCTTGGATTCCCACGCCTTCAAGTAATCCGATTTCTTTGCGTGCGTGGTGTTGGCGTCATAGTAAATTGCCTCCCAAGGAACCGAGGATATTTTCTCGTGCGTGTCGGGGTGAACCAGCCAATGCACGATCACCCACTTGGTTTTGATTCCTTGATGCTTCTGAACCTCTGGAAGCTCGACGAGTTCAAGCTGGCTCAATGTGCCCGGCGGAATGCTGGCGCGGTCCGGCGTTCGGCAGGGCTGAACCTCGGTTCGGTGAATCGTTACTCGGTTGGTTAACCCGAAGTGCGGATTGTTGAGCCCGGCGACGCCAAAGTCGCCAGTGCCGAATGCGACAATGCAAGTTGCTGAATAGCGTGGTGTGCTCATGCTCAAGCCTGGCTCTGGGTTTTCATTAGCTGCCCCAGGTCGAGGGCGATTCGCTCTTTCTTATCTACGTATGCCTCGCGGGTGATGGTGATATTCGAGTGACGCAAGGCGGCGCTCGCGGCGAAGATTCCGAATTGCTGATTGATGAGGCTGCCAAATTCCTTCCTGAGAGTGTGCAGCGGGTTTCTGGCATCAACGCCTTTCTGCCGCAGCCAATTCAGCAGGGCCTTGAAGTGTCCATCGCATCTATACCGGTTCCAGTGAGGGGCTGCGGTGGGGGCAGCCTTGGACGCAATTACAAACTCGCTCTTGCTGGCTGCCATTGCCTGCTTGAAGTAACTGAGCAGGTCTTTGCCAACGTCTATCTCATCGGCGCTCGACTCCGTTTTAACTGTGCCGTATTCGCTCGACTCGACCGTGATGGTGCCTTGCCGCCAGTTGAATTGCTTCCAGGTCAGGCGGTCTATCTCGCTGCGACGCATTCCCGCCCCAAAGGCCAGCAAGAAAATCTTGAACTGCTCCGGCTCTGCTTCTTTTAACTCTTGGTGTGCGAGCGTAGCAAGGAGCGGGGCGTTGACCTTGGACTTGTAACGGGTGCGGGGGCGCTTCCCCAGGTCAACACCATCGAAGGGCAGGGGAGAGGGCAGGGTGATACCGAGGTGGCGAATCAGCTTTGGCGAGAATAGAGCCTTGGCGCTGCGGATGATGCTGGCGGCGGTCTGCTGTGCTGAACCTCGCTTGATCGGGTTGTGGTCGTTCCGGGCAATGTACGAGGTGCGCCACTGTTTGATTTTGTCCGGGGTCAGTTCGGCCAACGGGAAGCGCTCTACCTGCTCGCGCCACCGTGCCGCACCTCCATGCACGTAATCATGACGGCGGCGGGTGCCGCGCACCTTGGCGACCTGCGAGACAAGAAATCGGAGCTTCCGCTCGTAGGTGGTGAAGGTGGTGGGGCGGACTACCGCAACAGCCTTCACCGCACTAATGAAGTCGCCAACCGTAACATCGGCCTTGCTCTCTGGTGCCACGGTCCACGGTTTGAACTTGGCCTCCGTAGCCGCCAAACCGTGTGTCTGGAGTGAAAGCCAAATCTCTCGCGCCTTGGCGGCGGCCTGCTCCGCATTGGCGGTCTTTAGTGGCCACGTCCCGGGAACACCGGCAAAGCAGATGCGCACATGATATTCGTCGCCGCCACGGGTAATGAGCTTCTCGCGCCAGTGGCGCACGTCTGTTTTCGGATAGTGCTCTTTATGTTCATGTACCAACTTTGTACCAAAACAACTGTCCAGTCAAGTCCGTATCTGTCAGGACAGCAGAATAGAGATTCCCCCTGTAAATAAAGGGCGGAAGTGGCTTTCAGCCAATGGTATCAAGACAAGGAGAGGGTGCGGAGTAGCAAGACGGAAAATCCTTGTGGCGGCGGTTCAATTCCGCCCCCAGCCACCACATTCCGGCCAGAAGTCTCTCAACATTCACAGGAAGGTCGTCATGGCGTCAACTACCAACCCCAAAGAGATTCTGCGCGGGACTATTGCTTCCCTCCACCCGTCCGGATGGCGGGGCGCTGGTGATCAAGCCTTAGGCGGGCCTTTCATAAACGGCGCGAATAAGTCAATTGGAATAGGCACGAAGGTGGTGGTGTTGTGCTCGCTGGAGATTTCGCGCATGGTCTGAAGGAAGCGCAGTTGCAGGGCGATCGGCTCCTTGCTGATCATCGCGGCGGCTTGGACCATTTTCTCGGCGGCCTGGTACTCGCCTTCGGCATTGACGATCTTGGCGCGGCGCTCGCGTTCGGCTTCGGCCTGTTTGGCCATCGCGCGCTTCATGCTGTCCGGCAAGGCGACGTCCTTGACTTCAACGGCGGTGACTTTGACGCCCCACGGTTCGGTCTGGCGGTCAATAATCTCTTGTAGCTTTAGGTTGATGGCCTCGCGTTGGGAAAGTAGATCGTCCAAGGGGGACTGGCCAAGCACGCTGCGGAGCGTGGTTTGCGCAATGAGCGAGGTGGCCTTGTAGAAATTCTCGACTTTAACCACCGCGTCAACGGGCTGCACGATGCGGAAATAGACGACGGCATCCACGGTTACCGGGACGTTGTCGCGGGTCATGACTTCCTGCTTGGCGACGTCAATCGTGACCACGCGCAGGTCCATCTTTACTATTCGGTCAACGATTGGGATGAGGAAGATCAGGCCCGGCCCCTTGGCGCCGCGGGCATGCAGCTTGCCGAGGCGGAAGATGACGCCCCGTTCGTATTCACGGAGGACACGGACGGCTTGGGGCAGGACAATAGCGGCCAGGATGATGATGGGGATGATCCAGGACGTGAGGTTGAACATGCGAGCGATGATTTCTTCCATAGGATACTCTAGTTACTAGGATGTTTAGGTGATAGGAGGTTGCTTGGGGGTTACCTTCAGAGTCAGGCCGTTAACAGCGATAATCTCCACCGGGTGCCCGGGCTCGATGGGCACTTCGCTTACCGCGTTCCAGTACTCGCCCTCGACGAACACCCGGCCGCCGGTCGCATCTATGCGTTCCTGGGCAGGGACGGTCCGGCCCAGGAGGGCTTCGCGGCCAACGCGCACGGGCAGCAATTGCGCGCGAAGGCCCGACCCCACAACGAAGGTGAAGAATGCCGCCGTCACCAGGGTGGCGGGAATGATATACGCCAGTGACAGCCGGAAGACCGGGTCGGCGCGGTTGAAGAGCATCAGCGCGCCCAGGAGGAACGCGACAATGCCGCCGAGCGTCAGCACGCCGTGCGAAGGGGCGAAGACGTCCACGACAAACAGGACGATGGCGAGGCCAATGAGCGCCAGTCCCGCCGTGTTGATGGGGAGTATCGTCGCCATGTAGAGCACGAGGATGAGGGCAATCGCGCCCACCACGCCAGGCAGGATGGCGCCGGGATTGCTCAATTCGCCGATGATGCCGTAGATTGCCACCAGCATCAGGATCATCATCAACTCGGGATGAGAGAGCAGTTGTAGCAGCCGTTCCTGGGTGGTTTGTGGAATCTCTACGACGTTTGCGTTGGCCGTCTCAAGGGCCTTGCCATTCACCTCCCGGGCATCGAGTTGAGTGAGCAGATCGGGCAGATCCTTGGCGATCAGATCAATGACCCCAAGTTCGAGTGCCTGGTCGGCCGTGATGGCTTTGCTGTCGATCACCGAAGCCCTGGCCCAATCGGCGTTGCGCCCTCGCCGCTTGGCAATCCCCTCGATGAAACTGCCGGTGATCTGTTCCTGCTTTTCCTTCATTACTTCGCTGGTCTTTTCCTCGCCCTCAGGTCCAATTGACACCGGGTGCGCGGCGCCGATGCTGGTGGCTGGGGCCATTGCGGCAATATCCGCTGCCAGCGTGATGAAGCAACCTGCGCTTCCGGCCCAGGCCCCTTCCGGGGCGACATACACTACAATTGGGATTGGCGACGCGTAAAACGTCTGCACAATCCGTTTGGTGGATTCGAGCGAGCCGCCCGGGGTATCCAATTCGATGATTAAGCAGCTATCCTCACGAGCGGCTGCCGCTTGAATGGCCCGGGCGGTGTAGCTGGCTGTGGCCGGGCCAATTGCACCACTGATCTTGATGAGTCCAACATCCGCGCCCTGCAGCCCCTCCACGGTTACGCAGGCTAGCCCACCCACCAACATTAGCAGCAAACGCTTCATAGCACCCTCGACATGCTTCAAAATACCAGAATTGAGCGGGGATGCAATCGCGATTCATAGGCCTTCGGTATGGCGCTTTGACAGCTACTTCGGTGCTTGCCGGTCCCGTCCAAGCTGATAAAGGAAGCTCGAAAGCCCGTCCCCTGGCATTCAGAGAATACCCTCTGACGGTGCCTCACGGTGGTTGGTAAGACCCAGGACCAATCTTCCATCGCATGGGTGACGGCGCTGCGAACATCCGGCAGTCCTGAGTTGCTATAGCCGCTGGCTATGCGTAGCTTAGCATGGATTTGAAATATGAAGATCTATATAGACGGCAAATTCTTCAGTGAGCGGGACGCCAGGATTTCGGTGTTCGACCATGGTCTGCTTTACGGGGACGGCCTTTTCGAGGGGATCCGCGCTTACAACGGCAGGGTCTTTATGCTGAAGGAGCATATTGACCGGCTGTTTTGCTCGGCCAAGTCAATCCTGCTTAGAGTTCCAATGAGCCATCGAGAACTGGCAGCCGCGATTGTCGCGACCTGTCGCTTGAACCGGTTGCGCGATGCCTACATCCGTTTGGTGGTGACTCGTGGCGTCGGCACCTTGGGCCTGAACCCAAACCGGTGCAAGAACCCGTCAGTCATCATTATTGCGGGGAACATTACCCTCTACCCGTCAGAGTTGTACGAGCGGGGGATGGAAATCATCACCGTGCCGACGACGCGTAACCTGCATAGCGCGCTGAACCCGGCCATCAAGTCCTTGAACTACCTTAACAATATTCTCGCCAAGATCGAGGCGAACAACGCTGGCTGCGAAGAGGCTATCATGCTGAACTCGGAGGGCTTTGTGGCGGAATGCACCGGTGACAATTTGTTCATCGTCAAGGAAGGTCAGTTGTTGACTCCGCCGCTCTCGGCTGGCGCCCTCTACGGCATCACCCGCCGAGCGGTCATGGAACTGGCCGCGGAAGCGGGATTGAAGGTGGCCGAGCCAAACCTGACACGTTATGATCTGTTCAATGCCGATGAGTGTTTCCTGACCGGGACCGCGGCTGAGGTGGTGCCGGTGGTCAGGATTGATGGCCGGGTTATCGGGAACGGCAAGCCGGGACGGGTTACGAAGAGCCTGGTGGCACAGTATCACGCCTTGACGAAAGTTTCTGGCGAGCCGATATACGGTTGAAGAGCCTATGTTGTGCAGCATTTGCCAGGAAAGGGAAGCGACGGTCCACCTGACCAATATCACCGGGGACAAGGTGCAGAAGGTGGACCTGTGCGAGGAATGCGCAAAGAGCAAGGGGATGAACGATCCCGCGGGTTTCAGCTTTGCGGACGAGCTGCTGGGGCTGGGGGCTTCACAGGAGATCGAGCAAGCCGGCGGTGAGAAGGGGCTGCAATGTCCGGTGTGTGGGTTTGCACAGTCAGATTTCAAGAAGGCAGGCCGCCTGGGCTGCGCGGAATGTTACCAGACATTTGCGGAGCCGATGAAAGGACTGCTCAAAACGATGCACAAACGCGCGCGGCACGTCGGCAAGGTTCCCGAATCGCTGCGCCAGAGCTGCGACTTGTCTGTCGAACTGAAGCAACTCCAGCAGAAGCTGGCAAAGGCCATCGCACTGGAGAACTTTGAAGAGGCGGCCGTCCTGCGGGATGAAATCAAGCAAACCACGGCCCAACTGAGCCAGCGCGCAGCGAATCGGCCTGTATGAATCTCGACGACTTCCTGATCCCTCCAGCAGAAACTGCGCGGCGCAAAGGACCGCATGACAAGATCGTAATGTCCAGCCGGGTCCGCCTGGCGCGCAATATTCGCAACGCCGCGTTCCCGGGCTGGGCCAAGAAAGCGGAGAGAATCCGCGTGCTCGAACTCATCCACCCCGCTATAGAAGCGCTGCCGGAGATGACCGACGTCTTCTTCGGGACCATGGATCGTTTGTCCGCCCTGGATAAGCAGATTCTGGTGGAACGCCACCTCATCAGCCGTGAACATGCGGCCAAGACTGCCGGCAGCGGGCTGGTCATGAACCGCCAGGAGACGCTGTGCTTCATGATCAACGAGGAAGATCACTTGCGAATGCAAGCCCTTTGTCCGGGGCTGCAACTGCGCCGGGCCTGGGCAACCATTGACGGGGCAGATTCCGGGTTGGAGAAGAAGCTCGATTACGCGTTCAGTCCGGAACTTGGGTACTTGACCGCTTGCCCGACCAATTTGGGTACCGGCATTCGGGTTAGCGCTATGCTGCACCTACCGGGGTTGGTGCTGTCGGAACAAATCAATCCGATCATTCAGTCGGTCAACAAGCTCGGCTTGGCCGTTCGCGGCCTTTACGGTGAGGGCACCGAAGCGTTGGGCAATATCTTCCAGGTCTCCAACCAGATGACACTTGGCGAATCCGAGAGCGCTATCGTCGAGCGTCTGGAGAAGGTCCTCAACCAGATTATCGAACATGAGGAAAACGCTCGCGCCAGCCTTCTGGAAAGGAAGCCCAAGCTGGTTTACAACCATGTCGGGCGCGCGTACGGGATCCTGGCCAATGCCCACAGCATTTCCTCCAAGGAAACGATGAACCTGCTGTCCCTGATGCGCCTGGGGGCAGACGCGGGGTTGTTCCCCGACCTGGAACGCTCCCTGGTGGATGAGTTGTTTGTTCTAACCCAGCCGGCCCACCTGCAGAAACAGCATTCAGAAAAGCTCTCTGCCGAGGAACGAGACGTGCTCCGCGCCGACATGTTGCGCGAACGCCTGCGGCCCATCAGCCGCCCCGTTACCCGGCCGCCCCCGGCGCCGCAGGCTGGATTGGACAAACCGGAGGATTAGCTGCATTTTGATGATATGAGCGATCAGGAAGCCATGAACAACTTTACCCCGCGCGCCCAGCAAGTGCTGGCGCTGGCGCGCAAGGAGGCCGACCGGTTTAACCACAACGTCATCGGCACCGAACACCTCTTGCTTGGGCTCATCAAGTTGGGGCAGGGCGTGGCTGTGAACGTGCTGCAGAAGCTCGGCCTCGACCTCGACACGGTGCGCCTCGAAGTGGAAAAGCAGGTTGGCACGGGCCCCGATCAGAAGATGATGGGGAACATCCCCTACACGCCCAGGGTAAAGAAGGTGCTCGCCCTCGCTCAAAAGGAGGCCAAGGCCCTCAACCATACCTACGTCGGCACCGAGCACATTCTGCTGGGCCTGCTCCGTGAAGGGGACGGCGTCGCAGCGCGCGTTCTCAAGAATCTTGATGTGGACATCGAACAGACCCGCAAGGAGATTCTGAAGGAACTGGATCCTAATTTCGCCGCGCAGGACGATTCGGCCCCAGGCGAAGCGATGCCGGGAAAGGCGACCTCCGAGAAGAAGGGCGAAATCAAGACGCCTGCGCTTAAGGCTTTTGGCCGCGATCTGACTGAAATCGCACGCAAAGGCGAAATGGATCCCGTCATTGGCCGCAAGAGCGAAATCGAGCGCGTCATTCAAATCCTCTGCCGCCGTACGAAGAACAACCCGGTGCTCCTGGGCGAGGCTGGCGTCGGCAAGACAGCTATTGTCGAGGGCCTGGCGCAGGAAATTGCCGCCGGCAACGTCCCGGAGCTGCTCCGTGACCGGCGCGTTATTACACTGGATTTGGCCTTGATGGTCGCCGGCACCAAGTACCGCGGCCAGTTCGAGGAGCGCATCAAAGCCGTCATGGACGAGATTCGTCGCTCCAAGAACATCATCCTGTTCATTGACGAGCTCCATACCATCGTCGGCGCGGGCTCCGCCGAGGGCACGATGGATGCCTCGAACATCATCAAGCCGGCTCTCAGCCGGGGCGAACTGCAGTGCATCGGCGCCACCACCCTTAACGAGTATCGCAAGTACATCGAAAAGGACGCGGCCTTGGAGCGCCGTTTTCAATCGGTCAAAGTCGAGGCTCCTTCTGTCGCGGAGGCCGTTTTGATTCTGAAGGGCCTTCGCCCGAAGTACGAAGACCACCACAAAGCCGAGTTTACCGATAAAGCGATTGAAGCGTCGGTTAAACTCTCGGATCGCTATATCACCGACCGCTTCCTGCCTGACAAAGCCATTGACGTAATGGACGAAGCAGGCTCACGTGCCCGAATTGGCACCATGACGCGACCGCCAGAGGTTAAGGAAATGGAGTCCGGAATTGAGGACATCAAGGCCCAGAAGGAGCGGGCGATAAAGAACCAGGACTTCGAGGGCGCCGCCTCCATGCGCGACAAGGAAAAGCAGGCCAAGGAGAAGCTGGAGGCCCGGTTGAAGGAATGGCGCACCGCGCGAGAAGAAAAGCGTGTCAGAGTGGATGAGGAGGACATCTTGCAGGTGGTCTCCAAATGGACGGGCATTCCGCTGCAACGCATGGAGCAGGGCGAAATGCAGCGGTTGCTCCAGGTTGAAGCAGAAATGAGCAAAGTCGTCATTGGCCAGCGCGAAGCTGTTTCGTCTCTGTGCAAAGCGCTGCGCCGTTCCCGCGCGGATCTCAAAGATCCGCGCCGTCCCATCGGCACGTTTGCGTTGCTGGGACCTACCGGCGTCGGCAAGACGTTGCTCGCCAAGACCCTTGCAGAACAGTTGTTTGGGGACGCCAAAGCGCTGATCCAGCTCGACATGAGCGAGTACATGGAGAAGTTCAATGTCTCCCGGCTGATCGGCTCTCCGCCCGGTTATGTCGGCTATGAGGAGGGCGGCCAGCTAACGGAACAGGTGCGCCGCAAGCCCTACTCTGTGGTGCTTTTCGATGAGATCGAAAAGGCGCATCCGGATGTGTGGAACATGCTGTTGCAGATCCTTGAGGAAGGCAAACTTACTGACAACGTCGGCCGCGTGGTCAATTTCCGCAACACGATCATCCTGATGACGTCGAACGTCGGCTCAGACACCATTCGCAAGCAATCCACGCTCGGTTTTTCCCCGATCACCGACGAGAACAGCTACGAGAAGATGCGTGAGAAGATTCTGGATGAGGCTAAGAAGACGTTTCGGCCCGAGTTTCTGAATCGGCTGGACGACATTGTTGTTTTCCGCGCGTTGACCAAGCCCGACCTGGTGCAAATCCTGGACTTGGAAATCACGAAGGTGATGCAGCGACTCAAGGCCAAGAACATCGTCCTGCAGTTGGATGACAAGGCCAAGGAATTCCTCGTAAACAAGGGCTACGACCCTCTTTACGGTGCGCGTCCGATGCGCCGTGCCGTCGAGCGTTCCCTCGAAGATCCGTTGGCCGAAGAAATCCTCCGGGGCGCGTTTCAGGAAGGGGAGCCGATCCTCGTAACGGCGGAGGGCGACCACCTGGTCTTCTCGCAGAAGACCACCTCGCAAGGAGCGCTCTCCAGTTGATTCCGCCCGGCCCTGTGTTTCACAACATCGCCTTGTCACGCGGGCTCATAGCCGAAATGTCCTTGTCATGTTTGAAGAAGGCGAGGTTCGCCTGTCCCAATTGCTCTGGTGTAGCTTAGAATGGCAAAGGGCACTGCTGTGCTGCCGCGTCCATTTAGGCGCTTCAGCGGCCCAGGAAGCAGATAGAGTATGACCTACGAAGAAACAGCGATCATGGAGTTTCTCCGAGGCAGTCCCGATGCCTACGTTGCGCGGAAGGAAATTGCGCGGAAGGCCCTCAAACGGACTGTTTTTGAAGAGAACCCTCACTGGGTGGACGCGCCCCTGGCTTCCCTGCTTGGCCGGCGTTTCGTCGAACAAGACGAACTCGGTCATTACAGGATCAAGAAGCACGAAGAGTAGTCGCCCACCGTTCCCTGGCGTGAGTCTGGCTTTGGGCAACAAGCTGACCCTGAGAATTACCGACATTGCCTTCGGCGGCGAAGGCGTGGCGCGAATGGGAGACTTTGTGGTCTTCGTCCCGTTCGTTGCTTTGGGTGAGGAAGTGGAAGCGGAAGTAACGGAGCTGAAGAAGCGATATGCCCGCGCCAGGCTTCTCCGCGTGGTTGCCCCTTCGGC
Source organism: Verrucomicrobiota bacterium (assembly GCA_035358715.1). Classification (GTDB taxonomy): domain Bacteria; phylum Verrucomicrobiota; class Verrucomicrobiia; order Limisphaerales; family UBA8199; genus UBA8199. The sequence continues at coordinate 15,403 of DAOPPX010000032.1, forward strand.
GGAGCGGACCGAACCTGCCTGCCGGTACTTCGGGGAGTGCGGCGGTTGTCAGTATCAGCACCTGGCCTACTCCGCTCAGCTTCAGCTCAAACATAAGCAGATCGGGGATTTATTCGAGCGCATAGGCCGATTTGATCGCACACTCGTTGCGCCGGTCATTCCCTGCCCGCAGCCCTACGGCTATCGGAACCGCATCATGATTCGCAGCCAGTGGGACAAGTTCAAGCAGGGCCTGAACATCGGCTTCATCCGTGCTGACAGCCGGCTGGTGGTGGATGTGGAAGAGTGCCTGATCGCCGAGCCGGCACTCAACGAGCAGATCAAGCATGTGCGCGCGCATCCGCCGCCTAAAGGTGGGATTAAGGTTGTTCTACGCACCCAACCGCAGGGGTGGGAAGTGCCCCCCGATTCCTTTTTCCAGAACAATCCTCTCCTGTTGCCCAGGCTGGTCGAAGCCGTGCGCGACTGTCTAAGACAGGCTGAAACCAGGCATCTCCTGGACGTTTATTGCGGTGTTGGGTTCTTCAGCGTCGAGCTCGGCCACTTGGTTGACTCCTTTGTTGGGGTAGAGCTGGACCGCCTGGCAATTCAGGCGGCGCGGAAGAACGCCGCTGCCCGCGGCCTCACCAACGGCGAGTTTGTTGCTGGAGCGGCAGAAGACCTGTTGCCGGCGATAATGTCGCGTTTCCCCGCCCAGAACACAACAGTGCTGCTTGACCCGCCGCGCAAGGGATGTCAACAGGAGACCCTGCAGATGCTGCGCCGCGTGCGACCGGCCCAGCTCATTTGCGTCTCCTGCCACCCGGCAACAATGGCACGCGACCTGAAGGTCTTGTGTGACGAAGGTGGCTTTGAATTGGCCCAAGTCGTCCCGTTGGACATGTTCCCGAACACTCAGCATGTGGAATGTGTGGGGGACTTGCGCGGCAAGACGGCCGCGGCCGGGGCGAAACTAAGCTTGCCAACCTCGCGAGCTTAGATTCAACTTTGACCTGCCGCATGACATCGGAACGTGAAGTCAGTCCGGAGAGAAGTTTTGTTCGCGCATTTCTACCTTGGCTTGTAGCTGCGGGTGCTTTGGCCATTTACCTTGTGACGCTCAATCCCTGGGTGTCGTTGAGCAGTCTTCCGCAAGTCGCCAGGGTATCCGGCTGGACGTGGCAGCCTGAGCTGCACGGCCCGCTTTTCTGGCTTGTCACCTGGCCGTTTCGCTTGCTGCCGCCGCAGGCAATTCCCCTCGCACTCAACCTTTTTGCGGCGGTGTGCGCGGCTCTGACTCTCGCCCTGCTGGCCCGCTCAGTAGCATTGCTGCCGCATGATCGCACCCAGGAGCAGCGCCAGAAGCAGAAAGACAAGGCTTCCGTTCTCTCCATTCCCGCTGCCTGGCTGCCGCCGGTCCTGGCGGCGCTGGTTTGCGGCCTGCAACTGACCTTCTGGGAACATGCCACCGCCGGCTCCTCGCCCGCGCCGCCCATGGGTTCCGGCTGTGAGATGCTCGACTTGCTGGTTTTCGCCTACGTGATTCGCTGCCTGCTCGAGTTCCGCCTTTCAGATCGCGATTCCTGGCTGATGCGTGCCTCCTTCGTCTTCGGCCTGGGGATTACAAATAACTGGGCCATGATTGGCTTCTTCCCGGCCTTTGTGATGGCGCTGGTTTGGATGAAAGGCCTTGGCTTCTTTAGCATGCGCTTTCTCGGGCGCATGTCTCTGTGCGGCCTGGTTGGACTGTTGCTCTATCTGCTGCTGCCCCTTCTGCAAGGCATCGGGGACACGTCCTCGGTGGGGTTCTGGCCCGCCTTAAAGGCGAACCTCAACGCGCAGAGGAGCATTCTCATGTTATACTACAAGTTCGGCAGGCAGGAGGTAGCCTTGCTGGCGCTAACCTCGCTGGTGCCGATCTTCATCTTCTCGATTCGTTGGGCGTCGTACTTTGGCGACAGCAGCAGGCTGGGGGCCACCCTAGCCACCATTATGTTCCATGTGGTGCATGCCCTGTTTCTCATGGCCTGCATCTGGGTAGCGCTCGACCCGCCGTTTAGTCCGCGCAACCGTGGATTCGGCTCTCCCTTCCTTACCTTCTACTACCTCGGCGCTTTGAGTATCGGCTATTGCAGCGGCTATTTCCTGCTCTTGTTTGGGACCCCCTCCGATCGCCCCCGCCGAGTGCCGTCTCATTTGCGCCTGGCCAACACTGTCATCACCAGTTTCATCTGGCTCCTGTTGCTGGTGACACCGCTGGCCCTGATTGCCAGAAACTGGGCGCAGATCCGCACGACTAATGGCCCGATGCTCAAGCGCTACGTCGCGGCGCTCGCGGAATCCCTGCCATCCAAACGCTCCGTGCTGCTGGCCGACGACTTTCGCCGGGCATACCTGCTCCAGGCCTACGCCGCGAAAAGCGGTCAGAATAACAATCACCTGTTTCTGGAGACCGCGTCGCTCTCATGGCCGGATTATCACCGATTCCTGCACAGGAGACATCCTCAGGTTTGGGAAAGCAATCCTCCCAGGGAGACCACGCAACACGCTGCACCACTCATGCTGGTTCAGTTGGTTTCCCGTTTGGCGCAAACAAACAGCCTCTACTACCTGCATCCCAGCTTCGGGTATTACTTTGAGTTCTTTCACCTGGAACCCCATGGCCTGGCTTACAAGCTCAATCCGTATCCGACCAACTACCTCTTTGCGCCGCCGGTCAATACCAACCTGGTCGTCGAGAATGAAGCCTTCTGGGCAAAAGTGAATGCAGAGGCGCTTCCTCCGGTGTTGGCCACGATCACTCGCCCGGATTCAACCCGGAAACCCGGCCTGATGAACTGGCTGGCGAAGAAGGCGCATCTTGTTCAGGAGTCCAATGATGACGCCGCCACCGTCGCGGGATTCTACTCCCGCGCGCTCAACCACTGGGGAGTCGAGGTCCAGAAGGTCGGCCTCCTCACAAATGCCGCCGCGCATTTCGAGCGCGCTCTCGAGTTGAATCCCGACAACATCGTGGCGCAGGTCAACCTCGAGTGCAACCGGAACCTGCGAACCGGCCGCAGCGCCTCAGTCCAGGTTTCCAGGACCATTGAGGATGAATTCGGCAAGTACCGTAATTGGGACCAGGTGATTGGGGACAATGGGCCATTCGACGAGCCGAATTTCTGCTTTGAGCAGGGCCGCGTGTTCGTGCGCAACACCCAGTACCGCCAGGCCGCGGCGCAGTTCAACCGCGTGAAGTCGCTGGCCCCCGACAATCTCGTCGCGCGCATCTGGCTCGGCCAGTTGTATGTCGTTAGCGCCATGCCGGCGGAGGCGCTCAAGATCGTCAATGAAATTCGCGCGCAACCCGACCTGCTTGCGGTCGGCGGCACCAACCGAACCGAACTGCTCTTTGTCGAAGCCTCCGCGCACCTGGGGCAGAACGACCCAGCTGGCGCGGAAGCGGCCGTCCAGGCCGCCATGGCACAATATCCTCGCGATGCGGATATGCTGGCAACGGCGACGCAAGTTTACCTCAAGTACGGGCTTTTCTCCAATGCGCTCAGCATCATCGAACAGGAATTGAGCATTGCCCCCACCAACATGAGCGCGCTCATTAACAAAGGCTACACCTGCATTCAGGTCGGCGCTTTTGAAGAGGCCATCCCCGCCCTCACGCAGGTGCTGGCCGTGGAGACCAACAATCATTCCGCGCTGCTGAACCGCGCCATCGCCTATCTGCGCGCGAACAAGCTGGAAGAATCCAAGACCGATTACGAGCGCCTGCAGAAGGTCTTTCCGTCTGCCTCCCAGATTTTCTATGGCTTGGCCGAAATTGCCTGGCGCAAGCGGGACACCAACGCAGCGATCAGGAACTACGAGCTCTATCTGGCCAATGCTCCGACCAACACGGTGGAAGCCAAGAGCGTCATCGCGCGCCTCAAAGAACTGAAACCCGGCGCGCGTTGACCGCACCGGATGCGGGTTCTACACGTCATCACGCGGTTGATCGTTGGGGGCGCCCAGGAAAACACGGTCGCCTCAGTGCTGGGACTTAGAGCGAAGCCGGGGTTGGACGTCGTTCTGATTGCCGGGCCATCGGTCGGCCCCGAAGGCGCCCTCACCAGCACCCTTGTTGATGGGGCCCTCCCGGTTACTATTGTCCCGCACCTCGTCCGTCCGCTTCACCCATGGAAAGACTGTCTGGCCTGGCGGGAACTCGTGAGGTTGTTCCGGGCCCACGCGCCTCACATCGTTCACACCCATAGCAGCAAAGCTGGCGTCCTGGGGCGGTTGGCCGCCGCCCGGGCGCATGTCCCAATAATTATCCACACCATCCACGGCCCGTCATTCGGTCCCTTTCAAGGCCGGGTCGCCAACTCCCTCTTTCGGACGGCTGAGCTTTGCGCCGCCCGGGTCACAACCCACTTCGTCGTCGTAGCCGAGGCCATGAAGCAGCAATACCTCGCTGCGGGCATTGGCTCTCCGGATCAGTACACGACAATCCTCAGCGGGTTTGCGCTCGCTCCCTTCCTTGCCGCAACCAACGACCCCCAGCTCCGCGCCACCCTCGGCCTGGCGCCTGACGATATCGTCATTGGCAAGATTGCCCGTCTCTTCAAACTCAAGGGCCACGACGACCTGCTGACCGTGGCGCCGGAGCTTGTGCGCAGTTGTCCTCGAGTCAAGTTCCTGTTCGTGGGCGACGGCCCCTGGCGCGGGCGCTTCGAGAACCGGGTGCGCGCGCTGGGCCTTGCGAGGCACGTGGTGTTCAGAGGGCTTGTCCCGCCGGACGCCGTTCCATTTCTAGTGGGGGTCATGGATCTTGTTGTCCACCTGTCGTTGCGCGAGGGCTTGCCCCGCGCGTTAGCCCAGGCATTGGCCGGGGCCCGGCCGGTTGTGGCTTACGACGCCGACGGCGCCCGTGAGGTTTGCCTGAATAATGAAACCGGGTTCTTGTTGCGGCCGGGGGATCTGGGCGGCTTGCGTCAACGCCTCCTTCAGTTGGTCCAAGACCCCGAGTTACGTGAGCGTCTGGGCCGGCGCGGCCAGCAGTTTGTTCGGCAGCGCTTCAGCGTCGAGCGCATGGTGGACGACTTGTATCAACTGTATTTGCGCCTGCGCAGTCGCCCGGCATGAGATTCCCCTTCAACGTTTATCTCCTGGCCGTTGTGAGCGCGTGCGTCACAGTGCTGGCCGCCTTGCCGCTCTGGCGCCAATGGTGTCTGCGCACTGGACTCGTGGACGATCCCGGTCACCGCAAGATTCACGATCAGCCGATCCCCCTGGCCGGCGGGCTGGCCGTTATGACCGGCCTGCTCCTTCCAACGCTGCTGGCTTGCCTTGTGCTCTGGTGGCACAGACCTGGCGGCGTTGCCGGCGCGGTTCCCCCTGCCGACAGCTCAGGCGCGGGCAACGCGGGCCCGATGGCATTGCTGGATCCGGACTCTGCCTTCCTGCTTCAGTATGGTTTGGGCCGCCGCGCGCTCGAACTGGCTGGCATATTCTTCGGTGCTCTCGGCATGCTGTTGGTGGGATGGCTGGACGACAAACACGAGTTGCGCCCGCGCGCCAAGTTTGCAGGCCAGTTTCTCGTCGCCGCGCTGGTCGCGGCCAGCGGCACGCGCGTCACCCTGTTTGTGCCAAACATCCTTTTCAGCTACGCCATCACGATCCTGTGGATTCTCACTGTGGTTAACGCCTTCAACTTCATGGATAACATGAACGGCCTGTGCGCCGGGCTTGGGGCCATCGGCGCCTGGCACTTTGCAATGTTCGCTGCCGCGGACAACCAGTATCTGGTGGGCCTAATCGCCTTCCTGACGTTCGGCACCTTGCTCGGCTTTCTGCCCTACAACTTCCCCCGTGCCCGTGCCTTTCTTGGCGACGCCGGCAGCCATCTCGTCGGGTATTTGTTGGCGGTGCTGGCCATCCTGCCGCACTTCTACACGATGCGCCACCCGCAGCGATGGGCGGTCGTTATCCCGCTATTGGTTCTCGCCATTCCATTGGCGGACCTGATCTGGGTAGTGCTGCTGCGGTGGCACATCGGCCAGCCGTTCTATCAGGGTGATACCAACCATCTGTCGCATCGCCTGGTCCGCCGAGGCCTCACGCCGACGCAGGCGGTGATCGTGATCTGGGCCGTAGCGGAAGCGTTGGCCCTTCTAAGTCATCTTTGCTGAAGGGCAGGGGAAGGCCCCTAAGGTGGCCTTCTTACCATTGGCGGCTGGCGCGGCGCTATTCCCGGGTCAGGCTTCTGCCCGGCTGCTCGCTGCGATTGCCTCAGAGAACAAGCGCAGCACTTGCGCCCTGGGCAGCGCTCCAACCACGCGGTTCTCCTTGAGCGTGTTCACCACAGGGATGTTTCGCTGTTCGCTTGTCAGCACCACTGGCAAGACATCAACCAGGCGCTGATTGGGCGTCACACACGGCGGCGGCGGCCGCATTACGTCGTACGCGATAATCCCGCGAAATTCTTCCTCCGCCCCCAGGTATTCCTTTAGGTCCTGCAGCGCAACCATGCCGACCAATTGGTTCTTTGCATCCACTACCGGCAGGAAGTTGTTGGCCCCGGTCAAAAACCGGGCGGCGATTTCCCGCAGCGCCGCCGTTTCCCGCACCGGGGTTACTGGCGCCTGCATCAGATCCCCGACCGTGCGTTCCGCGGCGGCTTCCGACGCGGTGGGCTCCTGCGGCACGATCAACCCCTTGCGCCGCAATGGCTCCGTGTAGATTGAATCCGGATGGAGCCGGCGCGCCACGAGCATGGACAGCACGCACGCCAGCATAAGCGCCGGCATCAGCGAGTAATCCAGCGAGATTTCAAACACCATGATCATGGCCAGCAGCGGCGAGCGCGTGGTGGCCGACAACATGCTTCCCATCCCGACCACGGCGAAGGCCGCCACCGGAAAGTCCTCGCCCGATCCCAATTGCTGCAGCACCAGCGCGAACGTCGCCCCTATTCCCGCCCCGAGAAATAAGGTCGGCGTGAACACCCCCCCCACCGCGCCCGAGCCCACGGTAACCAGCGTTGCCAGCAGCTTGGCCAGCACCAGGCCGGCCAATACCAGCAGCCCCGTCGTCGCTGCCTCTCGCCAATGCGCGCGTGACATCTCCCCCGGATACGCCTCCAGCAACAGCCTGCAGTTCAGCCGCACCAGGTCCAACCCATGAACCTCTCGCTCCAGCATGCGCCTGGTCTTGACCGAAAGCGTCACGTTGGTGAATCGGTGCGCCTCGTAGATCGGCCCGCTCCGGACAATGCGGTTCAGATCCGCCGCCAGCGCCCGGGCCAGCCGCTCGTCTCCGCCCGCCTGGTAATCGCCCAGCAGCACTGTGGTTTCGGGCGCCAGCAGCGCCCCCAAATAGGCCGAAATGCCGTTCTCCCGGGCGGGCTTCTTCAACCTGTTTGCCAGCGATTCCAGCCCCGCGATATCCCGGGCCGTGAAGGCCGGTGCGCCATACTCGCCTTGCAGAATTCGGTTGGTGACCACGTAACCATTGCCCCACACCTCGGGAAAACGTACCGCGATCAGCCCCACCAACAGCCCGCCCAGCGCCAGCCGAATGTAGATCGGCGCCGGCAGCTTCCTGAAGGCGGCGCTGGCCGCATTCAGCAGCTTCATAAAAACCGCCCCCATCGCTCCAACCACAAGCCCGAGACAAACAAACCAGGGCAACTGCGTCACACTCGTCAGCGCAAACGGCGGCACGCTGTACCAGGGCTCGATGCCGAAGAAGCTCCGCGACACCATCGTCGCCACCACTGACGCGCAGACCAGCGGGCCAAACAGGCTCATCGAGAAGTTCCCCATCACGATCAGCGCCGCGAACACCGCCCCGGATATCGGGGCATTATAGGCCGCCGCAATCCCGGACGCAGCCCCGCACCCCACCAGCAACCGCAACCGGTAAGGTTGCCACTTCATCAACTGCCCCCATTTCGAGGCAAACGTCGCCGATAATTGCGTGATGCCCCCCTCCCGGCCAATAGACCCTCCGGAACCGATGGTTAGCAGCGACGAAAGGAATTTCACAAGGCCGCTGCGCAGCGGCAGTCGCCCATCTCCCGCCACAATGACCTCCAGCAGATTGCTCGAACGCAGCGGGCCCGCCATGCGCAGGCCCCAGTAGAGCACCAATCCCGCGCACAGCCCGCCCAGTGTCGGCGTCACCACCCGCTGCCAAGGCGCCATTCGTTCCGCAACCTCCACCAACTCGCCCGGCTGCCGCAGGAACAGCACCCGCACCGATTGAGTGGCGTAGTAGAATAGGATATTGACCAGCCCGCCGATCACCCCTACCCCGGCGGCCATCAGCAGGTTAAACGCCTCCTCGCTGAAGCGCACCCGCCCTCGGACCCGCAGCAAGTGCTGCCAGTGCCGCAGGAAGAAGGCATGCGCCTCTTCAACAAGCTTCCTATACTTCAAAAACGGCACAAACTGATCCTGCTCCAACAACGTTAGTCAACGCTACCCAAAGGGCTGAACGCGCGCGTCGCCAACCGACCATGCCAGATCCGTCCGGCCTCGGGCAGCCGAGCGCATGCCGCACGATCCGGAGGCCGATGCTCCATGCAAGAGCGCGAACCGTCCTGCGTCAAGTCTGCCGAGCTTGATAGCCCAACCCGGCTTGATGGGCAAACATATTGTCCATGCCCGTTCTTGCGTTTTGGCACCGCATAGGCAAGCTGGGGCGGGTGACACATTTCTGGGCCAGCCCTTTATTGCGGAGTCGTTACCTGCTGGCAGTCCTCGCCGGACTCCTGCTGGCGGCTTCCTTTCCCAGGACCGGCATTGCCGGCTTGGCCTGGGTGGCTCCCGCCCTGATGCTGGCCGCCGCCCTGGGCAAGAGCGGCTGGGAGAGCTTTCGCATCGGCTACGTGGGTGGCCTCGCCTATTACCTCGCCTCGCTCTACTGGCTGCTGCTAATCCCTTACCGCTGGCATTCGATCCCGCTGGGCCCCGCCCTCGGCTGGCTATCCCTCAGCGCCTACGTCGCCCTCTACCCGGCCACATGGGTCTGGCTACTGAACATGAACCTGACGGGCAGGTCGAGAGTCCCCGCAAGCCCTGACTCTTCGGGCAGTCTGCCGAGGATAGCCCGCATATTTCACACCCAAAGCCGCGTGAGGACACGCAACCTACAGGCAAACGGGGCAACGCCTGTTCCTCATTCCGCACTCCGCACTCCGCATTCCGCACTCACTTGGGGCCGGCGCACCCTCTGGGCTATATGGGGCGCTGCCCTCTGGGTCGCCCTGGAAATGCTCAGGGCCCGCCTTTTCACCGGCTTCCCCTGGAATCCGCTCGGCGCCTCCCAATACCAGCTAACCCCGCTCACTCAGATCGTCTCTGTCACCGGCGTCTACGGCTTGTCGTTCCTCATCATCTGGGCCTCGCTCTCGCTGCTGTCCGCAGGCCTGATGGTGGTGCTGCGCCCAACCACCCGTTCAAGCTGGGCGGGCGAAATCCTGCTCCCGGTAATCGCCATTGCCGGTGTCCTGCATTTCGGCTTTCGCCAGCTCGCGTTCGAGCCTGCCCCCAGCCGCTCTCTGAAGGTCACGCTCATCCAGCCCAGCATCCCCCAAACCCTCATCTGGGACACGAGCCGCGACCTCGAACGCTTCCGCGACGTCCTCCAGCTATCCGAGAATGCCCTCACCAACCGCACGGACCTGCTCATCTGGCCCGAATCCGCCATTCCCAGCTATGCACGGTGGGATACCAACATCTACCACGCCCTCACCAACCTCGTCCGACGGCACAACGTCTGGCTCATTATAGGCTCGGATGATGCCGGCGCCCCATCGCACCCCACCTCCGACAACGATCTCGAGTACTACAACGCCAGTTTCCTCATCAACCCCGAAGGCGAATTCGTTGCCCGCTACATAAAGCGCAACCTGGTCGTCTTCGGCGAATACATCCCGTTGGTCCGCTGGCTGCCGTTCCTCAAGTGGTTCACCCCGATCGGCAGCGGCTTCACCCCTGGCAATTGCGCCGTCCCCTTTGCTCTGACCGCGCCGAAGGCGAAGACCTCGACGCTTATCTGCTTCGAGGACATCTTCCCGACCCTCGCCCGCACAGCCGTTGATGAAGACACCGACTTCCTGGTCAATCTCACCAACAACGGCTGGTTTGGCGAAAGCGCCGCCCAATGGCAACATGCCGCCGCCGCCGTATTTCGGGCGATCGAAAACCGCCTGCCCCTTATCCGCTGCTCGAACAACGGCCTCACTGGCTGGGTGGACGCCCATGGCCGCTTGCGCCAGGTCTTCTACGACGCCCAGGGTACCATCTATGGTCCAGGATTCCTGACCGCGGACATCCCGCTCCTTGCTCCCGGCGAGGCCCGTCCACCAACCCCCTACCGCCGATACGGCGACCGCTTCGGCTGGACTTGCGTAAGTCTGACCGTCCTGGTCCTCATCATCCGGCTCGTTCGCCGCTCGCGCACCTCCAACCGCTCAATCATACCCGCATAACCTGCTGCCAGCCCGCCCACGGGCCGTCCTTTCCCCGGGAAACAGCCCCTGCGACCCATTTTGCCCGTAACCCATTGTATTCATAAGCTTTACCACCCTAACCAGTGCCTCCCCGTCCGCCGTGTACAAGGGGTGTACAACGGGTGCACAAGGGATGCACACCAGCCAGCCTCTTGTGCATCCCTTGTGCACCCGTTGTACACCCCTTGTACACGGCGGGGCGCAATGGGAAAACACCCCCGGTGGGAGGGGACGACTGACCTGGCTATTCGGGTGCTGGGGCGGGGGGCAGGGCGGGTTGGCAGGGTAACCCTGACTGGGTCATTTGACGTCCGTGCCGGGGCTCGGACCTTCGGATTGCCCTGGAGCGGATCGCGGCACGAGGCGCGAAATGATGACCAAGAGTGCCACTACAACCATCGCCAGGATTCCCCAGAATACCACGCCGCCCTTGCCGGGTTGCGAGCCTTCTCCCCATGACTTCTTGAGCTGCTCTTCGGCGGCCAGGCCGGCGTCAGCTTGATCGGCGGCCAGAAGCTGGCCGGCAACCAGGCTCAGATCGTAGCGCGGGGCGGATGCTTGGGGATTGCCGTAATAGAGCAGGAGCTCGTCCGCTGGTTGCGCTTTGAATAGCACGCGCGTGGCGGGGTAGAAGACCTGGAACTTCTCCAACTCCACGGCGGGATTGTCGCCGTTATGCGTTTCCAGCACCAGGGTGTCGCTTCGAGGCGACGAATGAAACCCCAGGATGAACTCACGGCTGGTTCGCTCCGGGGTTTGCGTCCAGGAGGCGCTTGCCAGTGTGTGGCGATACTTGTCGCCCCGGTCATCGGTGGGTTCCTCGTAAAGACTTACGTCCCGCTGGAACAAGGGCGTCCGCGTGGTGCAGTGGAGACGCGTCACCGGCAGGCCCGGGCGTGGCAGCTTGATGATCCAGCGGCTGATGCGGGGGTCTTTCTTGTCGGCGGCGGCGGTGACGGTCGGAGTGAGCGAACGGCTGATCGAAGTCGGCGCCAGGACATAGGGCAACTGCTTGCCGGCGGATACCAGGCGCAAATCGCCGAAGCCGGGCTGGGCATGGGCCAGCACGTCCAGGTCCAGCTCGATGCGCTGCGCCCCGGCACGGCTCAGCTTGACCGGCTTGCGGTATTTCCAGGCCGCTACGTCCAGCGCCGTGCCTCCGTTCTGGACGCCCGCCAGCACTTCCGGCGCGCGGTAAGCCGGATTGACAGCCAGCGACGAGAGCTGCTGGGGCGACGCGGCGACATTCTTGAGATTGGCGCCCAGGGCGGCCAGGTCGTAGCTCGGCGCGGGGCAGCGCGGATTGCCGGTCAGCAAGTGGTATGGCCCCGCGGCGCGCGCCCAAAAGACCAAATAGACGGGGCGCCGCTCGATACGCACCGCGGTGACCGGCAGGGGCGGACTGTCCTGATTCCTGATGAGGAGGAGTAATTCCCGGGAGTGAATTGCTCCGTCCACCTGCACGGTCAGGTTGCTGCAAGCGGGCTGGCCCTCGATGGCCACGCGGTAGATCACCCCTTGAGCCACCGGCACCTCGCGGATCGCATCCTCGGCAACCTGCGGCACGGCCAGCGTGACTTGCCGGGTGAAAAGCGGTTCGGCGGTCTCAATCTGGATGCTGGCCACGTCCAGGTTTGCCGCGCCGAGCTTAAGCGTGAGGCGGCTCGCGCCGGGATTCTCGTCCCGGCCCGCGAGGCTGAGCGCCTTGACCTCGGCAGGGACGGATTCCACAGCCGACGCGTGAACGCGCGCGCCCGTGAACGGGATGGGCTGCGAGCGCCGGTCATCCACGGTCAGCCGCAACCACGGCCAGGCACCAGTCGGCACAGCCAGGCGCATCTGGCTGGCGCCGTTCGACTGGCGGAAGATCGGCTGCCCTTGGGCAAGCATCTGCCAGTGCTCGCCATCAGTCGAGCCCTCGATCCGCACGGCCTTGAGGAAGCTGGTGGCCGGGGTCTCCAGCGTAATGCCGTCCAGCGGTTGCGCTAGGCCGGTCTCCAGGGTTAGAACGGTGGTGGCGGCGTTGACTGTGACTTGAAATGTCTTGGCGTCACGCACGGGTTTGGGAGCCGGCTTTGGACGCTCGACCAGGTAGGGCACTTCCTGGCCGGCGTCGTCATAAAGCCGCAGGTCTTCGAGCGCCGGGCGCGCGGCATCAAGCGTGGCCGTCGGCAGACTGAGCTTTACGAGGCCGGGCGCGGCCACCTCAAGCTGCTGCGCGTGCTGCCAGTCGGATGGGAGCGGAGCGGCGTTGCTGGAGGCGGCGCGCGCCAACACAAGCGCGCCAAACGCCATCCCCAACACAACAACGCACTGATAGGCGAAAGCTCTTGGTTCCGTCATGCAACGCATAAATCTCACCTTGTCCCTTCCAGGTTCAACTGCCCGGCAGCGGCGGGGGCTGGCCTGATTCTTTGACGCTCGCCGCGTAGAACCGCTGGTAGGCGAAGGAAGCCAGCATCGCGATGACCGCCACGGCCACAAACGCTCCGATGCGGTAGAGCTGATCCAGCCGCGCCAGGTCGTGGAAGAACAGCTTGAGAATAGTCACGCCCAGCAAGGCGAGCCCGGCATAGCGCGGTGCACGCGCGCGCCGCATGATGCCGGCGACCAGTAACACCAGCGCAAACACCGACCAGGCGATGGAATAGGTCATGTCGCGGGCGAAGTTGCCGCTGAACTGGAAGGTGAGCGTGGAGCCGGGCTCGCTGAAGTAGTCCGCAATCTCAATATTCACCAGCAGAAACGCCAGCACTGTGCCCAGACCAATCAGGATGGGCGGGGCATTCGCGCGTAGGACCTCATGCCGCGGCGGGGCCAGCAGCCAGGCGCCGGCAAACAGGCAGACCGTCACAATTCCGTAGGCGTATAAATACCAGTTGAAGATGGGTGTGGCACTGCGCTCGTGATACTCCAGCACGGCGGGGTTCAACGCCAACCGGACAAAGGCGGCGACCAGCAGGCCGACGCCGACCAGGCGCAGGCCCTTATGCGGCACCCGGTGGAACAACCAGAGCAGCGCAACGCCTTCCAGCGCCCAGCCGATGGTGATCCATTGGCGGTCGAACTGGATCGGGAAGATTAGAGTGATAAAGAACAGTCCCACCCCGCCAAACCAGGCGAGTTGTGTCATCCGGGCTGGGTTGGCGGCGAGGGTCTTCTTCACCACCACCACAAGACTCAGCAGCGGCGGCAGGGCGAAGACCGCGGGGAGCAGGCCCATAAACTCGTTGGGCCAAACGGCTTTGACCAAGCGGTGCACGAGCAGGAACTGGAGCGGCCCGGCCAGGGCTGCTGCGGCCCACGGAACCACTTTCCCGGCAAAGGTGCGCAGGAACAGGAACGGATAGAGCGAGAATACAGCCAGAAACACCAGGTACCACGTCAAGGACGGGACCGGGTCGGCCGGGTTAAAGCGCTGGAAATGCCAAGTGGCTTCGAGCGCGCCCACGCACGCGAGCCCCACTGCCGGCATCCAGTCCAGCGAAAAGAGCTTCGTCACGCCGAGCATCATGACCACCAGCAACAGCGCCAACCCGAAGACGGGCGATGGATTCGTCAGCGGCAGCCGCAGCGTGGCCATGATCAGCAGCAGAAATGGCAGCACGGCAGAGAGAATGGGCAGTTGGGCGGTAAGGTTATCCGGCAGGGTGAGGTCCTCACCCCAGGGAGTCCTGCCCGCCAGCGCTTCCGGCCTGAACTTCCGCGCCAGCCACACCCCGGCCGCCACGAAGAACACCGAGAAGACGCCGAGGAGGAAGAACGAGGTGGGCAAGCCGGTCAGCGTCGCGGGAATCTTGAAGATGAGGGCGCCCGTGGCGGCGAGCGTGAGGACGAGCACGGCCAATACCGACAGCAGGGAGCTTGTTGCCACCGCCAGGCCGATTGCCAGCAAGTCCACCAGCAGTACGACCGGCCAGACCGCGAACGAGATTTCCGCCAGCCGGAGGATGGGAATGAGCACCAGCACCAGCGACAACGGGGGGAAGACCTGGCTGGCCCAGGGAACGGTCTTCACGCCGCGCTGCCGTTGCAGCCACACCGGAAAGACCGCGTGGAAGATGGCCAGGATCAGGTAGAAGGTCAGGCCGGCATTAAGCAACTCCGGGGTGAGCGAATGGCCGGTCCACAACGCCAGCAAGCCGAATACCGCCAGACCGGCAAGCGGCTGCGCCGGAGACACCCTTTCGTCCAGCATCACCAGCGCGGTGACGGCCAAGTCAATCAGGAATACAAAGGCAAACATCAGCCAGGGCCGCTGCGCCAGCGGCGCGAAGCTCAGGAACCAGGCGGTGAAGATCAGCGCTACCGCCGCCAAGGCGAGATTGGCCCCCATCAGCCACCAGTCCAACTGATTGCGCCGCTTAGCCCACCAGGCCGCCGCCAGATACAGCGCGTTGAAGCCAAGCAGGATCGCCAGCGCAATCAGTATCTTGTTGCCCTCGAAGTACTTCTCGCGGCTGAAGAACTCATCCGCCCAGCCAATCTGCATGAATAGGGTTCCAGCTGCCGCCAGCGCGGTCAGGAACAACCAGCGGCGATGAACGGCCACCAGGATCAAGCCCGCATCCAGCAAGGCGATGTAGCCGAACAGGCCGAAGGGATTGTCCTGGCCGGTGGACAGGAGGATGGGCGTGAGGAAACCGCCCAACATGCCGAGGATGGCAACCACCATGGCGTTAAGGCGAACGGCCAGGAGGAAGGCCGTGGTGGTGATCAGCACCATCAACAGGAAGGTTGGAATCGGTCCGAAGAACTCGAAGTGGTAAACCGACCGGCACGCAAAGGTCACCGCGTAGAGAATGACCACGCCCGTCCCGCACAAGGTGTGTGCCAGAACGGCATACTGCCTCCGTGACATTACCACGCCCCCCACCAGCAAACCGAGCCCGGTAATAAAGCCGATCGCCATCCGCACTTCGGGTGAGATGAGATTGTTGTCGAAGGAGTACTTGACGAAGAAGGCCACGGCGAGGAAGGCCGCCAGCCCGCCAACCCAGGCCAGCAATTTCACCCCCATGAACTGCTCCCAGTTGATGGCAGGGACGAATGTGCGCGCGGGTTCCAGCGCCGGCTGCGGCATCGGTTTGCGGACGGGCATCCGCGGCGGGGCGGAAACCGGGGCGGCGGGCGGCGCGACCGGCGGTGGCGCAGGGGCGACGGTGATCGGCGCGGGCGAGATTGGCGGCGGGACTGGTTGCGCCGGCGCACCGACAGGCGGGCTGGGAGCAGTCCTGGTCGCTGGCATCGCGACCGCCGGCCTTTTGTCGGCAGCGGGTTCCGTCGGCGGGATGTAACCGACCTCCCTTTTCAACCGGACCACATCCGCTTCAACCGAGTCAAGGCGGCGACGGAGTTCGTTAATGGCGTGCCGGGCGCCGATGGCCCGCGCAATAAGCCAGACCGTCAGGGCGATGGGGGCTCCTATGAGCAACAGTATGAGAAATACGTAGCCTTCCATAAGTTTACTCTGGCCCGAGCATACGCCCCCGTGGGCTGCACCTCCAAATCGAAAATACGAATGGGAATATCGAGAGAATCAATACCTCCATTTCCTGGACACCGCCTACGGTTCGGCCCGTGAGGTCGAGTACCAGGTGAGCCTGGCATTCCGACTGGGCCTTCTTCCCGAGCCAGCGCATCGAGAACTGTCGGCGCTAACCGTAGAAACCTCCAAGGTCCTCAACGGTCTTCTGCGTTCCCTGCGCAGGCAGTAAGTCGGCTCCAGTCTGCAGCCTACAGTCTCCAGCCTGCCTCGACACCATGCCTGACTACGAGAACGTGCTCACCGACTAGGAGCCGCCGCTTTCCTGCTCCGGCTGACGGCAGGGTGTGCCCCGGCGCCGGGGGTTCCAGCTGGTTCTGTCCCCTGCCGACGCCCTCGCCCGCAAGACCCGGTCGCCAAAGCCCGGCAGGGCGCCCAAAACCGGGCAAAAGACACCTGTCGACGCCCGCGCCCGGCTTTTGATAAGCTCGCCCCATGCTTCGTGAGCCCAAAAGCCAATTCTCCCTCACCCGCGCAGCGCTCAGCACGGGCGGGCGCGCAAAAAGCAAATTCTTATCAGTTAGTTAAGCTAGAAGCGCGAGGGGCGGTTGAAGAAGGGGCAACGCAGATTAAGGATTGTCTTTCCGCCAAAGCCCACCATACTCTGAACGCGTGGACACAGCCTCCCAGATCAGGAAGATCGCTTTTCTCAGTGACTACTGGCCGCGCAAATGCGGCATCGCCACCTTCACCTCCGACCTCCGGGCGGCGGTGGCGGCTGCCCAGCCACAGACCGAATGCTTTTCGGTGCCGGTCAACGGCCCCGAGGGCGGCTATGCGTATCCGGCGGAAGTGCGCTTCGAAATCGAGGAACAAGACCTGGCCTCCTATCTGAGGGCAGCGGATTTCCTCAACATCAGCCATCCGGACGTCCTGAGTCTACAGCACGAGTTCGGAATTTTCGGTGGACCGGCCGGAAGCCACGTCCTCGCGCTGCTGCGCGAGTTGCGCATGCCGATTGTCACCACCCTGCACACCGTCCTGCGCGAGCCCAATGCGGACCAGCGGCGCGTGATGCAGGAACTGATCGCCCGCTCGACGCGGCTGGTGGTGATGGCCGAGCGGGGCCGGCGGATGCTGCAGGAGATTTACCAGGCGCCGCCGGCCAAGATTGATCTCATCCCCCACGGCATCCCTGACATCCCGTTCGTTGATCCAAGTTTCTACAAGGACCAGTTCGGCGTTGAAGGCCGGCTGGTGTTGCTCACCTTCGGCCTGCTCTCGCCGAACAAGGGAATCGAACACGCCCTGAAGGCGCTGCCGGAAATCCTGGCCGAGTTTCCCAACGTTGTTTACATCGTGCTGGGCGCCACTCATCCCAACCTGGTGCGCGAGCACGGCGAAGCCTACCGCGTCAGCCTCGAGCGCCTGGCCAAGAAGAACGAGGTTCACAAGCATGTCATCTTCTACAACCGCTTCGTCGAGCTCGAAGAGCTCAAGGAGTTCATCGGGGCCGCGGACCTTTACCTCACCCCGTATCTGAACGAGGCGCAGATCACCTCCGGAACACTGGCCTACGCCTTCGGCGCCGGCAAGGCGGTGGTGTCCACACCCTATTGGCACGCGGCGGAATTGCTCGCGGAGGATCGCGGCGTGCTGGTGCCGTTCGGCGACTCCGGGGCGATTGCCCGAGGAGTCATTGGCCTGCTGCGCGACGAAACGCGCCGAACCGCGATTCGCAAAAATGCCTATAGGCTGGGGCGCGAAATGGTCTGGAGCAACGTGGCGCGCCTTTACCTGCACTCGTTCGAGTCCGCCCGCCGCGAACGGGCGGTGCTGTCACGGAAATCCTTCGCGACCAAGACCCTGGATCAGCAGCCGCGCGCGCTGCCGGAGTTCAAGCTGGACCATCTGTCGCGGATGACCGACTCGACCGGCCTCTTCCAGCACGCCCTGTTCACCGTCCCCAATTTCTCGGAAGGTTACTGCACCGACGACAACGCGCGGGCCTTCATTCTCGCCGCGCTGTTGGACGAGATGGAGGAAGAGCTGGAAAGCGTGCGGACGCTGGCCACCACTTACGCGGCGTTCCTGCATCACGCGTTCGATGCCAGGACCCGGCGCTTCCATAACCACTTGAGCTTCGACCGGCACTGGCTTGATAAACAGGGCTCGGAGGATTCTCACGGCCGGGCGCTCTGGGCCCTGGGGGTGGGTGTGGGCCGCTCGCCCTACCGCAGTTTTCAAGTCTTGTCCGGACAGGTCTTCGCCGAGGCGCTGCCGGCCGCGACGGACTTCACCTCGCCCCGCGCCTGGGCTTTCACCCTGCTGGGCATTCATGAATACTTGCAGCGCCTGAGCGGAGATCGCCTGGCCCGGCAGATGCGGGAAACCCTCACCACGCGGCTTATGGGATTGTTCGACCGCACGACGCAGGCGGACTGGCCGTGGTTTGAAGACGTGCTTTCCTATGACAACGCCAAGCTCGCCCACGCCTTGATCCTCAGCGGGCGCGCGATGGGCCAAACACCGGTCTATGAGCGCGGAGTGCAGGCGCTGCGCTGGCTGGCCAAGGTGCAAACCGCTGAGAGCGGCGACTTCCGGCCCATCGGTAGCAAGGGATTCTTCCCTCGTGGCGGCCCCCGGGCGAACTTCGATCAGCAGCCGATTGAGGCCCACTCGATGTTGTCCGCCTGCCTGGAAGCCTACCGCGCCACCTCCGATGCCTGGTGGTACGAACAGGCGCAGCGTGCCTTCGATTGGTTCCTGGGCTGGAACGATCTGGGGCTGGAGCTTTACTCTCCGATTACTGGCGGCTGCCGCGATGCCTTGCACGTGGATCGGGTTAACCAGAACCAGGGAGCCGAATCAACGCTCGCTTTTCTGCTCTCGCTGGCCGAGTTGCGGCTCATGCAAAACGCGGTCACCGCCTTCAACCAACCCGCTTCGTAATCCTTCCCAGCCGTGAAGACCGCCACCGTCCAGCGCACACAGGTCATCCTGCATCCGGAGCGCGCGCGCGTGCTGCTCCGGCCGTTTCTCACTCCGAGCGATCCCCGCGCCGTCAGAATCTGCGCCCAGGTCATGGCCCTCCCGGAAGATGAAGTCCACCTCCTCTGGCAACAGGTGAAGATGGAATTCGGTGAGCGTCACGCCAAGACCCGGGACTTTCTCAAAGCCCGATTCGATCAGGTCCGCCCGTGCTTGCACAGCGACGAGAACCTGTCCGAAGAACGGCAGCTCTTGCTCGGCGCCTATTTCACCCACGAGTATTCGCTCGAAGCCGCCGCGCTGTTCAATCCTTCGATCGTGCCGCATCCGGACCAATCGGGCCTGCCGCCCGGCGCGCTGCGTTTCATCCTGAGCCTCCGGGCCACCGGCGAAGGCCACATCTCCTCAATCACTTTCCGCACCGGGTTGCTCGACGCCCGCGGCGACATCACGATCAATGCCCCCACGCGCTACTGCCTGGAACCCGAGCAGGTACCCAACGCCTCCTACGAAAACCGCCTATTCGAGCGAAAGCTTCAGGAACTTGGGTTGGTGGGAGACTTCAGCCGGCAGGTGCTCCAAGGGCTGGGAGGCTCCTTCACGCTCGACGAGTTGCGCGCCAGCCTCAGTCGCGCGGCAGAACAGTTCCACGCCCGCGACCAGCAAACCGGCGCGATAGCCAGAAAAATCCTGATGCTGGCGCAGTCCAATTATGAAGTCCAGTTTGCCCCCGACTCGCGCTTGTCCGAACGCGTGCTCTTTCCGGTCACGCCCTCCCAGAGCAATGGCATCGAGGACGCCCGTTTCGTTCGCTTCCAACACGAGGACGGCACGCATGGGTATTACGCCACCTACACCGCCTACGACGGCAAGATGATTCTGCCGCAATTCATCGAAACGCGGGACTTCCTGCACTTCAAGTTCATCACCCTGAATGGCCCGGCCGTGCAGAACAAAGGCATGGCGCTGTTTCCGCGCAAAATCAATGACCGCTACGTCATGCTCGGCCGGCAGGATTACGAGAACATTTATGTCATGTTCTCCGATCACCTGCACTTCTGGCATACCACGCAACTGCTCCTGAAACCGGCCTTTCCCTGGGAAATCATTCAGTTGGGCAACTGCGGTTCGCCTATCGAGACCGACGCCGGCTGGCTCGTCCTCAGCCACGGTGTGGGGCCAATGCGCAAGTACTGTATCGGCGCCTTTCTGCTCGACCGGGACGATCCGACCAGGGTGATCGGCCGCCTGCGCGAGCCGCTGATCAAGCCGAATGAGAATGAACGGGAGGGTTACGTGCCCAATGTGGTCTATTCCTGCGGCAGCCTCCTGCACGGACGGCAACTCGTCATCCCCTACGCCATGTCCGACTACGCCGCCACCTTCGCCACGCTGTCCCTGGACGAGGTGCTGGGCTGCATGGAATGAGGCGGCCTCGGCGGTCTCGCCTTGGTCTTGCGCCTTTCCATAACACGCTTTGGCCACTACCTTCCTGCCGCCCGTGGAATCCAAAGCAAAATCAACGTCTTTCGGCCCGGCTCATTCACCCGCGCAGCGCTCAGCAGGGTCGGGCGCGCCAAAAGCAAATGCCTATGTGCAGCCTTCGGTCTTTGACATGCTTGCAGGTTGTTCCGCTTCACGGTAATTCGGGAGAGATTTATCGTGATGATTTCGGAGAAGTGGGCTGAGGGTATCAGGATAATCAGGAAGGGAGCCGAGACATGTTTAGCGTGAGGTGGGGGGCTTGGCCGGGGATCAGATTAAGCCCCGATGAAGTTTTTCTTTCAGGTTACGCAACTGCTCCAGAGCGCGTTGGCGGCCGTGCGCTTGCTCGGCGGGCGAGCAGGTTGGGATTACCGGCTGGGTTTTCTGAGGAGCTGGAGCTGGGGCGCTGAGCCGAACCCGGCTGATGTTGAGGTCTTCCTCGAAGCGATCCGGCTGGAGCAGATTGGACAGCTTAAGGGCGCCGACATTGCGGCGGGTATGCCGGATTTCCTTTTGCAGGTACCCGACGACCTGAACCAGGTCGGCCAGGGTGAAGTCAGCACGGAGGAACTCAAACCAAAGCCGCTCCCGGTCAAAACGCAGCGAAAGGTTCTGACCGGTAAGACGACAATAAGTTTGGTGGAGTTGCTCGATTTGGGCCGGCACCGAAACGGGGGCGGCGTTCATTTGGCCAGTTGCGCCACCCATGGCAGCAACTCCAGGGCCCGCTGCACATGAGCGGCGGTAACCATTCGCGAGCTTTGGGCGGCGGCTTCTTCCAGGGCTCGCTGAGCCAAGTGGTTCAAGAGCCGGGGCAGTCCGTTGCCGGCCTGCAGGAGCAACGCCAAGGCGGGCGCCTCGAAGGGATTGGCATGAATGCCGACCTGCTCCAAACGGGCCTGAACGTAACCACTTAACTGCTCGCTGGTCCAGGGTTCCAGCCGCAGGCAGAAGCTCAGCCGGGCCAACAGGGGCGCGTTGATGCCCATCTGTAAGCGCGGCAGGAGTTGTTCGTCGCCGACCAGCAGCAGGCTGAAAGGCGGCTGGGTGTCGCGGCGCTCGCAACTTAAGAGCCGCACTTCTTCCAGCGCGGTGGCGCTGAGGTTCTGCGCCTCGTCAATGACGACCACGGGCCAGAGCCGGTCCAACTGCTGCCAGCCCTGCCGGATGAGCAACACGTTGTCGCTGCGGCGCATCCGGGCGGTCTGCCCCAACTCCGCGCAGAGCAAGCGCAACAGGTCGGTGCCCGTGACCGAGGAGTGGGACAGCACCAGAGTTTTGTAGCGCTTGTCGGGCAGGGACCGGAGGAAGTGCTGGACCAGGAGGCTCTTGCCGACCCCATTGGGGCCGTGAAGCAGACCGCAAGCCCGCACGGCCACCAACTGTTCCAGCCGATGGTGGATTTGCTCAAAGCTCGCCGAGGCATAGGGTTTTTCCACCACCGCCCCGAAGGGCAGTTGGCTGGCGCCCCACAGGCCTTTGAGGGCCATCTCCAGCTCAGGTGGATTTGTCGGGCCGTTCATAGTCGCCGTCGGTGTAGGTCTTGGAGTTGAGCTGCTTGTCGCAGCGGCGAGCCCCCGCCACGTATTTGCCGCCGAACCAAATCTCGACGCGTTGCCAATCAAAGGGATTGAAGCGCACTTCAATCAACTGGCCACGCAGGTGCACTGGGGCTTCCCACAGTTGGCCCTCCAGGCTGAAGGTGGCATCCAGGCGCACCCGGCGCTCGCGGCGAGACAGGAAGAGGACTTCCCAATCGGTTTGCGGGTCGGCGGTGCGCAGCTTGAGCGCCCGCTGGGCGAAGCGCTCGGCGGGGGTTTGGCCTCCCAGCGCACTGTGGGGCCGTTGATGGTATTCGGCTTCGATCCAGCGCCATAACCGAGCGTTGAGGTCCTCGAGCGAGCGCGCCGGTTCGATGATCAGGCGGGCTTCGAAATCCATTTGTAGGGTCCTAAACCAGCGTTCCATTTTCCCCTTCGAGAAGGCCGCGTAAGGCTTCGCGTGGCAGAGCCGCACGTCCAGATTGGCGCAGACGACCTGCAGATGGTAGCTGGTGAAGATTTTACCCTGATCGGTGTAGAGCTTGTCGGGAAAGCCGCGGCGGGCTAGGCCCTGGCGAAAGCAGTCCAGAAAGGAGCAGAGCTTCTCGCTTTCGTAATATTGCGCATGCGGCACCAGGCGCGAACAGTCGTCCAACACGGCGAACAGACGCGTGTGGATGACTTGGCCGGTGACCAACTTGAGCGTCGGACCGAACATCAGATCGGTCATCCACAGCTCGTTGGCCAGGGCGCACTCAAAGGCTTTGGTGGGACCACTGGCCGGGGGCGGCAGGTGCTTCATCGAATGGGCATCCAGCTGGTGCTCAGCCAAAAGCCGATACACCGAGGGCATACTGAAGGTGCCCGATGGCAGGACGCCCTTTTCGACCAGTTGTCGCACCAGCACCCGGATCGTGAGTTCCGGGTACTGTTTGCGCGCCGCGATGATCGCCTCGCACTGCTCGGGGCCCAGCGCTTTCCGTGTGCCCTTATCGCTGCGCGGCTGCCGTTGCAGTGCCTCAAAACCCTGGTGGCGCCACTCATAATACCAGCCTTCCAGTGTGGAGGCCGAGTAAGTCTTGCCGCCCCAGGTCCGTTCGCTGGCCAGCGCCGTGGCTCGGGCCAACGTGAAGTTTTGCTTGAGGGCCTCGGCGATCCAGCTCACCGCCGCGTGCCGGGCCAAGGCCAAAGCATCCGAATCCGAAGGTTGATTCATACGCCCGTGAGCTTGGCGCTGCCTCTACCCCCGCTGCTATAATAACGTTGTGTGGGGGTAAGCTCGCCAGCGGCTCCGGCGCGAGCCACCCTCATTCAGTGTGCAGTGGCCGGCGCTGATGGCAGCGGTAGTTGCCAAACAAGCAGGTGTGAAACGCTTGGACCAGCTGGCGGGTGACACTGGCCAGGCCGCCGCACTGCCGCACCAACTGCCGCCAGAAGTCCCGGGCGCTGGGCCAGAGCGGCACCGGACCAAACGCGTTGCCCACCTGCCGCAGCAGACTGGGCAGGTGCCCCTGGAACCGTCGCCAGTAAGGCTCAATGGCCGGAACCCAGTGCTGCACTTCGGGCTTTTGGGTCTGGCCACTGAAAGCCGCCTCAATGGTCGCCGTATTGACCGCCCGATACGGCTGGGCAAAGTCCGGCAGGCAACTGATGCTCACCCGGCAATGCCGACACAGGAAACGACGCACCCAGATGCGGAGGACCTCCTTCAACCAAGTGCCATATCGGCGATAATACGCCAGCGCCTCCAGACTGTTGGCCTGCCCGCAGTTCAGACAAATTTCCGGCGGCGGGACTTGCCTCTGATAGTTTTGCTTTTCATACTGCTCGGGGGTCAGTGAGGTTTGGAATATTGTTTGCACGACAACTCTATAACCGAGCTGCCCCCCGCTTGAAAACCCTCCCCGCCTCTGTGATTCGACTGGCTACTCTAAAACCGAAGCTCCCTCCTCACGATAATTGCGGAACTCCTCTCACCACCTCCCATCTCACCCTGCAGCAATCAGGCTCACAGTTCAGCGGTTTCCGTGAAGCGGAACATGCAGGTGCAAGTCCTGCCTCGGCAATGGATGGTTGGGCCGAGGAGTCATAGCCGACCTTGGTTGGGGGAGACCCCGGCTGGGGCAAGCTGACGGTGCAAAAAAGGGAAGGTGAGGCGAAGGGCCCGCAAGGGCAAAGACCGGCCAGAGTAAGCCGAGGAGGCCCGAGCTGGACGGAGTTCGCCAGACTGGCGGATCAGGCCGTAGTAGCGTTGGCAGGCGCGGGGACAATAAACCGCGCTGAGCCAAGGGCCTGTGGGCACAGCCGCGGTTCGAGACGCCCGGACTCTGAGCCGGGCACTGAAAGGACTGCAAGGACTGCGCCAAACGGAGCCGGCAACGGCCCCGGAAGGGCGCAGCCCCAGTTGGCTGGGGCTTCCAACCGTATCGCGGAAAACTCGCTGTACGGGATGATCAGAGGAGGTGGAGGAAACAGGGGCAGGGTCTGGTGCCCTTTTGCCCCGAAACCCGAAAGGGTGGATACATCGGAAGGCATTGACCTAAACTTCGCTGCGTCTCCACCTTACTCGACCAGTCAGTTCCCGGCCGCTGCTGCTGAGGGGTATCCAAGTGGCGGATGGATGTAGGAAGTCTCCCCCTGTAGGCCGCGTGTCCCCACGCGGCGGCACTCGCGCAGCCCATCCCCGGCGCCCACACCCCGTCATTACACCGGACACTCACCGTAGTACCTCTGATAGCCTATCAGAGGTACTACAGTGAGTGTCCGGTGCGTATCCGGTGTGTATCCGGTGACGTGAGGCTGGGGTGGGCGCATTAGCCCAGAGCCAGACCGGAAAGGCCAAGCTTTCGCGCCTGAAGCGCAGGGCGGAGAAATGGCCGTGGGGGTTGTCTGAAGCCGATTTGGCGGTCAAAATGCTTCTGGCGCAGCAAGAATGTCCGCTATTTCGGCTAAAAGCCGTTCAGCAGGCCGTTCGAGCGATCTCTGGGGACGCCGAGCTCCATTTTGCGACAGGTTGAAGCGGTGACCGTGCAGTCGGAGGGCTGAGGGGTGTTAGCATCAGCTTTGGCCCAAGGCCAAATGCCCCTTTAGGCTGCTAGCCTCGTGCTAGCAAACTGGGATCAGCGCTAGGCTCCTTTCACGGCGTCGAGGAGTTGCTGGAGGAATTGAACAATTGCGGCGGCACACCGCCTCCGCCCGGGCCGTACAAGCGGCGCTGCAGCCAATCCAGATGATCAAGCGTTCGGGTTGGTGTAGAGACTCCTCTCCCCAAAATGAAGATGAGCTAGTTCCGGCGGCGGAGCAGGCAGGGGTGGTCCCTCTATCGAGACTGGCCTTATGAATCCTTGTCTTCCAAGGTTTAGCGCATGGCGCCATTCCATCTCAACCCATTTGGACTCCTTGGCGTTACTCGACCAGAACAACAGGAAGACATCGCTTTCTTCAATCCAGCCACGAAGCTTTGAAAGCCACTCGTCGCCTGGCTCAAGCGAGAAGATGTCTTGGCGGTATTCAATACCCATTGCAGCCAAAACTGGGACGCGCTTGAGCACCTCACGGCGATCTTTCGAGGAATACGAGATGAATGCCTGCTGGTACCGATGCGCCTCCCCTGTCTGGTGGGGCGTCCTCCGCGGGCTTTGCCCTTGCCCTACCAAGACGAGCTTGAAACTGACTTGACCGAGCGGCATTGAGTCCAAAGAAACGTAGATCGTACCCACAATAGACTGGGCAGGCAGATTGCTGGGGACACCGACGGCAAACTGGAGGGAGTCTGTCTTTCCAGCCCACAGGAGAGTCTGAACTGGATTTCTCACCGCCAGTGGTGGCATCTCTAGCTCAAACGTCAGGCGGGAGCCACGGTCAACAAGCGCAGCCAAGTTTGTCCCACCACGGCGCGTAGAGTCAGGGTCGGCTTTCTTGGCCAACCGAGATGCTTGTTGTGCTTCCTTCGCCAAGTGCGCGAACACTTGAATCAACACAGCATCACCGGGCTGAACCTCCGGCGGAGCGAACACCGTGCATTCAACCTCATCTTTACCGCGCTGGACACGCTCTGCCCCGACCGTTGAGGCGCTCGCCTCCTTTGCCGCTGCAACCACTTGAGCGAGGTACTGCTGTAGTTCAGGCGGCAGGGTGGAAGGGACGGCGGGCAGTTCGCGGGCGGCGAGACGGCGGAGGAAGGCGGCCAGGTCGGGCATCGGGACGGGGAGTTTCTCCAGTTGCGCCAGGGCGGATTCGGCGCCGGGATCGAGGTCCTGCGGCTGAGGGCCGCCGAAACCGGCTTGGGCGCAGGCGATGGACAACTGCTGGATGGCTTGCGCAAATTGCGGGGGCAGGCCGCCTCCGCCGGGACCCCGCGCGCGGCGCTCCAACTCCTCCAGCACCGCGTCGCGTTTGCGCTCCCACTCGGCGGCTTGGGCGGCGTCCTTCTTGGCGCGAGCGATGTCGGAGAGAACCCAGAGATTCTTCGCCAACTCCCGCAATAGGCCAAGGCGCTCGTTGGTTTCCCGCGCTTGGTGGGCGTGGCGCTCAGCCTCGGCCAATTCGCCAAGCAGGAAATGGACTTGGGCGAGTTGGTTGTGGGCCTCAGCAGATCGAGGCTCGTTCTTCATCTCTGAGTGCGTTGCGAGCCCTTCATCCAAATAGCGAACGGCAGTCTTCAGGAGCCTGTCTGCCTTGGCTTGCTCGCCTGCTTGGATCAGCGTTTTGGCTTCTTCTTGGCAGACAATGGCGAGGTTACGCGTGACGCCGGCGAAATCTTCCTTTGCGCCGAGGCGCTGGGCCAGCTCACGCGAACGCTCATACCAGGTGCGCGCCTCGGCCAAGCGGCCCGCCTTCTGTTCGACCACGCCCACCAGGTTGCAGGTCTGCATCTCGCCCTCATTGTCGTTCATTTCCTGAAACAGCTTGAGGGCGCGCTGGTAGAGGCTGGCGGCGCGGTCGAGTTGGTTCTGCTCCTCGGCCAGACTACCTTGGTGCTGGAGCAGCGAGCCTTCCAGTTCCTTATCCCCGGCGCGGCGGGCGGCGGCGAGGGCCGCGTCATACCGCGCGTCGGCCTCCGCAAACCGGCCTTGCTGCATGAGGATTTGGGCGCTGCGACTGTTGCTTTCGGCAACCAAGAGTTCACGCCCAAGCTGCGCGCCAATTTGCAGCCCTCTGTCGGAAGCCTCCAGCGCCTCATCCAGCCGACCGGCGCTCGACAAGGCATTCGCCAGATCGCCCAGCGTCGCGGACAGGTTGTTGAGTGCGGTTTCGGCTTTCTGGAGCGCGTCCTTGATTTGCTTGGGCGAGAGCGTTGGTCGCGCGCGTTTCCCCTCACCCGCCCTTCGGGCACCCTCTCCCCCATCGGGGGAGAGGGCCAGGGTGAGGGGGCCGCCCAGCAATTCACTCACGATGCGACTTCCCGCCTCCTTCTCCACCAGCTTCTCCCACTGCCGCACGGCTTCCTCCAGTTCCGGGATGGCTTGTTCGGACAGGCCGCAGTGGTCGAGCACGCGGCCCAGCACCAGTTGTGTGTTGGCCAGTTGGAAAGCCGGGTCGAATTCAGTGGTGTGGCGGAGACGTTCGATCAGCGCCTTGAGCTTGTCGAGCGCTTCCTGCGGATGGCCTTGGGTGAAGAGCGACCAAGCCTGCTGCTGTTCAAGGGCGGCGGCTTGCGCGGTGAATCCGGCTTTGCCTACCTCGCCGGCCAGCCAGGCGACCCACGCGTCCCGTTCTCGCAGACGGCCGGACCTTTCCAGATAGACGCTGAACGTGTCACCGAGGAAGGAGGCGACGTCGTAAGCCTGGTCGGCCACGGCCCAACTGACGGCGGTGCGGTAGTTGGCCTCCTCCCGCGCCAGAATCTCCAACGCCTCGCGCGACTGCGAGCCGCGCAAGGCTTTGTCCAGCGCCTGCATGACGGCGAGATAGACGCCGATGAAGCGCTTGCGGAGTTCGTTTGGTGTCCCGCCTTTAGGCGGTTGGGCGTCCTTACTTCCTGCGACCTCCTGCTCGTGCGGGGGCGGATCGGCTAAGGCCGGGACACGAAACTGCGCCGCCGCATACGCCAGCGTGGGATGGAAGCGGAGGTAATACCGCGGATTCTTCTCGTCGCCACCAAAGCCGATGTCCCGCCCGATGCGGATGAGGGCGGTGGCTTCCAGTTCGGCGCGCACGGCTTCCCACTGCGCCGGGTCCATCTCGCTCACGTCGAGCAGATTGTCTTCGAACACGCCGCCCCTGAAGAGGCCCAGCCACGGCAGCGCCGCCTGCGCCGCGTCGCTCAGCCGCCGCGTGGAGAATGCCAGCGAGGCCAGCAGCGATTCGTTCCGTTCCTTGCCCGCGCCCACCTTGAACTCGGCCAGCAGTTTGCCGAAGTCCGCGCAGATTTGCTCCGGCGTGAGCCGCTTAAGGTGCGGCCGGACCAGTTCGATCGAGAGCGGGTGGTCGTTCACCAGGTCGAGCAGCGGGTTGAGCCGCTCGCGGGTGAGTTGCTTCTCGTCCACGTCCACGCCGGAATTCTCCAGCACGCGGATGAGCAGCCAGAGGCTGTCGGGGCGCGCGAGGCCTTGGAGTTCGGTGCGCCGCACGCCCGGCAGCGGCACGTCCTTTTCGTCGCCGGGCCGGCAGGTGATGAGCAAGCGCCCATTGCCCTCGCCCGCCGTCCAATCAGTGTAGAGGTCGTAGAGGCGCTGGCGCTCGGAGGCGGAGTAAAGGGACGGAGTATTGGATTGCTGGAGTGGTAGAGTATTGGATGCAGCCGCGTCGCCGCCTTTCCCATCACCCCGACACTCCACTCCTCCATCACTCCGTTTTGGTTCGTTGAACTGCGGCAGCACGCTCTCGAAGTTGTCCCAGACCATGAGGACGCGCTTTTGCTGGAAGAGTTCCCTGGCGCGTTGGCGCTGCTTCTCCGCCGAGAGGGCGTTGAAGTCATTGCCCTCCAGGTAAGTGCCGAGCACCTGGATGACCCGTTCGGCGTTGCTGAATTGCTCGAAGCTCAGGAAGCAGGCGCCGTCCGGGAACAGGCCCGTGCGCGTCCACCACTGCGCGGCCTCGCCCGCGAGCGTGGTCTTGCCCATGCCGCCCATGGCGTGGAGCAGGATGGCCCGGTTGGAGCGGAATTGGCGCTCAAGCTCGTAGAGCTCATGCGCGCGGCCGTGGAAGCCGTAAGTGGGCGCGGGCGGGAACGCGCCGTTGGTTTCGCGGTCGCGTGAGGGGAGGCGGAAACGGGAGGCCCCCTCACCCTGGCCCTCTCCCCCTCGGAGGGGGAGAGGGCTGGAGTTTGGACATTTTCTGCTGGACTCACGTCCCTGGATGACATAAAACC
>DAOPPX010000033.1:0-43954 GCA_035358715.1 Verrucomicrobiota bacterium
CGGATGAGGAACCGTTTCACATCCCCATTATGGTGGTAGTGTCAAGATGCGCCCCCTGTTCTCAAGCCCCGTTGTTTGCGTTTGACTTGAATAGCTCCGCAGCCATAATCGCACCACCTAAGCAACCTATGGCCAAACTTGTTGTTCTAAGCGCGGGAATGACCGGACGCACACACGAGTTGAACGTGGACAAGACCACTATCGGCCGGGTCGAAGACAACACTTTTCAAGTCGCCGAGCCTTCCGTGTCCAGCCATCACTGCGAAGTCCTGCTGCGAGGCAGCGACGTGGTGGTCAAAGACCTTAATTCCACAAACGGCACTTTCGTCAACGGCGAGAAAGTCAGTGAGAGCGTCATCAAGCCCGGCCAGATCCTGCGGTTAGGGCAGGTTGAACTGCGCCTGGAAACAGATGCCCCCGCTGCCGCCGCCAAGAAGAAGATTGACCAGACATTGGTCATGCAGCGCGGCGTCAGCCTCGACGAATTGGAGCAAGGCACGCGCGGCGGGGGGTTCGACACGAAGGGGTCGGGATTCTCGAAGAAGGATAACAAGGGCAACAAGGTTTTCTGGATCGTGGCTGCCGTCGTCGGCCTGGTAATCGTGGTGGTGCTCATCTACACGCTGACCACGATCTCCGGCAGGTAAGTCACCCTTCCTTCAACCAGCGCGCCACATCCACGGCGGCGTAGCTAATGACAATGTCTGCGCCGGCACGCCGTATTGCGAGGAAGCTCTCCAGCGTCACCGCGCGCTCGTCAATCCAGCCCCTGGCTGCGGCGGCCTTGACCATCGAGTACTCGGCGCTGACCGCGTAGGCCGCAGTCGGATAGCCAAAGGCCGTTTTCACCCGATAGACAACGTCAAGACAGGCCAGCGCCGGCTTGACCATGACGATGTCGGCGCCTTCCTGGATATCGAGTGCCACCTCACGCAGCGCCTCGGACGCATTCGCCGGGTCCATCTGATAACTGCGCCGATCGCCAAACTTCGGCGCGGATTCCGCCGCTTCGCGAAACGGCCCGTAGAAGGCAGAGGCGAATTTAGAGGCGTAGGCCATGATGGGGGTGTCCAGAAACCCGAGCCGGTCCAATTCCCCGCGGATGGCGCGCACACGCCCGTCCATCATATCACTGGGCGCGACCATGTCGGCGCCGGCCTCCGCGTGGCTCGCCGCAGTGCGGGCCAGCAACTTCAGGGTGGCATCGTTGAGAATCCTGGCGCCGGACTTGCGGCGTTGGACGATGCCGCAATGGCCGTGCTCCATGTACTCGCACAGGCAGACATCGGTGATAACCAGCAACTCGGGCAACTCCCTCTTGAGCAACCGCACGGCTTGCTGCACGACCCCGCGGGCGGCATACGCGCCCGAGGCCCTGGCATCCTTCCGATCCGGGATGCCAAACAGAATTACTGCCGGCACGCCGGATTCGTGCGCCCTGGCGGCTTCGCGCAGCAGCTCATCTGTAGACAGTTGAAATACGCCTGGCATAGCCGCAATCGGCCGGCGCAGCCTCCGTCCGCTGCGCGCGAATAATGGCAAGACCAATTGCCTTGTGTTCAGTTGTGTCTCCCTCACCAATTGTCGCAGCGCGGGTGATTGGCGCAGCCGCCGGGGACGATGCGCTGGGAATTGTCCCGCAGGATAGAAACTCATGCCGCGATTCTATGTGCGAGGCTGGAAGTTCAAAGTCTAAACTCCGCCTGAACTGCGAGATTCACAGCACGCCAATCGAGCCGCGAGGGAACAAAAATGGGCGCTTGCCAAGGCGGGCCGCATTCGGCAGATTGCGGGATTATGAAGAATCGAATTGGGGTAATCGTCTTTGTTTTGGCTCTGGTGTGCCTGGGGCTCGGGATAGGGCTGATTGCCCTGAAAAGGCAAGCGACGGATCAGCGGCGCGATTTCATCGAGAAGAACAGCGCGCTGTCAAACAGCCTGGTGGAAGTCAACGACGAGC
The DNA here is from genome assembly GCA_035358715.1 of Verrucomicrobiota bacterium. GTDB lineage: Bacteria > Verrucomicrobiota > Verrucomicrobiia > Limisphaerales > UBA8199 > UBA8199. The sequence goes on from DAOPPX010000033.1 coordinate 1,961, forward strand.
TGGACCGGCAGAAGCAAGCCTACACCCTCCTGGTAAGCGACCGTGAAGAGCGGAGGAAGGCGTTCGAGGCGTTGACGAACAACTACACGCAGGCCCTGTCCAGCCTCGCCCAGACTGCCAGCAACCTCGCCCAGACCGAAGCCGCCCTGCAGAGCAGCAAGGAAGAAACAGCCCGGCGCGATGCGAAGATCGCCGAACTGGAGGTGCAGAACGTGGCGCTCGACAAGCAGGCCCTTGACCTGAACACCGCCATCACCAACTTGACCCGGCAAATCGAGGAGACGAAGCGGAAACTGGCCACTTCCGAGGGCGAGAAGGACTTTCTCGACAAGGAGCTCAAGCGGCTCATGGCGGAGAAGTCCGAGCTGGAGCGGCAGTTCAACGATTTGGTCGTTCTGCGGGCGCAAGTCGCCAAGTTGAAGGAGGAGCTTTCAGTTGCCCGCCGGCTCGAGTGGATTCGCCAGGGGCTCTTCGCCAGCAGCGACCAGAAGGGCGCTCAGAAGCTTATGCGGACCCCTTCCTCAGCGCAGTCCAAAGGCGCCAAGCCCAACTACGACCTCAATGTCGAGGTGAGCGCGGACGGCTCGGTGAAGGTGATCCCGCCATTGACCAACCGTCCCGCAGCGACCAACCCGCCGGCTCAATAAGCGGCGCCGTGCCAACTGTTGATTCGCAGGGGCTCCTTCTGCGCGGTCTGTGGGTGAGTGTCCCGGGCCATTGCGACGTTCGCGGCGAGCCCGGCTGGCACACCCCTTGGCCCCGCCCCGGCGTCAAACTATTTACATAACGACTATGCCGACATACGAATACGTCTGCGAGAAGTGCGGACACCGGTTTGAGAAGTTTCAACCGATTACCGCCCGGCCGCTAACGGCTTGCCCGAAGGACCTGTGCGCCTGCGCGCCCTGGGGCAAGGGCAAGGTCAAGCGGCTTATCGGCTCGGGCGCGGGCTTGATCTTCAAGGGCAGCGGCTTTTACAGCACCGACTACCGCAGCGAGAAGTACAAGGAGGCAGCCAAGAAAGACACCCAGCCGGCCACCCCCTCCAGCGGCACCGAAAAGCCCGCCACGCACCGGGACGGCAAGGCTGCTGCGGCCAAGCCCCCGGGCAAGCCGGCAACCGCCGCGGCGAAGAAGGATTAAAGCAGCCTGGCTCCCCCACCGAAGCCGCCGCCCGGTCTTCGAGCGGACCGGCTGAAGCGCACGGCCAAAGGGCGGGTTGCTGACGAGAACCACTGATGGTCCGGAATGAAGAGCAAGGCTAGAGCGACAGGCAGGCATGGCGCGGCTCTGACGATGGCCGCTGCCCTCTGGCTGCCCACTTTGCACAGCCTGGCAGCATCTCCCCTGCTGCCGTCGGATCTTGTGTCGGCGCGGAGTCAGTCCGGCCAATTCGTTGTCTATGCCGGGCCATCATCGGGCTCTATCCCGCCAGTCCTCGAACCCGCGAAGAACAAGGGCTTCGTCCGGCTGGAGCCAACGCTGGTGGCGGTGTCGTGCGAGCGAATCAAACAGCTTCTGTCGCGCGAGCTGGACGCCGCGGCGCCCTGGCGCGGCACGATCTACGTGGTGCTCTATCCCGCCAAAGGGGCCAGCGACCCGATCACCATCACCTCGGAGCGCTTCAAGAACGACTCGCATTACCGGGTGGACATGCCGGACGTGGTGGAGCGGACCCGCTATGTGCGGGCAGTGGTGCAGGCGTTGCTCATCGAGATGGCAAACCGCGCAGCCCGGGCGCACGCTGGGGAGCTTCCCGCCTGGCTGACCGAAGGCATCTCGGAGTTGCTGCTGGCCTCGAACGAGGTCGAGATCATACTGCCCCCGCCGCGGGGGAGCGTGAGCGGCGTCAACCTTAGCACCACGGAGGTCAGAGCCCGCAAGGAACCGTTGGAGGAGCAAGCCCAGAAGAAGCTGCGCGGGCGCGCGCCCCTGAGCTTCGAGGAACTGAGCTGGCCCACGGGGGAGCAACTGTCCGGGGCGGCGAGCGATGTTTACTCCGGCAGCGCCCATCTGTTTGTGGGCGAACTGCTGCGCCTGCCGGAAGGCCGCGCCGGGCTGCGCGGGATGCTGGCCCAGTTGCCTCAACATCACAACTGGCAGTTTGCCTTCCTCAAGGCCTTTGGCTCTCGCTTCGAGCGTCCGCTCGATGTGGAGAAATGGTGGGCGCTGTCCCGCGCGCAGATCAGCGGGCGCGAACCGGCGCAAGCCTGGTCGCCGGAGGATAGCTGGCGGAAGCTGGACCAGGCCTTGCACACTGCCGTGCTGGTGCGCACCGCGACCAACGAAACGCCGCTGCGCGCTGAGGTGCCGCTGCAAACGGTGGTCCGCGAGTGGGACAGCACGCGGCAAACACAGGCGCTTGAGCAAACGCTGCGCCAACTGGAACTGCTGCGCTCGCGGATTGGCCAGCAGTTTGCAGAACTCGTGGAGGACTACCACCAGGCGATCAAAGCATACATGGAGCGGCGTGACCGCGGCGGGGCGGTGCTTCCCTTCACCCGGAAAGCCGGCCGGCGGCGGGCGGCCGAGGCCGCCATCCAGCAGTTCAACGCGCTGGATACCCGGCGCCAAGCTATGCGTCCCTCGCCCAAAGCGCCCGATGTTGCCCGGCCTCCCTCCTCTCCGGCCCCGCCGCCCTGAGGCCAGATGGCGCATGGGAGGAAAGCAGAAAGCAAGAGCACCTCATCCCATCAAAGTCCCCCTTCCCAACGCGGGGATGGACTTGAGATTACGCTGGCCCTTGAGCGCCTGTTGCCAGGCGCCCCGCTGGCCTGGATTGCCGCAGGCCGGAGGTTGCAGCGCGGCGGCTTTTGCGTCAGACTCCGCCAGTGAAACCACGTGTTCGTTTTGCGCCGAGTCCAACGGGGTTCCTGCACATTGGCGGGGCCCGGACGGCGTTGTTTAACTGGCTTTATGCCCGCCATACGGGCGGCACTTTCATCCTGCGCATTGAAGACACCGATGCGGCGCGTAATACCCAGGAGGCAGTCGAGGTCATCCTCAACGGCCTGCGCTGGCTGGGGCTGGACTGGGACGAGGGACCGCTGAGCGGCAATCCGGCGGAGCCCGGCAAGGGCGATTGCGGCCCTTACTTCCAGAGCCAGCGCAAAGAGGTTTACCGGCGGCGAGTTCAGGCCCTGCTTTCCAAGGGGCTGGCGTATGAGACGGACGGGACGATCAAATTCAAGATGGACCGCACGCCGATCCTGATTCCCGACCTGGTCGTCGGCGAGGTGCGGCGGGAACTGACGGATCGCGAGCAAGCGGACCCGGATTTCATCATCGTGCGCTCGGACGGGCAGCCGGTCTTCCACTTCGTGAATGTGGTGGATGACCTGGAGATGGGCATCACGCACGTCATCCGCGGCGAGGACCACCTGAGCAACACGGCCAAGCATATCGCCCTGTTCCGGGCGCTGGGCGCCGAGCCGCCCAAGTACGCCCACATCCCGCTCATCCTGAACATTGACGGCACCAAGATGAGCAAGCGGGACAAGGGAGCCTCGCTCATGACCTACGGCGAGGAAGGCTACCTTCCGGAGGCGCTGGTGAATTTCCTCTGCCTGCTGGGCTGGTCGCCCAAGGGCAACCGCGAGAAGATACCACTGGCGGAGGTGATCCAGGCCTTCGACCTGCCGCAAATCCTGCGACACAACGCCCGGTTCGACCTGACCAAGCTGGTCTGGCTCAACGGCGAATACCTGCGCGAGCTGAGCGATGAGCGCTTCTACGAGCTATCCGCCGAGGCCCTCAAGCGCGCCGGGCTGGACCTCGGCAAATACTCCACCGCCTACGTGCGGGCCGCGCTGGAAACGTGCAAAGGCAAGGTCAAGCTGTTCAGCGAGCTGCCCGCCTACGCCGGCTTCTACTTCAAGGACGAAATCGAATACGACCCGGAGGCCGCGCAGAAGGATTTCACGCCGGAGAACAAGCCACGCGTGGCGAAGCTGCGCGAGGCGCTGGCCCGGCTGGAGCCGTTCGAGCCCGACCCGATCGGCGCGACGCTCAAAGCTGTGGCGCAGGAGCTGGGCGTGAAAGCGGGTGTGCTGGTGCATCCCACGCGCCTGGCCTGCTGCGGCAACACCGCCGGCCCCAGCCTGTATCATCTGCTGGCGATCCTGGGCAAAGACCGTGCCCTGGCGCGCCTGGACCGGGCGCTGGCAAAGATGGCGTAGCCCCCTTCCGAGAGGGCGAGCGTTCCCGCGAGCCCATATATCAGGGCGCAGGGGGCATGAAATCAGGGCTCGCGGGGACGCTCGCCTTTCACCAACCGCCCGCCCTACCAGCGAAGAACGTTCAGCATACCTTGGTAGGGCCAATCCTCGGGCTTGGTGACCAAACCCTTGCGCATCGGATTCTCGCGGATGTAATTCCATTTCTCGGCATAGCTCTCTGAGCGGCGCAGGCGCGTGTCCCAGTGCAGCGATTGCCAGTGCCATTCGGGGTTGTCCGCCCTTTGCGTGAAGAGGCGCTTCCAATAGCTCATCCAGCGGTTGAAAGGGATGTCCAGGTTCTGCGGAGCAGCGAACAGATGCAGGTGATCAGGCATTAGCAGATAGTAGCCAACCAACCAAGCCTGCGCTTCACTCCAGACTTCCACCAGAAGCTGATGAACCGCCGGCTGGGCGATCCAGGGAACCCGCTGTTCCGCGTCAACGGTAACGAACACAATGGTTGGCTGGCCAAGATCAATACGAACCCCCACGGCCGGCTTAAGCCGCCCCGCTTCCTCACGCCGCGGATTCATGCGCTCATCCTAAAGGGAGGGCGAGCGTCCCCGCGAGCCCATATATCAGGGCGCAGGGGACATGAAATCAGGGCTCGCGGGGACGCTCGCCCTCCCTTAGCAGGCCAAGTTGCCGACGGCAAGCATCTGCACGGCGAGCGTACCCCGTTCTGGGTTACGGCAATGCGACCTGCCAGCGAGCCCCATTGCGGGCCTGCGTTTCATCCAGGCGGCCAACTCAGGAAGGTGCTTGGCATGTTCGTTTTCTTCCCTTGCGCGAACCCTGACAACCGAGGAAAAGGCTTGGTCGTAAACCTGCCGGGCAAACCCCTCGTTGATAGCGCGCCGCCTCACCCTTCCGCTTCGTGGACGACCTGCCCGCCGAAGAACTCCGCAGGCTTGAAATGCCCCAGGCCAAGCCTATCCTCGTGCCAGATCAACGACGAGCCAATGAGCCCTGACAGCGACAGTCTCATATTGGTGCCCGCAGGCAAAATCGCTCAGCTCATCTTCCTGGTCCGCGGCCACCGGGTCATGCTCGATCGTGACCTCGCGAGCCTGTATGGCGTGGAAACCCGCGTCTTGAACCAGGCGGTGCGCCGGAACCTTGAACGCTTCCCTGCCGATTTCCTCTTCTCCCTCACCCGGCCGGAGGTGCGCAACATATCACAAATTGTGACACGTTCTAGCGGAAAGGCGCGGAAGAAGTCTGGAGTCCAACGGCTAAAGTCTAATGGCTGTCCATCCTCCGCAGGTGTGCTATGGAGGACAGGTCCATCCTCCGCGTGCCTGTCCACCCGCCGCAGTTCCGCTACAAAGGACGGGCTATGGAGGACGGGAAGTCTAAAGCCGGGCGGCGACGAGGGGGATCGGCGGCGGTGCCGGCAGCCGCGGGTTGCGTGAAGCATCTCGATCAGCAAGAATAGGCGCCTATGGCAAAGGTCGAACCTCCCGCAAACGAGGAAGAACGCCGGGCCTGGATCAAGCGCCAGAAAGCCGAGGGTGTGCGAGCCTTCAAAGGCCGCTACGGATGGACGACAAGCTCGTTCGGGCCCGCAACGAACCCGCGAACCGCCGATCAGCAGCGCCATCGCCAAAACATCCTCGCCGTCTCCCGCCGCTGGCGGACGCTATCCCTGGACCAGCAGAGGACATGGCGCGTGCTTGCGGCCAATACCTTCTTCGTAAACGACGCAGGCGAGCGGGTGCGCCTCAATTGCTTCAAGCTCTTTGTCGGCGTTAACACCCGAAGGGCGGATTTGAATTTGCCACAGTTCGACGCCGCACCCGCTCAGCCTGTTTTCAGCCCCAACCCGGTGGAGGAGCTGGCCTGCACCTGGACGGAAGGCAAACTTACCCTCTTGGCCCGCGTCGAGGGCATGCCGGAGCAGTTGATCCTGGTGCGAGGCGCCAGGCCGCGCAGGAGTTCTGCCTGGCGGGGCCAGCACTTTCCCTTCCTGGGGTTCCTGCCCCCTCCTATAAACGGCTGGAGCGACCTCACCGGCCTTTACGTCGCCCGCTATGGCGTGCCGCCGCCCAACCAGGCCATCTGGATTCGCTTTTGCCAACACAGGGACGGCTTTACAGACATGCCAAAGACCCTGCGCGTCGGTGTCCCTCCTTTGCCCGCATAAATAGGCTCTGAGCCGAGACCGGCAGATCCCATCCCCGAACCGTTCAAGGGCACATCTTCCCCTTGTGGGCATGGGAGTTGAGAAAACTCGTAACCCAAAGCCATTCTCAAGCCCCGTTTCCGCCCACGACGCCCGCCCCGCACCGGGATGCCACCGTATCCGCACCGTAGAACCTCTGCAAAGTTTGCAGAGGTTCTACGGTGAGGATACGGTGTGGTCCCGGTGGGGTTATGGTGTGGACTGCAGGAGACCTTGAGGTCGCTCCGGCTGGGAGGGGGCTGGGCATTACCCACAAGCCGCCTTTCAATCCCGCTGTGATTCGATCCGGGCGCGTGAAGGGGGTCCGGGGGGCAATGCGCGAAATCTCGTTTGGGAGAATTCTTGTTGGGAGGGCAAGCGCCTTACTTGGCTAGATTGCGGTTTTTGGCCCGAGATTCGTCGGCCAAGCGGGTTTTGAAGGCGGTGAGCCTCTTCTGAAGCGTGGCGTCGCCTGTGGCGAGAATCTGCACGGCGAGCAAGCCCGCGTTCCGGGCTCCGCCAATGGCAACTGTGGCCACCGGTATGCCGCTGGGCATCTGGACAATGGAGAGGAGGGAATCCAGCCCTTTCAAGGCCTTGCTCTCCATGGGCACACCAATCACCGGCAGCGTGGTGAATGCCGCAGCGACACCGGGCAAATGCGCCGCGCCCCCGGCCCCGGCGATGATCACCCGCAGGCCGCGAGCCTGCGCCGTGCTGGCGTAACGCTCCAGATCCCGCGGCGTGCGGTGCGCGGAGATAACCCGCACCTCGCAGGCGATGCCGAATTCGGCGCACGTGTCCGCCGCGGCCTTCATCGTGGGCCAGTCCGAATCGCTGCCCATAATGATCCCGACCAGGGGCTTGGGAGTTTGCTTCATGCGGGGCATGATTTACTGTGACCTGTGGGAACTCAACCATGAAATGGCGGACGGCCACCGACTTCCTGGCGCTCAAGCGCAATACGGCCCTGCTGCTCGTGGCGCTGGTCCTGGCGGGCACCGGCGACCGGCTCTGGCTCGGGTTTGCGCCCAAGTATCTGCAGACCCTGGGGGCGAGCATCCTCGTCATTGGCCTGTTCGACGCGCTGCAGACCCTGCTCGGCGCGATCTACGCCTACCCGGGCGGCTGGCTCACCGACCGCTGGGGCCAACGCCGATCACTCATGCTCTTCAGCGCGCTCTCGCTGGCCGGCTACGTGCTGGTACTGGTTTGGCATCATTGGCTGGCGCTGCTGCTCGGCTCCTTTCTCTTCCTGGCCTGGAGCACCTTGTCGCTGCCCACGACCTTCACCGTCGTCGCCACTTCTCTCAAGGCGCACCAGCACACGATGGGCATCGGCGTCCAGTCCATGGTGCGTCGAGTGCCGATGATGCTCGGGCCGCTGGCCGGCGGCTGGCTCATCACGCGCCACGGCTGGGATCGCGGCGTGCAGTACGCCCTGCTCCTTTGCATCCTGCTGAGTCTGCTCACCATGGCCTTCCAATGGTTCATGTTCGAGCCGGGCCAGGGCGGCCAGGCTCCGGCCAGCCAGCCGGGCAACATGAACTTCCTGGCCGTCGTGCGGTCCTTCACCCCTGCCCTGCGCGAACTGCTGATCAGCGATATCCTGATCCGTTTCTGCGAGCGCATCCCGTATGCCTTCGTCGTCCTGTGGGCCATGAACGGTGCGGGCGTGAGCGCCGAACAATTCGGCGTGCTCGTGGCCTTTGAGATGGTCACTGCCATGGTCGGCTACATCCCCGTGGCGCACCTGGCGGACAAGTATGGCCGCCGGCCCTTCGTCCTGGCGACCTTCCTGTTTTTCACCCTATTCCCGCTGACGCTGCTCTGGGCGACCAGCTTCGGCTGGCTGGCGCTGGCCTTCGTCGTCCGCGGCTTGAAGGAGTTCGGCGAACCGGCGCGCAAAGCGCTGATCATCGCCGAAGCCGCCCCGGAGCTGCGCGCGCGCACCTATGGCGCCTATTACCTGATTCGGGATTGCGTGGTGACCACCGGCTCGTTCCTGGGTGCCTGGCTCTGGAGCCTCGGTCCCCGTGTGAACTTCGTCGGGGCGGCGATTTGCGGGGCGCTGGGCACAGCCTGGTTCTGGTGGTTCATCTATCGGGAGGGTGAGCGTCCACGCGAGCCCTGACCGTCTCCAGAGAAGAATGCGGCTGGCGGGGAAGCTTGCCCTCCCGACAACGGAGGGTTGACGGGCGGCCAGAAATGACCAGAATCGGCCTTGGCTCGTCCATGACAACTGCCAACAAGATTACCATCCTGCGCATTCTGCTGATCCCCTTCTTTGTGGTGGCGGTGCTCTACTACGGGCAGAATGGCAAGAACGCCTACTGGTGGCTGGCGGTTTTGACTTTCGCCATTGCGGCCATTTGCGACGGTGTGGACGGCTTTATCGCGCGCCGTTACAACCAGCGCAGTGAATTGGGCGCCATGCTCGATCCCCTGGCCGACAAGCTCCTGCTGGTCTCCGCCGTGGTGGTGCTGAGCTTCGACCACCGGCCCTACCTGGAAGTAGTGCCGCTCTGGCTCACCGGCACCATTATCGGGCGGGACATGCTGCTGTTGATCGGTTTGCTGGTCATCCGGCTAATGGTAGGGAAATTCACCATCCAGCCCCGGATGGTGGGCAAGATCGCCACGGTGCTGCAGATGGTCGTCGTGCTGTGGATTCTCCTGAAGTGTCCGCAACGCTGGCTTCCCGTCTGGACCATTGGCGCTGCCGTCTGCACCGGCGTCTCGGGGCTGCTCTATGTCTGGGACGGCAGCCGCCAGTTGAGCGCGCATCCGTCCTCCAGCCCCAAGCCCGGGGTCTGACCGGCATTCCTGCAATCACCAACCGCATGCGCTTATGGCAAAACCAATAGAGCTGAAACTGAAGGAAGGGGACGTCGCGCCCGGCTTCACCGCCGCAACCAACGGCGGGGGCAAAGTCTCCTTGTCCGACTTCAAGGGGAAACACGTAGTCCTCTACTTCTATCCCCGAGACAACACCCCCGGCTGCACTCTGGAGGCGTGCGCCTTCCGCGACGAGTTTGCCGCCTTGAAGAAGAAAGGCGCGGTCGTGCTCGGCGTCAGCACCGACTCCGCCAGGTCGCACGACAAGTTCGCTGAGCGGTTCAAGCTGCCGTTCACACTCGTCGCGGACGAGGACAAGAAGATTGTTCAGGCCTATGGAGCCTGGGGGCCCAAGAGTTTCCTGGGCAAGAAGTACCAGGGCACGCACCGCGTGAGTTTCCTCATCGGCCCCGATGGCCGCATCAAGAAGGTCTGGCCCGCCGTCAAGCCCGCCCAGCACGCCAAAGAGGTGCTGGCCGCACTCTGATCCCTTCGCCATTTGACAGCCGGCCAAACCCGGCTTACCTGTTTAGGCAACTAACCAGATAACCATTTGACCAAGACATATTATGCCAATACCTGTAGGCTCCAAAGCTCCTGACTTCAGCCTCAAATCCAAACAAGCCGCCGGCCTGGTGGACGTGAAGCTCGGCGATAACTTCGGCAAGAAGAACACCGTCCTGCTGTTCTTCCCGGCCGCGTTCACCGGCGTCTGCACCCAGGAACTGTGCGAGATCACCGGCGGCCTCACCGCCTACGCCAGCCTCAATGCCGATGTCATCGCCATCAGCGTGGACACGCCCTTCGCCCAGGAAGCTTGGGCCAAGCAGGAGAAGATCGGCCTCACCCTGGCCAGCGACCTGAACAAGGAAGTCACCAGGAAGTATGGGGTCCTGTTCCCGATGCTGGCCGACATCGGCGACACCTCCGCGCGCGCGGCCTTCGTCATAGACAAGCAAGGCGTCGTGCAATACAGCGAGCAGACCCCGACGCCGAAGGACCTGCCCAACTTCGCGAAGGTCAAAGAGACGCTGGCGAAGCTGAAGTAGGCAAGCTGGGTTAGGAGGGCGAGCGTCCCTGCGAGCCCAAACTTCTACCCCCGAGATATTTGGGCTCGCGGGGACGCTCGCCCTCCCGATGGGGACCTCAATCTGCGAAGGCTCTGAACAAGGCACGCATCTCCTCCTCCAGGTCGGCGGGGTTTGAGAGTGTCTGTGCAATCTCAGCGCGCAGCAGTTCCCGGTAGCGTTTGCGGAGGCGATGCACCGCCACCCGCGCGGCTCCCTCGGTCAGGCCCGCCCTGGCGGCGGCCTCGGCGTAGGGGATGTCGCGCTTCCCTGCCGTGAGGAAGGACTTCAACTGTTCGAACACGGCGGCCTTGCCATCGGCGGCGCACTCCGCGCGCAGCCGGTTAATGACCTGTTCCAGCAACGTCACAGCCCAGGCGCGGTCGTAGAGCTTGTCCGGGCTGAGTTGGTCCGGCGGGTCAATCTGGTAGCGCGTGTCGGCGTCCTGCCAATCGAGTGAGAGCGGAGCCAACCCGCCGCCCCGCTTCTGGCGGCTGGCGCGGTCATATTCATTGGCCAGGTAGTGCTTGAGCGCTGCCAGCAGGAACGCGCGGAAGCGGCCCTTCTCGCTGCGCACGTCCTCCAGGTAATTCCGCTTGAGGAACGCCGCGAAGAATCCCTGCGCAAGGTCCTCCGCATCCTCCTTCGAATGCCCGTGCCGCCGGACATACGCGTAAAGCGGATACCAGTAGGCGCGGCACAACTCCTCCAACGCGTGGTCGGACTGCGCCGTGCTGCGTCGTCCCGCCGCCAGCACTACCGTCCAATGCGTCGTGGCGAAGATGTCTCCTGCCGCGGGCGTGGGTAAGGTGGGGCGCTCTGAGCTCACATCACTTCACACTCGTGGGCTTTGGCCTTTGGGCATCCTCCATGGCTTCCTCCAGGCCTTTCAGCCCTGCGTTGATCGAGTCCTTCCGCACCTTTAGGCCCTGAAGTATCCCCGCGATGCGCTCGTCGGTTCTTCGTTCCACCTCGGCGACCTGCTTCACTAGGTCCTCAAGCTCAGTGGCGCCGCGAGCCGAGCCTGGCGTATTGGTGGCGTCAAATGCGCTGAGACGGCCTTGCGCCGACTTCAGCGCCGACAGCAGGGTTTCAAGCAGCTCATCACGGCCGATGACCCGGGGCAGAATCTCGCGGAGCTGGGTCTTGCTCATTTTGGCCAGTTCGTCACTGATCCTTGCCCAGCGAGCCGATTCTCCGGTCTCCTCGATCTTCAGTGCCTGCAGTTTGGCAAGGATCTCCGCCTGATGGCGGGCGCTTTGCACGCGCTTGTAAAGGATCCTGACCCCCGGCGTGTTGGTCGGGGCCTGGAGAACTTCCAGAACTCCCAGGCAACCCTTGCGCGTGCGAAAGAGGTAACCGTCCAACTGTTTGGATGAGATCGTGCCGAAAATCACGCGGGAACTCTGCTCATCCCGAGTCATCAGCCTCCAGTTGTAAACCACGTCGGCGGCCGTGATGGGATGGCCGTTGGTGGGCGTCGTCAGCAACGTGACCGGCGACCCGCCCCCAACGGTGACTGGCCAAGTTGCTGTGCCGCACGACCCCAACGTGAAGCTCGAGCGGCTGCCGCTAAGGAGTGTGAGGTCCAGGCCATTGGTGAGCATCCACTCGTGCAGGGCGGGAGGCAGGCCGTAGATGCTGCCCGGCGGCGGCAGATCAGGACTCGTGTTTGTAAGGCAGCGCCCTGATTCAAGGTCAATGGCGCTGTACGCGCGCGGTTGCCACCGCAGGGTGGCCTCCGTCGGTTCGCTGAACTCCCAAGCCGGGGGCGGGCTTCCCGGGACGGCGTTGAGAGCGGCGACGACGTCCCGCACAAGGTCCGCGCTCAGAGGAGTTCTGATCGTGAGGTGCGTGCCGGGAAGCCGTTGGCGAATAACCGGCGCGGAAAGCACCTGGCCGCGGAAGATGATCGCCAGTTGGCGATTCAGGTTGGTGGCAGTGATTTCCTCCCAAGCCCGTCCTCCGGCAAGGGTCAGGTCCAGTTCAATACAGCGCTCGGGGGTGGGCTGGGATCGGCCGGTGGTAACAAGGATGGTCCCGCCCTCGCTCTTCCAGCCATAGGGCAACTCATACCCCGCACGGGCAATGGCCGAACTGTCGAGCAGCACCTGGCGCAAGACCCGGATTCGTCGGCGCCCGGCCGGGTCGGTCGGGTCTGCCAGGTCATCCGCTGGCTCAGTTGAGCCTTCAAGTGCAACCAGCCGAATCTGGAAGCCCGCCCCTAGCTGCGAGGCTGTTCCCGACGGAAGCCCCGGCCCGGGCGTTCCTGAGAACGAGACGGTTGAAGCTGCCCGATGGTTCAGCAGGTCCAGGAGCCGCTGCGCTTCGGCGTCGGTGAAGGCGCCGGCAATGTTGGCGTTGCGGCTGGTGATGGCGGCTTGGACGATCGGCGCGCTGATGACGCGGCCATTCCAGACGATGGCCAGTTGCCGACCCACGTTCCTAGCGGTGGCCTCGGCGAACTTCCCGCTGGCCTCCAGGGTAAGGACCAAAACCAGCTCCTTCTGGTCGGCCCCAAGCTGCGTAAAGCCTGCGCTCTCCACATCGTCACCGCTCAGCACCACTTCCCGCAAGACACGCACTTTCTGCTCTGGGCCGCGGCCCTGCCGGCAGGATAGCAAGTCCGCCGGCGAATTGGTGTCGCCCTCGCGAGCCACCCAGCGGAATTGGAAGCCCGCTGCCGGCGAAGGGGTAGGACCGGAAGCGGTCTCCGGCAGGCCCAGCATCCGCGCGAGTTCCGCGCCCAAGGCTTCGACTTGGCGTGACGCTGCCCAGGCTCGTGCCGCATCCTGGGCCTGAATGGCTTCCTTCCACTCGGCAATTTGCGCGTTAAGCTGCTGCCACACCGGCTCGGCGACAGTGCCCTTGAGCTGCTCTCCAATTCGCACCTCCCACGCATTAGCCGCCTGGTCGCGAGCCGCCTGCTCACTGATGTTCGTCATCGTGTGCACCGATGCAAGAAAAGCCTTCCATTCCGCGACCAACTCCAGCGCTTTAGGCGGGATGGGTTTCAGAGCCGCACGCGTCGTTGCGGCCCGCGCCAGCTTGTAGCGCAGCTTCACGCCGCGGGGATTGTCGGTGAACGCGGTGACCTGCAGGATGCCTCGCGCGCCATCCCGAGTCTCGAAGGCGAACGTGATGGGCAGCAAACCGTCCGGCAGCACGTAAAGTGTGGCACCCGTCACTTCCACCTGTTCCACTGCGGTTGGAATGTTGAGGGCCGCGTTCAGTTCGGAGGCGCTGGCGTTCTCCCATTGACTCGGCGTCAGGTCGGAGAGCTTCAGCCCGTGCGTGATCAGGGCCCAGCGGCGCCCGACGTAATCATCGTATTCGGCGTAGAGATCACCCTCGCTGGCCACCAGCGCCCGGGAGCGCCCGCCGCCCTCCTTGGGGGCGTCGTCAAGGACGGACGACAGTTGCCCTGTCCGCAGGCGAAGAGTCTCGTCATTACCTTTGCCGGCACGGTTATCGGGGTCGGGAAGCACGCGCTCGATCACGGGGCCGAAGGCGGTTGGGGCGCCGATTTCTTCCAAGGGGAGGTGGTTAGTCCCTGAGGTGGTACCGGCGCGAGGGGGAGCGGTCTGGTCCCTGATCTCGAACAGCCACACGAAGTAACGGGGTGTGTCGTTGTGGCGCAGGAAGGGGACCAGGAAGACCAAGGCACCGTTGGTGGGAGCGTTGCCTTCGTAGAGGATGCGGGAATAGACGCCCAGCGGCGGTTGGGCATGGAGGGCATCCAGCCCATGGGAGACAGAGCACTCCATTCTCGCCTGCAGGATGCCATTCTTACGTCGAGCGCCAAGGAACCCCGTCCCTCCAGAGGAGCCGAAGAAATTGGTGTCCGCAAGTGAGGAGCTCCAACTGTCAGCCACCAGGGGCCAGGAACCAATTGTGCGTCGCTGCTCCGTCAGCAGACCCGGTTTGGCGGCCATGCCGTCCAGGAGCGCGCGGAGCGTGCCCGCACCAATCTCGGCCGCTTGGGATTCAGCCAGTCCCACTTTGACTGTCATCTTGAAGTCCCCAACCTGCCGTTCGCTGACGGGTTGACCGAAGTTGACGAGCGCTTTGGCCGATGGCTGTACACCCGGGCGGCGGGTGCTGGAAGGAATCAAACGATCCACCAACGCCGCCTCGGCCTCGAATGCCCGGTAATGGAACTCGGCAGTGGCAGAGCTTTCGGGTCGCGTTGCTGCAGGACGCAAGAGGGCAGAGAGCCCGTGACCGGGCGGGTGTTTGCCTCTCTGGCCGGCTGCAAAACGGGCCTCAATTTCGGCTGGTCCAAGGGCGCGATCATAGATGCTGAGCTCGTCCACGACGGCCTTGCTATAGAAGCACCAGCCACTTGCTGTATCCACTTGCGCTCCGATGCGCAGCGGTTCCACAGAGGGGGGCAGACTGAGATGCAGCGGCCCTCCGCGGGCGGTGACTGGTTGCACCACCCCATCCAGGTAGAAGGTGGGGTCTTCATCGCCATTGCGGGCCACGACCGCGATGTGATGCCAGTCCAGATCCGCGATGCTGGTCGAGCGCCGGAAGCCACCGGCAAAGGTAAACGCCAGCCCGCTGTCCCACCGAGGCTGATTGATGGTCACGCCGTAGTTCAGCACGCCTCGGGTGTAGTCGCCGCCCTTGTTGATGATGTAGTCCTCCGCCTCCAAATCCTGCCGCTTTACCCAAAACTCGATGGTCAACGCATTGGTCAGTCGCAGGGTTGGGCTGTCTGGCACCTCGATGAAGCTGTTGGTCCTCCCAGAGAAACTAAAAGCCTGACCGACCTTGCCGGCAACAAATCCAGCGTCTCCATGCAGGACACCGTGGTTCCTGCCCGCTGAGTCTTGGGCATCACCGTCCGCGCGCCACCGACTCACCAAGCCCGGTGTGCTTGTGGCGTGGCGAATAATCCCCAGCGCGTTGGCGAGCAGCATGGCGCCGCCAACAATGGCGACGAGCAGGAGTAGCGCGACCAGGACGCCGATGGCGTAACGGCCCCAATACGACGCTGGGGCGGGTTTCCCGCCGCTCGCGGTCGAACCGTTGGGGAGCCGGCGCGCCGCACGCCACAACCGCCAGCCGCAGACCGGCAGGGACAGTGCACCCAGCCAGATAAGCGGCACAATGACGGCCTCATCCGGCGCAGGATGCCAGCCGAAGCCCTCGTCAAGCATCGCGAGGATGAAGAACGCTGCGAAAGCGATCAGCGGCAACGCGGTGAGGAACGCAAGGCAGGCACTCACCCTGTACGCAGACCGCAGGGTATCCACGCTCGCGAAACGCCGTAGCAAAAGGGCCAAGACACCCGTGGCGCAGGCCAGCAGAACGAAGGCCAGTATCAGCCACCGGCCGGGGAGACTACTGCGCAGCAGTTCGCACAGCACGCCAAAGAGAGTGGTTCCCGCATAGGTCAGCGTCGCACAAAACGCGAACCAGGGATTGCGCTGGCCGCTAGATGTTCTCGCAGAACACGCCGCGCGCCCCCCTGCCGATGGTCCTGTTTCACCGCCGCCACCACCCGAATCGGCCTGGGCCAAGCGGGACTGCAGCCAAGCGGGCACGAGGACGGCTAGCATCACCACCACGCCGATGAGCAGCATCATGAGGAGATTGGCGCGTTGCATGAAACCCTGCGCCCGGTTGCCGAAGAAGGCTTCCGCCGCGGCATCTCGGCCTAGCGAACTCCACGGATGCACGCCGAAGGCAGCTCCGCCAAACGCGAAATAGCCGACCGCCCCGCCGCCCAGGGCAATGGGAGCCACGGCCAGTCCGCCCAGCGCTGCAATCAGACCGACCGCGAGTCCGCCAGTGGACAGCAAGCCCAAGGCGAGACCTCCAACGGTAAACACGCCGAGAGTGATTCCGCCGAAGGCGAAGCCGCCCATCGCCACACCACCAATGGCCAGGACGCCTTTGGCCATGCCGCCGATGGCGATGATGCCCTTGGCGACGCGCCGTTTGCCCGTGGCGGGGTCAATCCCGTCGGCCACATGGAGCAAGGGCAGGCCGAAGAGCGTCGCCTTGGAGCGGTAGTCAACACCGCGATAGATCCGGGGCAAGGCGGCCGCTGGGGTGCCGGTTGGCGGTGTGGAGGCAATGGTCTCGACCTGGGTCTTGAGGATGCTGGCCTGCTGGTAGCGCAGCTCGGGTTTGCGTTCGAGCGCCCGGAGGACAATCTCGTCGAGCCGGGCGTCTATCTGGACGGTGCTGCAGGCGCGAGAGGGCGGCACAATCGGCTGGCCGGGAAGCTCGCCGGTGAGCATCTGGTAGAAGACCACGCCGAGGGCGTAGATGTCCGCCCGGCGATCCACCTCGGACGGGTTCTCGACCTGCTCGGGCGCCATGTATTGGGGCGTACCCATGATCTTGCCCGCTTCAGTAAGGACTGGGGTCGTCGCCTCGCCCGGCTTGTCGGCCACCTTCCCCCCATCCGATCGGGAGAGGACTGGGGGGAGGGGCGGATTCGCTTCGACGAGCTTGGCAAGGCCAAAGTCGGCGACCTTCACCCGCCCACGCCGGTCAAGGAGGACGTTCTCAGGCTTGATGTCGCGGTGGACGATGCCTTGATCGTGGGCGTATTGGAGCGCGTCGCAAATCTGCGGCACGATGGCCAGCGCTTCGCGCGAGGAGATGCGGCCGCCGGCCAGGAGCTGGCGGAGGTTGACGCCGTCCACGAACTCCATGAGGAAGTAGCAGAGGCAAGGTTGCGGGTTGAGGGTCGAGGGTTGAGACTCGACCTGGCCGAACTCGTAGAGCGTGACGATGCCGGGGTGGTTCAGGCGGGCAAGCGCTCGGGCTTCGCGGGCGAAACGTTCGGCAAAAGCGGGGTCGCTGCCGATGCCGGGGGGCAGGAGCTTGAGGGCGACAATGCGGTCGAGCTGCTTCTGTCGAGCCTTATAGACCGCGCCCATGCCGCCCTTGCCCAGCAGACCGAGGATTTCGAGCTGCGGGAAGAGGCGGGCCAGTTCTTCGGGCGTGGGGGGCACGAACGGCTTGGCCTCCGGGTGGGTGGCGGTATCGGCGGCAGCGCCCTGCTGGAGCAGGCAGGCGGGGCACAGCCCCGCCAGCGCCCCCGCGGGCAGCGTCGCGCCGCATTGCGGACAGTTCTCTGGCATGGCCCGATTTGTTCCAGCTTCATTCATACACCCACCTCAGAAGCGAAACCGAGCAAATGTTACAGGAAAAGCGGCCAGGCAGGCTGGTCGCCCCTGCTGCGACAAGGCCTTTGCCCGCCCGTCAGGGCTTCGGATAACCGGCTGATTGCGCCAGAACGATCAACTGGTCCGGCCGGAGCTTGAGCGCCGCCCCCAGCCCCTTCCGATCCACCGAACCCCTGGCCCCCGTGACCAGCCCTTCCGACGCGCAAAACAGGTAGGCGTTCTGCGAGATATAGCCGACATCAACATAGGCGTAGTTGCGCCTCTCCTCGGGCGTCCATTTGCCTGGCATCCTCGCCAGGTCCGCCACAAACACCAGCGTCACCGGGGCGTTGGTGGCGAAACTCTGGGTGCCCGCCAGGCGGCGATAATCTCCTTTGGCGGCCAGGTTGAGCTTGTTGGCCTTGGCATCATAAAGGTAGGCGCCCGCCTTCAGGATGACATAGACGTCGGTTTCCTGGTTGTTCTTGGCCGATGGTGCCGTCCGCTTGCCGTCGGGGCGGTTGATGCCATAGCACGCCCAGAGCAGACTGGAAAGCTGCTGCGGCGAAAGCTCTTTGGAGTCGAACTCCCTGCCGGTGGACCGCTTTGCCAGGACCTCCATCAGCGGTTGGCCCCCGGTCTTCTGAGGGGCTGGAAAGTCAATACTCTGAGCCCGGAGCGAGCCGGCGACAAAGACAGCAAGCAGCAGGCAAAACGGGTGTCCAATGCGAGAGACAGGTTGCATAAACGAGGCGGATTAGAAGGAAGACCGGACACCGGGTCAAGGGGTTTCCAAGCCCCAGCCCGGCACACTCCTGGCCTGTCCCGCCCCTAACTCTTCCAGCCTTGGTCCGTTGCCTCCCCATCCCAATACCGTAGTACCTCTAACCCCGGGTTAGAGGTACTACGGTATTGGGACGGGGAGCGGACGATGAGCGGAGGGTGGGGCGCGGGGGTGGAGAATGGGCGGAAGTGCCCTGCGGACAGACTGTTGCCCGGGTGCGGGGCAGAATGGCGCGGGTTGGGGGATGGCCCGGGACAGAGCGAAACAGGGCTTGCGACCACGCGGCCATGTCGAAAGACTTGCGGCATGATTGCTAATTGCTTCAACCGCCTGGTCTTCGCATCGGAGCGCCGCCTGGCGCTGCCGATTGCGACTTACCCGGGCCTGGCGCTAACGGGGGCGACGGTGCGCCAGGCAGTCAGCGATTCGCAGGTGCAGTTCGACGCGGTAGCGGCGCTCCACGCGCGCTACCGGACGCCGGTCGTGCTGTCCGCGATGGATCTGAGCGCCGAAGCCGAGGCGTTCGGGTGTGCACTGCATCTGTCGGACAATGAAATCCCCTCAGTGACCGGGCGGCTCGTGACTACCCTGGAGCAGGCCAGGGCGCTGCCGGTGCCGCAACCGGGAGACCGGCGCACTGCCGTGTACTTGGATACAGTGCGCCGGCTCAAGAAGCTGCCTTCGCGGCCGCTGGTGCTGGGCGGGTGCATTGGTCCGTTCTCGCTGGCCTCGCGCCTGGTGGGAGTAAGCGAAGCGCTGGAGATGACGCTGGCCGAACCGGAACTCATGGCGGTGGTGCTGGAGAAGAGCACGACCTTTCTGGCCGGTTATGCGCGCGCCTTCCAACAGGCCGGAGCGGATGGCGTGATCATGGCCGAACCCGCCGCCGGGCTGCTATCACCGCGCGGTGTCGCCGCGCATTCCTCCGCCTATATCAAGAGCATCGCCGCGGCAGTCTGCGACGGAGAATTCGCGTTGATTCTGCACAATTGCGCCGCCCGGGGGCTGCACCTGGCGGCGATTCTGGAAACCGGGTTGAGCACCTTCCACTTCGGCGCGCCGATGGACCTGCCGGCCGCGCTGGAGCGGGTGCCGTCCGAGGTGGTGCTGTGCGGAAATTTGGACCCTGCCAGTGTATTCTGCCAGGCTGCGCCGACTGAAATGAGGGCGCGCGCCAGCGAACTTCTGTCCCGGACGGCGGCCCATCGCAATTGCGTGCTTTCCTCCGGGTGCGACCTGCCAGCCTCGGCGCCGCTGGCGAACCTGGACGCGTTGTATGCGGTGGTGGCTGGGGCGTAAACGTCCCAACTTGGGACTGGGGGACCGGCAGGGCGCCCGTTTTGAGGCAGTTCGGCCCTCCCGGGGCGCGGCTGCCCCGACCTCGAACCATGCAGTTCGCTTGCGGTTGACTAGCTGGCCAGCAGCAGGCGCATCAGGGCCATTGTCCCCAGGGTGAGGGCCATGCCCAGCAGGGTTTGTCGCAAGCCGAACCTGGGCTCGCGCCGGGAATCCACCGGCGCCAGCATGGCGCTGATAAAGCCTCGGTTGGCTTGGTTCGCTGTATAGATGACTTTCGGCACAGCAGCCTGAGAGCAGGTCGCACGCCAACCGGCGCGCGCGGGCGACAGGAGTCATAACGAGACTTGCTGGGGGCTTGCCCGCTTGCAGTGATCGGCTAGACTGCGCGGCATGAAATCAAGTGCTCGCATTCGTCGGCTCACCACAGTCCTGACCCTCGCCGCTTGCTGCTTCTGCCTGCTTCCGTTCCGGACTGCGGCACAACCGGCGGCGACCGCCGCGCCAGGCGCGTTGACGGTGATGACCTACAACCTGAGGTTCGCCAGTCCGACCCCTCCGAACGCCTGGCCGCAGCGCCGCCCGCTTGTGGCCGAAGTGATCCAGAAGCTCGCGCCGGATGTCCTGGGCACGCAAGAGGGGCTCTATGGCCAGCTTCAAGACCTCGCCGCCGACCTGCCGGCGTTCCAGTGGATCGGGGTGGGGCGCGACGGCGGCAGCCGGGGCGAGTTCATGGCGGTGTTTTATCGGAAGACGCGGTTGGAGCCGGTGGCGTTCGACCATTTCTGGCTCTCGGACACGCCGGAAGTCATCGGTTCGAAGAGCTGGGGGCCCAAACTTGCCCGCATGGTGACGTGGGTACAATTCCGGGATCGTCAGACCGGAGAGCAGTTCATCTTCGTCAACACGCATCTCGATCACGAGGTCCAGGCAGCCCGCGAGAAAGGCGCCCAACTGATCCGCGACCGCGTCGCCGCCTTTAAGCCCAACCTGCCGGTCCTGCTCGTGGGCGACTTCAACGCCGCCGCCGGCAGCAACAAGGCCTATTTGATTCTGACCGGCGACAAGTTCTTCACCGACACCTGGATGACCGCTCGCCAGCGGGTGAATGAAGGAGTCGGCACCATGAATGGCTTTAAGGATATTCAGAAGAACGGGGCGCGCATTGACTGGATTCTGAGCCGGGGTAACGTGGCCGCCGAGCGCACGGAGATTGTCACCTTCTCGCGCAACGGCCAGTTTCCAAGCGACCATTGTCCGGTGGTGGCAACTTTGCGGCTGGGCGCTCTCCAGTAATGCGGAGGACGAACCGTCGCTGGGCGGGCGCTAAGCGACCAGTTGCAGGTGGGTGATGCGGAAGATGGCCCCGCGCGGTTCGTTGGCGAGGCATTCCACCTCCCAGCCGTGCGCGAGCACGATCTGCTGGACGACCGCCAACCCCAGGCCCGTGCCCTGCTTCTGGGCCGTGAAGTAGGGCTTGAAGATCTCCGTCCGGTGCTCGGGCGGGACGCCGGGCCCGTTGTCGCGCACCTCGAGCGAAGCCTCGGCGGCACTCCGTCTTTCGGTGACGATTTGGATTTCACCGGCGCTGTCAACAGCCTGAATGGCGTTGAGCAGCAGATTGAAGAGGGCCTGCCGGAGGGACTGCTCATCGGCTTCGACGCTGAGGGGCTCGCCCTTGACCTGCAGGTTGATCTTCTTCTCCTCCAGGTCGTAGTTCAGGGCGCGGACGACTTCGTTGACCACCGAGTTGAGGGCGAGGCGGGAGCGGCGGACCTCGCGCGGGCGGGAGTAGTTGATGAACTCGTTCAACTGCGCCGCGACTTTGTCGGCCTCCTCGACGATCTCGCGCGACCGCTCTTGAATCTCCGCCGAGCCGCCGGATTGCCGGGAGATCATCTGGGCGAGGCCGCGGATGATGTTGAGGGGGTTGCGGGTTTCGTGGGCCAAACCTGCGGCGGCGAGGTTCATTTCCTTGAGGTGGGTGTTCATTTCGCTGGTACGCACCAGGCGAATCTGCAGCTCGGATGACTTGGTTAGGTTTCGCCAGGCCAGGCCGGACCCCAGAACGGAAAGCCCGGCCAGCAGGACGATGATGGTCCGCAGCCACAAATCCCGCGTGATCGCCGCGGCCAGCCCCTCGGTGGACATCGTGAGGACCAGGCCGTGCAGCGTTTGCTTGGCGACCAGGGATTGGAAGTCCTGCTCAACCATGCCCCGCAGCCAGAAGGGACGCCCAGGCCGGCCGCCGGGCTCTCGCGGGCGGCTTTGCCAGCCACCGGGCGGCGGATCGCCCATGCCCAAATTGGTCGGAGCGTTTGGCGGCGGCCTCTCTTCCGGCGGTGGCGGTCCCCAGCGGGCGAACTCACGTCCGGGCTTGTTGGCCCGGTTGGTGAACTCGCCGGAGAGAGGCAGGATCACCGTGTTGGTCAAGCCCTGGGCGCTCAGGCCCGCGCCGAGATCAACCGGGTTGACCAGCGTGACGCTCCGCGGTCCCCAGTGTTCGCCCTCCTGCAGGAAATCCTCCCGCTGCAGATCAATCGGCCGGCCGGCGGAAGCGACGGGTTGGTTGGTGGCATTGAGCAAGACGATGGAAAGCAATTCGCTGGATTCAATCAGCTCGTTGGTGCGCCCGTGGATCATTTCGTTGAGCACCGGCTCAAGGCGTTCCTGGGGAATCACCCCCCGGAAGCGCATGCCGCGAATGATGGCGCTGAGGGTGTTGGCGATGTCTTTGGAGCGGTTGCGCAAGTCGGTCCTGGCGGCCTCCCTGACGCGAAGGTGTTCCTGCGTCTGCCACCCCAGCACCAGTATCCAGAGGGCCCCGAGCAGGCCATAGACCAGCAAGCTGCGGCGTCTCAGTTCCATACGGTGGTTGGGCGGGGGCGGCCTTGCGCGTGTGCCAGGGCCCATCACCAGCCGCCCGGAGGATTCGCGGGCATTGACTGGCCGGGCTCTGAGGCCGGGCGCGGGGCCTTCCTCTTCATAGGCAGTTCGTCCAGGAACTTGTTGAGTTCCTCCTCCGTCAACCCCTGGGACACCCCCGACTTTTCTCGTTCTCTGGCCGAGAGCGCGGCCAGTTCCGTCGGCGCCTGCACAATATGCGGGGTGAGGAAGATGAGCAGTTCTGTGAGGTCGCTGCTCTTTTGCTGCCGCTTGAACAAGTTCCCCAGCAAGGGAATATCGCCCAGCAATGGTATCTTGGTCTCGGTTTTGGCCTTGGTGCTGTTGATGAGTCCGCCGATGATGACCGTCTGGCCGTCCGCGGTCACCACCACGGTGTCGGCGGCACGGATATCAATGGTGGGGGCGTTGACGCCGGCGGAGATCTGAGTGGTCGCCGTGAAATCAACAGAAGAGATTTCGGGCGAGACGATCATTTGCACCAGGCCGTCGGCGGTAATGAACGGGGTCACATTCAAGATCACGCCCACATCCCGGTAGGAGACTGAGTTGATTGTATTGCCGTAGTTGTCGTAGCGGACGCCAGTGATCAAAGGAACCTGCTGGCCGACGGTGATGGTGGCGGGTTGATTGTTGCGGGCGAGGATGGACGGGCGGGACAGCACCTTGGCGTTGCCGGCTTGCGCAATAGCCCGGAGGGTTACCTGATAGTCCTGCCCCAGGATCTGGTAGAGCCCCGCGCCGGTTTGAGACATGGGCGAAACCGCGGAGAAACTCGAGATCGGCTGGCCGAACCGGTTGAGATTTGTCCCAATGGACGCGCTCAAGTCGGAGAGGCCGAAACCATTGACCGTGCTGGCGTCCTGCACGCCGCCATTCATGTTCTGTCTGCCCCACCCTCCTTCCAGGCCGATGTCGGAAGCGTTGTTATGCGAGACCTCGAGGAACACGACCTTGATGAGCACTTGGGGTTTGGGACGGTCCAGGTTGGTGAGCACCTGGCTGATGTGCTGGGCGGTCGCCGCGTCGGCAATGAACACGACACGGCGTGTTTCGGGGTCAATCGAGAAATAGGCATCCCCGATCGTGGTGTTGTTGGGATACTGCCGGGAAGTGCTGCTGCCGCCGGCACTGCTGCGGAAGCCGCTGCTGCCCGGGCTGCTTCCGGTGATTCCGCTTCTCTGCTGGGCGTTGAGCGGAAATGCCAGGCCAAGACACATGGCCAGGGTTCCCGCAAGCCCCATCCACCATTTTGAATTTGCATTGATCATAATTACCTCGTTGTGTTGTCTGGACCTGCTGCTCTTCATGGGTGTGTCCACGCTTAGAAACCGCTGTTGAAATTCCGGGAGGAAGATGTGCTTCTGCCGGCTCCGGTGGAAGTGTTCTGTGTGCTTTGCGTCACCCGTTTGGTCAATGGGTTGTTATTCCCCAGCATGGTGTTTTGGTTGTTGTTGTTTATGCGGGTATTGCGGTTGAACAGATCCTCCAGTGCCATTTGCACATCCTGGGGGTCCGCGTTTTGCAGGTCATAAAACCCCACGACTTCCTTTCGCCCCTTGTCAGAATCCAGCTCCGCGATCATGTCGGCGATCTGCGGCATAAGAGTCTTGGATGCCATGACGATGAGCGAGGAGGTGCGCGGGTCGGCTACGGCCAGAACGCGGCCCATTTTCTTGGCCCGGTCGCTGTCGCTGGCGCTGCCTCCACGACGGGTGGTAGAGCTGCCGCGAAAGAAGAAGGGGGCCATGGAGCTCTGGCGGCCGGTGCTGGTGGAGCCGGTGGTATCGGGGAACAGTGTGGCGAGTTGATCCGCGATTTCCGTGGGATCAGCGTTAAACAGGCGAAAGACCCTTAGTTCGGTTACATCGGTGACCTCCTGGTCAATTTCCTCAACCATGGTCTTGATGGTGTCCAGGAGGTCGGCGGGCGCGCTAATCACCACCGAATTAGAGCGGTCATCCCCCACAGCCACGACCTGCGCAGCCGCCGCTCCACGCCCGCTCGCACTGCCGCTGCTGCTCCGGCTGCTGCTGCTGCTGCGGCCGCGGTCCCCAAAGCCGGGAGGGCCGCCAAATGGGCCGCCGCCGCCAAACATGTTGAAAAGGCTGCCTCGGCTGCTGCTCTGGCCGCTGGCTTGTGAGGAGAATAGCTGGGTGATGAGCGTTGCCGTTTCTTTGGCGTCTGCGTACTTGAGCGGAAGCACCCGGATCGTGGAAACACTGGCAATGGAGGTGTCCAGAGCAGAGATGATCTTGAGCATGCGTTTGATGTCGGTCTTGGTCGCCACCAGAATCAGCGAGTTGGCGCTCTCGTTGGCTGTGAGCGTGGCCGTGGACGGGAGCAGCAGTTCCAGGTTGGGCACCAACTGGCTGACGCTGGCATACCGCACCGGAATGATCTGAGTCACGACCTCATTCGATTTCTCCACCGTCTCGGGGTCGTTGCCCTGGACAATCTCGAGGTCCTTGGTCTTCGCGGTGTCCTGCGCGACAATGGTCAGAATGCGGCCATTGCGGATCACCGCGTATCCGTTCTTCTTGAGGGTCGAATTGAGCACCTCAACCGCTTCTTCCCTGGTCAGGTCCTTGCCCTGAACATCAAGCGTGCCCCGGACATCGGCCTCTTTGTTGATGACAAAGCCGGCGGCGTCACTCAGGTAGTCCAGGACGAGATTGAGGGGCGCGTTATGGAAGTTGAGCCGCAAACCGTTGGTGCCATCTTCGACAATTACCGGAGGCTCCTTCGCGACGGCCACGGTCGGCGCGTTTGTGTCGGGGGTGGAATTTGCCCCGGCAGCAGCGTCGGTGGCAAAGTTCGGCGCCTGGGCTGCCGCCGGGACAGGAGCAACCGCGCCACTAACGCCCTCTGTGGCCGGAGGCGGCACGGCTTGTTGTTCTCCAGCGGTCGCCGGGTTGGTGGCAGCCAGCGCGGCCGGCGCCTCGTTTGTCGGAGCGTCCGCCGCCGCTTGCGCTGCCAGGGCAGCGCAGCAGGTGCCAGCGGATAGGCAGGTGAACAAAAGGAGGTGATTGATCGTCTTCATTGGCAATTATTCCTGCAGGCGTTTTTGCATCAGTCTCTTGATTATGTCGCTCTCGGTGTCGCCAGCTACGGCATTCGAGCCAGTAACGGTCGTCATGGCCGCGGCATTGGTCGAGGTTGAGGGCGGCGCGGGGATGTGGGGTCCGGATTGAGCGGACAGCATCCAGGGGCCGTCTTCTTCGCGGCGCATCTGCATGCCCACTTTCAACTCGAGCCGGTTGGTTCCGGCAGCCAAGTTCACGCTGGTGGGAGCAATTGCGGCGACCTTGTAGCCGGCAATCGTGTCGGTCAGTTTCAAGGCTTTCTTAAACTCAGAGCTGCTCCCGTCGAAAAAGGCGAACCAACCCTTCTCGTAACTCATGGTGCCGACCAGCGTCACCGAATCAACGGTCTTCGGCACAGGACGCGCACGAGGCTCTCCCGCCCGGCGCGGATAGCGGTTGGGATCAAAGATATTCCGGTCCACAATGACTTTGAAGGCGGAGTATTCGAGGCTGGGCGGGGCACTGTTGGTTAGGTCGGGGGTGCTCGCCGGCGCTCGATCATCACCCCGGCTGTGATCACTGGCCGAACGCGGACTGCTGCGCGAGTCATAACCTGGCCTCGATGAGCGTCGCCCGCGGGAGCGGCGGTCGTCTTTCGGCGACCGGCTGGAGATTTGGGAACGGTTCGTGCCGTCGGCGGACAAGGCTCCCTGTGCGACACGATTGTCGCCCATCACCGCAGCGCTGGTTTGAGGCGCACCATTGGTCGCAGTCAGGTCCTCGGGTTGAGCCATGTCGTCAACCTGGCCCGATTCAGCGGCTTCGACCAGTTCGCTGATGCGGGCAAGCAGCTCTGCCGCAGCGAGGTCATTCGTGTGACCCTCCGCGTCCGGTTCCTGCGCGGCAATCGGCAAGCCACCCGCCAATCCGAGCCCCAGGATTGTCAAGCGGGCCACAGAGCCGGCGGACCGCCACAACTGGCAGCCCTTAATGAGCATCTGCTTAACTCTCAAGCTCGTTCCTGGCATTGGATTCATTGCTTCTGCGGGGTAAGAACCAGGGCGCTGAGTTGCAGGCCGAGCGATAGTTGCTGGCCTTCCTTATCACGCGCCCCCAGTTCCACCGACTCGAGTTTCAGTGCCATGGGATCCCGCTCGACGCTATAGAGGAAGCGGCTGAGCTTGCCAAGGTCGCCGGCGGCATCCACGCGGCAGTCGAAGGTCATGTAATCGTCGCTGTCGTGTTTCCATTGGGGCGTGATGGCCGAAATCGTAACGCCGCTGTCCTGCGCCCAGAGGTCAATCGCCTTGAAGACCTGCTGCTCCGCTGTGGAGGTGTTGGCGGGCAGGGCATTGTCCGACATTTGTTGCCAGCGGCTCCGGATGCTCTGCTCGCGCTGCAAGAGCAACCTGCCCCCGGTAATCTGCTTCTGCAGCTCGCTGATGCGCGTCGCGCGCTTGCTCCATGCCTTCATGAGCGGGGACAGCACCAGCCGGTCGCCTGCCAGGAGGGCAACGGCGGCGACCGCCGCGATGATGAGGAATTGCTGCCGGTTCTTAATCTGCATTTCTGCCTCCCTCATTCCATTGGAAGTTGAACGTGAATTGCAGCGCGGGCGATTGGCCCCGGGTCGGCCCGAGTGCCACTTCGCGGAATTGCCGGAACTTGCGCAAGTTCTCAACCGTCTTCAGCAGCACCTGGTAGTTGCGCGCGATACCGGTGCAGGTAACGTTGTTCAAGTCCCGAATCTCCACAGTCTTAGCCGTCACGCCCCCGTCCTCGGGGAAAGCCTCGGTGAGGTGCCGCAGGATAGTCAGGTTGCGCACCGAGCCGTCGTGCCAAGGTCGGTAATGCCGGATCTGCTCCTGCAAACCTTCCAGTTGGCGGACGGTTGACTGCATTTTGGCCCACTGCGATTCCAGACGCCAGAGCCGGTATTGCTGGTAAGCGAACAGCCCGCCCACAACCAGCGCCGCTGCTGCCGCCGCCGAGATGGCCGTGCGAAGCTTGCCCGAGGAGTAACGTGCCGCCAGTTGCTGCATGGGTGTGGGCGTTGGCAGCAGGAACTCAAACGGCGCGTCACGTCCAGCCAGCCGCCCCGCTGCCAGACTGAATGCCGGCGAAACCGCGGTGTCCGGCGAAAGCTGGCATCCGAATTCGTTAGCGGCATAGCGGTCCACCGACTCCACTTCCAAACCTGTGGGCTCGAGCCGCAGCTCCAATTCGTCCGCCAATTGACGACCCAGGTTGGTCGGGCCGAACACCCGGATTCGCCGCACGGTTTCCCGCAGGCCCGGCGGCAATTGCCCCAGGGTGATGCGCGCCTCGCGCGCGACAAGATCGGCCTGGAGCATTCGCTGGCTCCCTTCGGCTTCGAGCGCTCCTTCCAGCGCCCGAAGCGCCGCCACCCCGCCGCCCGCCGTAACCTGCAACCCCACATGGCTTTCGCCGATGGCCAGAGCCATCACGCCGTCCGAAGCAATCGCCCCGGGAGATTGCAGGGCCATGACACCCAGCGAGAAGCTTGCCGGCTTCAATTTCGCCGCTCGCAGCACCTGTTCCAGGGCAGCCAGGTGGTTCTTCGGAATGCCGACCAGCATGGCGTGGTGTTTGCCGCCCGGCGACTTGAACCGCGACGTCGCAATATGCAGCGTCTGGACATCACAAGGAAAGCCTCGTTCGGCCTCGATCTGCAGGAGGCTGGCAAGGTCTGCCTCAGGCAACTCGGGCACTTCGACCTGGGTGGTGAGCGTCCATTTGAGCGGCAGGCCAACCACACATTGGCGCTCCCGAATCCCCTGGGCATCGAGGTGATTGCGAATTTCCCTCCCAACCAGTTCGGGATCATTCGTCAATGGATCAAGCGAAAGCGACACGGAGAAGGTCCCCTCAACGTGCAGCACTCCATTGACGCGCCGCAGGACGACGCCGTCCAGGCGGCTGCCATCCAAGGCAAGCCCCAACACTCCGGAGAGCTGTTTGCGCCTGAACAAGTCCAGCCTGGTCAATCTAGTCATTGTGCTGCCTTCGCTAAGAGCCAGTTCTGACGCACCTCCTGGCCCAACGCCCATCCGAGGTGGGTCAGGTCCTGCCGATAGACTATCGTAGGGCTGCCGCTGCTGGTGTCGAAGACGAACTTGACGCGCCGGTATCCACGGCCATAGGGCCCCAGGGCGGCAACATCGGCGGTGAACTGGTAACTCTGCGTTGTTAGGACATCACGGGCGGCAAGGGTTTGCAGGGCGTCCGGATAAGTTTGCCCCAGCGCGTCCACCACCCAGGCAACCGAGGTGAGGTTGTCCGGATTAGACTGGCGATAGTTGACCAGTTGCTCCGCCACATCGGTATCCTCCCCCAGCAAGCAAGCCAGCACCGCCGCGCTGGCGGTGTTCACATTGACCCGGCCCTCGACGTAACTGCCCTCGGTCGCGGTCAGATTGGTGCTAATAAGCGCAAACTCCGCCGCCGTCATGCCGCTGCGCACATAAAACTGGAGCGGGCTGGCGAAGCCAACCGCGCTTGGGACGCCGCCGCGCGAGCGCCCCGGACCGCTGCCGGCAAGGCCTAGACTCGCGAGGATTTGATCAGTTCGCGTCGTGCCGAAGTTCGTGAGCAGGAGCGAGCTCAACTGCGCGGATGAACCGCTGAGGTTGGCCACGTTGATGCGGGCGGAGCCGTCGCTGTTTGTATTCGGCTCGCGGCTATAGACGGTGAAGTACTCCAGCACCCCGGGATCCAGCATATTATCCTGGTTGTCGTCGTTTTCGCTGGCATCCAACACCCCGTTGCGGTTCGCGTCCTCGCCCAGCAGGGTGTCCATGTC
Organism: Verrucomicrobiota bacterium; assembly: GCA_035358715.1. Lineage (GTDB taxonomy): Bacteria > Verrucomicrobiota > Verrucomicrobiia > Limisphaerales > UBA8199 > UBA8199. Next base: position 31,213 of record DAOPPX010000033.1, read on the forward strand.
TGCGCCGTAGAGCAGGCGCACCTCATCCACCGTCTCGAAGGAATCGCACTTGCACTGGTAAGAGGGCTGTTGCATGGCGTAGTAGGTAACGGTGGGGCCATTACCGTTGGTGTCTCGCCAATCCAGGATGGCCTGGGTCAGGTCCACGGTCATGCGGGGCAGCCAGATCACGGTGTTGCTGGCGACGGCGTTGAGGTTGAGCTTCGAGGCTTCGTCCACCAGCCCAAAGCACAGGCGGCTTGGCCCAACCGGGTTGTTGGTGTCGCGGCCGATCAGCCAGTAGTGGGCGTCGCCGACCGGGACTGCGTGGCACAGTGGATCCTCCAGGTTCGGCAGCACACCGTTGGAACCATTGGCGATTTGAGTCGTCAGCAGGTAGTTCAGGTAGCGGACCGCGCCCTCAATCGCCTGATCGGCCGCTTGAGCGGACACCCGGTTGTCGGAGGCGCGCAGCTCAAAGCTCATGGCGTTGGCAAAATACAGCGCCAGGCTTACCAGGCCGAATGCGATCCACAGCACGATTACCAGCACCGATCCGCAGGGCCGAGAACGCGATCGTCGGAGCCGGGCAGGCCCGCAAGGCTGAGGTCTTTGTCTTAACTTCATTCCGTCCCTCCCGCGATCAGGCTGGCGCGGACTTGCGACGCCAGGGGGACGACCATCTCAATGGGCTGCATCATGCCCGCCTCCTGCCCCGGTTTGGCCACAAGCTGGATACGGATGCGCACGGCAACCGGCAGGTTGGTGTCGGTGGTGCTGGTGTCCCAGGTGTTGCGCCATTGCGTGCCGTCGTAGCATTCAAACTCCAGCGTCTGCACCCCGCTCATCAGCCATTGAATGTCCGGTGGTTGAATGGCGGTTGCCAACAAATTGCGGTGCACGCACCGCACCAGGTCCATGCCGTCCTGGTCCCGGTCAGCGGGGGCTTTCAACTCGTAGAAGACCTCCTGCAGGTCGCCCCAGGGTGCCTTGTCGGTAATGGAGCCGGTCGTTGTGTAGAAATCCAGCCCCGCGCTGCCGGCTTCGCCGCTCAACCCCATTGTGGCTCCCACCGCCGGCACCCCACACCTGAAGTCGCCGGCCAGATACCTGCCCGGGCTGACTGTCCCCTTCAAATCCTGATGCAGCCTGGCCAGCGCCCGGTTGATCGGCAGCGATCCCTCGACGGCACCGGCGGTCTTGTCCCGCAGGCGCAGGGCGGTGGCAAATACTCCATTGATGGCCACCAGCACGATGGCGCAAATGGCCAGTGCCAGCAGCATCTCAATGAGCGTAAAGGCCCGCGCACCGCAACGAGGGGCAGCTTCCGGAGACCGAACCGCGGAGATGCATCCCCTGGGCTGGGTGATCAACCGATTCGGATTTCGGGTTGCTGCCATCGGAATTCTCACTGCTGCGTGCTGTCCGCCAGCGTGCTCATGCGCACCGCGTAGTCGCGGTTTCGCGCGGTGTAAATCACCTCCACGGTAAGCTGGCGCATCGCATTCTGATTGGGGTCCTGATTCCAGGGGTCGTTGCGTATCGTCCACCGGAATTGGCGCTGAGCCTCCGTCAAGGTGCCGCTCTGGACCGACTGGCTCCAATTCGTCGTGAGCATGCTCTCGGTCAGCAGCCGTTGTGCGACGCGGGCAGCTTCGCCTTTGCGCTCAGCCACCGTCCCGGCCAGGCTGGCGATGTGCAACCCCTCGAGGGCGGCGGGGATGACGATCGCCATGAACAGCAGCGCCGCCAGCATCTCCGCCAGCGTAAACCCCGCCTCGGATTGGCTTCGTGCGTTGGATTGCCGCCTTCTTCTATTCATCGGCGCTGCGAATCTCGTAGTTCAGTCCGTCCTTGGACTGCGCGAGCCAGAGCGAGCCGCCGTCGCTGCTGGTCAGTTGCAGCCTCGACGGGCTGGTTTCGCTGATTGAGCCATCCGGCAGGAAGCGAATCGTCGGCAGGTTGGCCCGGGCGGGCACCACGCGCGGCGCACTGGCCCGGCTGACCTCCCGGCCCCGATTAAACGTGCTGACAGGAGTTGCGGCGGGCGTCTCGCCGACCACCTCAATTTGCAGGCCGCTGTCGAGTATGAACTCCACCGCTTTGGGGTCGCTGGGTTCGTAGCAAGGTTCCGCTTCCAGGCCGAATTCCCCCTTCTCGACATCCACCCACAGATCCATCGGTACGCCCTCGGATACCGCTCGACTCTGGCCGCTACGTGTCAGCGCCAGCAACCGGCGCGCTTCCGAATCCAGCGTTCGGCCATGGAAGAAGCTCGAGAGCTTCGGCGCGGTCAACGAGACCACCACCGTCAGCAGGGCCATCACCAAAATCAGCTCGATGAGCGTGAACCCGCTTCCTCGCTGGCGCCCATTTCCGCCGACGTCTCCGCCGGCATGCGGGAGCCCCGATCTGTCTGGTTTCTCTCTCACCGTTTGACGGTCCAATTGCCGATCACCATGTTCTCCCCCGGTGGCCCCAGGGAGCTCAGATCATACGAGGTTGGATTGTGCCGGCCCGGGCATTCGTAGATATAGTCATTGCCCCACGGATCCTTGGGGATGGCGTCGGCCTGGAGATACGGCCCGCGCCAATTCTGGGCATCGCGCGGCTGCTCAATCAAATCCACCAGCCCGTTCTTGCCTTTGGGATAGTAGCCGTTGTCCACCTCGTAAGCGTCCAGGGCCGTCTTGAACGTCGCGATTTGCGTTTGCGTCGCCGCGATCTGTGCCTGCTTGGTTCGACTCGTGAACCGGGGCAGCACAATGGCCGCCAGGATGCCCAGGATCACCAGCACCAGCAGCAGTTCCACCAGCGTGAAGCCCTGCGACCGCGAGCCGGTTTCTTGATTCTTCTTCGGGTTGTTGACTTTCATAATTCAGGATCGTGATTTGTCATTTGATGTAGTCTTGCAGGGTGAAGATCGGAAGCACCATGCTGATGAAGATCGTGCCGATGAACGCGGCGATGAAAAACAGCATCATTGGCTCCATCAGCGCCACGGCGGTCTTCAGTTCCCGATCCAGGTCGCCCTCGGTAACGTTGGCTATCCGGACCAGCTCCTGGTCGAGCCGGCCGCTCTCTTCGGCCACCGAAATCATTTCCACGACGGAGCCGGGGAACAGGCCGCGCGTCTCCGCCAGGCTCGTGCCGAGCTCCCCGCCCTGTTGCACGCGCTCGATGGACTGCGAGACCGCGTCCACCAGAATCTGGTTGCCAATGGACTTGCGCGCCACGTTCAGCCCTTGCACCAGCGGCACGCCTGCGCCCAGCAGCGTGCCCAGCATCCGGCAAAACCGCGCCATGGCAAACTCGGCCACCAGCGGCCCCACCACTGGCGTCCGCAGCACCAGCCCCTCCCAGGTGCGCCGGCCCTTCTCCGATGCAAACCAGGTCCGCAGCAAGAACGCCGCAACCACCAGACCCACAGCCACAAACGCCCCGTAACCTCTCACCAGGTCGCTTACCCCGATAACAATCTGTGTCGCCAGGGGCAGTGTCGCGCCAAACCCTTTGAAGATGCCCTGAAACCGCGGAATGAAGAAGGTGAGCAGGAAGATCAGCACCCCGATCGCGAGCACGAACAGGATGCTCGGATAGAGCATTGCCGACACCACCTTGGAGCGCAGCTCCTTCTCGCGCGCCTGAAAGTCGGCTATCTGCGCCAGCACCAGGTCCAGAAACCCGCCCGTCTCGCCCGCCTGCACCATCGCGATGTAGACCCGCGGAAATGTCTCCGGCGACTTCGCCATCGCATCCGCCAAGGACATGCCGTCCACCACCAAGTCGTGGATCTCCTTCCACTTCGCGCTGGCGGCGGGGGAGGAGGATTCCTTGTAGAGAATCACCAGCGCGCGGCTCAGCGGCACCCCTGCGGCCAGTAAGCTCGACAGCAGCCTCGTGAAGTTCTCCAGCTCGCGGCCCGAGACCCTGGCTGACCGGTTGCGGAACGACAACGATGCCAATGAGGCTGGCAGCCCGAAACCCGTTCCCGCGCCAGCTCCCGCCTTTTCCGAAAGGCTGACGGGGCGCAGCCCCAGCCCGGCCATTTGCGCAAAGGCTTCCGCCCGGCCCGCCGCTTCGAGCTCGCCCTGGGCCATCGCGCCATTTGCCTGCAACGCCTTGTATTGGAAGAGAGGCATCTTGGTGCCGGCTTGTTAGGCTGGTCGCGCTGCGGATTCCTTGCCCGCACCCTCCGGCGCCCCCTTCAGCGTGGTGCGCTCAACCTCTTTGGCGGTGGTCACGCTAAGCACCTCCTCGACGGTCGTAATGCCCAGGCGGACCAGGCGCCAGCCGTCCTGAGCCAGCGTTTGCATGCCCGCGCGGCGGGCAGCGTCCCGGATCACGTCGCTCGAGGCATTCTTGAGAATCAACTGTCGGATCTCATTGTCGCTGTCCATCCACTCGAAAATGGCGTGCCGGCCGAAGAAGCCGGTTTGGCGGCACGCCGCGCAGCCGACGGAGCGGTAAATCGTCGTTCGGGGAGGAATGCCGACCTGGCCCCTGAACGCCTGGGCCGCCGGTGAATCATCGGGCTGCTTGCACCGTTCGCAAAGCACGCGTACCAACCGCTGCGCCAGCACCGCTTCGAGCGACGAGGCCACCAGGTAAGGCTCTACGCCCATGTCCACCAGCCGCGTCAAGGCCCCGGGGGCATCATTCGTGTGCAGTGTTGAAAACACCAAGTGCCCCGTCAGCGACGCCTGCACCGCGATCTGCGCCGTCTCCTGGTCGCGGATTTCGCCAATCAGAATCACATCCGGGTCGTGGCGCAGAATCGAGCGCAACCCTCGCGCAAAAGTCAAACCCGCCTTCTCCGAAACCTGAATCTGGTTGACGCCCCGCAGTTGATATTCCACCGGGTCCTCAATGGTGATGATCTTCCTGTCCGAATCATTGATCTCATTGAGCGCCGTGTAAAGCGTCGAGGTCTTGCCGCTGCCGGTGGGGCCGGTCACCAGGATGATGCCGTGCGGCAATTGCAGCACGCGCCGGAAGCAGCTCAACTCGCGCTCCGCCATGCCCAGCTCGCCCATCCCGCGCAACGTCGCGTTCTGCCGCAGCAGGCGCAGCACCAGCGCCTCGCCGTGCAGCATCGGGATCACCGACACGCGGATATCCACTTCCGCGTCCTCAATCCGAATCTTGATGCGCCCGTCCTGCGGCAGCCGCTTTTCGGCAATGTTCAGGTGACTGAGGATCTTAACCCGCGAGACGATGGCCGGCTGGAATCGCTTGATCTGTGCCGGCACCGGCACGTCCTGCAGCACGCCGTCTATCCGGTAGCGGATGCGGAACTCCTCCTCAAACGGCTCCAGGTGAATATCCGATGCCCGCAGTTCAATCGCATCCCGCAGAACCTGGTTTACGAAGCGGATGATGGACGCCTCCTCGGCGGCGGCATCCAGGTCGGTGTCCTCCTCGGGGTGTTCATCCACCACCGTGAAGGACGCATCCTCGTTCAGTGTGCCCAGCGTGTCCGCGCCCACTCCCAGCCGCTTCTTCATTTCCCGCTGGATCGCTTCGCTGGAAGCCAGCACCGGTTTAAGGGTCAAGCCGGTCAGGGTCTTGAGCGCATCCAGCCCCTGCGTCGCGAATAGCCGGCTGGTGGCCACTTCCACGCTGCCATTGCTGCGCCGTAACGGCAGCAATTCCTCCTTCAGCAGAATCCGCGCGGGGAACAACGATAGAAGCTGGCGATCCGGCTCGACATCCTCGAGGGTCGTATAGGTAAGATCGTATTCCCGCGCCAGCCAGCGGAGCACGTCCGCCTCTTCCCGCATCGGCGTCTGTGCTCCCGACTGGCTTTGGCGCAGCAACGTGGTCGCGTCGGTGGAAGCCAGTTGCCTGGCTGCTACCATCCTGTCAAGCAACTGCTTCCAGGCCGCATCCTGGGCAACCGTCTCACTCATGAATGATCATTCGCAACGGGTGATGGGTGACTGGCAGCGGCTGGCGGGCGAGGTGCCCCGCGCGCCGCCTTTCACGCCTCGCGTCCGCTTACAGCAAGCCGTTGAGCGCCGCGATTGCTTCCTGCCGCGGCGTCAGAAGCTCGCGCAGAGCCGCTTGAGCCTTTTCCATCTCTGCCTGCCTGGCTTTGCGGGACGCAACGAATTTCTCCAACGCGGCCTTTATTTCTGACTTCGACGCCTTTGAATCAATGGCCTTCTGCAGCGCTTCGGCTTCCGGGCTGGGCGCGCCGAAGAGACCGCCGCGCCGCTGCGGACCCTGGTCGCTCGGCGGGGCATTGTCGCCCGGGCGAGGCCCGCGCCCGAACATCCCGCGGCCCATGCCGCCGAGGGCTTCCCGCTGCAGATCCCTCACCTTTTGCACGCGCGGCTCAATTGCCTTCCACTCATCATCGTTGGTTACCTCCAACATTTCCTTGGTGCGCTCCATCATACGCTGCTGGAACTGCGCCGGATCAAAGTTGCCGCGCCCCGGACGTCCCTCTGGCCCGCGAGGACCTCCCGGGGGGGCGTCGCTCGGCTGCGCCACGACTTGATTGGCTCCTAGGCTCATCATGGCGGCAATACCCGCCATCGCTACCCATTGGTTCATTTTCATACTTATCTTATGCTGCGGTTGTTGGTTGTATGCAGCGCAAAGGCGCGCATCCGCGCTGCCACAGGCTGCAAGGTGTCTGGTCCTCACGCAGATGACGTGCCAACCCGAAAAGAGCCTGATTTCCCCGACTTTAGCTGTCCTGCTGCGCAAGCATTGCTCGCTTGCGCCGCGGCGCTGCGCAGAGGTTGCGCATTTGTGGGAGGGAGGAGGCGCGCTCAGCCGCAGACCCTACTTGCGCCGCTGCCATTCAACTTTGGGCGGTTCGGGCAAGCCCTGGGCACGGAGGGCGGTGCGGAAGTGCATCTTCGCGACTTTGGCCAGGCCCTCGGCGCCATGCCGGCTGGCGAGTTCCTTTGCAGCCGCGTCCACCGCCGCCGAGGCGCCCTTGGGCAGTTTCATGCCGCACTGCTTCTCCAAGGCGGCCAACCGGGTGACGAATTCGTGCCGGGCCAGAATCGAGGCGGCCGCCACGGCGAGGTCTTCCTCGGCCCGGTGTTTCTGCACCAGTTCAATCTCCCGGCCCAGACTCATCAGCGCCTTGGCCACCGTCGCCTTGTTATGGGCGAACTGGTCGCTGATGGCCCGCACCGGCTGGGGATTCATGCGATGACGTTGCAGCATCAGGTTCTCAATCACGCGCGCATGGCCCCAGGCGAGGATGGAATTGACGCCCTGCATTTTGGCGTAGAGGCGGTTGTAGGCTTCGTTGCCGATGGGGACCACCGTGGTTACACAGCCGGGGGTCTTGCGGATCAACTCCGCCAGGTCCTTGATGCGCTTGTCGCTGGAGATGTTCTTGGAGTCGCGGATGCCGACATCCGCCCACGCCTTGGCCACGCTTTCATTAACATACGCGCCCGCGATGCAGAGCGGCCCGAAGAAATCCCCCTTGCCGCTTTCGTCCACGCCCAGCCGGGGCAGCAGCAAGTCAGGGTTCAGCACAGCCTCGTAACCGAGCCGCGCTTCCTTGAGAATCTCCGGCTCAAGCACGAACTCGACGAACTCCTGCGCGCCCTTGCCCTGCACCACCAGCTTGCCGCTTTCGTAAAACACCACGTTGGTCGTCTCCTTTTCGGCTGCGAAGCGCGCGTAAGGCACCTGACGAAACTGGTAGAAATGCGCCTGCAGCCAGCCCCGCAGGGCTGCCGCCTGCGGGTCAGTGAGTTTGCAGGTATAGGAGGTCAGTGGTTTCACACGAACGGCGGCATCGTAGAGCGAGGGCGGCGGGAGGGCAAGTGAGGCGTGAGTCAAATGAGGCGCTTGGCGCGGGGCTCTTGTTCCGGAGTCCGGGCTTCTTTCGCATTTCGGATTCCGGCCTGTGGATTTACGCTCTCGGCGTTCAGATGAAGAACGGCGACATCGTCCGGAACCTGCTGGCGTGGTTCGCGCGAAATGCGCGCGTCCTGCCCTGGCGCCGCACGCGCGACCCTTACGCCATCTGGGTTTCGGAAGTCATGCTCCAACAAACCCAGGTCAAGACCGTCCTGCCCTATTGGAGGCGCTGGATGCGGACGCTGCCGAACCTCGAGGCCCTGGCCGGCGCCAGGCCACAGAAGCTCCACAAGCTGTGGGAGGGGCTCGGCTACTATACCCGCGTGCGCAACCTTCAACGCGCCGCGCTCATCATCCGGGAGCGGCACGGCGGCAGGTTCCCGCGGGACTTCGACCAGGTGCTGGCGCTGCCGGGCATCGGACGCTACACCGCCGGGGCGATTTGCAGTATCGCGTTCGACCAGCCTAAGCCGATCCTGGATGGAAACGTCATGCGCGTCCTGACCAGGCTCTACGGCATTCCCGGCAATCCCCGCGCGCGCGCGACCAACGCCCGCCTGTGGCAGCTTGCCGAGGCGCTGGTGCGGCAGGCGGCTGAAGCTGGCGCTCGCGGATTGATCTCCCTTCACGCCTCACGTTTGGCGCGCCGCGTTTCACGCCCCTGCTCCCGGCTTAACCAGTCGCTCATGGAGTTGGGCGCGGTCATTTGCACGCCGCGCCTGCCCCGTTGCCCGGAATGTCCTGTCGCCAGGTGTTGCATCGCCTATGCACAGGGCCGCGTGGACCAATTGCCTGCCCTTGGCCCGCGCGCGCGGGTCACGCCCCGCCGTTTCGTTGCGTTCGTGGTGACGCGGGGAGACCGCTACCTCGTCCGCCAACGGCCTGCGGGGGGCGTGAACGCGCACCTCTGGGAATTCCCCAATATCGAACTCGCGCCTGCCGACTCCGACTTGGAGCGCGCGGCTCGCCAGGTGCTGGGCGTGCGCCCCGCGAGGCTTGAGCCGCTCGCCACCATCAACCATTCCATCACTCGCTACCGCATCACGCTGGAAGCCTATCGCGTCGCAGTCATTCGCGCGGGCCGGGTCACCACGGCTGGTGGCCGGTGGCTGAGCCGAAGCCGGCTGCGGCAACTGGCATTGGCCAGCGCCCACAAACAAATCCTGCGCTGTCTCCGAGCCCTTACTTGCCGGTCTGCGAGCGGTTCAGGGCGCTGAGGACAGCGCGGACTGAGGCCAGCTCGATGTTGGTGTCCACGCCGGCGCCCCAGCGGGTGCGGCCGTCGGCGTGCTTGATCTGGATGTAGGCGATGGCGGCGGCTTCTTCGCCGGCGCTCAAAGCGTGTTCGCTGTAGCTCACGATCTCGAAGCGCGGCAGGCCGGTGGTGCTGAAACCGTGGACCAGCGCCGCCAGCGGGCCGTTGCCTTGGCCGGCGAACTCGACCGGTTCGCCGTCGCGGAGCAGGCGGGCGCGGCACCGCACCAAGCCGTTTCGGCTTTCGGTCTCGAATCCCTGGAGCTGCCACGGCGAGGTGCGTTCGATATACTCGCGCCAGAACATGCCCTTGAGCTCGGCGCCGGTGACCTCGCGGCCCAAACGGTCCACTTCCTCATTGGCGATGGGGCCGAACTCGCGCTGCATGTCCTTGGGCAGCTCGACGCCGAATTCGCTCTCCAGCAGGTAGGCGACGCCGCCTTTGCCGGACTGGCTGTTGACGCGAATGACCTCGCGGTACTGGCGGCTGATGTCGGCGGGATCAATGGTGAGATAGGGCACCTCCCAGTACTTCTGGCGGCCAGTGGCCCATTCGGCCAGGCCCTTCTTGATCGCATCCTGGTGCGAGCCGCTGAAGGCCGTGAAGACCAGTTCACCGGCATAGGGATGGCGCGGCGGGATGGTCATGCCCGTGCTGCGCTCGTACACGTCGCAAATGGCGTTGAGGTCGGTGAAGTCGAGCTTCGGGTCAATGCCCTGCATGTAGAGGTTCAAGGCGACCGTCACGATGTCGAGGTTGCCGGTGCGCTCGCCATTGCCAAAGAGCGTGCCTTCGACGCGGTCGGCGCCGGCCAGCAACCCAAGCTCGGTGGCCGCCACGCCGGTCGCCCGGTCGTTGTGGGTGTGAAGGCTCACGATGAGCGACTCGCGGTTCTTGATGTTGCGGCACATCCACTCGACCTGGTCCGCATAGACGTTGGGTGTGGCCACCTCCACCGTGTCGGGCAGGTTGAGGATCATCCTGTTTTGGGGCGTGGGCTTCCACACCTCCATCACCGCTTCGACGGCCTCCCTGGCGAACTCGACTTCGGTGGCGCTGAAGCTCTCCGGCGAGTATTGCAGGCGGACTTCGGTGCCCTTGAGCCGCGGCAGGCGCTCGTGGACCCACTGGGCGCCGCGCACGGCGACGCGGAGGATTTCCTCCTTGGACATGCCGAACACAATCCGGCGCTGGGCGGGGGAGGTCGAGTTATAGAGATGGATGATGGCCTTCTTCGCGCCGACCAGCGACTCGAAGGTGCGCTCGATCAAATCCTCGCGCGCCTGCACCAGCACTTGGAGGCACACGTCATCCGGCACCCGGCGCTCCTCGATCAGCCGGCGGTTGAAAGTGAACTCGGTGTTCGAGGCCGAGGGGAAACCCACCTCGATTTCCTTGAAACCACACTTCACGAGCAACTGGAACAGCTCCAGCTTCTGGCCGACGTTCATCGGGATGGCCAGCGCCTGGTTCCCATCTCGCAGGTCCACGCTGCACCACATGGGCGCGCGGGTGAGGGTGCGGTTGGGCCACTGGCGGTCGGGCAGTTGGACCGCCGGGAACGGCCGGTACTTGGCGGATGGATCTTTAAGCATAGTTGTCTCGCTTTCTTGTTAACACCGCCGGGCGGTCAGGGAAATGAAAAACCCCACCACCGGCTGCGGCAGTGGGGTTTAGTAATCTTTCGTGAAAGGCTACAACCCTACTGCCGCGCGGCACAGCAGCAGCGCGCTCGAAAGCAGCAGGTTTAGATTGCCATTCACGCGCCCAATCTAGCAGGGCCGCCGCCGGTGCGCAAGTAGTTTTTTTTGCCGCCCCGAGGGTGCAGCGCGCATCTCGACACAGCCACCGGAGCGCCGACTTGCAGTCGGCTTTGCGTGACTGAAGACCCGTGGAGCCCGCTTGTGCCGGCAGACATTCTAAGCCGACTGCAAGTCGGCGCTCCGGCCCTGTGCGATTCGGCGACAGTGGTACTGACGAGATGCGCCCGCGGACGCAGCACGGGAGCCGGTGGCGTTTGGACCAGAGGATTATCCGTGCTCATCCGGGGCCATCTGTGGTAACAATCCCCGCGTTATGGACTACGAAGCGGTCATCGGGCTGGAAACCCACGTCCAGCTCAAGACGAAGTCAAAGATGTGGTGCGGCTGCGCCAATGAGTTCGGCGCGCCGCCCAATACTCACCTCTGCCCGGTGTGTCTTGGCCTGCCCGGCGTGCTGCCCGTCGCCAACGAGGAGGCGTTGCGCCTGACCGCGCTGACCGGTTATCTGCTCAACTGCACCGTCACCCGCTACGCCAAGTTCGACCGGAAGAACTACTTCTACCCGGACATGCCCAAGAACTACCAGATCACGCAATACGACAAGCCCTCGACCGTCAACGGCTCCGTCCAGTTCGAGTTCCAGGGCGGCATGGCGAAGGTGCGCATCACCCGGGCGCACCTCGAGGAGGACGTCGGCAAGAACTTCCACTTCGAGCGCAACAGCGGCGTGGACTTCAACCGTGCCGGCGTGCCCCTCATGGAAATCGTGTCCGAGCCGGACCTCACCAGCGCGGACATGGCCTACGAGTATCTCAACGCCCTCAAGGACATCCTGGTCTATGGCGGGGTAAGCGATTGCGACATGGAGAAAGGCATGGTGCGCTGCGACGTGAACGTGAGCGTGCGGCCCAAGGGGCAGCAGGAGCTCGGCGCCAAGATCGAGATCAAGAACATGAACAGCTTCAGCGGCGTCCGCAAGGCGCTGGAGTATGAAATCCCCCGCCAGATCGAAGTCCTCCAGAAGGGCGGCAAACTCATCCAGTCCACGCGCCGCTGGGACGACGTGGCCGGCATCACCGAGGAAATGCGCACCAAGGAGCACGCGCACGACTACCGCTACTTCCCCGAGCCCGACCTGATGCCCTTCCAACCGAGCGACGCGTGGCTGGCCGAGGTCAAAAGCCGGGTGGTGGAACTGCCGCTGGCCCGCAAGCAGCGATTCATGCGCGACTACCAATTGCCCGCCTCCGACGCCCAGACCTTCGTGTGGGACGTGCCCCTGGGCAATTACTTCGAGGGCATCGCGAAGCAAGCGAAGAACCCCAAGAGCGCCGCCAACTGGGTCATCAACAACCTGCGGGCGAAGCTGACCGAGTCAGGCACCGCGCTGGCCGACCTGAAATTCAAGCCCGCAAGCATTCTGGAGCTGATTGACCTCGTGGACAGCGGCAAAATCAGCAGCCGCATCGCCCAGGAGGTCTTCGTGGAGATGTTCGCCACCGGCGAAGCCCCTGGCAGCATCGTGCAGAAGAAGGGCCTGGCGCAGGTGAGCGATGCCGGCGCCATCGAGCAGTTCTGCGACCAGGCCATCGCCGCCAACCCCGGCCCCGCCGCCGATTTCAAAGCCGGCAAGGCCGCCGCCCTGAACTTCCTCAAAGGCCAGGTCATGAAGCTCAGCAAAGGCAAAGCCAACCCCGCCCTCGCCGGCGAAATCCTGGAGCGCAAGCTAAAGGGCTGAGCCGCCAAGTCAAAGGGCAGGCTGCGCCGCATAGCCCCGCCTCGGGGGCGAATACCAGGCCCTCGCGGCAGCGCCGGTTCCGGTTCTCATTAACACCCCGCTGAAGCGGGGTGTTATACCACTTCTTTATAATAATCGGAACAATATGCTTGCGGTTTGGAAGGGGAT
>DAOPPX010000034.1:0-43916 GCA_035358715.1 Verrucomicrobiota bacterium
CAGGTTCTATGTCATCCAGGGCCGTGAGTCCAGCAGAAAATGTCCAAACTCCAGGCCGCGTGAGGGCACGCGGCCTGCAGGATTGGGAGTGTTCGGTTGTAGGCCGCGTGCCCTCACGCGGCGCACTGTGGCCGTTTCCATCGGAGTGTGAACTATGCCGGCTAGCCTCAGACATCCTAACCCGTTGGAAACGACGTGAGTCCCCTCGCCCTGCCCTCTCCTTCGGTGGTTCCTCCGTAGTACCTCCGTTCTACCTCCGTTCTACCTCCGTCTCCGAAAAGGAGGAAGGACGGAGGTAGAACGGAGGTACTACGGTGGTAACAGCTTGCCACTGCGGTAATGGCATCTGTTTGCCAAGCCGGGAACTCATGGCACGGAGGGATTAACGCGGGTTGTCCCGGCTGCCACCAAGCGCGGCGTTACGGCAGAAAACGCGAGATTCCTGAAAAAAACAGCCCTGTGCTGACAACAGGAAGATTCCGCACAGCCTCAGAATCCATGCGGCGGGTCAGGAGTTTCGAGCTTTGGCCTGGCGTGCATTTTTGGGTCAAAAATACTTGAACAATAAGGGCGATATGCTATGATTTCTCTTTATGCGTGCGGCCACTGTCGAAAATCCTCCGCCGGAAAGCCGAAATGAACGGCCGCCGGCCAAGCCCTTGAACGCGTTGGAAGTCGAGATCATTGATCTCTTCGTCCAGTTTTCGCACATTTTGGGCCAGCCCAAGTCAGTTGCCGAGATATACGGTCTGCTCTTTGCTGCCGCCCACCCGCTCTCGATGGAGGAGATGATGGAGCGTCTGAACATGAGCAAGGGCTCCACCAGCCAGGGGCTGCGGTTCTTGCGCAACCTGGGCGCGGTCAAGCCGGTGTATGTGCCCGGCCGGCGGGCGGCCCATTTCGAGGCCGTCGCACAATTGCGCACGCTCGCTATGCGCTTTCTGCGGGACCAGGTTCTGACCCGCCTTGATAACAGCTTGGACCGAATTGATCACATGGCGGCCCTGGTCGAAAGCCTGCCGCCGGAGGCAAGGGAACAGGTCCGGGCACGGGTAGGCATGCTTCAGAGCTGGCAAAAGAAGACGCGCAAGGTCCTGCCGGTTGTGATGAGGATCCTGGGGGCTTAACCCACACATTTCATGTCACAAACGAAACGCCAGCAGACCCGAGCCTCGGCATCCTGCCCGCTTAGGCCGTTCGGACCGTGTAAGCGGGCAGGATGCCCGCGCTCCGGCCTCGCAGGCGTGAAATATCCGGGTTAGGCAGCAACGCGGTTTCGGGAGCCGGATCAGTTTTTGGGACGGGCGCGGGGGAGGACCGCGCAACTGGAAAAGCCTGCCGTGGCAGGTGCCAGCGACATTATTGATATGCCGGTCGAGACGTTGATCGGCGCGACGAAAAGCGCGCTGCGAATTGACGGGGCGGAGCTTTGCCTTGCCGGGGCGGCTGCGTGACGCATGTCCGCGCGACAATGTCCCATGGTTCCATCCGGATCCCGGTCACTTCGGGTGCTGGCTCTCATCCCGGACGCATTTGGGAGCCAGGGCGGGATTTCCAAGTTCAGCCGAGACCTGCTGGCCGCCTTATGCATCCACCCGGATTGCGCTGAAGTGGTGGCGCTGCCGCGGCTTATGCCGGGCGCACCCGGCTCGTTGCCAGCCAAACTGACCTGGATCACCACGGGGCTGGGCGGCAAGGCGCGCTTCATCGCCGCTGCCGTGAGGTGCGTGCGGCGCCGTCCTTCCGCTCCGCTCGATCGGGCTGCGGGGCACAATTCTCAGCTCTCTAATGGCTTTGATCTTGTTATCTGCGGGCACATCAACCTGCTCCCAGCGGCCTTTCTGGCGCGGCGGTTCGTGCGGCGAACTCGCGGCTCGCTCAGCCAGGGGCGCTGCCCGCTGGTTCTCGTCATGCACGGGCTGGATGTCTGGGACCCGCACCGGAGCGTGCTGGTGCGGAGCTTGGCGCGCCGGGTGGACGCCTTTATCTCCGTGAGCGCTTTCACCTGGGATCGTTTCGTCCGCTGGTCGCACGTTGCCGCCGCCAGGCAGTTTGTGCTGCCGAATTGCGTGGACCTGAGCGGTTTCCGTCCGGGCGAAAAAGACCCGGTCCTGCTCGAGAAGTACGGGCTGGCCGGCAGGAAAGTAATAATGACGCTCGGGCGCTTGTTTCGGGAACGCCCCAAGGGAGTTGACGAAGTGCTCGAATTGCTGCCCGAACTGGCGCGGGAGGTCCCGTCGCTCGCATACCTGATTGCCGGAGACGGCCCCGACCGGCCGCGCCTGGTCGCAAAGGCCCGTTCGCTTGGGTTGACCGTGCGCGATTGCGCTCAATCTCCATCCGCACCCCTCGATTCCTCGTCGCCCCGGGTCGTGTTTGCGGGCCGGCTTGGCGAGCCGGAGAAAGCCGCCCACTACCGGCTGGCGGACGCGTTTGTGATGCCCGGCTACGGCGAGGGATTCGGCATTGTTTACCTGGAAGCCCTGGCATGCGGCATCCCGGTGCTGGCCAGCAAGCTGGACGCGAGCGGCGAGGCCCTGCGCGATGGAACCATGGGGTTGCTGGTGGACCCGCGCAATCGTGACGAGCTGCACCAAGGCTTGCTCGATGCGTTGCAGCAGCCCCGCGGACAGGTGCCGCCCGGCTTGGCGCACTTTTCGCATCCCAATTATGTCAGGCGCTGCCATGCAATAGTGGACGCACTTTGTCCGGCCGCCGCAGCCGTGGCTTGAGGTCTTTGCCTGAGAAAAAGACGAGTGAAACCGGATTCCCAGACAACTGCGCAAGAGAAGCCGGAGTTACCGTCGCCCCCCCCTGCCCCGCCTTCCCACAGCCGCCGACTGCGCCGGTTACAGGTAGTCATCCTGTGCCTTTGCAGTCTCGCCCTCCTTCTTTTGGTGCTTTTTGTGTTCCGCGCCCCGCTGCTCAACGGCGCGGCGAGGGCCTGGATGATCAACGATCTCCCAGTCAAGGCCGATGCGATTGTCGTGCTGGGCGGGGGCGCCCAGTTCCGGTCGTTCGAAGCCGTCCGGCTGTATCACGCGGGCCTGGCGCCAACGATCCTGCTGATGAACTCCGAACTCCGCGCCACCGACCGCATGGGCTTGACCATTCCGGAGGTAGAACTGGTGCGGCGGATTCTGCTCTCGAACGCCGTGCCGGCAGCGGTGATACAAGTCGCAGGCACCAATCTCACGAGTACCTTTGAAGAGGCGAAGGCTGCGCGGGACTGGTCCCGCGCAGCCCATGCCACCTCGATGCTAATTCCCACCGGCCCCTTCCATTCCCGCCGCGTGCGGTGGGCGTTTCGCAAGAACCTGGGCGATACGGTCCGAACCACGATCACCAGCATCCGGCCGGAAGAATGCCGGGGCTGGTGGACGGACGAAAAGGCTCTGCTCGACTTTCAGAACGAGCTGCTCAAGTTCGCCCTGTACCGGCTGAGGTACTGAAGGAAGGACCACAAGACCACGGACTACAAGACCACAGACAACACGACTCCCGACACATGAAATACCTGATTACCGGCGCGGGCGGATTCATTGGCAGCCACGTGGTGGAGTTGCTCCTGAACGCGGGGCACGAGGTGCGCGCGCTGGCGCACTACAACAGCCTCGGCAGTTGGGGCCACCTGGACGGCAGCCCCGCCGCCGGCCACGCGAAGCTCGAAGTCCGGCTGGGCGACGTCACCGACTCCTCAATGATGCGGACGCTGGTGGAGGGCTGCGACGCCGTGCTCCACCTCGCCGCGCTGATCGGCATTCCCTATTCGTACCACGCGCCCGCCTCGTATGTGGCGACGAACGTCAGCGGCACTTTGAACGTCCTCGAAGCCTGCCGCGCGGCGAACGTCCGGCGGGTGGTCATCACCTCCACCAGCGAGGTTTACGGCACCGCGCGCTACACGCCAATTGACGAGAAGCACCCGCTCCAGGGGCAATCCCCCTATTCGGCCAGCAAGATCGGAGCGGACAAGCTCGCCGAAGCTTATTTCTGCAGCTTCGACCTGCCGGTCGTCACGCTGCGCCCCTTCAACACCTTCGGCCCGCGCCAATCCGCCCGGGCCGTCATCCCCACCGTCCTGACGCAGGCGCTCAACGGGGCGGCTGAAATCCGGCTCGGACACCTGGACCCGAAGCGCGACCTGACCTTCGTCGAGGATACCGCGCGCGCATTCCTGGCGGCGGCGGAGACGCCCGGGATCGAGGGGGAAGTGATTCACTTCGGCCGGGGCCAGGCGGTCAGTGTGGGCGAGCTGGCCCAGCGCTGCCTGGACGCCGTCGGCAGCAAGGCGCGGATCATCAGCGTGCCCGAGCGTCAGCGCCCCGAGAAGAGTGAGGTCGGCCTGCTGCTCTGCGACGCCTCCAAGGCGCGCCGGCGGCTCGGGTGGACCCCGAAGGTCTCGCTCGATGAGGGCTTGCGGCGCACCGCCGATTATCTGCGGCAGAACCTCAGCCGGTATCGGAGTGACAGATATGCGGTGTGAAGAGGACAGAGGACAGAGGGCGGAGATTAGAAGTCAGAGGTCAGAAGGCAGAATGCAGAAGTCGGGAGAAGTATGAGACTCAATTCAGCTAAGGATTTGGAAGTGTATAAGGAGGCCTATCAGCTTGCCACGCACACGTTCGAGATCAGCAAGCGGTTCCCCCCCCGAAGAACGCTACGCGCTGACCAGCCAAATTCGGCGTTCGTCCCGGTCTATCTGTCTGAACCTTCGCGAGGCTTGGGCCAAGCGGCGCTATGAAGCCCATTTCATCAGCAAACTGACGGACTGTGACGGCGAGAACGGCGAGACAGACTCATCCCTCGATTTCGCCAAAGACTGCAGCTACATCACCTCCGTCCAACATCAAGAGCTCACGGCGCTTTCCCAGGAAGTGGGGAGAATGCTCGGGAGCATGATAAAGAACCCCGCCCCCTTTCTGATCTCTGACCTCTGACCTCTGACCTCTGACCTCTGATCTCTGGCTAGCATGAAGCTCCGAACGAAAGCCAAAAGTGCCGGCGCAGCCTCCGGCCTGCGCGCGGTTATCCTGGCGGGCGGCAAGGGCGTGCGGCTCCACCCGTTCACCATCAACTTCCCCAAGCCGCTCGTGCCCCTGGGGGACACGCCGGTCATCGAAGTCCTCATGCGGCGCCTGCTTCGCGCCGGCATTACCGACATCACGCTGACGCTGGGACACCTGGCCGAGCTCATGAAGGCCTATTTCCAACACCGCCGCCAACTGGTGGAGCGGATCCGCCTGCGCTTCGTGGAGGAGGAGGAACCCACGGGCACCGCCGGCTCGCTCTCACTGATTTCCGGGCTGACGAACACGTTCCTGGTGATGAACGGCGACCTGCTGACCAATCTGGATTTCGACGCGCTGGTCAAGTTTCATCGGCGGCAGAAGGCCCTGCTGACCATCGCCACCCACACGCGCGCGGTGAAGATTGACCTGGGCGTGCTTGAGTTCGACCGGGACCACCGGGTCACCGGCTACCGCGAGAAACCCGAACACCATTACCAGGTCAGCACCGGCGTTTACGTGTATGAGCCCGCCGTGCTCCGGCACATCCGGAAAGGCCGCCACCTCGATTTCCCCGAACTGGTGCTGCGGTTGATCAAGCGCGGCGAGCGCGTCTGTGCCTACCCCGCCGACTGCCTCTGGCTCGACATCGGGCGGCCCGACGACTACGCCCGCGCCCAGGAACTCTTCGCCGAGAGAAAAGACGTGTTTGAGAGGGTGTAGAAAGCGACCACGAGACCACGAGACTACGGACCACGCGTCATGTCCACGATCCTCATAACCGGGGCCGGCAGCTTTACCGGGGCGCACCTGGCCAGGCACCTGAATTCCACGGGGGCAGGCGCGGTGGTCGGGAGTGACATGCCGGCTCAGTCCGGCCAAACGTCAGCGGCTGAATTCCAAGCCTGCGACATTCGGAGCGGCGCGGAAGTCAGCCGCCTGGTGGACTCCGTTCAGCCGGATACGGTTTACCACCTGGCCGGGGTGAGCGACGAGAATGACCCGTCCGCGCTGATCCGCATCAACCTCGAGGGCGCCTGGAACCTGCTGGAGGCGTGCCGCCGGCTCGAGCAGCCGCCGCGCGTCCTGCTCGTCGGCAGCGCCGCCGGTTACGGGGCCCAGCCCGACGCGGTGGATGCGCTGCGCGAAGACATGCCGGCCTGCCCCACCACCCTGTACGGCTTCAGCCGGGAGGCCGAACTGGCCCTGGGACAACTGGCCCGCCGCCGCTGGGGATTGCCGGTGTTCCTGTGCCGGGTGTTTAACCTGATCGGGCCGGGGCTTAGCGAACGGTATGCCCCGGCAGCCATTCTCCGGCGCCTGCTGGCCTGCAGCGAGGCCGCGCCAACCGCGTTTCCCCTGCGCAATGGCCATGCGATCCGCGACTTCGTGGACGTGCGGGACGTGGTGCGGGCCTATTCGCTGATCCTGGAGCGGGGACAGCCGGGAATGATCTACAACATTGGCACCGGACAAGGCGTGAGCCTTTTGGACCTCACCACCCGTTTGGCCCGAATCGCAGGCCGGCCGGTCTCCATCATCAAGGCCGACGGGGAAAACGGCGCGGAGCGTTCCGCGGCGAGCCGCAGCATCGCAAACCATGACCGCCTGACCCGCGACACGGGCTGGCAACCGGAAATCCCGCTCGAGCAGAGCCTGGCAGATATGGCAAGGCTAACGATGGCTGAAGGTGAAGCACGCCAGTCCTGCAGCCCGTAGTCCTGCCATTGAGAAGCGAACCCAGAGATTATTTGGAGGAAGCACTTTCGGCTTTGCAGGTTTGTGCTTTTGAGAAGATAGTTTGGCTATGAGTATTGAGCTTGAAATCGAGAAAATGACACTGGAGGAGAAGTTGCGCACGATGGAAGCCTTGTGGGCAAACTTGAGCCGCAACGAGCAAGACCTCCAGTCTCCTGCCTGGCATGAGCAGGTCCTCGACGAACGAGAGCAACGGGTAAAGTCCGGCCAGGAGCAATTCGTGAGCTGGGAGGACGCCAAGCGAGAGCTTCGCGACCGCCTCGCATGACGATTGTCATTCTGCCGTCAGCGAGAGAGGATCTGGCTGCTGGTTTTGCGTTCTACGAGAAGCAAGAAGCGGGTCTCGGCAGTTACTTCCTTGAGTCGTTGTTCTCCGACATTGACTCGCTCAGATTATATGCCGGCATCCATAGGAACGTGTTTGGTTTTCACCGGCTCCTTTCCAAACGGTTCCCCTATGCGATCTACTATGCAGTTGAGAGGGAAGTGGTCCGTGTTCGCGCGGTCTTGGACTGCCGCCGCGATCCGGCGCGGCTGCGAGGGCGATTGAAATAGCGGCTTATTCAGTAGTTGTGCAGTCCCCGTAGCCCTCAGAATCTGCATTTCCGCTTGCCCCCTTTTGATCTAGTCTAAGGCATGAAGCACCCGTCAAGAGCCGCCGTCCGACCAGTCTCGGCAGAGCGACTGGCCCTGGCCCAGCAGGCATTCGAGCGCTTCCACTCCCGTTGTTTTTGGTACATGCACCGGGACGCTCGAATCACTGAGGAGGAGGTTCCTTACGTCTGCGAGCGCTTGCGGGCGGATGGCGGCCGCCCTGGTTTTCTGCTTGCCGCCCAAATATGCCAATAGCGGATTTTGAAAAAGCCATTCTGCGGCTCCTCGCGACGAACCGGAATCCGGAAAGTTACGTGGGCGGGGCCACTGTACTGTTGCGGGACGAAAAATCGCATCGGCGGTCGCAGGATATTGATTTATTTCATGATACCGCCGAAAGCGTGAAGATCGCTGCAGATGCGGATGGTGCGCTGTTGGAAAGGCACGGTTACGAAGTCGTGTGGGACAATGTGCAACCCACCTTTCGCCGGGCGCTGGTCACGCGCGAGAGCACGACCACGCGAATTGAATGGGTGTTCGACTCGGCCTTCCGGTTCTTCCCGGTGCAGCCCGACCCGGAAATGGGCTACGTGCTGAATTTCTGGGACGCCGCCACTAACAAATTGCTGGCCTTGGCGGGACGGGGCGAATTGCGGGATTACCTGGATGTCCTGCAGTTGCATCGGCACCATTTGAGTCTGGGTGCGCTGGCGTGGGCCGCGTGTGGCAAGGACATGGGTTATACCCCGCAGTTTATTCTCGAGGAAGCTCAACGACTTGCCCACTACCCGGCGTCGCTCCTCTCCGGACTGCTTTCGTGCGAGCCGGTGGACTTGGTGGAATGCAAAAAACAATGGCTGGAGGCGGTCCGCACCGCCAAGGAATTATTTGACCGCCTTCCCGCCGAAGAGGTGGGCTGTCTTTATCTCGATGCCGGGGGAAAGCCGGTAACGCCGGATCCGGCCTCGGCGGCGTTTCCCACCCTCCGCCGGCACTTTGGCAGCGTCCGCGGCGCCTGGCCTGTGATCCGCGAATAATCTCAGATGCTCAACGTTTCAGCTCTTTGCCTTGTCTGGCAGTCTTGTAGTCCGTAGTCTCGTAGTCAGTGGTCCTGTAGTCCGTAGTCTCGTGGTCAAGTCCTGCTTTCCGCGTTTCAGCCTGTCAGCATTCCAGCTTTGACGAGTGTTCTCTGACCTCTGACCTCTGACCTCTGCTCTCTGACCTCTGGATTTCTGCTTTCAACTTTCCTAATTTCTGCTTTAGACAGTTAGCATGCCCCCCTCCACTCCGATCTCCGCCCCCCCCATCCCGCACTCCGCCGCCTGGGATTTGGTGATCCGCCCGCGGACCGGCTGGTTCGACTGGCGCCTGCACGAGCTGTGGCAGCATCGGGACTTGTTTTGGCTGCTGGTCTGGCGCGACTTTGTCACCGTCCACAAACAGACCATCCTCGGCCCGCTCTGGCATGTGGTGAACCCTATCCTGACCTCGTTGATCTACACGCTGATCTTCGGGCGGGTGGTCAAGCTGCCCACCGACGGTCTGCCCCCCATTCTGTTCTACATGTGCGGGACCGTGGCGTGGAACTACTTCTCCGCGTGCTTCGTCAAAACCAACAACTCGCTGGCCGGCAACGCCGGCCTGTTCGGCAAAGTCTATTTCCACCGGCTCGTCGCCCCGTTGTCCGTGATTGTGTCCTGCTTCATTTCGTTTGCCATCCAGTGCGGCATCCTGGCGGCGACGGTGATGCTGTTCGGGCTGCGCGGCGCCGCTATCCACCCCAACGTCTATCTCCTGCTGCTTCCTGTGCTTGTCCTGATGCTGGCCGGCTACGGGCTGGCCTTCGGGCTGATCTGTTCGGCGGTCACCACCCGCTATCGCGACCTGGGACAGGTCATCGGCTTTTTCACCCAGCTCCTTATGTACGCCACGCCCATCATCTACCCGGTCTCCGTGGTTGGTGAGAAATACCGCTGGCTGATCCATGCCAATCCGTTCGCGTCCATCATCGAGACCTTCCGCTACGCGATCCTGGGCAAAGGCACCCCGGAGCCGTTCTACCTGGCCATGAGCGCCCTGTTGCTGCTGGTGCTGCTGACGCTGGGCATCACCCTCTACCTGCGCAAGGCCAGAACGTTTGTGGACACGGTTTGAGGGGGGAAAGCAGAAACTTGGAAAGTAGAAAGCAGAAATGCCAAACCAAGGCCGACTACCAGTAGAATTTCGCGAGCGGACGAAGAGGTACGGCTCAATGACTCTTCGGTTGTTCGCGGCTCTCCCGCGAAGCCGGGATGACGTGCGGATTCTGGGCAGGCAGTTGCTGCGCTCCGGCACATCCGTGGCCGCGCATGTGCGTGAAGCGTCGCGCGCCCGTTCGGACGAGGAATTTGTGTCAAAGTTGGGTGGAGCACTGCAGGAGGCCGATGAATCCCAACTGTGGCTGGAGTTGCTGCGCGAGGATTGTGGCGTGGCATCCGTCCTGACCAAACCGCTGGAAGATGAGGCTTCAGAGTTGATTGCCATCATGAGCACGATGATCAATCGGACAAAGCAGAAAGCAGAAAGTAGAAAGTAGAAATGCTTCCCTTCCTTCACTGTCTCTCGTCCCCGAAGCCGTTTTTCTGCTTTCTGCTTTCCGTATTTCTGCTTTCTGCTTTCCCCATTTCTGCTTTTCATGAGTGACCCTGTCATCAGCGTCTCCAACCTGAGCAAAGTCTATCGCCTGGGGGCCATCGGCGCCCACACCCTCAAAGACGACCTGGCCCGCGCCTGGGCCAAGCTGCGCCGCCGGCCGGACCCGCTCCAGAAGGTGGGGGATCAGCACCACGAGCGGCGTGAAGGCGACGTATTCTGGGCCTTGCGGGATGTCAGCTTCGAGGTCACCCGCGGCGAGGTGCTCGGCATCATCGGCGCCAACGGCGCCGGCAAATCCACCCTCCTTAAGATCCTCAGCCGCATCACCGCCCCGACGACGGGCGAATTCCGAGTCAAGGGCCGAATCGGCAGCCTGCTCGAAGTGGGAACCGGTTTCCACCCCGAGCTGTCCGGACGCGAGAATATCTATCTGAACGGCGCAATCCTGGGGATGACCAAGCCGGAGATCACCCGCAAGTTGGATGAAATCGTCGCCTTCTCGGGGATCGAGGAGTTCATTGACACGCCCGTCAAGCGCTACTCCAGCGGCATGTATGTGCGCCTGGCTTTCGCGGTGGCGGCGCATTTGGAACCCGAAATTCTGATCCTGGACGAGGTGCTGGCAGTAGGAGACGCCACCTTCCAGCGGAAATGCCTGGGCAAGATGGGCGATGTCGCCCAGCATGGGCGCACCGTGCTGTTCGTCAGCCACAACATGATGGCGGTGCAAAGCCTCTGCAGCCGCGCGATTCTCCTAGCTAACGGGGAAATCGCCTGCAGCGGAAGCGTCAAGCAGGTGGTGCCGGAGTACTTGAAGACGGCCAAGACCGTGGTGGCCTCGGAGCGGAGCTGGCCGGACCTGGCATCCGCCCCTGGGAATGATCTGGTGAAAGTGACAGGCATCCGGGTCACGCCCGGGACGGCGACGCCCGACGGCCTGATCCAGATGGAAACGCCCGTTGCGATTGAAGTGGACTACCGCCGCACGAAGGCCAAACAACACTTCCATCTGACCTTCCACTTGATCAATGAACAGGAAGTCATTGTTCTGACCACGTGGACCAGCCCATGCCCGGAGTCGTGCGGACATTACCGAAGTCGCTGTGTCATTCCCGGCGACTTGCTCAATAGCGGCGGGTACCGCCTCAAACTCCTGCTGGTCGAGGATGGTTCGCGCATTGTTTGGACCGATGAAGCGATCGCCTCCTTCACCGTCGAGGACCTGCGCCGGCGAGCCATGGGCACCATGGGCCGCGAACCAAGCGCCGTGCAGGTTCCCCTGACATGGCAGACTGAAGCGATAGTTGATGGCGAACTCCCGTTCGCAAAACCAGCCGCTCTTTGTGAGTCTCCAGGCAGATAAAAGTTTTCGGCCCGGCAAGGTCGTGATTTGGGGCGCCGCGGGCCACGCGAAAGTGGCGGCGGACATCCTACGCCTGCGCGGCGCGGACGTGGTTGGTTTCATTGACGACGTCAATCCGGAGCGCCATGGAGAGTCGTTCTTCGGTTCCGCCGTTTTGGGCGGAGCGGAACAGTTGGACGCTCTGCTGCGCGGGGGCACAAGGCTGGCCTTCGTTGGCTTCGGCAACAACCCGCGTCGGCTGGAAGTCGCGCGCACGCTGGAGTCGCGGGGCTTTCAACTGGTCAGTGCCATGCATCCGGCAGCGGTGGTGGCGGCTGACGTTGAGGTCGGAGCGGGGACTCTAGTGGCGGCGGGGGCCGTCATCAATCCCGGTAGCCGGATCGGGAACAACGTGATTGTGAACACCCGTGCGAGCATTGACCATGACTGCGTGGTGGAAGACGGCGCGCACATTGGGCCGGGCGTCAGCGTGGCAGGGCACGTCTGCATTGGGCGCTGTGCCTGGCTGGGCATCGGGGCCGCCATCATTGACAAGAGGCGCGTCGGGGCCAATTCCATCGTTGGCGCCGGCGCCGTGGTCATACGCGACGTGCCGGAGGGTATGGTCGTCGTCGGCGTGCCGGCCCGAGTTCTGAAACGGGCATGAGAGAACTCCTCGCCACCATCGTTTCCCTGGCGCAAAGTGAGGCGCGGAGCCGACTCACATCAGCAAACAAAGCGCCCATGGCCAGCGTGTTGGCGCCCATACTCCCGTACGAGCAAACGCTCGGATAACCTTCCTGTGAGCAAAAAACAACCTGCGGTTCTGGGAGCGGCGCCAGCCTTCCACGCTCCGCTTCACGTCGGTCGCCCAAACCTGGGTGATCGGCAGAAGCTGTTAGACCGGATCAATGACCTGCTGGATCGCCGCTGGCTGTCCAACGACGGGCCGTTGGTGAGGGAATTCGAGTCTCGAATCGCCGCCTTGGTCGGCGTTAAGCATTGCATGGCAATCTGCAACGCCACGGTGGGGCTGGAGTTGGCCATTCGCGCCCTCGGTCTCGAAGGCGAGGTCATCCTGCCGAGCTACACATTCATCGCGACGGCTCACGCTTTGCAGTGGCAGGAGATTACGCCGGTGTTTGCGGACATGGACCCGGCCACGCACAACGTCTGCCCGGCCAGCATCGAACGCCTCATCACGCCGCGGACGACGGGGATTCTGGGCGTGCATGTCTGGGGACGCCTTTGCGACACGGCGGCCATTGAGGGGGTTGCCCGAAGGCATCGGCTGAAGGTCTTATATGACGCCGCCCACGCATTTGGCTGTTCCCGGCAGGGCCTGATGGCGGGCGGGTTTGGCGCCTGCGAAATCTTCAGCTTCCACGCCACCAAGTTCCTTAGCTGCTTCGAAGGCGGGGCGATCGTCACGAATGATGACGCCCTGGCTGGCAAGCTGCGCCTGATGCGGAACTTCGGCTTCGCCGGGTATGACCGGGTGATCTACCTTGGTGTAAATGGCAAGATGTCCGAAGTCTGTGCCGCCATGGGGCTGACCTCTCTGGATTCAATGGACGAAATCATCGCCATCAATCGCCGGAATCATGAAGCCTACCGGGAAGGTTTGGGAGGTTTGCCGGGCATCTCGGTCATTCACTATGACCCGGCGGAGCGCAATAATTACCAATACGTCGTGGTGGAGGTGGACCCGGACGCTGCGGCGCTGAATCGGGATGAATTGGTGGCCGTCCTGCATGCGGAGAACGTGCTGGCGCGCAAGTATTTTTGGCCCGGCTGCCACCGCATGGAGCCCTACCGGTCTTTGCAGCCAAACGCGCATCTGCTCCTGCCGGTTACAGAGCGCGTGGCCGCACGCATCCTGATCCTGCCGACCGGGCAGGCGGTCAGCCGCGAAACGGCCCAGGTCATCTGTGAAATCATGCGCGCCGCCCTGGCTCAGCCGCAAGCCGTGCGCAAGGCTCTCGCAATGAAATGCGCCCCCCCCGCTGAACCGGCCGTCCCGCGCGATGCCCGTTCCTGATTAGCATGCACGCCAAGCCGGAAACACAGAAGGTGTTCCTCGCATCCGCTCTCACCGAGTCGAATCCGTTCATGAGCACGGCGCAGTGTGCGGCCTGGCTGGAGGAGTGCCGGAGCCGAACTCGGATTGCCATTCGGCCGATTCCCTTCTCGGGGCTGGACCAATGGTCATTCGATCCGGTTACGGGGAATCTCCAGCACGCCAGCGGCCGGTTTTTCAC
Organism: Verrucomicrobiota bacterium; assembly: GCA_035358715.1. Taxonomy (GTDB): domain Bacteria; phylum Verrucomicrobiota; class Verrucomicrobiia; order Limisphaerales; family UBA8199; genus UBA8199. The sequence goes on from DAOPPX010000034.1 coordinate 13,599, forward strand.
GATTGCAGGCATCAACGTCAAAACCAACTGGCGCGGGGGGCTGGAATGGGACCAGCCGATCATCAACCAGCCGGAGATCGGGTTCCTGGGGATCCTGACCAAACGCTTTGGCGGCGTCCTTTACTTCCTGATGCAGGCCAAATGCGAACCCGGCAATGTCAACCAGGTGCAGCTCTCGCCCACCCTGCAAGCGACCAAGAGCAACTACACGAGAGTTCATCAGGGGAAGCAGCCGCTCTACCTGGAGTATTTCCAGGATCTCTCGCGCCATGAGATTCTGTTTGACCAGCTTCAGTCCGAGCAGGGGGCGCGCTTTCTGCGCAAGCGCAACCGCAACATTATCATCGAGGTGGCGGAGGATGTGTCGCTGCACGAGAACTACTGCTGGCTCACTCTGGCCCAGATCAAGCAGCTCTTGTTGCGGGATAACACCGTCAACATGGACACCCGCACGGTGATTTCCGGCATTCCCTTCGGTTCCTGCGAAGGGCAGGAGATCACAGCGTTTGCCGATCAGCCGTTCCTGGATTCCGTCGTGGACGACTTCAAGAAGGATCTCCTGGTGTCGGCGGTGCTGCGGGACGAAGGGCTGCATACCTTCGAGGAGATCTTATCATGGATGGCGGGCCTCAAGACCCGCTACGAGCTGGTGGTGGAGGAAATACCCCTTAACCGGGTGCGGCGGTGGGTGCGAGACGAGGATTCCATCCACCATGAAAAGGGACAGTACTTCTCGGTCATCGCGGTGAAGGCGGAGATTGAGAATCGCGAGGCGGCGCGCTGGACACAGCCGATCATCAAACCTTCGCAGGAAGGCATCATCGCGTTCGTCACCCGCCGAATCAACGGGGTGCTGCACTTCCTGGTTCAAGCCAAGATCGAGGCGGGCAACCTGGATGTGCTCGAACTGGCGCCCACGGTTCAGTGTATCACGGGCAATTACCGGCCCGGCCTGCGGGAGTACCGCCCCGACTTCCTCGATTGCGTGCTGTCGGCCACGCCCGCGCAGGTTCGGTACTCGGCCCTGCTCTCCGAGGAAGGGGGCCGCTTCTACCACGAACAGAACCGCAATATGATCGTGGAAGCGGGGGAAGAGCTGCCGCTTGAAGTACCAGACAATTACATCTGGATGACCCTGTATCAGTTGAACACGTTTATTCGCTTCAACAATTACGTCAACGTCGAGGCGCGCAGCCTCCTCTCGACGCTGAGCTTCCTTCCCCCGCCCGCCCGCCAGACCGAGCCGGGGGTTTAAACGCAGCGAACCACAGATGAAGCTGTGCCCGGATGAACACTGAGAGCCAGGCAACGTTTCCTCGCCCGATCCGCATCGGCATCATGGGATGCGCGGCTATCGCCCGGCGCTCCCTGGCGCCGGCCATGAAGGGGTTGCCGGACCAATTCGAGCTCGTAGCGGCAGCCAGCCGCAGCGCGGAAAAAGCGCGCGCGTTTGCTGCCCAGGCAGGCTGCGAACCGGTGGCCGGGTATGGAAGGCTATTGGAGCGCAGCGACCTGGACGCCGTCTATATTCCCCTGCCGACCGGGCTGCACGAGGAATGGGTGTTGCGGGCCCTGGATTCGGGCCGGCACGTGCTGGCGGAGAAATCGCTCGCGAGCAATTCGGCCTCGGCAGAAAGGATGGTGGCAAAGGCCCGGCAGCGGAATCGCCTGCTGATGGAGGAGTTCATGTTCTGCCACCATTCGCAGCATGAGTTCGTGCGCAAGCTGCTGGCCGACGGGCAGGCGGGCGAACTGCGAGTGGTGCGCAGCTCGTTCGGATTCCCGCCGCTGGCGCCGGACAACATCCGCTACGTGGCGGCCCTCGGCGGCGGCGCGCTGCTGGACGCGGGCAGCTACACCTTAAAGACCGCCCAGTTGTTTCTGGGCTCTGAAATCCGGGTGCTGGGCGCGCATCTGAAAATGGACGCCGCGCGGGGCATTGACCTGGGCGGCGCGGCGCTGCTGCGGGACTCGGCCGGCGTGACCGCGCAGGTCGCCTTCGGGTTCGACCATTTCTACCAATGCAATTACGAGCTTTGGGGCAGCGTCGGCCGGATCATCGTGCCGCGGGCCTTTACAGCCCCGCCCGGCTTTGCCCCACAGGTCATCCTCGAGCGGCAGGGGAAACGCGAGGAATTCACACTGCCGGCCGACGACCATTTCCGCAAGATCCTCAGCGAGTTCGCGCAGTCCATCACCCGCGCCAATTTCGAGCCTCACTGGGAGGCCTGCCTCAGCCAGGCCCGGCTCATTCAGCAAGTCCAGGACCTATGCCCGCAGTGATTTCAGCTTTTCCTCAAATGCCCCTTCACCAGGCGCGCCAACTGCGACGCGGCACGCTCCTGACTTGTGCGCACCGCGAGTGCCGCTGGAAGCTGGAAACCTAACATGATAAGCCAAGCAGCTACCGCCGGCGCGGTTGACTATTCAATCGTCATCCCGGTTTACTACAACGAGGGATCGCTGGAAGGCGTGCTGGAATCGATCCGAACTGATGTCATTCGCCTCAACCCGGGACTGAGGGCCGAAGTCATCTTCGTGGACGACGGCTCCGGCGACGGCTCCTTCGCCGAACTCCAACGGCTCCAGGCGGCACACCGATCGTTGGTGCGCATCATCAAACTCACGCGCAACTTTGGCCAGGTCAACGCCCTGCTGGCTGGCTACTCCGCCGCCAGGGGGCGCTGCGTGGTTGCGATCTCGGCGGACGGACAGGATCCGCCCCGTCTGATTAACCAGATGCTCGCAGGGCATTTTGACGAGGGGTACGAAGTGGTAGTATTCGCCCGTTCGGACCGCGACGAATCGTTTTACCGCCGAGCCACCTCGGCCCTGTTCTATGGCTTGATACGCAAGCTGTCGTTTCCACAGATGCCACCGGGGGGGTTTGACCTTATCCTCATGGGAAGGCGAGCGCTTGAAGTTTTTCTGCGCAACCGGGACGCAAACCTCTTCCTGCAGGGCCAGGTCTTATGGACAGGTTTCAAGACCAAGTTTCAGGAATATGCCCGCCAGCGGAGAACCGTCGGAAGGTCGCGGTGGACCTTCGGCAGGAAAGTCACTTACCTGATTGACGGGGTCATGAGCTTCTCTTACGTCCCCATCCGGTTCATGTCTTTGGCCGGTGTTGCCACTGCCGCCTTGGGCTTCGCTTATGCCGGCCTGGTGTTCTTCTTGTTTCTGGTGCATGGGCACCCGGTGAAAGGCTGGACTCCGATCGTCATCCTAATCCTTCTGCTGGGCGGCACGAATATGCTCATGCTCGGTATGCTGGGCGAATACGTATGGCGCACGCTGTCACAGGTCCGGAACCGCGACCCTTATGTCATCGAAGCCGTTTACGAAAACGACGCCCCCAGCCGGGAGTCGGCAAGCTCGAATGCGCTAACCTTAACCGCGCCAAAGGTGTGTCCAAATCGTGGTCCTCGGCCCGAAGCATGACGGTCCCTTGCCTCTTATGCGGCGGACCGCGCTTCTCTCCTCGTTTCATCTTCGTGACCTTCGTTTGCTTCTGTGAGCCTTCAGAATTGCGACAGCTAAGTGGATGACGCCGTTTGATTCCAGAGCCGCCCCCGCTGAATGGAACACAGCCCTAGCCTCCAATTGCTTTCTCTACGAGGCGCTTTGTGACCAATTCGAATATCAGCGGCTGGATGATCCGGAGAAGGTCGCCTCAGGCGTCGCGCAGTTGGCGAATTTTGCCGCCGGCCGTCATCCCGGGTGTTTTGCCGATGGCCGGGTCGAAAACCGTCTGCTGGCGCTGGCCGATGCGGTGGACCGCGCTGAACGGATACCGCTCGACAGTGTCCTCCCCGGGCAGCCAGGCCGCCCGCGCGTGCTGCACGTGGCGAGTCAAGTATTCCAGGCCGGCGGTCACACCCGCATGCTGGCCAAGTGGATCGAAAAGGACCACGCCTCGCACCACCTGGTTGCGCTCACCGAGCAACCAGTTCCCGTGCCTGAAATCCTGCTTGCCGCCTGCTCCAAGCAAGGAGGACAGATCTTCAACCTGCCGCGGGAATTTTCGCAAATGAGCCGGGCCCGAGCGCTGCGCGCGCTGGCGGGCGAGGTGGATCGGGTAGTGCTCCATCACCATTGTGGGGACACCGTCGTGGTGCTGGCGCTGGCCGCCCCGCTGCGCAGCCCGGTAGCCTATTTCAACCATGCGCATTTTTGGTTCAACCTGGGGCCCACGGTGGCGGATCTCACCATCAACACGTATCCCTATTTCCAGGCTCTCACGGAGCGGTTCCGCTTCCCGAAGGCGACCGCTCTCTTGCCAGGCATTGGCTGCAATCGGCCTTTTGCCTCCTTCCAAAAAGAGCAGGCCAAGCACGCCCTCGGGCTGGATCCCAAGCTGGCCGTCCTGGTAACGTCCGGCTGGGATTACTACTACCGCCCGGCGTTGGGTTATGACTTTTTCCGCACTCTCCAGAAGATCCTGGAGGCCTGCGGTAACATTCAGGTGCTGGCCGTCGGCCCCAGCCGGAATACGGCTTTCATCCCGCCGGAGTTGACCGCCGACCCCCGCGTCCACCTGGCGGGAGTCGTGCCTGACCCGGTTCCGTATTATCAAGCGGCCGACTTCTGCCTCGAATCCTTTCCCCGGTCGTCGCTGGGTGGATTTGTCGAGGCTGCGGCCTACGGCGGCGCCTTTCCCATCCCGATCTATGGGCCGCATGAGAACATTTTCCGGCTGGACTCGCCGCCCCTGTGCGAGGTTAGCCCGCGCCCGATGGATGAGGCGCACTATGTCCAAACCGTGGCCGCGCGGGTCGCGCGGTTGTCGGAATCCCGCGCGCTGGCGGCTAGACTGCAAGGGCAACTGCAAGCCCTCGACCAGCAATGGCCGGCCATTTTGCAGAACGTGTACGCGCAACTCGACGCCTGCAAGCACTCGCCGGGCCCCATTCCCGAGGCCAAGTTTGGCCAGACCGAAGATAACCGCCTGCTGGCGGCCCACGACCCGCCCGACCTGTGGGCCGAACTGCACAAGCGTTTCCCCTACGGGAAGGCGCTCAAACTCAATGGAGTTGCCATTACAAAGGGCCTGCAGCCGGCCCGCCGGGTCCTGGCGCGCGAGCGCCGCCATGCCTGCGCCGCCGTGAAGAAGGCGTTCGAGCCCGTGAAGAAGAAGTACTATCGCGCCAGGATCTGGGCTGGCGCCGAGCGCCGCAAGCTGTGGCGCTCGGCCAGGGCGCTGGCGCGGAGGTAAGAACAGCCTGATGCCCGAAGACGGCACAACTCCGCTCCTCTCCATCTGCATCCCCACCTACAAGGGCGCGCATTACCTGAAGGTGACGCTGGAGGCGGTGTTGCCGCAAGCGGCGCAATTGGGCCACAGCGTCGAGGTGGTGGTGCTGGACGATGTCTCGCCGGACGACACGCCGGCCGTCGCCCACGACGCGCAGCGGCACGGCCCGCTCCGCTACCTTCGGAACGAAACCAACCTCGGGATCGTCAAGAACGAGGTCTATGGCGTCCTCCGGCATGTCCGGGGCGAGTTCGTTTGGGTCTGGAACCAGCATTGCCTGCTCCACCCGGGGGCCCTGGCGCGGGTATTGGCGGTGGTCAAGCAGCAGCGCCACCTGGAGGCCCTGTATGCCAATTTCCGCTGCGCCCGCTACCCCGAGGACTGGCCGCAGGCGGCGGTTGGCGGCTATGCGGGCCCGTACACTTGCGATGCCAATGCCGATCTGCGAAATCGCCCGGTCCAGCGCTGGGAAGAGTTGCTGAGCCCGGCGTCGGCGTTGTGCACGCAATCCCAGGTCCACATCGTCAGGCGAACGGTTTGGCAGAAGTACTGGGACGGGCGAACCGCCGGCCCGGATTTCTCCGACGCCCTGACCACGTACCCCCACACCTGCACCGTGGCGGAGAGCATATTCGGGAAACCAAGCTACTACATTGGAGAGCCTGTCATTACCACCTTCATGGGCGCCCAGACATGGTCGGCTCTGGGTTCTCGCTCAAAGTTGTGGCTGCGCGGCTGTCCTGACCTGCTGCGGCGTTACCAGCGGCTGGGCTGGCCCCGCGAAAAACTGCGACCGGCTCAGGCATGGGGCTCCATTTACGCCGGCAAGGTGCTGGTGGACGTGTTTCAGCACTGGGCACCTGAGCACCGTCAGTTGGTGTTCCAATACGTGCGAAGGTATTGGCATTACCGAGGGGTGCTGCGTTCAATGTGGAAGGCGTTTCTGGATTCGCAGTGCTGCGGGCTGGCCCGGGCCATAACCAAGACCGGCGCCGCCCTGCAACGCTGGCACCGTTACTGGTTTTACAACTGCCGCCCCGCCCGATGGATTCGCGGGCGCAAGCGGTAGTAATCGTCACTTCAACAGAGCTGCCAGTCACGGATAACCCGGATTTCATGGACAAGTATCCGCGTTTCCCGCGCAATCCGTGGTCCTCCCGGAGCCAAACCGCCGAAGGCTGATGGTTGAAAAGCCACCGGCGTTTCGCCCAAGTCCGCGCTAAACCTCTTCTTTATGAGCCAAAGATACCGCCTTGCCGGCCTGCTGGGATCATTGGTCGCCCTGGTGCTGGCCATCGTGCTGCTGGGGAAGTTCTTTTCCCAGGGCTCTGTATCAGCGCGGGTCTCGATACCGGCGGCGGAAATCCAGCCCGCGGCCGGTTTTCGCCACACCTGGCACGTGCCGCCCGGTTTGCGTGCCGCGCCCTGGTATCGCGCCAGCGTCCGGATCTGGGAAGATGGCAAGCCTTTGCCGTTCCGGGTTGAGAATCGCCAGTCAGTGGAGACGGAGGGCATGGGACGGTTTGGCGTGGCCCCCTTCTCGGTCGGCGTTGAACAGAGGGAGTATGTTTCCCTTTCCGCCAGTGATAACACCAGGCCAGCCACCAACGGCAGGAAGTACGAGTTGGAGACGCAGCGTCCGGTTTACCGGCTGGCCCTGCTGGCGGCGGCGGCCCTGGCAGCGGCCGTTTTGATGGGGCTGGCGGCGCTGCCGAAGAGTTTCTGGACCACCACTGTTCAAGGCATTCTCTACCCAGGGCAAAGACGGGCCACGCTTATTCGCTATCTGGCGGTCGTGCTGGCGTTTTGTGCGGCGCTCCTGTTCTCCCAGTTGTGGCCGCCCGCCAGGATTATCGGGCATATAAACATGGCGCCCGGAGCCTTGATTCACGAATCGGGCTCTGAATTCCGCTACCGGCTGCCCCGTTGGGTGAGAAACGACGGCATGGCGCAGTATTGTCGTTTGTATGAAAACAGCAACTTGCTGAAGCGCACCAGCGATTGGGGGGCGCAGTCTGACGGCGCGAAAGGCAGCTTTTGCGCCTCGGCCGGCGCTATCGGCATCGTCCGGTTCCGAGCCTCGGATGGGTCGAATCCAGCCCTAAACGGGCGGCGGTACAGGGTGACGGTGCCGCTACTGCCCCCGACTTTCGCCAGCCTGAGCGTGGGCGCTCTGCTGGCGCTGGGCAGCCTGTTGCTTTTCTTCTTTGGGGCAGATTTATCCAAGTCCTGGGTTGGGGGTATGGTTGCGGCAGTGGCCCATCTCGAGGGTCTGCTGTCTGGCAGGCGCTGGCGTTACGCACTGCTGGGCGGTGGGATACTGAAGCTTTGGGTGGTTGCCGGGGCTGAAGTGCTGGCTTTCGCCCCCGACGCCTACGGGTATGCACAGACAGTCGTGGACGGGGTGTGGGGGAATCGTCCTATGCCGTTCCAGCCGCTGGGTTTCAGCTTTCTCACGGCCCTGGTCAAGCAGTGGGGTGTGCCTTGGCGGCTCGCCCTCGAGCTGCTCTATCTCCTCGCCTGCGCGGGCATGGCCGGAGCCACGGCCTCCCTGCTGCGATCGCGCCTGGCGGCATTGGCGTTGTTCCTGGCCCTGGCCTGGCACCCCTGGACATTCCTGCAATTCAACTACTTTCTAAGCGAGCCTGTCGTTTTGCTGTGCAGCATCGCTCTGGCTGGCGCCATGATGTGGGTTCTCCAGGAACGAAGCAGCTTGTGGCACTGGCGACGGTTTCTGGCAATTGGGTGTGTTCTGTTTCTCTGGGAATGGTGTCGGAGCGAGACCTTGTTGGTGTATGCAACTTATGGCTTGTTTGCAGCAGTCGTTCTGGCCCTCGCCCGCCGGGACCTGAGAGGCGGCCCCTGGAGGCAAACGGCTGTCCTGGCGTTGCCCTTGCTGGTAGTTCTCGCGGGCGGCATCGGCGTGAAAGTTGTCAACTACGCGCACTATGGGGTGTTTACCAAGTCGGCGAGAACAGCACCTGGTCTCTGCGCGTTGATGGAGACCTTGGCGCGCATCAAGCCAGACAAGGAAGTGCGGTTTGCTCCCGTGACGCGGCAGTCGCTGGAAGCGGCTATGGAGGTCAGCCCGACGCTGGCGCGCTACCGCACCCGGCTCCTCCAGACCGGTTCGTTGACGGCTCAGGCTGGCGCGAATGGAACGGAGGCGCCAAAGGAATGGGGTGCTCAACTGATTCTGCACCTGTATGATACCATCTGGGCCCGGCTCGGCGCGGACCGGGAAAAAGTGATGCGCCAGTCGGCCTCCGAAATCGCGGCGGCGCTGCGCGACGGCCGCCTGCCTGGGCGCCGCGCGCATTATCCGCTGGATCCGCTCTGGAAGCAATGGGTTCCGGAACTGCCCGCTTCCTTCCTGAAACACCTGGCCATCGCGATGTCCATGAAGTCCGGAAGGGATTACTACGGCTATCCTCAGCCGAGCTGCACGTTCGACGCCGCCGCGAGCCGCCGTACTATCAGCGCCAACCCGCGAATTCTTAGAGCAGAGGGCGTGCTGCTTGGCCCCCTCGCGACGTGTGACAGTGTGGCGCTAATGGATGATCGGGGCAGTCTTCTGGGCGCAGCCCTTGTCGCAACGAACTCGCTGCACTTCCCTGGTGTATTTGACATTCAAGCCAAAGACCTGAACGGCAGGGGGGCTTATGGTCTTGCCTTTTTTCGGGAAGGAAGACTGGCCTACTCTGAAAACGCTCACGGGCTAAACTGGTGGACGACGAACAGAGAGTCTTTCAGAATTGTACCCAGTGGTGAGGAGCGCAATGCCATCGAATGCACGTGCAGAGTATATCAGGTCAAAAGCCCGCAAGTGGCGCGATTCGATCGCTGGCAGGAGCGAATTTCGGCGAAATACTCCGGAACTCTATGGATTGCACTCCTTTGCACGATGGGCCTCTGCGTGTTCGGCCAAACCCTGGAGAAGCCCCGGTTGAAGGCGGTTTTCGGCTGCTTTGTGCTTGTTCTCGGGTGGCTGCTGGGACGGGCCACGTTTTATGCGCTGGTGGATGTCAATCTCATCCAGGAGCCGGAGCGATTCATGGGCTGCGCTGCTCCACTCTCGGTTGTCCTGTTCTTCTTGAGCGCGGCTTTCGCGGGGGGCCTCTTGCAGCGGTTGATTCGCGGCGGGATCCCCACGCAGGCGGCGGTTCCTGATTGAACGATTGCGATGCGGACGCAATTAACGCACTGGGTATGATCGCGGCGAATGCAGCGGCGGCCGGCTCACGAGTCGTGCGGGGGCTGCGCCGGCGATTACCCCGGCCGGCGGCCTGGCGCCGGGCCGTGTCCAACCACGGGCGCCGCCTTCGCCGCCGGGTCGCCTATCGCGGCTGGCTGGCCGGGCTGCGCCGGGCCGGGGTCCACGTCCTGGTCGGCCCGAACTGGAGCCGGCAGGGCGGCATTCGGAATCACCTGGCGGCCATCCAGAAGTTCTCCGCGCAAAGGGTGGCCATGCTCCCTGGTGACACCGTGCTCGCCTTGCTCAAGAGCCCGGAAGCGATCGCGGAGTTCAAGGCTTGGTTTGCGGCAACCCGTTATCGAGGCTTGCGCGTTGCGCATTCCATGGTGGATCCGTGGTTCATCCGGCTGTGTCGGGGGCTGCGCCGCGAAGGGGTCCGCTGGGTGCATACCTACCATACCCTCTACTTTCCAGAACTGTACAAAGACGGCCTCGCCCCCTGGCAGATCGAGATCAATCAGGCGCTGGTTGAGGAAGCCAGGGAAGCGCCTGTTCGCCTTGCCGTTGCGAAATGGCTGCAAGCCCATCTCGCGCAGAGGCACGGAATCTCCACCGTTTATGTCCCCAACGGCGTGGATGTGGCGGCATGTGATCAGGCAGTTCCGGAACGCTTTAGTCAGGAGACGGGCCTGGCACGGTTTATCCTGTACGTTCACGGGGGCAGTTCGGTGAAGAATCCGGGCGATTTTGTGCGGCTTGCGCAAAGGCTGCCCGGCGAGACCTTTGTGATGCTTGGGGGCGGATTGACACCCGACAAGTTGCGGGAGTTTGGGGTAGATAAGCTCCCGGAAAACCTCCGCGTTGACGGCCAGGGCGTCCATGCCAGGGTGCTGGATGCCGTGGCCGCCTGTTCCGTCCTGGTGGTCACCAGCAAAACGGAAGGGATGCCGACCCTCGTGCTGGAAGGAATGGCCCTCCGCAGGCCGGTCGTAGTTCCGTACGTGCACGGCTGCGCCGAGGCCGTGGGCGATGAGCGCCATGGTTTCATCTACCGGCATGATGACCTGGATGATTTGGTCGAGAAAACCCTGGCGGCCCTGGCCGACCGGCAGCGCGGGCAGCGCGCCCGGGAACGGGTGCTGGCCGAGTACGACTGGCGCGTCATCGCGCCCAAGCTGGACGCCATCTACCGCGGAGAAGCAGCGGCCGCGGACGGAGGCATCGCGTGAACACAAACGGCCATCTCCGCATCGCGGTGGTCAGCAGCACCTGCCCGCCCAAGGGCGGGGGCATCGCTGCCGCGCATTGCCAGTTGGCCAAATTGCTGGCCCGGAGGTGGGAGGTGCGGGTCTTCGCGTATGCCGATTCGGATCAGCAGCACGAGGGCCATATCGAGCGGCGGAATACCCTGCCCTGGCTCGGGCCCATCTTGTACTGGCTGGGGCGCCGCTATGTCCGGCGCTACAACCGCCAAGGAATTCCCGTTGCCGTTCCCCGCATTCTGCGGGCCTCGTGCGGCGCGTGGCGGCTCAACCGCCCGCTGCGGCAGTTCCGGCCCGACGTGCTCATTGTTCCCGACCATTACGTTCCGCTCTACTGGCTGCGCCCCCCCGGGGGGTGCAAGACGATTTGGTTCTCGAACCACAACTACCTCCGGTTTAGAGGCAATCCCCTGCTGGGAGCGTCTGATTGGGCGGATACGGACATTGCCCGCAGCATGGAGCGCCGGGCGTTGCGCAAGGCTCAGGCAGCGATCTGCCCGTGCGACTACATGGCGCGCGAGTTCAAACGCGCCTACCCCAGCGGCCTCCCGCTCTTCAAGATACCCAACTGGTTTGATGTTGAGTCCGTCCAAAGCATTTCGCCCGCCACATTCCGGGCCGAAAAGGGGTGGGGGCCGGATTTGCCGGTGGTCTATATCCCGTCGGGGGGATCGGAATTCAAGGGCAAGCGGTATGTGTTTGAAATCATCCGCCGCCTCTCCCGGCTGCGGAATGGCAGCGTCCGATTCCTGCTTTCCGGCCACCTGCCCGAGGATCTGCAACTGGAGCTGCGAACGGCGGGACTGTTGGACAAGGTGCATGTGCCGGGGCATGTCGCCTGGACCGAGATTCTGGGGTGCGTCAAAGCGTGCGACGTCGGGGTTTCGCCGACCCTGATCGAGAATTTCAGCATGGCCATCATTGAAGCCCTGGCCCTGGGAGTGCCGGTCGTCGCGTTTGACACGGGCGGGAATCGGGAGATCATCAGCCACGGGGAGAGCGGCTGGATTGTGCCCTACCTGGATGTTGACGCCCTGGTCGCGCGTGCCTTTGAGTTGTTACAGAATCCCGGGCAGCGTGCGGAGATGGCCAGAGCGGGGACCTCGAATATGCTGGAACTACTTGCCCCGGATCGCCTGCTATGTATGTACGAAAACCTCTTTAACCAGGTTGAGCCGGCTTGCCGCCCCGCAGTATGAAGTATGCGCGCATGAGTTCTTATTGCCATCCTTGCCAAGATCTTTCAGCAATATGCTTCTTGCGGCGACCGCAGTTGAAGATCATAAGTCTACTCGCATCAGACCAACCTGCCTCGCGATTAGTGTCATCCTTTCCGCTGCAACGGGCACAGGCATGGCTTATCTCCGTAGCCGATTCTTCCCCCCAGCGCTTGACGAAGCGGGTGTTTTTCGGCGCGCATCTGGCGGCAGCAAGAATCAATTAAAACTCCATGAGCCCCACTAAGGATCTTGCCGACTTGACTGAGCGATTCCTCTCCGTCGGGCATGCGCAGAGCCCGCAGGTGTTTGCGGCGCTGATGAAAGGATTTCAAGCGACGATGTCGGCCGGCTGTTACGCTGACACAGCTTTCTTTCTGCGACGCATTGCTTTGCCGACGCTGGATTACACCAGCGCACAGGCCCTTTCGCGTGTTCGAAGTAGACTCAGAAGCAAGATTCCCGCATCGCCCCAGACTGCTAGGCTTGCGGTGATAGGGAGTTCTACGACCACGCAACTGGTACCGCTGATTGACTTTTTCCTGTTTGCCGCCGGCGTGGATGCCGACTTCTACGAGGGTGGTTACGGGCTTTTCCGGCAAGAAATCCTTGATCCGGCTTCCGAGCTTTACCAATTTGCTCCAAAGGTGATATTCCTTGCTACAGGCTGGCGTGACTTGGCAAACCGTCCGGCGCTTGCGGATGCTCGCTTGGACATCGTCCGGCTGATCACAGCAGAGCAGGCCGACTGGTCCAGCCTCTGGCAGGTGGCGCGTGAGCGATCAGGTTGTCAGATCATCCAGAACAACTTTGTGTTGCCGGCCTGTCGCGCGCTAGCTAATCACGAGCGCCGGCAAGCCGGAAGCTTGTCGAGCTACATCAGCTCGATAAACGAATCCCTGGCTCAGGCAGTACCCCCATTTGTCACTATCCACGACGTCGAGCACCTTGCCACCTGTTGGGGGCGGTGGAAGTGGGATGACCCGCGCTTTGTCCACCAGGCAAAACTGCCGTGCGCCCCGGAGTGCCTGCCTGATTATGCGCACAGTGTCGCCTCGATTGTCGCAGCCCAGTTGGGCCTGGCCAAAAAGTGCCTCGTGCTGGACCTGGATAACACCCTGTGGGGCGGCGTGGTGGGCGACGACGGATTGGGGGGCATTCGTTTGGGCCAGACTGATCCTGAAGGCGAGGCCTACAGGGCCTTCCAGCATTATGCGAAGAGCCTCCGCCATCGGGGTGTCCTTCTTGCGGTATGCTCCAAGAACAACGAGGAGACCGCCCGCGAAGTCTTTGAGAAGCATTCTGAGATGGTCCTCCGGCTCGAGGATATTGCCTGCTTCAAAGCCAATTGGGAGGATAAAGCCACAAACCTGTGTCGCATTGCGCAGGAACTGAACATCGGCACCAATTCCCTTGTTTTCGTTGACGATAGCCCCGCTGAGCGGGCCCTCGTCCGCAAACTCCTGCCCGAAGTTGCCGTGCCTGAATTGCCAACCGATGTCGCCGACTACATTCAGGCCCTTGATCGCCACCGGTATTTCCAGACCCTGTCCGTCGAGACGGAAGACTTGCGAAGAACGGAGTACTATCGGGCAGAGGTTAGCCGGCGCGATGCCCAAACCTCGGCCAGCGACATTGAGGGCTTCCTGGCATCGTTGAACATGGTTGCGCAGATAGGTCCGATCATGCCGGATACCCTCAATCGAAGTGTTCAGTTGATTCAGCGGTCCAACCAGTTCAATCTCACCACTCGCCGCCGCACAGCCGCCGAATTGCTGGCTTTTCTGGAGGATGAGTCCTGGATCACTCGAACCGTGTCCCTGAGCGACCGCTTCGGCGATAATGGCATAATTAGCGTCATCTTGGCCAGGGCGCGCGAAGACGCGCTGGAGATTGACACCTGGGTGATGAGTTGCCGCGTGCTCAAGCGGACGGTAGAGCAGTTTGTCCTAAATCACCTTTATGGTCTGGCGCGGCAGCGTGGCCTCAAGCGCATACGGGGTGAGTTTATTCCGACCGCAAAGAACAAACTGGTCCGCGACCACTACGCAAATCTCGGATTCGCACCTGTGGCGGGCGCCCAAGGAGAGAGAACTCTGTGGGACCTGACAGTTGCAGACGATTCGCTGCAGACAACAACCTACATCAGAGAGGAAACAAATGCGTGACACAATCCGCCGGGAGATAGAAGAGGTTTTTCGCAATGTGTTTGGCGACCAGGAACTTGTTCTTCAAGAAAGCATGACGGCTGCCGACGTGGACGGGTGGGACTCGCTGGCCCACATCAACCTGATTATTGCCCTCGAGAAACGCCTCGGAGTCAGGTTCGCCACTGCGGAGATCTCTCGCCTCAAGGAGGACGGCCAAACCGTCGGTAGCCTGCTGGATCTGGTGGAGCAGAAGAAGCGGGCGTGATGGCCGCCGGTGCTTCATGAACATCTGCAGTGTTCAGTGGATATTGTTGCTGATGCTTGGATCAGCGGTCATTATTCTCATCCCGAGCCTCCTCCTGAGGCAGACCTTGCTCGCGCTCTGCAACTTTGGGTTTCTCGCCTCCATGGTTTCAGGCACGGCGGCTTGGGTGGCGCTCATCGTGTTTCTCGCAAGTGGATACCTGGCGACGAGACTTCTTCAGGAGTTTCCTCGGCGGATCCTCCTGGTTACCTACCTCTGCGCCTTAGTCCTGGGCTTCATCGTCATCAAGCAATATGCGTTCCTTAAACCGATGCTCCCGGCGGCGATCGTGTCTCAGGTAGTAGTGGTGGTGGGTTTGAGCTATATGCTATTTCGGCAGATCCACCTCGCCGTGGACGCTTTCCAGGGACAAATCAAGAGCCTGCCGCTGTGGCGCTATTTGAATTACCAGCTCAATCTGTTTGGACTGACGGCAGGGCCTATCCAGCGCTACCAGGACTTCTCCCTCGGCTGGGATCGCTTGCAGCCCCTTCGGTGCGACTTTCAATCCGTTACGAAAGCCTACTTGCGTGTGTTTATCGGCGTCATCAAAATCATGATATTAGCGCCCCCTTGCCTGGAGGTTTACGAGGCCTTCGCACGCACCTTTCTTGATCTTGAAACCCCCTGGAAAGCGATCGCCAAGTTCGCCTTGTTGCTCTACCTGTACCCGGCTTACATCTACTTCAATTTTTCCGGCTATTGCGACATGGTTATTGCCGGAGCCAGTCTCGTGGGCCTGAAGATGCCTGAGAACTTCAATTTGCCATTCCTCGCGCGCAATATGATCGACTACTGGACCCGGTGGCACCGCACCCTTGGATTCTGGATCCGGGACTATGTTTTCAATCCGCTTTACAAAGCAATGGTGGAGCGGTGGCCGGGGCGGGCTCTCTGGCTCGCCTTGATCTGCTACTTCATCGCCCTATTTCTCACCGGCCTCTGGCATGGCTCCACCTGGAACTTCGTCGTATTTGGCTTGCTGAACGGCCTCGGCGTAGCGGCAGCCAAGTGCTGGGAGATCATTCTAACCACGGCTATTGGCCGGCAAGGGTTCAAGAAGTACATGCAATCGCCCGCGATCCGGGCACTGGCCATCGTGGCGAACTTTCATTTCGTCTGTTTGACCATCGCCTTCTTCCCTGCCGACCTTGAGCGGACCTGGGGTATATTGAAGCATGTGGGGGCGTTGATGTTCTGATGGCCTGGCAGCGTGATGAAAGTCCGCAGCGGGGCCGGCGCGATTTCTGGCGCGGGGTGCTGCTTGCCTTGGCAACATTTGTGGCGGCCTTGCTTGCAGCGGCGGCGCTGATCGGCAAGGTGGATGTTCCCGCCATTCTCTACAAAGGCTTTTAGGGAGTCATTTGCATTCGCCTTTTCGCATTCCCATGCCCGCGCAGGTCTTGGTCCCGATATTCCTAATTGTGAGCGTTGTGGCCTCGCTCGATCTGCTCGCGCGCAACGAGAAGCTGACCGGGCGGCTGACGGGTCTGGCGAAAAACAAAACGCTGAGTTTCAAACGAAAGACGATTTTCCAGAACCATGGCTACTTCCTCGATTTTGAGGACCAGTTGGTCCTGGAGGAATTGAGGCGCGCCGATTACCGACGAGGCGGGGTTTATCTCATTGGCTCATCGGATGTCAAATGGGCCACGGCGCTGTGGGAACTTCCCCCAAGCCAGCGGCGGTTCATTCATAACTACGCCATTGGCGCCACTACACACACGGCCCAATGGCAGGTTCTGCGCTACCTCGTGGAGGAGGAGGGCCTTTTGAGGGCGGGGGGTGCCAAGACCTGTGTGATTCTGGGAGTGAGCTATCTAAGCATCGCTCATGATATGAGGACCAATTCCTTCTTCTACAGCCTGTGGTCCCGGCATGGGCTCTATCAAGCTAGTCCAGAGTGCGGAATTCGTCGTGTGCGAAACTCAGCGGTATGCTTCTGTTATGTCGAACGGCTGCGGATAGGGGCTTTCCTTGCCGCCATCCGCAAGCGTGTTGTGCGTCCGTTCGAGCGTCTGCTCTATGGGTACGTTGAACCTCCGCCTTCAGAGGCGCCGAGGATTCACAATCCGTCTGAATACTGCCGGATGCGGCGCGAAGGCATGGGGCTCAATTGGCAAGTGAAACTGCGTGAACAAACGGAACAGTTCGGCATAGTGCTGGACTACCTCCTCGACCGGAACGTCCACGTTCTGGTTATCCTCATGCCACGAGGAAGCTGGGAATCGAACCTCCCTTACCAAGGGGCCTACACCAATGCGATTGCCGCGGCTTGCCAACAAAGAAGGGTAGGTTGTCTCGACTGGTCAGGTCTTCTTGAAGACGAAGAATTTGCAGACGCCAACCACGCCAATTCCTTCGGAATCAATAAGTTCCAGAGTGCACTCCTCAGTATCGCGTTGCCTTTTCTCCGCGAAGCGAGAACGATTCCATAGCCGAGCTTGAACGGGAAGATGAATTCGCGCACTGTGTTAGTCGGCAGCCCCTGCGACGCCCAAGGAGGGCGGCGTTCTGCCCGAGTATCAGTCGTCATTCCGGCCTATAACCGGGCAGAAACGATTGAGCGCTGCTTGCGGTCGGTCATCAACCAGACCCTGCCGCCGCATGAGATTCTCGTCGTGGACGATTGCTCGACGGATGGGACTGTCAAGGCGGCGGAAAAAGTGGCCAGCCCCTTGGTGCGCATCGTGCGCATGCCGCGAAACTCGGGGGCCCAGGCGGCGCGAAATGCCGGGATCAAGGCGGCCGTCGGAGATTGGATCGCCTTCCAGGATTCAGACGATGAATGGCTGCCCGACAAGCTGAAGCGGCAGCTCCGCTGCGCCCTGGAGTGGGATTGCCCGGTGGTGATTTCGGATGGCCTGGTCGTCAATGGAAACACCACAACGGCTTACCTGGTGAATGAGTTTTCCGGGGACTGCTACAAGCGCTTGCTGACCGGCCCCGGTCCGATGTTTATCACCCTGCTGGCAAAGAAGGTGTGCTTCGAAACCGCGGGGTATCTTGATGAGCGGGTGCCCGCTTTTCAGGAATGGGACACCTGTCTGTTGCTCGCCAAGCACTTCCCGTTCGGGCATGTCAACGCCCCCCTGTACAGATACCATCTGCATGGGGGTGAAACGATATCCAAGGACGCCGCGCGCGGCGCGCGGGGCATTGAGTACATTGTGAAGAAACACGCCGCGGACATTGTGAGAGTGGCGGGCCGTCAGGTCTACCTGGCCCACCTTGTCAACATTGCCAGCAGCTTCTTGCAGGCCGGTTGCCATGACAAATGGGCCGAATACCGGCTCCTCGAGCTTCGGGAAAGAAGGGACCAGGTGCGGTTGTATGTTTTGAAGGCCACGCTGATCCGCCTGTTCCCGCGGGCTTACTGCCAACTGCGCACGCGCTACGTCAGTCACAAGGAAGACCAGGCCCTGCGCCTGCGGCGCCAACCGCAAACCTGACGCGGGGCCAACACCGGAAAACACGCTTATGATCGAGCAAATCACCCACGACGGAAAACTGGCGGCCATGATAATCAGCCGGCAGTATGACAAGCCAGGGATCACCTTTTTCACCCCGAATGAGCTTTCCCAGCAGGTGGCCTACATGCATCACCCGGCCGGCAAGCGCATTGAGCCGCACGTGCACAATCCCGTGCCGAGGGTGGTGCAATACACCCAGGAGGTCCTCGTGGTCAGACGCGGGCGGCTGCGGGTTGACTTCTACAGCGAGCAGCAGCGCTACCTGGAAAGCCGGATACTGGAGGCCGGGGACGTGATTCTGCTCGTTCAGGGAGGGCACGGTTTTGAGGTGCTGGAGGAGCTGGAGATGCTCGAGGTGAAGCAGGGACCTTACGCGGGCGAGGGAGACAAGACCCGGTTCCAGAGCAGCCTGCCGTCACACCTGGACTTTGGTCCGCAAACAGCATGAAGGCACCCAGACGCGCGCTTGTTACGGGCATCACCGGCCAGGACGGCTCCTACCTGGCCGAGCTGTTGCTCGGGAAAGGCTACGAGGTTCATGGCATGGTGCGCCGGAGCAGCTCCTTCAACACGGGGCGCATTGACCATTTGTACGTGAAGAACCGGGAGCTGATGGATCGCCGGCTCTTCCTGCACTACGGCGACATCACGGACCCGACGTCGGTGGCCAGCCTGCTGGAAAGCGTGCGCCCGGATGAAATCTACAACCTGGCCGCCCAGAGCCACGTGAAGGTGTCCTTCGAGGTGCCGCATTACACGGCCACGGTGGATGGGGTGGGCACGCTGAACCTGCTCGAAGGCGTGCGGCAGAAGAAGCTGGATGCGCGGTTTTACCAGGCCTCGACCAGCGAGCTTTTCGGCAAGGCGCAAGAGGTGCCGCAGCGCGAGACCACCCCGTTTTACCCGCGCAGCCCCTACGGCGTGGCCAAGCTGTATTCCTACTGGATTGTGAAGAATTACCGCGAGGCGTTCGGCCTGCACGCCTCCAACGGCATTCTCTTCAACCACGAGTCGCCCCGGCGCGGGGAATCCTTTGTCACCCGCAAGATTACGCTGGGCGTGGCCCGCATCCGGCACGGGTTGCAGGACAAAATCGTGCTCGGTAATTTGCACGCCCGCCGCGACTGGGGCTACGCCCCGGAATACGTCGAGGCCATGTGGCGCATGCTGCAGCTCGATGGGCCGGACGATTTTGTGATCGCCACCGGCGAGACGCACTCGGTCCAGGAGTTTCTGGAAGAGGCCTTTGCGCTGGTGGGATTGGATTGGAAGTCCTACGTGGTGACCGAGCACGCGTACGAACGCCCGACAGAGGTGGACCTGCTGCTGGGCGACCCCTCGAAGGCCCGGGCGCGCCTGGGATGGGAGGCAAAGACGAAATTCAAGGACCTGGTCAAGCTGATGGTCGAAGCCGATCTGAAGCTCGCGCAACGCGAGGCGCGCATCAATTCTCGGTGACGTCCCAGAATTGGAGGGCTCGGCTTAGGAATTGAGGGTGATCAGACTCGAACGGCCCTTACCTGGGGCTCAGCCAGACAGATTCCTCCGCGAAACCGCAGTCTGGAATGAGGGGTTTGGCAACCGGAGGCCGGAATCGAATTCTGGCCCTTCGGCCAGCCAAACCGGGCCGCATTAGCTCGGTTTGCCCCAGCAGGCAGGCTTTTGGGCTGACACTCACCAAAAGCCTGCCTCTCCTCTCCCTTGCCTCTCCCTTACCACGCCGTATGCTCACCGTAGAACCTCTGCTAACTTTGCAGAGGTTCTACGGTGAGGTAACCGTGAGGAGACGGTGGGGTAAGGGACAGGAGGCAGTGCGGAGACGTGCGCAAGCGCCGGGGGGATAGGCTGTTGGCCGTTTGGGTGGCGGGATGGCCGGGTCTGGCTATAGGTTGGGTCCGATCCGCCTGGGCTCCGGAGCGCACGCAATGACCCGAAGTCCACGTCCTAATCCGCTTCCGGGGCGCTAGAACGATTGCCGCATCCCCCCATCTTTGGGACGTTACCCAATTCTCAGCCGTGAGAATCCCGGGCAACCTCCGACGGGCGCAGTGCGGCAAAGCCGGAGCCAAAGGGTTAAATGAGCCAAACAGGTTACAGGAGACAGAAAGAGTCTGCGCAGTCTGCGAAGGTTCCTGGCAACGTCCCAAAGCTGGCGAGCATGCGGCAATGGTTTCTGGCGCCTCGGACGCCTTTCCCTGCCCAAGCCGGCCAGCCGGGGATTCTTCGCAAGCGCCCGGTTCGTTGAGCCTTGTCATAGTGACCATCATGCGACCCTCGGTGGATCTCATTAACACCCCGTTTCAACGGGGTGTACGCTGGGGTAGAGAGACGCCCAACCGTTTCAACGGTTTCAGCCAGGTGCGCAAAACCGTTGAAACGGTTCCCGGGTGGCTCGTCGCTTCCTCCACCCCGTTGAAACGGGGTGTTAATGAGAGGGCGGGCCGGGATCCAGCCTGCACTATGGATGTTCACCAGCGTTCCTCGGTGGTTTTCCTCCGCGTGGATAAAGCCTAGTCACCCTTGCTTATGAAACAGAACTTCATTCCAGTTAACGAGCCGCTGTTAGACGGCAACGAGAAGAAATACCTCACCGAGTGCATCGAAACGGGTTGGATCTCCTCTGAGGGGCCGTTCGTCCGCCGCCTCGAGGAAGGCATGGCGCAGCGCGTCGGGCGGGCGCACGGCATCGCCGTTTGCAACGGCAGCGCGGCGCTCGATGTCACGGTGGCGGCCCTCCGGCTCGGCCCCGGCGACGAAGTGATCCTGCCCAGCTTTACCATCATCTCGTGCGCGCAAGCTATCGTGCGCGCCGGCGCCACCCCGGTCGTCGTGGACAGCGATCCGCGGACCTGGAACATGAATCCCGACCAGGTTGCCGAGAAGATCACCCCCCGCACCCGCGCGATCATGGTCGTGCATATCTACGGGCTGCCGGTGGATATGGACCCGATTCTGGCGCTGGCGCGGAAGCACGGGCTAAAGATTATTGAGGACGCGGCGGAAGCCATCGGGCAGACGTATGGAAGGCAAAGGGAGGAGGTCGGAGACCAGAGGTCAGAGGTCGGTGGTCCGTGGTCCGTGGTCAATGGTCAGTCGTCAGTGGTCAGTGGTCAGTGGTCAGAGAAGGCGTGCGGCTCTTTTGGGGACATCAGCGCCTTGAGTTTTTATCCCAATAAGCACGTTACTACCGGAGAGGGGGGCATGGTGCTGACGGATGATCCGGCGCTGGCGGAACGATGCCGCTCACTCAGAAACCTGTGTTTCCAGAAGAAGCGCTTTGTGCATGACGAGCTGGGCTGGAACTTCCGCATGAGCAACCTGCAAGCGGCGCTGGGCGTGGCCCAACTGGAGCGGCTGGACGAGTTCATCGGCCGAAAGCGCCGCATGGGGGCCCTTTACCACGAAGCGTTGCGGGCAATCCCCTGGCTCGAGTTGCCCTTGCCGCGCACCGACTACGCCGAGAACATCTACTGGGTGTACGGATTGGTGCTCAAGGACGAGGTGCCGTTTGACGCCGAGGAGGCGATGCGCCGGTTGGGGGCAGCCGGGGTGGGGACGCGCCCGTTCTTCTGGCCCATGCACGAGCAGCCTGTCTTTCGGAAGCAGGGATTGTTTGCCAACGAATCCTGCCCGGTGGCCGAGCGCCTGGCTCGCCGCGGATTCTATATTCCGGGCGGCCTGGCGCTGACGGACGACCAGCTCGAATCTGTCGTTTCCATCGTCCGGCGACTGGCATAACAGCCTAGCAATAGATGCGTTTCGCCGGCATTTCGCCTTTGCGGGCAATATAGTGACTCTTCTTGAGGAATTAAGCCGACTCCCGTGGGGGCGGGAACCGGGCGCCACACCACGGCCCGATAAGGCCTCTGTTATTCTTTGACACGATCCAACCCAACGGACGCAGGGCGAATGATTGGCTCATGAACTCTGCGCTTGGCTCAAACGCGCAGCCGGAGAACAACGCGCTCTCGCGCGCCATGCGGCGCCTTGACCCCATTATCCCGGAATTTCGCTATCGTCCTGACGTGGACGGCCTGCGAGCGATTGCGGTTCTCGTGGTGGTTCTGTTCCATGCCGGAGTCGGAGTTCCGGGTGGCTACATCGGAGTGGATGTGTTCTTTGTGATCTCGGGTTTTCTCATCACTTCGCTGATCATCACGGACTTCCAGGAGGGAAAGTTCACACTCGCTCATTTCTGGGAACGGAGGGCTCGCCGCATCATTCCCGCTGTGGCAACGCTGGTGTTGGCAACACTTATCGCCGGGTGGTTCCTCATGCTGCCAAGAGATTATGCGGCGCTCGGGAAATCCGCCGCCTGCCAATCCGTTTTTGGGGCCAACTTCTACTTTTGGAAAACAACCTTAGGTGGCTATTTTGCCGTCGCCACCGAGGAAATGCCATTGCTCCACACCTGGTCGCTGGCGGTCGAGGAGCAGTTCTATCTGATTGTCCCGCTGACATTTGTGGCACTCTTCCGGTTCCCCCGGCTAAGGACTCGCCGCGTGCTTCTCGTTTGCTTTGGTGCTGGCGTGCTCGTCAGCTTCGCCGCCAGCCTCTACGCGGTGGCTAATTATCGAGTCGCCGCCTTCTACTTGTTACCCACCCGCGCCTGGGAACTTCTCCTGGGTTCATCACTCGCGATTCTGCCCCCAGCCTGGAATACCTATAGTCGAGCGACGCGTGAAACCCTCTCGCTACTGGGCCTCGCTGGTGTCCTGCTCCCCTGCGTGTTATACACCGGCCAGACACCCTTTCCCGGCCTTTCAGCTCTGCCGCCTTGCTTGGGAACCGCCCTGATTATCTGGGCCAATGGTTTGCCAAGTAACGATCTCGTGCCCACAACGCTGCACAGGTTTCTGGCTTTTCGCCCGGTTGTATTCATCGGTCTCATCTCATATTCCTTGTACTTGTGGCATTGGCCGATCTTTGCATTCAACAGGTATTATTGGGCGGAAGAACCGCTCCGGCTGGGCCACCGCGCCATCCTGGTTATGCTTAGTATTGGGGTGGCAATCCTATCATGGCGTTTCATTGAATCCCCGTTTCGTCGGAAGGTCATTTGCGGCTCCCGGAAAAGCATCTTCAGCTTCGCAACCACGGCCTTGGCAACTCTATTGGGGTTGAGCATTGTCATCTCCGCATTTCACGGCTTGCCACAACGACTGCCTCGCACTCTGCAATATGCGCTCGCTGCGAACCCCAAAGACGATACACTATTCTCGAAGAATGCTAGTGCCGAAGAGATCGCCGCTGGCAACCTCCCACGCTTTGGCCTCCACGATTCTTCTGGCGCCGCAAGCGTGCTGATTTGGGGCGACAGCTACGCCATGTCTGCTTTGCCGGCCTTCGATGCGGTGCTCAAGATGAAAGGACTGGCCGGGGAACAAGCAACTCACTTTGCAACTGCCCCCGTTCTGGCGTACTTCCACACGAACCCTTGGGGAGGCCTTGGCCCAAGTGCGCCTGCCTACAACGAAGCCGTAGTGGCATATATTCAAAAGCGGCGAATTCGTCATGTTGTGCTCGCCGCACATTGGACGTTGTACACTTCGAACTCTACAGGGTCAGTGGAGCAAGCACTGTTGCCCACCGTTAAGAAGCTGGTTTCTTTGGGCTCTCAACCATGGGTTTTCCTTCAGGTTCCTCGCGCCAGGTGTGATGTGGGCAAGCTTCTTCGCCAAGCGCCGCTCAGCAAGCTTAACGACCGACAATTTTGCCAACCCGTCACCTCGTGGAATGGCATCGCCAGTGAGGACCCCTCGTTGCTTGATCTGCTCACAGAGGCAGGCGCTAAGATCATTGATCCTCGTCCGGCCTTTCTCAACTCACGAAAGGATTACTATCTGAACGCACTGGATGGAATCGTGCTCTACTATGATGATGGTCATTTGACGAAGCGGGGCGCAGAAAAGGTCCTAATTCCGATTCTGAAGAAATCGTTCTTGCCCCACTTGCCGTCATCCGGCGGGCCCGTAGAATCTGCGGACTTGCATACGATTCCCGGCTTGCCCTCTGTCACGCCGGGCAAGACAAACCTCGCGCGGGCGGTGCATAGTCCGGGGGGAGTAAAACAGTGATACGGCGCATTCATCACGCTCCTGGGTTCAGGCTGCTTGTCGCCCTCACATGCCACACAGGCGGAAAGCCGAGCGCCTGGCTCGCCGCGGATTCTATATTCCGGGCGGCCTGGCGCTGACGGACGACCAGCTCGAATCTGTCGTCCGAACTGTTCAGGGGCTGATCTGATCATCTCCGCTTCCGCGACACGCCGGTCAAAATGATGAGTTCCACACCGCACTCTGAGCTGCCGCCGGCTGCCAACCGGTCACACGATATTCGATCGGCTGCCGGCAGACTGCTTTACCGGAGGCAATTCGTTCTCGGAACCAGGTCCGTCAACGGACTGGATGGCCGCGAGGGGTGGACCGAACTCGTGCTTGCCGACCGGCGCATTCTAACGGTCCATCCTGATCTCGAATTGCAGCGCTTGAGCCGGGGTGAATTTACGCTCGTGCTGCTGGGGTATTTATTTGACCCGTTGCGGCCTGAGCTCACGAACGCAGAATGTTTCCACAACCTGGCGCGCAGCGGCGAATGTCCGACCTTCGCGGAGGTTGTGCAGCGCACGGCGTCGCTGGGCGGTCGCTGGGCGCTGCTCTACAAGCATCAGCGCGAGCTTAAGCTTTTCACCGATCCATTTGGCTCCCGGCAGATATTCTACCACGCGAAGGGAGTGGAGAAGTGGTGCGCCTCCCAGCCGCACGTTATTGCGCAGCAGCTCCATATCCCGCGCAGCGTGGATCCGGACTTGCTCGGCTTCGTGAGCTCACCGCTCTTTGCCGAAACCGAAAACCGCTGGGTGGGGGACGGCACCCTCTACGATGGGATAATGCACCTGCTGCCCAATCACTATTTAGACCTGACGGAAGGCAAAGTGGTCCGTTACTGGCCTTCCCGGAAGTTTGAGCACTTCCCCCTGGGACAGGCAGCCCTTTCCATTTCAGACCTGCTCAAAGGCCTTTTGGAAAGCGCCAGCCGGCGTCAGCCGTTGCTGTTGGCCGTCACCGCCGGGTGGGATAGCAGGGTCCTGCTCGCGGCGAGTAGAAATTTGCGCGGGCAAATCCATTACTTCACGCAACGGTTCGGCGCGATGACGGAAGCCCATGCGGACTTGGCCGTTCCAGCCAGGTTGCTGAAGAAGCTGGGTTTAAAACACCATATTCACGACTGTCCCGACGAGGTTGATCCCGCCTTCAAGGAGATTCTATACAAGAACGTCTCGACCATCCAGAGTGAGCACAAGATTCCGCTGTACTACGACTTCTACAAGCACTACAGCGGCAGCCTGAATGTGAGCGGAAACGGCAGCGAGATTGGACGAAACTACCTGCGATACACGCCAAACCCCAGTAACGGGAAGGACTTGGCGGATTCCTTCGGGCGGAAAGACGACCCCTACGCGATGCGCTGCTTGCAGCTTTGGCTGGAGGAGACGCAGCCGGTGGCCGACCAGTGCGAGATGGACATCAACGATCTGTTCTATTGGGAGCAGAGATGGATGGGAAACTGGAATGCTTCCTGGAGCGCAGACCTGGATATAGCGATTGAGGAGTTCACGCCTTTCAATTGCAGGGCTATAATGGAGCTGTTCCTGTCCACGGACAAGGAATGCCGGCTGTATAAGCAGCCGGCCGTTCATCGCGCTGTGATCGAATACACCTGGCCCGAGGCGCTAAGCGAACCGTTTAATCCACACCTTGCCAAGCCGGCCAAAAGCAACCTCCGGCGGCGCCTTCATAATTGGCTGCTGAAATTGAGTGGCACAAGATGACGCGCGCCACACATGTAGCCATTTTCAACGCCTGCTGGCTGCTGCACTCGAACGTTGTGTACATGGCAGTGGCGCTGGCCAATGCGGGCTACAAGGTGGACCTGTTCCTCTTCGAAGCCGACGAGCGCCTTGTTCAGAACATGCTGGATGGGCAACCGGGCGTCACGGTGCACCGCCTGGGCCGTCTCGCCGATTACGCGGAGCCGGCGGCACCAACGCCGCCCCGCAGCCCGACGCTGCAACTCCTGCACGATCTGGCCTTCAAGGTGCGCTGGCGGTTGCGGAAGGTGTCGCCCAAGGCTGTCAGAGAAAGGTTTTGGCCGGAAACCACGATCCTGCCCCAGCCGGTGCTGGAGCGAACGGCGCAGCTCATGGCGGGAAATCGCTACCGGGCCTTTATCGGAGTGGAGAAAGGCGGGCTGGTCTGGGCGCACCTGGCCGCCAAGAGCTCGCCGGCGCCGGTCTTCTATTACAGCCTGGAGCTCTACACGCGGGATTCTGACTTCTGCCGCTGGAGCGGCCTGAATCGCCGCCTGAAACTCGCGGAAGAGAAGTGCCACCGACGCTGTTACGCCACGATCATTCAGTGCGAGCGGCGGGGCAAGGCCATCCTCTCCTACAACGGCGTCCGACCGGATGCGAAGCTGGTCTATCTGCCCGTTTCCCGCCTGGAAAAGGAGGGCCGGGTCGAGAGCCGGTTCTTCCAGGATCGCTTTGGGCTGGCTTCGGACACGGTGCTGGTGCTGATTTTTGGAGGGATCGGCGAAGCGCGTTTGAGCCCGCAACTGGCTCAAGCCGCCCAGGCTTTCCCGGAAAACTGGCGGCTCGTCTTCCACGGATATGGTCAGGCCCCGGTGATTCAACAAATCCGGCAGATTGACCAGCTTGGGCGCGTGCTCCTGTCGCTGGATCTGGTGTCCAATGACCAGCTCACGCGCGTCATTAGCTCGGCGACCATCGGCCTGGTGCTTTACGGCCCAACCAACGCCAATGACCGGCTTACGGCTTTTTCTTCCGAGAAGATTGCCCTCTGCCTGCAGTGCGGGCTGCCGGTCATCGCCTTCCGCTACGAAGGCTACGAATTTGTCGAACAGGAACGTTGTGGCGCCCTGATCAATTCTCTCGAGGAGATGGGGCAGGCCGTGCGGCGCATTCTCGACTCCCGCGAGGAGTATCATCGTAATGCCCTGGCGGCTTTCCACCGGCATTTCTCTTTCGAGAAGAACATTCAGCCGCTATTGGCAGAGATCCACAGACTGGCCTGAACGATTCGCCCATCGGTTCCGGGTTATGAGCAGGAAGGTTATGCTCTTTTTCATCGCCGGGGCGCGGCCCAACTTCATGAAGGTGGCGCCGCTGATCAAATGCGTTCGCGCGTGCGCGGCGTCAGGCGGCCACGACGGCCCGGCGCTTGAATATCGGCTGGTTCACACCGGACAGCATTACGATGCCCAGATGTCCGGGACCTTCTTTGACGAGCTGGGAATCCCGGCCCCTGACTTCAACCTCGAGGTCGGTTCAGGATCACATGCGGTTCAGACCGCCGCCATCATGACGCGATTTGAGGCGGTGTGCCTGAACGAGCGACCGGATTGGGTGGTCGTGGTCGGGGATGTGAATTCGAGCCTGGCCTGCGCTCTCGTGGCGGCCAAACTCGGGATCAAAGTCGCCCATGTTGAAGCGGGCCTGCGCAGCTTTGACCGCACCATGCCGGAAGAGATCAACCGCATTGTCACCGACGCGCTGGCCGACCTGCTGCTCACGCCGTCGGCAGATGCCAATGCCAATCTTCGCCGGGAAGGGGTGCCGGAGGCAAAGATCAGGCTGGTGGGGAATATCATGATTGATTCGCTCGTCGAGCACCTCGACCAGGCCCGGGCGCGGGGCACGCTCAGCGCGCTAGGTCTCCAGCCGCGGTCGTTTGTTTATGCCACCCTGCACCGCCCTGCCAATGTGGATGAGCGAGAGACCTTGACGGGTATCATGGACCAGTTGATGAGCCTGGCCCGGCGGATGCCCGTCGTGTTTCCCGTGCATCCGCGGACGCGCCGCAGGCTTTGCGAATTTGGCATTCCCTTCGAGAACACCGCCGCGCTGAAGATTCTTGACCCCGTCGGCTACCACGACTCCCTGTGCCTGACGGAACAGGCCCGGTTTGTGCTGACGGACTCGGGCGGCTTGCAGGAAGAGTCCACCTTCTTCCGCACCCCATGTCTGACCTTGCGTCCGAACACGGAACGCCCGGTTACTATTCAACTCGGCAGCAATCGGCTCACGTCGCTGCCCAGCCTGGAGGCGGACATTGATCGCGTGTTGTCCGGTGAGCCCCGCACCGGAACGGTCCCGCCGCTCTGGGATGGACATGCCGCGCCCCGTGTTTTGGACGCTCTCCTTGCCGCATAATCCAGATCACCGGCCACTCGCCACGGATAGGACTCTGCTGCTGCGGCCTTCGTGAATGCTCCCGCTCTCGCATATATCCGGGGCAGCGGCGCCCAAGCTTGCGGCGCACAAGGAGCGGCGCTGGGTGTTTTAGCTGGCTCCTGAACCACTAAGAATCCGTGAGCACCAAACAAGTTATCGAGACGTCGAGCGATATCACTTCGATGATTAATGCCAGAGCCATTCCCCGTAGCGAGAATGCCACGCGGCCGATTCGGGTCCTCTTCCTGGGGTTCCCGCTTACCCATTACTTTCGGGATTTATTCAACCGTTTGCACCAGGTGCCTGGTATTTCTGTTTTGCATGTCCAGCACGCTGGGAAGCACAAGCATGCGGGCGAGGCGGTCTATCAAACGCTTGAAGGGGTTGAGTTTCTTTGTTTCCAGCTTGAGGAAGTCGTGTGCCCGGCAAAACGCGTTTTCGGCCTCTCTGATTTTGAGCTGCAACCCGCGTACCACAATTTCCCTGGACTCGCCAGGTTGTTTTGGGAGCATCGGCCTCACATTGTGGTGGCAGATGTGGAATACCACCGGATATTCACCTACAATCGAGATGTCCGCCGTGCCGTGAGGGAATTTCGCTGCAAGGTAGTTTTTCGATCGATCCCCTTCAGCCTGCCGACCTACGAGGAAAGTCTGGCGGCTGTGCCCCTGATTCCGCGTATCCCTTTAAGGAGCAGCCGGTTTCTCCGGTTTTGGTTTCGAGTCTCGGGCCTGGATCGGGCCTATGCCAGGTGGGTAAGAAACCCTGCCCTCATTCGGAAGAAAATGCGCGAAAGGGCGGTATTTTGTACGCCTGACGCTCACATCGTATATCACGAACAGGGCGTTGCCATTTATGGCTCTTGGGGTGTGCCACCGGAGAGAGTTCACGTTGTCCGCAATTCCCCCGACACTGACAAATTGCTTGCCGCCCGGCGACGAATACTCAACGGCCCCAGAACGCCCACTCTGCAACCGCACCGCATCGTTCACGTGGGCCGGTTGGTTCAGTGGAAGCGCGTGGACCTGCTGATTCGCGCTGTGGCCGCCCTCAGGGGCGGACGAATCCCAGATGCGGAACTGGTTGTGGTGGGGCATGGCCCTTGCGCGGGAGAACTGCAGGCTCTGGCGGAGCAACTTGGTGTGGCCCAGTCCGTTAGCTTTCGAGGCGGGGTTTACGACGAGGATGAACTTGCCCGGTGTTTCCTGTCGTCCGCTGTTTACGTGCTGGCCGGCATGGGCGGACTCTCTATAAATGAAGCCATGTGCTTCGGTCTTCCCGTGATTTGCTCCCGGTGCGACGGCACAGAAAAGTTTCTCGTCAGAGACGGTGTGAATGGCCTGTATTTCCGCGAGAATGATCTCTCGGATCTCGTGGAAAAGATAGCGAGGCTTCTTGAAGACAGCGGGCTGCGGATGCGGATGGGGGCGGAGTCGCTCAGGATTGTTAAAGAGGAGATGAACATTCACACTCTCGTGAGCAACTACTTGCATGTCTTTCATGCGTTGGGTTTTACGGCGTTGGGTGAGAGTTCCTGCAGTTGAGACAAGAGATATGCTATCCAAACAGACTATAAAGCAGTGGGTGGGGCCGAAAGTGCTCGGAATGAGCGATTATTACAGGTTTGCCAAGCTCAAAGCAGGCTTCGGAGTGTTCAACGGGCAGGAGTTCAGGAAACGCATATTTCTGGAGATTCTGAGCCTGGCCAGACCTGCAGAGATTATTGAGACTGGCACCTACAAGGGCACGACCACAGAGTATCTGGCCCAGGTGTCAGGACTTCCGGTTTATACCGTGGAATTGGATCCGCGCCACTTTGGCTTTGCCCGCGCGCGGTTCTTATGGAACCGTCAGGTCCGGTGCGAGTGCGGAGACAGCCGGCCGTTTTTGCGGCGCATGCTTGGCACGCCCGTGCATGCCGACAAGCCCGTTTTTGTGTACCTGGACGCTCATTGGAACGACGACCTGCCGCTCAAAGAGGAGATTGAAATCATCTTCTCCAACCGAAAGAACGCTGTCGTCATGATTGATGACTTTCAGGTTCCAAACGATAAGGGCTATGTCCATGACTGGTACGAAGGCGGCTTTGGTCTGACCCTCGAGTATCTCAAGCGCATCTGCCCGGGGCACGTTCAAGCGTTCTTCCCGGCGTGCCCGTCCACGCCGGATTCGAGAAAGTGATTTGGGCGGATTTGGATTGTGGCCGGG
>DAOPPX010000035.1:0-43515 GCA_035358715.1 Verrucomicrobiota bacterium
ATACCTTCCTCACCAATTGATGCCTTTCCTGTTCACAAGGCTAAGGTTTGGGGTCAGCCATAAAAACCCCTGTAAACACGGGGCGAAACGCGTGTCCGCTGTGCGGGGCTCGAATTTGTTTTTCCTGTCCCTCTGCGTAAGGGTGCGCCTGGTGGCAGCAGGCCCCACCCGCACTAATTGCTCCGTGCCAGGAGTGCCTGGCCTGGCAAATAGCTCCCATTACAGCAGTGGCAAGCTGCCACCACCGTGGTTCCTCCGTTGCTCCTCCGTCCTACCTCCTACCGGCGGTCGGAGGTGGAATGGAGGAGGGACGGAGGAGCAATGGAGCTACCACAGCCGAAGGAGGGGGTATGGTGAGCGGGGAATTAGACTCACGTCGTTTCCAACGGCTCAGGATGTCTGAGGCTCAATAGAAGCCGCCCCGCACGGCCGTGGGTTCCGCCCTTCCATACATAGCTCGCACATGGCTCCCACATGGCTTAATGGGACTTGTATTGAGCCATGTGGGAGCCGTGTGCCAGCTACCCTCTGGCTGTGTGCATGGGGGTGGCCGTTGCCTCGGGCCATAGGCTGGCTGGCTGGAACCTCTGAGGGCAAGTGGGCAATCTCGCCGCGGGTTGGAGGCCCCCAACACGTTGTTGCCCGTGCCGATCGGCTCATGGCTGGCGGTGGCGGAGCCGTATTAGACCGAATCCGGCACTGTTTTCGCGTGCTTTCCGAACAGCTCGGCGTCAGGAAGCCGATTCTTCGGTCTGCACAAGCCTTAAGCCGGAGCTCAGTAAATCAGGTACTTCGCACGCCGTTGTTGGAACTCGTCGAGGCCCTTTTGCCACGAGGCGCGGATTTCGTTGAGGGGTTTGTTGGCCTTGATGGCGTCCAAGGTGGCCGGGTGCAGCAACAGGTGGCTCATCTTGTCGGGATTGAAGTCCTTCGGGTAAAGCCGGCAGAGCGTCTGGGCGATCAACAGCCCCACGTCCACGACCCGGCAGTGCTCCCGGTCGGTCAGGAGGATGTAAACCCCTTTGCAGAGCTTGGCTTTGTGCACGCTGGAAACGGGGGTGAACTGGATGGGCACGAAGCGCACGCCGGGCAAGCGAGCGCCGTTTAACTCCTCCGCCAGCTTGACGTCGTCAATGTAGGGTGCGCCCACGACCTCGAACGGGGTGTCCGTCCCCCGCCCCACCGACATCACGCTTTCCAGCAGGCCGACGCCGGGATAGAGGATCGCCTGAGTAAGGTTGCGCATATTGGGCGAGGGGTTGGTCCAGGGCAGGCCCGTCTGGTCGAACCACGCCTCACGCTGCCAGCCTTCGATCTGGATGACGGTGAGGTCCGCGTTGCAGTGGTGCTCGGTGTTGCACATGCGCGCCAACTCGCCAATCGTCATCCCATAGCGCAGCGGCACGTTGAAATAGGCCACGAAGGTCCCCTTCCCCACTCGGGCCGGGCCATCAATTATCGTTCCGGTAATGGGATTAACGCGGTCCAGCACGAAGTACTTCTTTCCGTTCTCGCCGGCAGCTTCCATCGTCAGGCCCATCGTGGCAGTGTAGGTGTAGAAGCGGCAGCCGATGTCCTGGATGTCGAAGACGAGCGCATCAAGATCCTGGAGTTGCTGAGGCGTCGGCTTCGATCTTTGGCCGTAAAGGCTATAGATGGGCAGCCCTGTCTTGGAGTCCACACCGTCACCCACCTTTTCATCTGCCGCGCCCCGGATGCCATGCTCGGGGCTGAACAGGGCCTTGAGCTCGACCCCGGGTGCGTTCTTGAGCAGGTCAATGGTAGGGTTGCGGTCGCGGTCTTCGCCGGTGTGATTGGTGACCAAGCCGAGGCGCAACCCCCTAAGCGGAGCAAACTTCTGTCGCACGAGCACGTCAATGCCGTTCAAGGTCTTGAGGTTGGCAGGCCTGGCTGCGGCCCGCCCCGTAGCCGCTTCTGACTGCGGCCCAGCGGCGAGGGCGCCCGGCACATAGGCGAAGTTAAAGTCCCGAATGGCCTCCGCCGCCAGGGTGCCCAACTTCGCCCGCAGTGCGCCCACGTTCCCACTCTCGCTGGGATGGTTCCGGTTCGACAGGAAGATCACGAACGTGTGCGAAAATGGGTCAATCCACAGCGAGGTGCCGGTCCAGCCGGTGTGGCCATAAGAGCCTATGGGGAAGAGCTTTCCGCGCAGCCCGCTGTAGCCCGAATCAATGTCCCAGCCCAGTCCCCTTCGGGCCGGCACCGACTCGGGCGTCTGGACGCTGGTCATAAGGTCCACGGTTTCCGCCTTGAAGAGGCGCGCGCCGTCGAGCGAGCCCCGGTTGAGGAGCATCCGGGCATAGCGCGCCAAATCGGCTGCCGTCGTAAAGAGTCCCGCGTGGCCTGCCACGCCGCCCATCTTTCGCGCCGTCGGATCATGCACCACGCCCCGGTAAGGCTGGCCCCGCACTACTTCAGTGGGCGCGACTCTCTGTCGCTTGTCGGGGGACGGCAGGAACCCCGTATCCGCCATCTTCAAGGGCACATAGACCTCCTGCGCCACAAACTTCTCCAGCGGTTGGTGGCTGACCCGCTGCACAATTTCGCCCAGCAGGAAGAAGTTGATGTCGCTGTAACAAAAGGCAGTGCCAGGCGTGCTCAGCAACTTCTCGGCGCAGGCCTTTTGGATGGCCGTCTGCTGCCCGCGCCAGTCGGTCTTCGTTTCGATGTCCCCGCGCAGCCCGGAGGTATGCGTCATAAGCTGCCGCACGGTGATGGCTTCCTTGCCCTGCCCCGTAAACTCTGGGATGTATGTCGCCACGGTCGTGTCCAGGTTCACTTGCCCCCGCTCGACCAAGAGCATCATAGCGGGCGTGCAGGCAACGACCTTCGTCAGCGATGCTGCATCAAAGATCGTGTCTTCGGATATCGGCTCGGCGGCGGGCACCAGCGCGCGCTGGCCATAGGCTTTGTGATAGCTCGCGCCGCGATGCTCCAGCCACAAGACGCCTCCGGGGCATTTCTTGTCTGCAATCGCCCGCTCGATGGCGGCGTCCATTTCCGCCAGTTTCGCTGGGTCGAATAGCGACGTGGCGTTCTGCGGCGGCGGCACGCTCTGGCACGCCCCCGAGAACACGAGGAGGACCAGTGAGAAGCACCGGAGAGCAACATTCGGCATGCGCAATTGTCTTGTCATAGGGCCCCATTAAACCCCGCGGCGGGCAAACCGACAACCGCATTCTGCCTTTGCCTTTTCTTCCTTCTATGCGACAATTGCCCGCGCAACATGAGCAAGTCTCCTCTGGAAGGATACAGCCTGAGCGCGATGATCGGCGCGATCGTGGGTTCCATTGGCGGGTTGTTTGCCATCGGCGGCGTCCGCGCGATTCTTGCTCATGACATCGCGCTGGTGCTTCATTTCCCCATCCTTGGATTTCTGAGTTTCCTCGTCTGCGGCCTGGCCGGCTGGTTCCTCGGCGGCTTTGTTGGCCCCCGGTGCGGAGAGAAATTCGGCACCTACCAGGCAGAACTGCTCGGCGGCGCCGCAGGAGGTTTGGCGCCGGTGCTGTTGGTCGCGATCTGGGCCTGGTATATGAGTCCTCATTAGCAGGCAATGACGAAGCCAAATCCCCATCCAGGCAACCCGCCAGTGCTGGACACCGCAATCAGCACTCGCGTTGCCACGGCACACATATATAGCTCAGCATGTCGCCTATTAGAGACAAATGGGTCCTGATCACCGGCGCCTCCAGCGGGTTCGGGGCTGCCGCGGGGCGTGCGTTCGCCGCTCAAGGCTCAAAACTGCTTCTCGGCGCCCGCCGGCTTGAGCGCCTGGAGCAGGTTGCGGCTGAAGCTCGCCAGGCTGGCGCTCCAGAGGCCCACTTCCACGCGCTCGACGTCAGCAAGACCTCCAGCGTGGATGCCTTTGTCAACTGGGCGCGCCAGATCATTGCCCCCCGCCAGCCCGCCAGCGCCAGACTCGACGTGCTCATCAACAACGCCGGCGGCGCACATGGGCTTGACCCCGTCGCGCAGGGCAAAGATGCGGATTGGGAGGCCATGTTTCAAAGCAATGTCCTGGGCATCCTGCGCATGACCCGCGCCGCGCTGCCTCTGCTGGCGCACAACGCCGGCAGTTCCATCATCAACGTCGGCTCGCTGGCCGGCCATGTCGCCTACGAAGGCGCCGCCGCCTACTGTGCGTCAAAGGCTGGCGAGCTCCAGATCACGCGCGCCCTCCGCCTCGAACTCAATGGCACTGGCATCCGCGTCAGCACGGTTGACCCCGGCATGGCCGAGACCGAGTTTTCCCTCGTCCGTTTTAAGGGCGACACCGCCCGGGCAAAGAAGGTCTATGAAGGCGCTCAACCGCTGACGGCCGAGGACATTGCCGAAATCCTCGTTTGGGTCGCGAGTCGCCCTCCGCATGTCAATATTGACGAACTGCTGGTCAAGCCGACGGACCAGGCGGCCATACACAAGGTGTACCGGCGGCCAGCCTGAGCCGCCCGGCCTGCAGCTTGTTTGCCCTGTCGCCTGGCAGCCCCGCGAGTTGGGCTTGAGTTAAGGCTGCCCCTCGTTATCTTCGCCCGGCGACGATGACAGCGACTGAAATCCTGGGATTGGTGATCGCCGCGATGGCAGGCGGTGCGGTCAATGCTGTCGCTGGTGGCGGGACGCTGATCACCTTTCCGGCATTGCTGCTGTTTGGCACCCCGCCGGTTGTCGCCAATGCCACAAGCACCCTGGCGCTAGTCATTGGCACTTCGGGCGGCATTTACGGTTACCGCGAACACCTCGGGCCGGTCAGGCTGTGGCTGTGGCGATTCATGCCCGTTAGCGTGCTGGGGGGCCTGATCGGCGCCGTGCTCCTTACCTGCACCAGCAACCAGACCTTCTCGAAGCTCGTGCCGTTCCTGATCCTCTTTGCGACCCTGCTGTTCATGGCCCAGGGTGCTTTTCGCCGGTTCGCCCGCATCGAGGCTCAGGCTGGCCCCGATGGGAAACACCGCGGGGTTTGGGGAGCGGTTCTTTTTCAGCTCGCCGTCGCGGTTTACGGCGGCTACTTCGGCGCCGGCATCGGCATCCTGATGCTCGCTTCGCTCGGCTTCATTGGACTCAGTCACATTCACGAGATGAATACGCTGAAGACCATTCTGGCCTCGCTCATCAACCTGGTTGCCGCAGGGTGGTTCATAGGCGCGGGACTGATCCACTGGCCGAAAGCCGGGGTGATGACAGCCGGGGCGTTGCTCGGCTACTTCCTGGGGGCGCACTACGCCCAGCGCATCCCGCCGCAGCGGGTCCGGGCAATCATCACTCTCATCGGCTTCGCCATTTCCGCCGTTACCTTCTATGAACAGTTCTTCCGCTGAATACCACAGAATCTTGGTGTCATTTGCGGCCAGGCGTGATAAGTTGCGGCAGCGATGAAACCAACTGGAATTGTAAGCGACATCCTGGGCCAGAAGGGCAAAGCCGCCTGGTCCATCGCCCCGGACGCCACCGTCTTCGAGGCAATCCAACTCATGGCCGACAAGAATGTCGGCGCGGTGCTGGTGACGGAAAACGGAAAACTGGTGGGCATCATCTCGGAGCGGGATTACACGCGCAAGGTAGTGCTCAAAGGCAAGTCCTCCAAGACAACGGCGGTGAGGGAAATCCTCTCCAGCCAGGTTATCCACGTCAGTCCCGCGCACACCGTGGAGGAATGCTTGCGCTTGATGACCGACCGCCACGTCCGCCACCTGCCCGTCCTCGAGGGTGACAAAATCGTCGGCGTGGTCTCGATTGGCGACCTGGTCAACTGGATCATTTCCGCGCAGCACACAACCATCAGTCAGTTGCAGACCTACATCACCGGCTTGCCCGGCTGATCCGCCGTTCCGCCCCGTACGCAAGCGCGGCCGCCGGTGCGCGTGGACGCGCTAGCGCGGCGTGCGCGTCTTGCCCATGCTCACCGAGACAAAGCGCGCCTGCGGGATGGAGAACTTTTTTACCTCCACCAGCACCCCTTGGGGCTTGTATTCCGAAAGCACTCGCTCGGCGATGTTGTCCACCAGCTTCTCAACGAGCTTCCAGCTCCGGCCCTCGCCATAGCGCAACAGGTCTTCCGCCACGGTCTGGTAGTTGATCGTTCGCTCGATGCGATCGCTCACCGCCGCAGAAGAGAAATCAAAGTTCATGTCCACCGTCATCAGCAGGCGCTGCGGTTGGGCGCGCTCTTCATCGGTCACGCCAACACAGTAAAACACTTCCAAATCAACTATTGTAATCTTAGACATGCTTCTTCGTTGGGGGCTCTGCCCCGGCTACCGCCGACAGCAACTTGCGCGTCGGCTGATTGATGGGCATTCCGCAGGCCTGCGCCATTGTCACCCAGCGCCACTCGCGAGCTTCGTCATTCAACTTCACCAGCGGCTCGCCCGCGCAGCGGCAGGTGTAGTTCAGCAGAATAAAGTGTGCCTCGCGATAAAATTCCTGCGAGTGAATGCAATCCTGCACGAGCACGAACCGGATGTCGGTGACCTCCAGGCCGGTCTCCTCCTTAAGCTCGCGGCGCAGCGCCTCATCAGCTGTCTCGCCCCATTTGATCTTGCCGCCGGGAATGCCCCAGAGATTGGACCACTTGTGCGTTCGGATCATCAGCACCTCGCCCCGGGCGTTGAAGATCAACCCACCCACAGTGGCGACGGGCAGATGGCTTTCCTCGAATCGCTTCGCCGGGGGCTTGAGGTGCAGCCCGTTCCTTTCCAGAGTCTCGCGCAACTCACCCAGGTGCTCGACGATCAGGTCCGGCTCCGCTTTACGCAATTGGTCCAGCGTGTTGTAGCCTGTGAGCACCGCGCAGGAGTGAATCCCGCCATGCCGCGCGGTCTCGATGTCGTGCTGCATATCGCCGACGAACAGGGTCTCGTCGGCCATGAGCTGGTTTTCCTCGATGATCTCCCGTATCTTCTGGCGCTTGTCCCAGACGTTGAGGTAGGGCTTATCGAGAAAAGGCCCGAACCCTGTGACCGCCGACTGCACGGCGAAATACTCCTGGTGAACGGTGCTTAAGAGGAAGGTGCGAAACCTGCGCTCGCGGCAAAACTCCAGAAAATCCCGCGCGTGCGGCAGCGCACACACCGAATCCTGCACCTGCCGGAACTGGCTGTGAAACCAGTCCTCGAGCTGCGCCATCGGGATGTGCGGCACATGCCGGTCGTAGAAGATGGTGAAGGGCAGGCAAAACTCGGCTCGAAACTGTTCGAGGCTCATCTCCGGGCGCTGCGCCTGCGTCAGCACGTAATTGGTCGCCTGCCACACCGCCGGCAAATCGTCCACCAGCGTGCCCGACCAGTCGAAGATGATGTTCCGAATCACGGGGCGAGTGTAGCCGTCTTTTCCACCACGGCAACCCCGCGCATCAGAGCGGGAGTGAATCTCCATTCCGCCGATCAGACCGGGGGCTTTGTGCCCTGGGCTTCCGGCCTTTGCCCGGCTTCGACCAATGCTCCTGTGCCTGCCGCTCAAGCTCGTCGCGCAACTGCCACCAAAGCTGCCGCGGGTCTTTCGACCACAACAGCACCAGGAAGCCAGCCTGGTTGGTCCCCGGGCCGGCCCGCCACTCGTGTTCCATGCCGCCGAACCATGACAGGCGCCTGAGAAACTCCTCGCAGAAAGCCGTTTCGAGCCAGGTATAGTCCTCCTGCTCCGGCGACCATTCGCCGGTCGCCACCTGCTGCCGGCGGCGCTGCTCGGACAGCGCCCGCCACTGCTTCTCCCCCTGGCACAGTTCTACACAACGGCGCACAAAGTCGCGCCCCTCCACTGCCACCGCCAGATGCTTGCACCCGGTGGCGGCTGGTGCTTTGCAGAATGGGCAATGCTTCTGATTGATCATATTCTTGCAGTTGTTGAACGGTTGGGCGGATCATCAGCTCGCCGGGTGGAAAAAGCCAGCCCTAATCGGATCTTCACAACCCACAGCCCAAGCGATACACTTTGAACTGCACGCAACGGGATGAAGAAATACTGGCACGTCATCAATATCGGGATTCAGAACAACCTGACTTACCGGTTCAACTTCCTGGCGCGAGCGGTGTTCGGCCTGATCCCGCTCATCGCCATGTTGTACGTGTGGCAGAAGATTTACGCGGGCAAGGGTGCGGGCGCCAGCGTCGGCTCCTATTCCCTGGCGGGAATGATCTCGTATTACCTGCTCACGACGGTGGTGGACGCGCTGACGGCGGTAAACGAGGACGACTGGCAGATCGCCGCCGACATCAAGGACGGCAACATCAGCCAGCTCCTGCTCAAACCCGTTGATTACCTTTGGTATCGACTTTGCCTGTTCCTGTCGGGCCGGCTGACCTATTTGGCCGTGGCGGCTGCTCCGCTGGCGCTGTTCATTCTCTACCACCGCCAGTATCTGGCGCCGCCCGCGAGCGGCCTTGCCTTAGGGGCCTTCATTTTCTCCACGGCGATGACAGCGCTACTGCAGTTCTTCATGTCCTACGCGATGGCCATGCTGGCCTTCTGGGTGCTGGAGGTCTCCACGTTCATTTTCATCCTGTTCGCGTTCGAGTTCATCGCCAGCGGCCACCTTTTCCCATTGGACATCCTGCCGCGCGGCCTCGAACAGGCCCTCTATTTCACCCCCTTCCCCTATCAGCTCTATTTCCCCGTGAGCGTTTACATGGGCAAGGCGGCCGGCGCGGACCTTCTCCGCGGTTTGCTGGTGCAAGCCCTGTGGGTGGTTGCGGCCTACTGCGTGGCGCGCTTCGCGTGGCGGCGCGGCATCAAGCATTACTCGGCGGTCGGCGGATGAAATGAAGCGCAGTCCCCAGAACCTGAAACGCGAGGCAGCCGGCGGCAGCACGCTCCAGCCCCCCCACCTTCCAGGTCCCCTTTCACGCCTCAGGCAACACGCCTCCCGCTACCTCGGCGTTTATGCCGCGCTCTGGAAAAACTCGATCGCTCGCGAGATGAGCTTCAAGGCCAACTTCCTGCTGTGGATACTGGTGGAAACGCTCTGGTTCGCCATGCAGCTTTGCTTCATCGGCGTGCTCTACCTGCACACGGAGCACATTGGCACATGGACCAAGTGGCAGGTGGTGATGCTGATTGGCGCGAGCCATTTCATTCAGCAGGTTTTCCAGGCCTTCTTTCTGATCAACTGCACCAACCTCTCGGAGCTGGTGCGCAGCGGTAAGCTCGATTTCCTGCTGCTGCTCCCCGTCAACACGCGCTTTGTCGTTTCGTTCCGACAAGTGGACCTGGGCGCGTTCGTCAACGCCGCCTCAGCCGTCGCGGTGATGGCCTACGCCGCGCGCCAGATGCACCTTGCGCCCTCGGCCTGGCAGGTCGCTGGCTTCCTGGCGCTCTGCGGCGCGGGCGTTGCGATTCATTACTCGCTGATGTTTCTGCTGGCCAGCATCAGCTTCTGGACCGTGCGCGCCCAGGGCATTGTTTGGGGCTACTACAACCTCTTCAACGTCGCCCGCCTGCCTGACGAAGCCTTCGGCGGGCTGTTCAAAGCCCTGTTCACATTCGCCCTGCCGATGCTGCTCGTCTCGAACGTGCCCGTCCGGTTGCTGACGGACAAGCTCAGCTCGCCCGGGCCCATCCTCCTGTTGCTTGCCATGAGCGCGGTTTGCTTCGCCGTGTCCGAATGGGGCTGGCGCGCCTCCACGCGCCGTTACACCAGCGCCAGTTCATGAAGCAACCCCGCCGGTCGCTTGCGGCGGCGCGGATTTCGGCTACTTTACCTGCAAGACAAGCCATGATCACGCCTCGCAAGAGCCGCCCCAGCGCACGACCTGACTCCTCCGCAACCAAGGCCCCGAACGCCACAGCAACTCCCCGCCCCTTCGACTGGCCGCTGGCCAGGGAAGCCGAACGGTTCCTTCGCCGGCGAATCAGCTCGTTCCTCTCCCGCAACCGCTTCGCTCGCCAGCTTGCCGGGCGCATGCGGGACGAGACCGGCACGGACTTCTTTGAGTGGGTGGATCACCTCGTCCTCCCGCCGGGCGAGCAGCGAGCCCTGCGCGCCGCGGGCTTCGTTCGCGACCTGCACGCAGAGACGCCCAACGGCGAGCCGGTCTATGAATGTCCGCGAGCCACCTTGCCGCGTGTTTTGCTCCGGCGCGGACTGCCAGTGGCTGCGCTCCGGCCGGAGTTCGTGGCCGATTTCACGGCCAGCCATAATCTCTCCGGCGATCCGGAAGGTGAGCCCTGCTCGCGCTACCGCCGCATCGTTGTCGCACGGGAAAACGGCACGCAGCTCGATGCGGTCGAACGCCGCTCCTACCGCGGTTTTGTCCCCGCGCCGCTCAAAGCCAGCCAATTGAGCAGAATCGTCAAGGCCCGCGAGCTTTGGCGCATCCGGCCGCGCCGATTCGCCGACGACGCTAAAGGCTTCAAGGCCGCCAACCGCACCCTCGACCGCGTCCTCAGCCTGGTGGGGTGTGATCTCGCCTGCCAGTTCTTCTTCGAAGCCGAGCGCGCCTATTGGCAAAGCCGCAACCGCGCCGCCCGCATTCAGAAGCATCGCCAGGACGGGCTCGGCCTGGGCTGGGGCAACCATGATCATCACACCTTCCGCTCCTCGCGCGAGCATTTCCTGGACCTGGTCGAGTTCCTGCTCAAGCTAGGCTTTCTCAAACGCGAGCGCTACTACGCGGGCAGGGAAGCCGGCTGGGGCGCCCAGGTCCTCGAGCAGCCGGTCACGGGCATCGTCGTGTTTGCCGACGTGGACCTGCTGCCGGAAGAAACCGAGGTTGACTTCTCGACGCGCCGGCTCTCTCCGGCCCGGCGCCTGGGCACAATCGGCTTGTGGGTCGGGCTGCACGGCGAAAGCCTGCTCGATGCCGGGATGCACCACCTCGAAGCACGCTTCGACTTCGACCTCCTCCGCGACCAACTCAAGCAAGCCGGCGTCAATACCATGAAGCCATTCTCCGACTTTCCCTTCCTGCGCCAGGCCTTCACCGAGGGAGAGCGCTGGTCTGTCCGCCCCGAGCGCGCCCGGCGCCTGCTCGCCAGCGGATTGATCTCACGCCTGCAATCTGATCAGTTCATCCGCCAGGGCGCGCTGGGCAGCCACCTCGAGAACCTCCAGCGCCACGGCGGCTTCAAAGGCTTCAACCAAAAGGCCGTCAGCATCATCATCACCGCTACCGACCCCCGCAAAACCCATTTCGGTGATGCCGCGGCAGCTTAGCCGCTGACCTCAGAGCCGCTCGCGGACACGTGCGAGGTTGGCCTCGATGCGCTCGAAGTAAGGATTCGGGCCGGAGGGATAGGGGTCGTTTAGAAACACATGCACCCCCGCAAAATCGCGGTCCAGCTTCACCCGCACGATCTTCTCCCAAAAATCCGGAGTCTTGCGTATCAAGTCTTCGGCGCTCGAGAAGCCGGCCACAAAACTGGTCTGGTCCTTCGTGTAGCTGGCGGCTTCGGCGAACTCGGCAAACAGAACGGGGAGCTTGTCCACATAGTCCTCCGCCGCCATCTGCCCCAGCAGGTCGCTGGTGGCGAGGCATAAGCCCGCGATCTTCTCGATTTCACTCTGGAAGGGAATGGCATCGAGAGCCGCGCTCACGCCAGTGCAGGAAATCATGTTCTGCACGGCTTGGACGTCGGATGGGCGAAACCCCTTCTCGCTGAGAAACTGCCCGGTGAATTGAGCACTGCGATTAACATGGGTGACCGTGTACTTGGCGCCCGTGCCCTCGGCATCGCCGCGCTTCTTCAGGTAGCCTGTGTCGTGGAAGAGGATAGCGGCCAGGGCAAGTTGGAACATGCGCTCGCTGAGCCTGGGCTCCGCGCCGGCAGAGTGGCGCCCGCGCAGCAGGCGCGTCAGGCAGAGAGTGCCCTGGAGTGTGTGCTCGAAATCATGGTAGCGGGCATCCACCGCCTGGTAATCCCGATGGTTGCCGCTGAAGCAATCTATGGCCCAGCCAAAAAAACGCCCCACGAATGCGGGATCGGCATTGGGAAACATTGCGAGAAAGGCAGCCTTGACCTCAGCCTGTACAGCGGCCGGATCTCTGGTGACGACCGTTAAGTGCATTTCACGCCAATGCTAGCACGCCAACCGGCGGAATGCACGCCCAAACTGAGCCGGATTCGACTTGCCAAAGCACGGCCGCCTTCTACATTCGGCCCATGGCAGATTCACAACTGGCGCAATATGTCCCGGTACTGATGCTTGGAATGCTGGCGGTGGTGTTTTCCTTTGGCATGCTGGGCATGTCCGTGGTTCTGGGCAAGCGGGGCAAGCGCCCGGCGGTCAAGGACACCCCTTACGAATGCGGCATGGCGCCCGTTGGCGAAGGCACGCCCCGGTTCTCCGTGAAGTTCTACCTCGTGGCGATGTTGTTCATCCTGTTCGATATCGAGGTCGTCTTTCTCTATCCCTGGGCGGTCATCTACCGGGATATGCTCAAGGAAGGTGGCGGGGCAATTCTCGGGACCATGGTGGCCTTCCTGGCCATCCTGCTCGTCGGCTACATCTACGCCCTCAAGAAACGGGCCTTCGATTGGAGAAGTTGAGGAGCGGAGGTCGCTCCAAGCAATTCGTGGATGCCTGGCCCTGCCCGCGCGGCCGCACGCCCCTTGCTCGTCCGGCAGCGCGCGCGCCACATCGGCTTCATTCCAAGAGCTCCTTCCCAAAAACAAAAGAGCCCGGGTGGCCTAGGCCTTGGCAGGTATTTTGGGGTGGGGAACCCCTGGGGAGGCAAAGGCCGTCGGCCACCCGGACAAAAGAACAATACTCTACAGACTAACCGGAGGCAACCATTAATCGTAAGCAACCGCTTCGTCGAGCACAAAATTCTGCCGCCACCGCTTTTCCCACGTTCGCGGTGCGAGGACACGCACCGCAGAACCTAAACGTAGCCCCAATGGTCTTTGCGACTGCGCTCCTGCTCCCGCCGGAGTCTCCGCTGCTGCCGCTTCTCTCGAAAGTGCAGCCACCAAAGATACCCGACAAGAACGACCGCTAGAAACGCGAGTCCGGTAAGAACTGCGTCCGCCAGCAGCGGCTGAATATATTCTAACATAGCCCGGTACTTCTATGCATACGCCATACACCGGACGCTGGCAAGCTGCCATT
Organism: Verrucomicrobiota bacterium; assembly: GCA_035358715.1. Taxonomy (GTDB): domain Bacteria; phylum Verrucomicrobiota; class Verrucomicrobiia; order Limisphaerales; family UBA8199; genus UBA8199. Next base: position 13,064 of record DAOPPX010000035.1, read on the forward strand.
TTATTCCCGCAGGCAGACGGGCGCATGTCAATTTCTGGCAACTTCACAAGGCTTGAGGGGCCTGCGGCAACGGTTCCCGGCGCCTCGAAAGCGGGCTGTGGCCCGAACTCCCGGCCCCGGACACCTTCCCCCAGGCCAAGCCAGCCCGGCCCCGCCGGGAACCTATCCGCGCCCCTGCGCCACGAACTGAGGTAACCGCCTGTCCGCACGGCACTTCCGCCCATTCTCTACGGCCGCGCCCCACCCTCCGCTCACCGTCCGCTCCCCGTCCCAATACCGTAGTACCTCTAACCCGGGGTTAGAGGTACTACGGTATTGGGACGGGGAGCGGACGGTGGGCCTGCCCATCCCTGACGGGGGGGTGGCCGTGCCTGGAAGATGGGGTCGGGAGGGGGTCAATGTAACACCGTGGTTGCTCAGCCGCTGCGCTGGCGCCTTTGCCAGGAAAACACCGCTCAAAGACTGAGGTGCGCCCCGGCAGGCTCTAATTTCTCAAGCGCGATGCGCAAGAAGCAGTGCGCAATCAAGCCGCACCCGTCCAACCCTCGCCACGGGCAGCGCAGCTACGCCTTGGGCAGAACACTGCTCCTTAATTGCCGTATTTCACACCGCAGCCGTAGGGCTTTGTCTGCGACACGGCCGGCCTCTCTCCCGCCTTCAGTTTCTGGACCGCCTCGCGCACGTAGTTGCGGGCGGTGCGCGGGTCGCCGTCCGAGGCTGCCCGGTCGTCAATCGCTCCCTGGTAGGCCAGGACGCCTTCCTTATCAATGACGAACATGTGCGGCGTGGTCCTCATGCCATAAGCCTTGCCGATCTTGCCCGAGCTATCGTCCAGCCACGTTGTGGCGCCAATCTTCTGGCCGGTCCATTCCTTCTTCGCGGCCTCGGCACTGCGATGGCTGGGGTTCTTCGGCGAGACGGAGTTCACGATCAGCCACACAACGCCCTGCGCGGTCAGGTCGCGCTGCAACTCCTGTATCGCGCCGCTGCGGTAATGGTTGCGAACAAAGGGGCAGTCGAGGTTGTAGGATTCCAAAACCACAATCTTGCCCTTGTAATCGCTCAGTTTATGAGCCTGGCCGTTGATGTCGGTGCCGGTGAAGTCCGGCGCCGCTTTGCCAATCTCGGCGGCCGCCACTGCGTTGCCGATGAACCCGAGCAGGGTGAATACTGTCAATATGCGTTTCATGATTGCCTCATTGGTGCTTTGTTAACTTTATGCCTTTCGCCTACAAGTAAGCACAGGTCCGGCAGTTGTGCAAATCGGGTGCGCCGACATTCTCTACCGCGCGGCCCGCTCCAGCGCGTTCAGCACGATTCCAGGCGTCAAGGCTTCAGGCAGCACCAACGGCGGTTCGGCGGAATCCCGAGGATAGACCAATACGAGCGGCACGCCCGCGCGGCCGAAGCGATTCAGTTCGGCGGTAATGTCGTCGGGCAGTCGCGTGTAATCGCCCAGCAGGGCGACAGCGTTGATCTGCTTTAGCCTGGCGCGAACGGAGGGGATGTCTATGGCAACGCGCATGTTTGCCTGGCAGGTCAGGCACCAGTCGGCGGTGAAATCAACCAGAACGGGCCGGCCCTGCGCGCGCGCCTCGGCCAGCGCGGCCGGGCTCCAGCGCTGCCATTCAATGCCCCCGGGGCTTCCCTTGAGGCTGCCGCCCGCCAGGGCCTCTGGAACCGGCGAGCGCCAGCGCAACTGCCCTTCCACAGCGTAGAGGAACCCCCCGGCCAGAAGAACCAGGGCAACCGCCAGGCCCAGGCTGCGGCGTGCGCGTCCGCGCTGGAAGAACTCGCCATAGACCCAGGCCGCCAGCGCGAGGATGACGAGGAAGAGCCCAAGCCACAGCGAGCGCCTGCCATAATGCAGAGGAGTGAGGCTGAACAGCCACACAGCCGTTGCCAGCATCGGAAAGCCCATCGCCACCTTGAAACGCTCCATCCACGCACCCGGCTTGGGCAGGAACTTCAACCACGCCGGATGCCAACTCAGCACCACATAGGGAGCCGCGAGACCGAGGCCAACGACTAGAAACATCAGGATGATCACGCCCGGAGGCTGGCTGAACGCAAAGCCTAACGCCGCGCCGAGGAACGGCGCGGTGCACGGAGTGGCCAGAATAGTAGCAAGCACGCCATTGGAAAAAGCGCCCGCCGAACCTCCTTTCGAGGCCAGCGTGCCCGCGGCATCCAGAACCCGGCCGCCGGGATTGATCTCGAACAGGCCAAAGAGATTCAGGGCGACAAGCGTCACCAGCATGGTAAGCAGGACCAGGAACTGCGGGTTGCCAAACTGCATGCCCCAGCCGGCTTTGTGTCCGGCAGCCTTGACGCCAATCACCAGACCGGCCAGCACGAGGAACGACACAAGCACCCCCAGCGCGTAGACCAGACCCAGCTTGCGGACGCGGTGAGGCTCATCCCTCGCCTGCCCCACGAAACCAAGGATCTTCAGTGCAATGACGGGCAGCACGCACGGCATCACGTTTAAAATCAGCCCCCCAAGGAACGCGTAAACCAGCATCTTCCAAAGCGAAGGAGCTATCAGGCCGGCGGCAGCGGATTGATCGAGCCCCTCCCCCGAGTTGCCCGTTGAGTTGCTGACCGGCAGGCGGACGTCATAGGCCAAACGCGTGGCGCCCGATTGCTGAATCAGAAGGCCGGAGACTTGCCGCGGCCAGGCGCCCTGCAATTTGGTGACCTCCTTGCGCAGGCGGATTGTCCCCGGGGCAGCCTCAACTCTCTCGGTGGCGGGCTGCACTTCAAACTCCTCACTGGCGTCGGGGAAGAAGTCCGCCTCGCTAACCGCGTCGGCTGGGCTCCATTCAAGCATCAGAACGCGCGAGCTGGCGGAGGAAGGTGAAGCCCACCACGCTCGGGCCGACAACCCGTCATCGCTCTTCGGAAGCTTTGCCTGCCAGGATTTGATCAGGGCGGCGTCCTTCGACGCTTTGGTTTCCGCGCCGATGTTGAGTGCGGCCTGCACATTGGCCTTGCCGGGAATACAAGCCACCTCGCACTCCAGCCAAGAGACCTTGGCTTTCAGGTCGAGCGGTCCGGCACGCAGATCGGGCGCCAGCTTCAACGGCACCAGCAGGACGACCTCGTTGGTATAAACGTAGGTGATCAGGTCTTCTTCCGGGTACTTCTCCGGAACCGGCCATTGAATGGCCTCGGCGACAACACCCTCGGGCAATTGCCAATCAATGGCAGTTGCCATGCCGGATGCACCCGGGTTTCGCCAGTAAGTGTGCCAGCGCGGGTCCATGCGAAGCTGTATCCCCGCAAGGACAGTGTCCCCGGGCCGGGCAGTTTCGGCGGCCAGCACCAGCCGCGCCTGCGTGTGAGCCGCCAGGGCGGAAGCGCCGTCAACGCAGAGCCAGGCGGCACCCAACAAACTCAATATGCGTCGGGCAGACATAACAAGCATTGGTCGGCGACAAGGTAGAGAGGAATTCGCTCAATTGCAAATGTCGCTCCGGCCCAATATGCTGCCCGGGATGACGAGCGAGCCTGTTGCTGTCGGGTGGAACTGGTTGAGATCGGGGCGGGAGATGTTTCCCGCAATGCTCGCCGCCATCGAAGAAGCGCAGACCGCCGTCTGCCTGGAGACCTACATTTTCGCGCCGGACTCCGTGGGCGAGCGATTCCGCGCTGCGCTGGTCGGCGCCCGGCAGCGCGGCGCGCGGGTGCGGGTCCTGGTGGACGCGCTTGGCTCGATGGGGCTCCCGTCGTCGTTTTGGCAGCCGCTGCGCGCCGCAGGGGGCGAGGTCCGGCAGTTCAATCCGCTTGCGCTCGAACGCCTGGGCATCCGCGATCATCGCAAGCTGCTGGTCTGCGACGAGCAGGTGGCCTTTGTAGGCGGGTCCAACATCGCCGCGGAGTACGACGGCGACGGGATAACGCGCGGCTGGTATGACCTGGGGGTGAAAGTCGGGGGGGCGTTGCCGGCACAACTGGCGGCGGCGTTTGACGAAATGTTCGCGCGCGCTGATTTCCAGCACAAGCGATTCGTCCGCCTGCGCCGATCCACTGCGCACAAGCAGGTGCAGACCCCCAACGAGCAACTGCTGTTAAGCGGGCCGGGCCGCGGGCGCAGCCCAATTAAGCGGGCGTTGCGGGATGACCTCGCGCGCGCGGCAAACGTGCGGATCATCGTGCCGTACTTTCTGCCGACGTGGCGGATTCGACGGGACCTCGCGCGTGTGGTACGGCGAGGCGGAACCGTGCAGTTGCTGCTGCCGGGCAAATCCGATGTGCCGATCGCGCAACTGGCGGGGCGAAGCCTCTACCGCCGGGTTCTCAAGGCCGGGGTGCACATCTTCGAATACCAGCCGCAAGTACTGCACGCGAAGCTGATCGTTGCGGACGACGCAGTCTATGTCGGCTCGGCCAACCTGGATCAGCGCAGCCTCAACATCAACTACGAGTTGATGCTCCGCTTTGAAGGGCCGGCAATCGCGGCTGAGGCGCGCGCCGTGTTTGCGGACACCCTTCAGCATTGCCGGCAGATTACGGGAGAACAATGGCGCCAGGCCGGGACGTTGTGGCGCCGGCTCAAGCAGCGCTGGGCCTATTGGCTGCTGGTGCGAATTGACCCCTGCCTGGCACGCCGGCAATGGCGAGACCTGCCGCGCTGACCAACAAGAGGAAAACCCGTTACCGCTCCAGGGCGATCCGGTAGCGCTGCATTCGCATGGCCTCCACCACGCATTCAAGACGCACGTAAACCCGACGGAGATCGCTGCAAATCCGCCAGAGAAAACGGCGCGCGCTGACCGGCGCGATGAGGTTGTCGCCGCGGCTCCAATGGGCGTTGGCCAGGTATTGAACGCAGTCCGCCTTGGTGAGGAGCCGCCCGCCATTGAACGGGTCTATGAAAACCTCCGCAGCGGAGGACTGGTAGCGACAAATGAAATGCCCAGGCAAACCAATGCCCGCAATCGGAAGGCGCAACCGCCGCCCCACCAACAGGTAAACCAGGCACAAGTTGACAGGGTTGCCGGTCCGCTGGTCTATCACGCGATTAAGGTAGCTGTTTTCGGGGTCGTAGTAGTTTTCCTCGTTGCCCGTGAAGCCCAGCTCCCCAAAAAGGTAATCGTTGATACTCGTCACAATCGTGTGCGGTTCCGCCGTCAGATCAATCCGGTTCCGAAGTTCATCGGCATAGCCATCGAGCAGGGCCTGGTAGGAGCCGACGCTAATGAGCGGATACTGGGTCAGCGCGAGGAGAAACGCACCCCGTTCAAGGTCGAACTCCTGGCCGTGACTCAGGCAAAAAGCGAGAAAATGATCGTCGGCAGCCTGGCGGTCGAAGTGGAGGACGATCTGCCTGGCGCGGCGGCGCAGGGCCAGATCGTTGCTCATCGTGTAGGGCCGCATCCATTCGGCAGCCGGCGGGCCGCAAGAGAGTATCCTCGTGCGGACCGTCCGGTAAACCGCGGGGTCCTCGTCCGCCAGCAGAGTAACCAAGGCATCCCGCTGGCTCTCAGAGAGCTCGTTCGCCGTGCTGGTGCCACCCGGATTCATAGGCTCACGCTCACCGGCAGCTAAACGGAACTGACGGCAACAATCAACCCCGAAATGCTGGTCGCCGGGGCAAAGGTCGTTGCCGCACGCATCGGGCTTTCCGGGAGCAGATGCCCCGAACTGCCCCCGTCGCACATCGCTCCCAACGGGCTCAAAAATCTTGACCCGCCGCACGGATTCTGAGGCTGTCAGGAATCCTCCTCGTGCCACCACAGGGCTGTTTTCCTCAGGAACCTCCGGTGTTCTCTCCTAAAGGCGCGCTTGGTGCCAGCAGGAATAACCCGCGTTAATTCTTCCGTGCCATTATTCCTCCCTGCCATTGTGCGTCCGTCCCTCCGTTCTACCTCGGGGCCGGTAGGCCGCTGGCTGGCCGGCAGGTGGCCGTCTAGTGGCCGTCTCCTGCCCGTTCCGGTGCTGCTCCTACGCCGGCCCCCTCCGATTGCCGATGGAAGGCAGAACGGAGGTACTGGGCAGGCATTGGCGGCTCGGCTGCCGCCTGCAGCACATGTCCAAAGCTGGTCTGGCCACACCCAATCCCGGCCTGAATTTGCATGTTTTTGGCTTGGGCTTCCGATTCTGAGCTGAGGCTCCCCTTTCGGACCCCGGGTCCTCGCCCGCAAGGGTGCAGGGCGGCTGCCTGACAACCTGACGTTAAGACTCCACTGGCTTTTGCCAGGTTCCGATTTTATGCTGGCCAGGTGAATCTTATGAGCAACGTGCAGAATCGGTTTGGCGCGCTTCAGACCTTTGATCTTGGGAACGGCCGGCAGGGAGCGTTCTATTCGCTGCCGCAGCTTGAACGGGCCGAAGCCGGGCCGGTTTCCCGGTTGCCGGTGTCAATCCGGCTGGTGCTGGAATCGGTGCTGCGGAATTGCGACGGCGAGCGGGTGTCCGAACAGAACGTGCGGGCGTTGGTGAACTGGAAGCCCAACGCGCCGCGGGTCGAGGAAATACCGTTTGTGGTGGCGCGCATCGTGTTGCAGGACTTCACGGGGGTGCCGTTGCTGGTGGATCTGGCGGCCATGCGTTCGACGCTGGAGCGGCTGGGCCGGGACCCCGGAATCATTGAACCGCTGGTGCCGGTGGACTTGGTGGTGGATCATTCGGTGCAAGTGGATTACCACAGCACCCCGGATGCCGTGGAAAAGAACATGGAACTGGAGTTCTATCGCAACCGCGAGCGCTACCAGTTTCTCAAGTGGGGCATGCAGGCGTTCAAGAAGTTCAAAGTGGTGCCGCCCGGCATCGGCATCGTGCACCAGGTGAATTTGGAGCACCTCGCCAAAGGGCTGTGGTCCTGTGCAACCACCGGCGGCGAACAGCCTGCGGCCCTGTTCTATCCCGACACACTGGTGGGCACGGACTCGCACACGACGATGATTAACGGACTGGGCATCGTCGGCTGGGGGGTAGGCGGCATTGAAGCGGAGGCTGGCATGCTGGGGCAGCCGGTCTATTTCCTCACGCCCGATGTCGTCGGGGTGCACTTGACCGGCGGGTTGCGGGAAGGCGTCACCGCGACCGACTTGGCACTGACCGTGACTCAAATGCTGCGGAAGGCGAAGGTGGTTGGAAAGTTCGTCGAGTTCTTCGGGCCGGGAGCCGCTGCCTTGCCGGTGGTGGACCGGGCGACCATCGCAAACATGGCTCCGGAATACGGGGCGACGATGGGCTTCTTCCCGATTGACGAGGAGTGCGTGAGCTACCTACGGGCGACCGGCCGCAGCGAAGAACACTGCCGCACTTACGAGAATTACTACCGGGCGCAGGGGTTATTCGGCATGCCCAGGAAGGGCGAGATTGCTTACACGGCGGAGCTTGAACTGGACTTGGCCACGGTGGTACCGAGCGTGGCAGGGCCGAAGCGACCGCAGGACAGGATCGAATTGCCCAACCTCAAGCGCGAGTTCGTTGCGGCCCTGGCCAAGCCAGTCAGCGAAAACGGGTTTGGCAGACCCGCCGAGGAGTTGGGCCAGAGCTACCCGATTTCACGCGGCGAAGGGGCCATTCGCCACGGCAGCGTGGTGATCGCGTCCATCACTAGTTGCACGAACACGAGCAATCCGTCGGTGATGCTGGCGGCGGGATTACTGGCCAAAAAGGCTGTCGAGCGCGGGCTGACCGTCAGTCCGCTTGTCAAGGCGTCGCTGGCGCCGGGCTCTCGCGTGGTTAGCGATTACCTGCACCGAACCGGCCTGCAGAAGTACCTGGACCAGCTCGGATTCAACCTGGTGGGCTATGGCTGCGCCACCTGCATCGGCAACTCCGGCCCGTTGGCGGCGTCTGCGGATGAACTGATCGGCAAGCATGACCTGGTTGTGGCGTCGGTGCTCTCCGGCAATCGCAACTTCGAGGCGCGGGTGCACCAGAGCATCAAGGCGAACTTCCTCATGTCGCCGCCACTGGTGATCGCCTTTGCGCTGGCGGGGCGTGTGGACACAGACCTGAGCAGCGAGCCCCTTGGCAAAGGAAAGGACGGCAAGGATGTCTATTTGAAGGATGTTTGGCCGACACTGCATGAGGTCCGCGAGGTGATGCAGGAAGCTCTCAAGCCCGAGGTGTTTCGCCGGCTCTATTGTGATTTCGCCGCCCAGATTCCGCAGTGGAGCCAAATCCCCGCAAGCGGCGGCCAGGTGTACCAATGGGACGCCAACAGCATGTACATCCAGGAGCCTCCCTTCTTCGAGAATTTCAGCCTGCAGCCCAACACAATTTGCGACCTCAAAGGCGCCCGCGCACTGGCCATTTTCGGCGACAGCGTGACGACGGATCACATTTCGCCCGCAGGCAACATCAAGAAGACCTCTCCAGCCGGGAAATGGCTCATCGAGCATAATGTTGCTGTCGAGGATTTCAACAGCTACGGCTCCCGCCGGGGCAACGACCGCGTCATGACGCGCGGGACATTCGCTAACGTGCGAATCAAGAACCGGATGGTCCCGGGCGTCGAAGGCGGGGTTACAATGTGCTTTGCGAACAAGGGCTGCCCCGGCGCGCCAGGCGAGCCTGTCTCGATTTACGAAGCGGCAATGGCCTACCAGAACGAAGGCACGCCGCTGGTCGTCATTGCCGGCCAGGAATACGGCACTGGCAGCTCCCGCGATTGGGCGGCCAAGGGGACGGCTTTGCTGGGAGTGAAAGCTGTGATTGCGCAGAGCTTCGAGCGGATCCATCGCTCGAATCTGGTTGGCATGGGAGTCCTGCCGCTGCAATTCAAGGAGGGGACGAACGCGCAGACGCTGAAGCTGGACGGAACGGAGACCTTCGACATCTCCGGCCTGGCCCACGGCCTCAAACCCCAGCAGGAGCTAAGTGTGTCCGTGAGGCGAGCCAATGGCTCGGTGGAGGCAGTACCGGTGATCTGCCGGATTGACACCCCAATCGAGCTTGAATACTACCGGCACGGAGGGATTCTGCCTTGCATCCTGCGGCAGTTGGCCGGCACCCGGAGCAGCACGCCCGCATAACCGGTCAAGGTGTGTCGGGGCGGCCCGAGGTGAGGCACGGCGGGCAAAGCCGTCATCAGAATCACCGTGCGCGCGGCTGCAAACCCTGCTGAACAACGTTTGCCGCCCCGTCTGTGACCGCGCCCTGCCCGCCCGGTCCGTCACCTGGCTGTCGGCGCGGTCCGGTAAAGGTCGTCGGCTGTCGGGACGGCGCTGTCCTCCCACAGCCGGTTTGGGCCGGCGGAGCGAACCATGACTTCATTGTCGGAGAAAAGGAACCGCATCGGGGTGCCCCAGGGATCGAGTATTTCGCCTTTCTCGTTCATGTCGCTCTTGCGCACAGCAAGGATCAGCACTCTCTTATCCGTCTGACCAAGCAAGGCTTTGGAGATGGAGACATTGTTGCCCGTCGGGTAACTACCGACGAATTCCCGATATTGCTGGAGTCCCAGAATCAGGCTGTCCGCATCCGCGTTGAACTTGGCCGTTTTTGCCTCGGGGGACCTGAGTGCCCAAGCTGTAGCCACCCACAGGACACACCCGACGCCCAGCACCACAAAAGTAATCGCAAGGGCCTTTCTCATCACATCGAATCTCAGTCTATTGCTTCAGTTGCCTGAGTCGGTGTACAGCAGGTGGAGTGCCGGTACTGGCGCGGACAATGAGTTCGGCGGGCAGACGCCTGGATTCGGGACGACGACCGAGGATGAGTTCCTGCATGGCACTCACCGCCGCGAGGCCCAATCGGAACTTAGGCTGGCGGGTCGTCGTAAGAGGCACGCGAAAATGCTCTCCGAGCAGGATGTTCCCGAAGCCAGCAACGGACATGTCCTGGGGGATTTTGAGGCCGTGGTGGAGAAGGGTTTCAGCGCAACCCACCGCCACGACGTCGTTCACCGCCTGCACAGCGGTGGCATCGCAGCGTTCGTCAATCATCTGCTGGGCCGTGGCGGCCCCTTCCTCGATTGTGCGGCCGGCCTGAAAGACAAGCTTGTCGTCCTCCTCGATGGAGGCTTCACGCAGCGCCTGGCGATAACCCTCTAGGCGCTCCTGCGTCCAGGGAGTGGCAGGAGGCCCGGCGAGGAATGCGATGCGCCGGTGCCCCAGCTTGAGCAGATGTTGAGTGACGGAGTAACTGGCAAGGAGGTCGTCGGTCTCGACATTGACAAACTGGCGGCAGAAGGGCGCGGAGTGGCCAAGCACAACCGTGGGCACGCGGCGGGCCAGCAACTCCTGGTAGATGCGCGCCTCGGTGGCCAGGCGATAAACCGGAGCAACGAACAAGCCGTCCACACGCCGGGACAGAAACTGCCGAATGCGGGCCTCCTCGCGCTCCGGAGTGTTGAGGGTGTGGGCAAACAGAATATCATACCCCAATTCGTGGGTCTTCTCCTCAATGGCGAGGACGATACGGGAGTAAACCGGATTGGTCATGGAAGAAATGACCAGGCCAAACAGTTTGGTCCTGCGGGTCCGCAAGGTCCGGGCCGCGGAGTCAGGCACATAGCCCATTTGCTGAGCCAGCAGCTTGATGCGCGTCTTGGTCGCCGGCGAAAGGTCCGGCGCATCCCGCAGAGCCTTGGAGACGGTGTTGACCGCCACGCCCGCCTGCTGGGCGATGTCTCTAAGCCGTGTCAAAGACTCGCTCCCCGCCAATGAAGTTTGCAGCGCAAGGTTTCACAGAATGAACTCCCGGCCAGATGCATCAAGCGCACAGTCCGCCGACTTCGGCGAATAGTTATCCGATCCCCGGCATCGAGTTCGGTGACAACCTCCCCATCCGAGCTCAAGATAGTCGCAGGCTTTGGGCTAATGACTTTGACATCAATTCTCGCCGTTAAAGGCAGAATTAATGAGCGATTGGACAATGTATGCGGGCAGATCGGGGTGAGGGCGAACACGTCCGCAGTGGGAAAGACAACGGCCCCACCCGCAGCAAGTGAATAGGCTGTGGAACCGGTGGGGGAACTGACAATGAGGCCATCGCAGCGATAGCGCGTGAGCGGAGCGCCATCCACGCTGACGTCGAGCTCGATCAGGCGGGAGGCAACGCCACGGCCAATGACGATATCATTGAGGGCGGTTCGATCGCACCATTGCCCGTCGCAGCGGCCGGAGGCTTGGATCAGGGCTCGCGATTCAAAGGTGAACTTGCCCTCCCAAATGCACCTGAGGGCATGGGAGAGACGCACAGACGAAACGGCGGTCAGAAACCCCAGGCCTCCCACGTTGACCCCCAAAATGGGAGTGCGCGAGCCGGCAATCTCACGCGCGGCCCGCAGCATGGTGCCATCGCCGCCAAATACCATCAGCAAATCCACCTGGCGCGCCAGGGCCGCGGGGGGGAGGCAAACGACCGCCCCCAGGCGGGCGCTCCGCGCCGTCGCAGCGTCGGTGCAAACCTGCCGGCCGGCAGCCGCGATCAGGCGAGCCGCCCGTCTCACCGTGGCGCCGCTGGCAACCTTCTTCGTATTACCAACCAGGCCGACGCGTTTGATCCTGTCACCCAGGGTTTTCAAGTGTTCACAATCAGCACCAGGAATTCCTTGTTGCCAGCCGGGCCCACAATTGGCGATTCGGTGACGCCATGCCATCGCAAGCCAGCACGGGCAGCCACAAACTCCTGCAGCTCGCGCAATATGCGTTCGTGGATTGCCGAATCGCGGATCACTCCGGCCCCCCGGTCTGCCTCAGCCTTGCCGGCCTCGAACTGCGGCTTGATTAACGCCACTATCTGGCCGCCCGAACCGAGCAGTGTTGCCGCAGCCGGGAGAACCTTCCGCAGGGAAATGAAGGAGCAATCGATCGCGACGAGGTGGGCGCGCTCAAAAGGCGGCGGGAATTTCGGCGGTGTAAGGTCGCGGGCGTTCGTCCTCTCCATCAGCACCACACGGGGGTCGTGGCGCAGCTTCCAGGCGATCTGTCCCTGGCCAACATCAACAGCGTAAACCCTGGCCGCGCCTCGCTGCAAGAGGCAGTCGGTAAAACCGCCGGTCGAAGCGCCCAGGTCAACAGCCACTTTGCCGGACACATCCAGTTGAAAGTGATTCAGAGCGTGTTCGAGCTTGAAGCCGCCGCGGCTGACAAATTTCTCCGGCGCGAGGAGGATGAGCTTGTCTGCCGATTGGACTGAATCGCTGGGTTTGCGGCCAGGACGATCGTTAATCTTAACCTGGCCCGCCATGATCGCGCGTTTGGCTTTCTCCCGGCTTTGGCAGAAGCCACGTTCGACCAGTGCTTGATCCAAGCGAACCATGCATCAAGTATGCTATGGTCAACTCCCTGTTTGCGAGAATAATTCGACGCCTCCTGGCGAACGGCGTTGATGAGTCACGCCTGCAATGGCGCCATCACCCCGGCAACAGGATCTCCCCACCGCCCTGTCAGAGCCGGGACTGTGGAGGCCTACCCCACGAGTTCCTGCCTGTCCGCTTCAGAATAGGCTTGCCTCTGCGCTTCACGCAGGCTGTGCAGAAAAAGAGAGTTATCCGCCACGGCCTTCTCGATGAGCTGCTTGAGCAGAAACAACTCAGAACTGTTGATGACCGCATGAACGCTCTGTTGAAACGCCTGCAGCGGGGTAAATGTCTGAAAGGAGCCGCCCAGGAGGATGATCGTGGTGTGACGCCGCTGGCCCATTGGCATGTTCTGCAGGGCCTGCAGGGTCACATTCTCGCTTAAGTCATTGGCCGCGAACAACTCCTCAAGAATGACGACCTGGTAGCGCACCTGGGAATAGCGAATCAGGAAATCAGTATGGGTTGCCGCTGTGTGGACCTTGTAGCCCAGTTCAGTCAAGGCCGCCTTTGCGGCTTCGAGCCATTCAGGAGTTGAGAAAGCCACCAGGGCGGGCTTGTCCGACGCGCTGACGAAGTCAAAGTTGTTTTGCATCAGATATCGCTACTTGAGCTTGAGTGTTGTCGCGAGAGGAGGGCCGCTTGGCTTGATGGTGTCTTGAATCGCCCTCATGCGCAGCGAATTCACTCTGTGGGTTGATTCGCCGCGGCTCTTCTTGATGTTGTCAATCCCCCGCGTAACCGGGCCGCGCTTGGTGCAGTAGAGCAGCGCGGTTTCTTCCGTGACCTTGCCCTGCTGGTAGGCTTCGAGCGCGGAATGGTCAAAAGTGCGCCAGCCGAAGGGTTGGCTGGCCTCAGTGATTTCGTAGAAGGTCTTCCCCTCGGTTTCGCCAAGCCGGATCGTCTCCTGGGTGCGCAGATTGGACCCCATGATCTCCAGCAGTGCGAAGCGGCCGCCGCCAACCTTGGGCACCAACCGCTGGCTGACGACCCAGCGCAGCGTGTCGGCCAGACGGGCGCGAAGCTGCTCCTGTTCCTCAGTCTCGAACATGCCCAGAATGCGGTTAATAGTCTGGCCCGCATCAACGGTGTGGAGAGTGCTGAGCACAAGGTGGCCTGTCTCGGCGGCGCTTAGAGCGATCTTGATCGTCTCGCGATCCCGCATTTCCCCGACAAGAATCACCTTCGGGGCCTGCCGCAGAGCGGCGCGCAGGCCGTGAGAGAAGGTGTCGAAGTCGCTGCCCAACTCGCGCTGATTGAAAGTAGCCACATCATGGGGGTGAACGAATTCAATCGGGTCTTCAAGCGTGATGATGTGGATAGGCCGGGTATGACTGATCTCGTTGAGGATCGCAGCCAGCGTGGTGGACTTGCCCGAACCTGTGGCGCCGGTGACCAGCACGAGACCGGTCTTTTCACGCGGAATCTCCCTGATGATGGGCGGAAAGTTGAGCCACTCAAGGGTGGGAATAATTGTGTTCAGCTTGCGCAGAACAACCGAATAGTTGCCTCGCTGGGAAAAGATGCTGATGCGGAAACGCGCCTTGTCGGTAAGGGTGTAGGCGGTGTCGCATGAGCCGCGCCGGAGCAAATCCCCAAGGTGCCACTGATTGTCCCCCATGATATTGAGGGCAACCGTCTCCGTTTGGAAGGGGGTAAGCTTGTGAATTGGCGGGTCGCATGCCACGGATTTCAATTCACCGAACGATTCGACTTGCAGCGGTTTGTCAACGGTGAAAAGCAAGTCGGACACCTCCGGCTGGGAATCCAGCATGGTGGACAGGATGTAGTCGAGCTCGGGGCGGCGCATAAATGATCAGATATCGTCATCCTCCGGAGGGTGAGGCAGGAACGGGCGGAACTTCCGCTTGTCTATGGCCTTGTCATAGGCTTCTTCTGGCGCGATGCGCTTCATTCGGAGGTGATCCATGATCGCATCGTCCAGAGGCTGGTTGCCTAGCTTCTTACCCACCTGAATCATGCCGGGGATTTGGTGGGTCTTGCCTTCGCGCACAAGGTTGGCAATGGCTGTGGTAAAGACGAGGATTTCAAGCGACGCCACGCGCCCCTTCTTGTCAATCCGCTTGAACAGGTTCTGGGCAACGATGCCCTTCAGGGCTTCTGAAAGAGTAGCGCGAATCTTGTTCTGCTGCTCGGCCGGAAAGACGTCTATCATGCGGTCCACGGTCTTGGCCGCACTGGGCGTATGAAGAGTACCCAGCACTAAATGGCCGGTGCTGGCGGCCACCAATGCCAACTCGATGGTCTCCAAGTCGCGCAATTCGCCAACGAGAATGATATCCGGGTCCTCGCGCAGGGCGCCGCGGAGGGCGGAGGCGAAAGACTTGGTGTGGACGCCCACCTCGCGGTGATTGACCAGGCAGTTCTTGCTCTCATGAACGAATTCGATCGGGTCTTCGACGGTAATGATATGGTCGCGCCGGTTCTTGTTGGCATAATCAACCATCGCCGCCAGTGTTGTGGATTTGCCGGAGCCGGTCGGGCCGGTAACCACAATCAGGCCGCGGTGGAGCATGCAGAACTTCTTCAGCACGCTCGGCAGTGGCGCGTCGAATTTCTCAAAGTCGTCGAAGGAAAGCACTTTGGTTGGGATCTGGCGAAAGGCCGCGCCGATGCCATACTTCTGGCTGTAGAAATTGGCACGGAAGCGGGAGATGTGCGGTATCTCATACCCGAAGTCAACATCACCGGTCTCCTCAAAGACTTTGATCTTGTACTCGGGCGCAATCTCGTAGAGCATCTTCTTCAGCTCGTCACTCTCGAGTGGCGGATGGTCCACACGATGCAGTTCGCCGTTAACACGCAGCATGGGGTGGTTGCCCGACGAAAGGTGCAGGTCCGACGCCTTTTGCTCGAACATCAGGTTAAAGAATGCATCGATTTTCGCCATAAACGTCCGTATAGTTTGCGCTCCTAACAGCTAAATCCGCACCAAGTCCAAAGAATTGAGCAAAGCCTGCGAAAGAATTGCGGAAGAGATAGACGAGCAGGGCGCCATCACGTTCAGGCGCTTCATGGAACTGGCCCTGTATTGTCCTAATTGTGGATACTACGATACAGAAGAGGACATCATCGGGAGGCGCGGCGATTACTACACAAGTGTGAGTGCAGGGAGCCTGTTTGGTGAGTTGCTCGGGTGGCAATTTGCTAACTGGGTTGAGCAGAGCGGGCTGGGACCTCCCTGCCCCGAAGGACCGAACCAGGCAATTAGGATAGTTGAGGCGGGCGCGCACTCCGGGAGGCTCTGCCGCGACATTCTGAGCTGGATGCGCGATTATCGTCCGGCTCTGTTCGAGCGGCTCCATTACTGGATCGTCGAACACTCGAACCGGCGGCGAGACTGGCAAAAGCAGAACCTGGCTGCGTTCAGCCATAAGGTCCGTTGGGCGACACAGCTCGGCGAACTAGAGTGCCCAGTGGCGTCTGAACCGCGGGCTCCGCATGCCCCAGAGGCCCGGGAGATCATCTTCTCCAACGAATTGCTCGATGCAATGCCCGTACACCGGCTGGGCTGGGATGCGAAGAAGCGATCCTGGTTCGAATGGGGAGTCGCAATCGAAGCCGGACGTTTCGTCTGGACCCGAGTAGCGGACAAAGCGCAGGCCGGGGATTACTCGAGATCGAAGGAGCCGGCCGCCTTTCCCCGGCGCTGGCTGCCTTCTGATGGCGACCTGTTGGCAATGCTGCCGGACGGCTTCAGCATCGAAGTATGCCCGGCCGCAGAGAAGTGGTGGCGCGAGGCAGCGAATATCCTGACGCGCGGCAAATTGGTGGCGATTGACTATGGTCTGACAGCGGATGAATTGATCATGCCGGAGCGCAAGGAAGGCACGCTGAGAGCTTATCGCCACCATCGCATGAGCAGCGACGTGCTGGCGTGCCCTGGGGAGCAGGATATTACAGCACATGTAAATTTTGTGGCCATTCAAGCGGTTGGGGAATCAGCCAGCTTGAGAACGGATGGTCTGCTGACCCAGGCACAATTCCTCACCCGCATAGCGGGGCAGACCTGGCAGAATGAGGGTTGCTTTGGGAAATGGACCGCGGAACGCATACGCCAATTTCAAACCCTGACGCATCCAGAGCACCTGGGACGGTCTTTTCGGGTGCTGGTGCAGTCGCGGGATTAGCCGTCACCGGAAGCAGAACCCATTGAATCAGCGTCCTGCCCCGGTTCCTCAGGGCGGTGAGACCGGCAACCCACCAGCGGGAGGCGTCTGCAACTCGTAATTCAGAATCGAGAGAGAGTAGATTGCCGCTGTTTCAACCCGCAGGACAAGCGGGCCGAGCGTTATCGGCAAAGCGCCTCCGGCCTTGATGGCTTCCGTCTCGGCGGGTGCAAAATCTCCCTCGGGTCCGATCCAGACACACACTGACTTCGGCATGCGACGGTGCGCCGCCTCGAAGGCCTTGAAGTATTCCCGCGCCGGGCGGCTGCCGCTGACCAGCGAGGCAATCAGTGGCAGCTCAAAGGTCTCCTTCAGCGCCAGAAACTTGCCCGGGGGCAACGGCGGTTCAACCCTCGGCAGCCAGGGGGCGCCACATTGTTTAATAGCTTCCTGGGCAATCAACTGCCACTTGCCGGTCTTCTGGGCGGCGACTTTGTCATCGAATTGGACAACGACCCGCTCGGTAAGCAACGGCACGATCCGCGACACTCCCAGTTCGGTCGCCTTTTGGATAATCGCCTCCATGAGCTTCCCCTTCGGCACGGCCTGCAACAAAGTAATACGACTGGCCGGCTCGGGATGGCAACGTCTTTCAACAACGGCCAGGGTGGCTTGGTCGCGGCGGGATTCCTCCACTTCGCACCGGAACTCGCGGCCCGCCCCATCCAGCACAATGACTTCCTCCCCGCGACGGACACGCAGAACGCACCGCGCGTGGTAGGCCTCCGCCCCGGTCAGACTCACGCTCGTGTCGTGGCATTGTTCCGGTGGCGCATAAAAGCGGTGCATGGAAAATCGGACAGCGGTTGATGGTGGTGTTGGACTCCTTGCAGCAGAAAACCGCGCTAAACGTCATCAAGCGGCAAGGGCGCCACCCAATACCTTGTCATACTGTCGCGGCATCGGCTTCATTGGAACATTCGCTTGGCCCGATCGAAGAACCCCTGGCTGATGGGGCTTTCCTTGCCACTGCAGAGGTCGGCGAATTCCTGCAGCTTCGCCCTCTGCGCCGCCGACAAATGACTTGGCACCTCGACCGCTATACGCACATGCAAATCGCCGTGGCCATAACCCTGCACATTCTTCACCCCCTTGCCGCCGAGACGAAACATCGCGCCGGGCTGGGTGCCGGCTGGAATCTTGATCGTGGCCGGCCCGTTCAAAGTTGGAACCGCAACCTCCGTTCCCAGCGCCGCCTGGACGAAGCTCACTGGCACTTCGCACAGCAGGTCGTCGCCGTCCCGTTGAAAGATGGCATGGGGCTGGACATGGACCACGACGTAAAGATCGCCCGGCGGGCCCCCGCGGAAGCCAGCCTCGCCGTTGCCGACCGAGCGCAGGCGCGAGCCCGTGTCCACGCCGGCGGGAACGCGCAGCTTGATCTTGGATGGCAAATCGCGCCGGCCCTCGCCGCGACAGGGCCGGCAAGGCTTATCGAGCACCCGCCCTGCCCCCTGGCAGCGCGAACAGGTCTGGGCGATGTTGAATATGCCGCGCGAATTGACGACCTGACCACGCCCCTCGCAACCCGGGCACATCCTGATTCGGGAGCCGGGCTCCGCGCCCGAGCCGCGGCAAGCCTCGCAGACATGAGGCTTGTTGATCGTGATTTCCTTCTCGCACCCGCGAGCCGCCTCCTCGAAAGTGATTTCCATGTCATACCGCAGGTCGTTGCCTCGCTGCGGCCGAGTCGGGTCAAGCCTGCCCCCGCCAAAGAGATCCTCGAATATCCCCCCGCCGCCGAACACGTCGCGGAAGATCTCAAAGGGGTCGTGAAAACCGCCGCCGTAGGCGCCCGCCCGGCGGTCAAAAGCCGCATGGCCATGCTGGTCGTAAAGGGCGCGCTTTTGTGAATCGCTCAGGATCTCGTAGGCCTCGCCGAGTTCCTTGAATTTCTCCTCTGCCGCTTTATCCCCCGGGTTCTTGTCCGGATGATATTTCAGCGCGAGCCGACGGTAGGCCTTCTTGATCTCGTCAGCGTCCGCGGTCCGTTCGATGCCGAGAACCTCGTAACAATCGCGTTTAGCCATGACTCAGGCAGCGGGTTGCTTGGCCACGATCACAGTGGCAGGGCGCAGCAGCCGGCCGCGGAGCCGATAGCCTTTGCGGAGCTGTTGCACCACGTGTTCGTGGGGCACTTCCGGCGTCTCTTGCTGCGAAATGGCCTCATGCAGATGCGGATCGAACTGCTTGCCCGCCGCGTCCACTTCCTCCAGCCCGGCTTCAGCCAGCACACCCTTAAGCTGCCGGCTGACCATATTCACACCCTCGTGGAGCGCCTGGTTCGCCTCGGGCGTAGCGGATTGTGCAGCCGTTACGGCCAGGTCGAGGTTATCCAGCACCGGCAGCAGCTTCGTGAGCAGCCCTTCGTTGGCAAACTTGATCGCCTCCTGCTTCTCGCGGGCGACGCGCTTCTTGAAGTTCTCGAAATCCGCCGCAGTGCGCAACAGGCGCTCCCAGTGCTCGTCCGCCTTGGCCGCGCGCCCTTTGAGTTCAGCGAGCTGCTCCGCAGTCACTGTGGATGGCTCGAGGGGCACCAAGGGCTCCGCTGCCGCCGGCTCGTCGGCCGCAGGCGGCGGACTGGCCTCATTCGGCGGCGTTTCAGGGCGCGCATTGGTTCGTTTCATAAAGCTCGGCTTTGCGATCCACGATTTCAATGCTGGGAGGATAAACGATCACACCCATATCGGCAACCTGGATGTGCCCGCGTCATTCCCTCCCGGCACAGATCCCCGCAGACGGTTACTTCAGATGCGGCGCAACCGCCTCGCGCCAGATCGCATAGCCATTCGCGTTCATGTGCAGCCGGTCGGCAACAAAAATGTCAGGCTTGGGCAAGCCGTCCGCACCAAGCATCAGCGGGAACACATTGATGAACGCGCAGCGATGGCGCGCGCAATAGTCCCCAACAAGCGAGTTAAGCTGCCGCACCTTCTCCACCTGTGCCCATCGTGCGGGGTTGGGAGCTACGGAAATAAAGGCGACCTTGGCCCGAGGCGAGTCCCTGCGGATCTTCTTCACCAGCGCCACGAAGTCCCCGAAGACTAGCTCCGGCGCTTTGCCCGCGTTAATGTCGTTCCCGCCAGCATAGATCACGACTTGCCGCGGATGATAGGAAGTGATGAGTTGCTCCGCGTAGTTGACCGAGTCTGCAAGTTGCGAGCCGCCGAAACCCCGGTTGACAACAGGTCGCCCTGGAAAATCCTGGGGCAGCGTCTTCCAGAGGCGGATGCTGGAGCTGCCCACGAAGACAATGCAACCCGCGGGCGGACGATTCGTCGCGTCCATGGCCTGAAAGGCCACGATGTTCTTCTGCCAGCGGCTGGAATCATGGGTCGCAAGTGTGTTCGGCGGCGGCGTCTGACAACCCGCAAATAAAAGACCCGCGAGGAGATAACCCGCGAACGGGAACCTGGACAATTTCAACGATTTAAGTCTGCGTTTCATGTCTCTATCAGAAGACCAATCTGACACCAAAACTGCCACCAGGCAAGCAACGATAGCCCAGCATTGACAGCCCCAAACATCCTGACCCGTTGGAAACGACGTGAGTCTAATTCCCCCCTCGCCATACCCTCTCCTTCGGTGGTAGTTCCTTGGTAGCACCTCCGTTCTTCCTCCGTCCTTCCTCCGTCCTTCCTCCGTCCCTCCTCCGTATCTGAAGCGGAGGAAGGACGGAGGAAGGACGGAGGAAGGACGGAGGAGGAACGGAGGAGGAACGGTGGTAACTGCCTGCAACTGCAGCAATAGCAGCTATTTGCCATGCCAAGGACTCTTGGCGGGGCGGATTTAACGCGGGTTGCTTCTGCAGCCACCCAGCGCGCCCTTACGAAAGAACACTCGATATACCTGAAGAAAACAGCCCGATGTTGGCATCCGGAAGATTCCTCACAGCGGCAGAATCCGTGCAACGGGTCACGAGTTCTGAGGCCCAACAGCAGAGGAACCAACCCCCGTTAAATTGGCCATCCCTACGGGGCGCAAGCCTATAGCAGATTTGTCGTTCACCCTCAGTCTTGCGCTGAATCGGGCGCATCACGTAGCATCCGGCACCTGATATGACAACCACATCCGGGGCCGCTCTTATTTCAACCCTCATGCTGGCCGGCAGTTTGTCGGCCCAAACCGCCGATTCGGCGGCGTTGGCTGCGCCGCTGGTCCCAGCCACGCGCACCAACCCCACCAACTGGCTCGCCCGCCACGAGGGTTTCGTCGCCCAGGCCAGGAGCGGCGGCATTGATTTGCTCTTCGTGGGGGACTCCATCACGGATGGCTGGCGCAAGAAGGGCTCCAATGTCTGGCAGAAATACTACGCGCCGCGCCGCGCCGCGAATTTCGGCATTGGCGGCGACCGCACTCAGCACGTGCTCTGGCGCCTGCGCAACGGCGAACTGAGCGGCATCCAGCCCAAGGCAGCCGTGGTGATGATCGGCACCAACAACAGCAAGGACGATCAGCCCGAGGCCATCGCCGCGGCCATCAAGCTGATTGTGCGGGAGATTCGCACCCAGTGCCCGAAGACCAAGGTGCTGCTGCTGGCCGTGTTTCCGCGCAACCGGCCCTCCGACACGCCCGAGCAGTTGGCTACCAACCGCAAGGTCAACAAGATCATTGCCAAGTTCGGTCACGGCAGGAAGGTTCGATTCCTCGACCTCAACAAGGTCTTTCTCGGTCCCGACGGCAAAGTCCCGGCCGAGATCATGCCCGACTTCCTGCACCCGAACGAGTATGGCTATCAACTCTGGGCCCAGGCGATGGAACCGACCTTGGCCAAAATGATGAAGTAGGGCCTGTCCCTGGCTGGACAACTCAGTCCTGCCTGCCATCCTGCAGCACAAATGCGAAACCTCCTCTTAGCCGTCGCCGCGCTCATGGCGCAGCCCGCCGTGGCCGATGAAATAGCTCAACCCGCGGGCTCAATTCCGGTCCTGCACGAGGTGGATGTGGTCGTCGTGGGAGGCGGGTCCGGCGGCGTCGCGGCGGCGGCCGAAGCGGCCCGGGCCGGCGCGAAGGTGTTTCTTGCTGCTCCGCGGCCGTACCTGGGTGAAGACCTGTGCGGGACTTACCGACTCTGGCTCGAACCGGGGGAAACGCCTTCCACCGACCTGGCGCGCGAGGTATTTAGGCCCGGGCCCCCGCCGCCCCTGCCGATTGGGCCCGGCCTGCCTTTCAAGTATTCCGCCGACCGGCCTTCCAACGCCAGGCACCCGGACACCCAGCCGGAGTCGCTTTTGAACGACGGGGAATGGCAGAGCGCTTCCCGCCAAAGCGTTCAGTACGACGGGGACGTTGCGCTGGTGCTGGACTTGGGCTCCGAGCGAGAGATTCGCAAGGTGCACGTAATGGCGTATCAACGCCCGGCGGAGTTTGCGGTTGCGCGCGTGACCGTGTCGGTCGGCAACGACGGCCAGAAGTGGTCGCCGTCGGGCGTAATCACCAACCGGGATGCTGCGGAGGTCGAATGGAACGCGCTGGATCTTGCCGGCGAGGTCAGTGCCAAGGCCCGCTATCTCAAGCTCGAGATACAGCGCGCTCCCGAAGCGCGCCGACTGTTACTGGGGGAAGTTATTGTCGAAGGGCCATCGGTTGGCGGAGCACCCGCGGCAAAACAGCCACTTGCCCGGCTAGCGACTCCCATGCAGGTGAAACGCACGCTGGACCAGGCACTCATCAAAGCCAAGGTGCCGTTCCTTTTCTGGTGCTATGCCACCGAACTGTTGCGGGATGCGACGGGCAAGCCGGCCGGCATCATCCTGTCCACCCGGTCCGGCAGGCAGGCGGTCTTGGCCAAAGTGATCATTGATGCCACCGCACGCGCCAATGTGGCGCGCATGGCCGGCGCGGCGTTCACAGAGTACCCGGCCGGCGTCCAGCAATTCAGGCGCATCGTCGTCGGTGGCGCGCCGCGCCAAGGCAAGGGGCTGCGACTGCGCCCGGGCGCACTCCCTCTGGCGGTCACCGGCCAGAAAGGCGAAGTCTTCCCGGTGCATGAGTATGAGCTTGAAGTCCCGATGCGCAGCGCGGCCTTCGGCGCGTTCGCCGAGGCGGAGCAGCTTGCGCGGGACCTGACCTGGTCGCCAGAAGCAGTGGACAGCGCCGAAGTGTTGTTCCAGGTGCCGCCGGACCATTTCCGCAGCCGGCGGACCTTTGGAGGGCGGTGGCCGGGCGCAGACAAGGTGCCGCTCGAATGTTTCCAGCCGGAGCACGAGGAACGGATATTTGTGCTGGGCGGCTGTGCCGACGTCTCACGGGAAGCAGCGGCGGCGTTGTTGCGTCCGGTACAGCAAATGGCTCTGGGCGCTCGCATTGGCCCGGTTGCGGCGGCGTTGGCCGCCCGGGAGCCGAAGCTCGAGGGGATCCGCGTCGCCGGCAAACCCTCCGCGTCAGCGCGGCCCGGGATCATCCGCGAGGTGGCGATCGAGCAGAACATTCGGGCGGAGGGGGCGCGCCTGGCCGAGAGCACTTATGGAGTCCCGGTCGTGGGCCAATATGACGTTGTGGTGGTTGGCGGCGGGACGGGCGGGGCGCCTGCCGCAATTGCCGCGGGACGGCAGGGCGCCCGCACCCTGGTGATCGAATATTTGCACGGGCTGGGCGGCGTCGGCACGATGGGTTATATCGCCACTTACTATCACGGCAACCGCGTCGGCTTCTCGACGGAAGCGACCAGGGGGGTGGCCGCTTACGGAGACAAAACGCGAGAAGGGAGCTGGAACCCGGAGCACAAGAGCGAATGGTTCCGCCGCGAGCTGCGCAAGGCGGGCGTGGATATCTGGTATGGCGTGCTCGGCCAGGGGGTGGTCATGGATGGGCAGAAGGTGATCGGCGTGGTTGTGCTCACTCCGCAGGGCCGGGGCATCGTTCTGGCCAAGACTGTGGTTGACTCCACGGGCAATGCTGACGTTGCCGCCGCCGCCGGCGCCCCGTGTCGCTACACGGATGACACGGACGTCGCGGTCCAGGGCACGGGCCTCCCGCCGCGTGAGCTCGGCCAGAAATACGTCAACACCGACTATACGTTCGTGGATGACACGGACATCTTTGACATCTGGCGGGTGCTGGTGACCGCCAAGGTAAAGTTCCAGGACGCTTATGACCTGGGTCAGTTGGTGGATACCCGGGAGCGGCGGCAGATTGTGGGCGACTTCTTCTTCTCCCCCATGGACATGGTGCTGGGCCGCACCTTCCCGGATACCATCGTCATTGCCCGGAGCAACTTCGACACCCACGGCTACATCATTCATCCCCTGTTCATGATCCGACCGCCGCACCGCGACGATATCGAAGTGCGGGTGCCCTGGCGCTGTCTGCTGCCGCGCGGGCTGGACGGTGTCATCGTTACCGGACTGGGCGTGAGCGCGCACCGCGACGCCCTGCCCTGCATTCGCATGCAACCCGATGTCGAGAACCAGGGCTACGCCGCCGGCGTCGCGGCGGCTATGATCGCCAAGCGGGGCGGCCCCACACGAGCGCTCGATGTCAAGGAACTGCAGAAGCACCTCGTCGCGGTGGGGAATCTGCCCGAAAGCATCCTTGGGGAAACGGATAGCTTCCCGCTTCCAGAGGAACGCGTCGCCGAGGCTGTCCGCCGAGTTGCCAACGACTATGACGGCCTGGAGATCGTGCTGGCCCATTTTGGCATTGCCCAGCCGCTGCTGCGCCAGGCCCTGGCCGCCGCGCCCGAGAAGGACCGGCTGATCTATGCGCACATCCTGGGCATGATGGGCGACGGGGCGGGCGCTCAAGTCCTGGCCGAGGCCGTCCGCGCCAGGCCCTGGGACAAAGGCTGGCGTTATACCGGCATGGGGCAGTTCGGCCCCTGCATGAGCCCGCTGGACAGCCTTGTGATTGCGCTGGGCCGCACCCGATCGCCGGCCGGCCTGGCGCCGATCCTTGAGAAAGCCAGCCAGTTGGATGCCGATAGCGAGTTCTCCCATTTCCGCGCGATTGCCATGTCACTCGAGACGCTGGCAGACAAGGTCGCCGCCCGACCGCTGGCCGAGTTGCTCCGCAAGCCCGGGCTTGGCGGACACGCGGTGACGACCATTGATGCCGCGCTCGAGAAGGCCAATCCGCCCAGTCGAACGGATACCTCCATCCGCAACCAGGCCCTCAAAGAACTTTACCTGGCGCGGGCGCTGTATCGGTGCGGCGACCACGAGGGCCTGGGGGCGAAAACCCTGCGCGAATACTCGCGCGACCTGCACGGCCACTACGCCCGCCACGCCAAAGCAGTCCTGCAAAAGGCCGCTGGACCGGTGGAATAATGAACAACCTCATCCCGCAGCGGTCTTTCGCCACCCTCTGCGCGCTCTTTCTGCTCTGCGCCACCGCACAAGCAGCGCCGGCCCAAGTCAGCCCGCACGGGCGCTCGTTTCGTTCGCCGCTCCACTTCGCCGACTACAATTCGGAGCCGCGCCGCCCGGACGGCCACGTGGACGCAGACGCCTTGCTTGCACGTCTAAAGGAGCTGCACATTACCACCTACTACTGGCTGGTGTGGCACGCCGCAACGGATTGGGACGACCTCAAACTGTTCCTGCCCAGGGCCGCCCAGGCCAACCTTCAGGTATGGGTCTACCTGGTCCCGCCCACCGAAAGCCCGCCACTGTATGGCAAGCTCTACTCGGAGCCGTTTCGGCTGGACTACGGTCGCTGGGCCGAGGAAATCGCGCGGCTCTCGCTCCAGCATACCAACCTGACGGGCTGGGTGATTGACGACTTCTATGCCAACCATGAGTTCTTCACCCCCGCCGCCGTCCGCGACCTGCAGAAGCGGGCCAAAGACATCAACCCCCGTCTCCCTTTCCTGCCGCTGATGTACTACGGCGAGATCCGCCGCGGCTTCGTGGAAGACTACCGCGAGGCCATTGACGGCGTCGTCGTCGCCTACCCGCAAGGCCGCGAGGACATAGACCGGGCGTGGGCAATTCTGAATGACGCCGCCACGGTCTTCCCCGGCGAACTGGGCTACCCGTGGAGCACGCCCTCCCAACCGGGCGACTTCGTCCGGGCCAGCCAGTCGGCCACCGTCGTCCCGGGCGAGCGCCAACGCCTCCGCTTCCGCGAGCGGGACGACTTCACCGCGGATACCGCCGGCTATCATTTCAAGCAACTCCTCGTCAACGGGACCGTCGCCTGGGAGGAAGATGTCGCCGGGGGCACCAATGCCTGGCGCGACGTCGCCGTGGATGTAACCGCCGCCGCCCGGGGCAGCACCAACCTCACCATCGCCTTTTGCCTCCTCGACAGGAAAGGCGTCAGCAACTTCGGTATCCGCTGGCAGGTGAAGGACTTGCAGGCGGACGGCCTCTCATTCGCTGCCGGCCTCGACCGCCCCCAACAATGGCAGGTGTCCCAGCGTGGCGCCTTCGAGGCTGGATTCGGGGACCGTCTCAAGGCGCCCGAGCGCCGCTTCCATGTGCCCTTCATCGTCATGACCGCCGGGCACGCCGGCGAGTTCAAGCTCCGCCACGGCGAACCCGCCAGCCCCGAGCGCATGGCAGAGTGGCTCCGCTTCTGCCTGCAAGCCTGGCGCGAGGGCAAGTGTGACGGCGTGGTCACCTACTGCCTCGAGAAGCAGCCCGGCAGCCGGGTCTTCGACCTCGCCCGCGATCTGTTCGGCCAATACCGCTAGCCGATCTCAACAACGGGAGGACGAGTGTCTCCGCGAGCCCGATTCATCGTTTAGGATCAAGAGGTTGGGGCTCGCGGGGACGCTTGCCCTCCCGACTAGGTTCTGCTGTCCCGGTTGTGATGGGAGCGGAGTGTCGGCGCGTTCTGCACCGCCTGCGATGTCGGCGGCAGAGGCCGCCAACCGCGCAGAAGCGGCGAGCAAAGACACAAGGATGCCAATTTGCTTCAAACGCATAAGCCCATCAGATGGACCGCCAAACATCTAACGGCGGAGCTTGGCTTCAGTTCGCAGCGTCGAGGTAGGCGTTCATGATGCGGCGGGCGTCGTCCAGGGACTTGGCGGCGTGCAGGAGCGACACGCCGGTCGGGAACCGCCGCAGCACCGAACCGGAGGTCAGCTCGCTTTCTTTGACGCTGACGCGGAGCAATGGAATCCGCCGCTGCTGCGCGAGCGCATAGAGCTTGTCCAGGTCATTCAGTTCCGGCTGGCCCAGGTCGAGGCATTGGGTCGAGGGCACACTGAGGTATTCAGGGCCGTTGAGATTGATGTCGCCGCACGAGTGCAAGCCGCCGCCGCCCAGTTCGCGCAAGACGCGCTCGTCGTGCGGGGCGATTTGCTCGCGATACATGCGGGGTGAGAGCATGATGGCGGAGTCAATGCGGATCAGGATCGGGCCGCGCATAACGAAGCCATGCTGGTGCGCCCAACCGGCCGGGCCGTCGTTCACATAACGGGACAGGTGCCGCGCAAAGCCCACTTGCGCCGCGGCGGCCTTGGACAAAGCGTCGGCCACGAGTGCCGGGTCCTCGTACATGTCCACGTAAAGCTCGCTGCCGCGCAACAACTCCACCGTATCCATCGGCCCTTGCAGATCGGGCAGCACCAGCTTGATGACGCGAGCCAGACCCGGATAGTGCGTCAGCGCGGCACGGTAGAACTCATAGCGCTCGACGACCCGCGGGCAGCAGCCTTGGGTGAACTCCAGGGGGTCGCGCTGCAAGGCGACGGCGAACTCCGACCGTGTCTCGAAGTGCCGCACCCAGGGTGGGTTGTCCTCGACCTGTTCGATGCGGACGCCGAACAGGGATGCGATGACCACGCAGCCGAAGTTCGCGCGGATCGTGCAGGGCAAATCATCACCGACCGTCTCCCGGTGGCAAATGCTTGTCCCCCAGGCCGACACCAGCTCGTTGAAGAGCATCTTCTCCGGGTCGGCGAGGGCTTCGGCGTGAGGATAGGGAGACCAGCGGTCCAGCGGAGCCGGGTAGCTGAGCACCAGCGGCAGGCGTTTGACCGGTTGCCAGGACAAAGCGCGGCGATGCAATTCTTCGATCCCAGCCTCCCGCTCGGGTGTCAGGGTGGCGGCCAAGTGGTCGAGCAACTCGTTGAGGCGTGAGTTCACGGGGAGAGAACCTTGCCGCTAAACATTGAGCCAATCACGAGCATCCCCGCATCATGCCGGAGGCCAGAGACCACGCTAAGGCGGGGGCTCCTGACTGTTGGCGCCGTGGTGGTCGGCAGCCACAGGCGCGCGGAGTGCGGCGGCGCACCTCTTGATTTCTTCGACGGCCACTGCCACGCCGCGTTGGGCCAGCGGCGTAAGTGTCTCCCCGATCCCAAGCTCCTCGACGGGAATGGTCAGCCACCAGGCTTCGGGCGCCCGGCCAAACACATCCCGGGCAAGCGCCAGCAACGTCGCCGGGCTGGCCGCATGCGCCATGACTTGCGAGCTGGCCGCAGGCGCCAGCTTGCGCATCCGCACGTCGCGCGGCGCATCCACCGCGGCATCCACGAAAATGACGCTGCGCGCTTTGGAAATCGGCTCGGCCAGTTCAGGTGTCAGCAAGGGAGCGGCCAGCACGTGAACGCGGGGCAGAGCGAGCGCCAGGATAGCTTCCGCTACTCTTGGCCCCACGCCGTCATCATTGCGCAGCGTGTTGCCGTAGCCGATGACCAGCAGGGCCGCAGGCGAGTTCTGAGGGGCTGGCTTCATCTAGCCGGGATTGCGCCAGGAGCGAGGGGCAGGCTTTGGACCGGCAGGGCGGCCTTCGAGTTGCGCGACCAGCCAGTCGAACCCCTCGAGGTTGTCCTGCAGGCGCGTCTGGGCGTCTTCATCGGTGTGGTTGAGAATGCCCAGTGGGCCATGCCAGCCACTGTCGCGTATGACGCGCAGCAGCGTCAGGTCCAGGTCGCCCTGGCCAAGCGGCACGATCTTCTTGCCGAGCTTTTCCCCCTCGCGGGTCATGCCGTTGAGGTTGAGCGCAAGCAGATACGGCTTCATCTTCCCGAGCAGTTCGGGGAAACGGTCGAGATGATCATGGCCGTGGTGCAGGTTATATACGATTCCGACATTGGTGAGGCCCTGCGCTTTGAGGAGTTCGATGATGGCGATCTGGTTCCCCGGTTCGCCAAACCAGGCGCCGTGGTTGTAGAGGGCGACGGAGCAGCTCATCCGGGCGGCAGCCTCGGCGATGGGGCGAATGCGGGCTGCTTCGGCTTCGACGCGCGCCTTCTGCTCCGCTGCGTTTTTCGTCGGCTCACCCCCGCCGCTGACCCAGAGCTGGACGTCGCGCAGATGGTGGCGCCGGAGCACATCAAGGATCAGCCGCGCCTCGTCGTTCATCTCCCACGGGAACCACCACGCCAGCAGCCGGACATGATGACGCTTGAGCGCCTCCATCTCGGCATCGAACGTCGGGATGTGCTGTGCGCGGTAATCGTAGGCGAACAGCTTGAACCCCAGTTTCTCCAACATCGCCGCGCGCTCTTCCGGCCCGCGCGCCTTAGCGTCAAAGGGCACGATGCACCAGGCCGCCAGGTTCGTACGGGCAAAGAGGTGATACTCACTCTTCTTTCCCGGCTGCGGCGCGGCGGCGCGGGAAAGCAGGGGGGCTGACGTGCAGATCCATATCGAGAGACAGACAAGCGCGTGCAAGGCAGTTCTCTCTTTTTGCAGGGAACGACTGAAGTGTTTCATGATCATGGTGTGTTCTTTCTGTTGGGAGGACCTACCTGCCAGTCCAGATCGGCGCTAGCCAAGCAACGGGTTTGGCGGGGCCGCCTCCGGGGGCATCACCGCCCCCCGCATTCCACACCCGCACGAAGAAATACCTGTTGGTAGCATCGCTCAGGATCGGACTCCACGTAACGGAATAGGCGGGCACAGGGCTGTAAACCTGCGCCACCGCCCCGCTGTCTTTCACTATGTCTATCTTCGTAATCTTGTCCTCGGGGTTGCTGATGTCCGGGTCACTGACGGCAATACAGAAGTTGAATGCGGTCGGGCGGTTGAGCGTCGAGCCCATAGCGGCGCCGTTCACCGTATAGCGGCATTGGATGTTCCCCTCGAGCGCGGCGTAGGTTCGCCGATGCTTCATCGCGTCCAGAATGGCCGCCTTGGTCCGGGCGGTCGCCAGCACAAACGTGCGCGACGTGTTGTGTGTGATGCCCGAGAAGCCGTGGTTGTCGAGACCGCACACCGGCGACACTTTCCAGCCCTTATCCAGCGCATTCACGAAAGCCGAGTAGTGGATCTTGTTGTTCGAGTTAATGACCTCCAACAGGGTGAGGACCTCTCTCACCTGGGGGTCGCACCAGGCCCAATTGTTGTAACCGTGGGCCGCCGGGTGATTAAAGCTGGCGACCACTGGACCGTCGCCGTTGGGCGGGACGGTTTTGAGCCACTTGTATAAATAAGGCAGGTCCACGCCCGGCAACAGCGCGTTCAGGTATTCGCTGCTGTTGATGACGTTCAGGTGGCCGGTCCCGTTCGGGCCGTTGTTCTCGGAGTGTTCATAGCCGGCGATGGCCACGAACTGGCCATCGGTGGCCGCAGCAGCATCCCGTTTGGCGGCCACCCAGGCGGGGTTGTCAGCGCGGGGGGGCTGAAAGCCGGCTTCCTGTGAGTGATCGGCCGTTACGTAGAAGTCGAAGCCTTTGGCCTTGGCCAGCGCGTAATGCGCCGAGGGCGGGCCCTGGTATTTCTGCCAGTCCGGTTTCAAAATCCTGGTCTTCCTGGGCTTCTGCTGGCTCTCGCCGGGCACCGGTGCGGGCTTGCCATACTGCTCGCCGTGACCCCAGGTATTCGCGGTGTGCGAGTGCGTGTTGCCGGCATAGACGTGGTACTCCGGCAGCAACGCGTCGGCCCGGCCCGTTGCCGCGCAGATGACGCCACCCAGGCAAACCAGCAGCGCCATCCAACGGGCTAGAGACAACATCGGTTCTTTCCAGATCTGCATCTGAACTCTCTACACTGCGCGGGCAACGCTGGCCACTGAATTCGCCCTGCTCCGCAGCCTGCGCCACGCCGGATTCGAGAAAGTGATTTGGGCGGATTTGGATTGTGGCCGGGTCG
>DAOPPX010000036.1:0-43233 GCA_035358715.1 Verrucomicrobiota bacterium
ACGCTCCTTCCAACCCGCATTAAGGCTTACTGCTTTTCTTGAATCAGCCGTGCCTGCGGCCGGCTCCCGGGACTTCTGCCGTTGCAAAGCCGCGCGCCCGTGCCTATGCTTGGGAGTCACGGTGCCAGGCAGCACCGTGGGTCAAAATGGCTGAATATAAGGTAAAGTTCGAGGTCTTCGAAGGCCCGCTCGACTTGCTCCTTTACTTGATCAAGAAGGAGGAAGTGGACATTTATGAGGTCAACCTCACCCGGCTGGCGACTCAGTTCATCGAATACATCGAGACGATGCGCCTGCTGGACCTGGAGATCGCAGGGGAGTTTCTGGTGATGGCCGCCACCCTGATGTATATCAAAAGCCGTGAACTGCTCCCGGTGGATCAGCAGGCGCAGGTCGAAGGCGAAGACGAAGGGGAAGACCCGCGCTGGGAGTTGATTCGCCAACTGGTCGAATACAAGAAGTTTAAGGACGCCGCCGCGCAACTCCAGGTCCTCGAAGCCCGGCAGGAGGACGTCTTCCCGCGCATGCCCGGCCGTCTCGAATTCGAGCCGGAGACGCCCCTGCACGCCGAAGCTTCCATCTTTGACCTGGTCAACGCGGTCAATGTCGTCCTCAAGCGCTTCACCCAGCGGGAAGACCTGCGCGATATATTCGAAGACAAGTGGACGGTCAGTGAGAAGATTGAATACCTGATGCAGGTGCTCAAGGAGCGGACGAGTGTGCGATTTTCACAACTGTTCGCGGAGGTGACCAGCCGCGCCGAAGTGGTGGTGACCTTCCTGGCACTGCTCGAACTGATTCGCCTCAAACAGCTTGCCGCTCTCCAGCAGAAGCCTTTCGGTGAGATCGAAATCTGCCGCACCCAACCCGATGCGCCCCAGCCCGAGCCGCCTGCCCCAGTCGAGGCGCAGCCCGCAAAAGCCCTTTCGTCCTAGCCTAGCATGGAACCAAAACTCATTCTGGAGGCCATTCTGTTCTCGGCGCAAAAGCCGCTGAGCCTCAAGGAGCTGCGCGAGGTGCTCGCCGCCGCCGTCGAACACGCCGAGGGTGATGAAACCGTCCGGGGCCTCAGGAAGGCGAAGGAAAGCGAGTTGTCCATCGCGCTCGAACAACTGAGCCAGGACCACGAGCAGGCCCAGCGCAGCTACCGGCTGGCCTGCGTCGCCGGGGCCTGGCAATTCGTCACCCAACCGGAGTACGCGCCCTGGCTCAAGGCCCTCGTGGGCCGCAAGGCGCGCCCCCCGCGCCTCTCCCAGCCCGCGCTTGAAACGCTTGCAATCATTGCCTATCGCCAGCCCCTTACCCGCGCTGAAATTGAGCAGGTGCGCGGCGTAAGTGTGGACGGGGTCATGCAGACCCTGCTCGAACGCGGACTCGTCGGGCAGCTCGGGCGCGCCGAGGTGATCGGCCGCCCGATGACCTATGGCACTACCCACCTGTTCCTCGAATACTTCGGCCTGCGCAGCCTGGAGGACATGCCAGCCGCTGACGAGCTGCGCCGCATCGTCATCCAGAAGCCGGAAGGGCTGGTCACGGCCGATCCCGGCCTGGCGACGGTGCCGCCGGAACAACTGAACCTGCCCGAGGCGGAGCCAAAGGCTGGCGCCCCGGCCACTGAATCCCCGGCTCCAGCTGAAGCGGCCGCACCGTTCCCCGAAGGCCCCGCCAACTAAACGCTGCCCAGAGTCTAAGCCGGCTATGAATATTCCCGACCATCGCAAGGCCATTGACAAGTTCGACGCCCAGATCGTCCGGCTGCTGAACGAGCGCACCAAACACGTGCTGGCCATCGGCGAAATCAAGCGCAAGGCCAAGGAGGAAATCTACGCGCCCCACCGCGAGCGGGCGGTCCTGCAGCGCATCTGCCGCAAGAACCATGGGCCGCTCACCAACGAATCGTTGCGCGCGGTGTATCGCGAAGTCATGTCTGGCGCTCTCTCGCTGGAGAAATCCCTGACCGTTGCCTATCTGGGGCCTGAAGCCACCTTCACGCACCAGGCCGCCATTCAGCGCTTCGGCGCCAGCCTGCGCTACGCGCCGCAGAAGACGATTGCCGATGTTTTCACCGAAGTCAGCAAGCACCGCGCCGACTACGGTGTGGTTCCGGTGGAGAACTCCACCGAGGGTGCTGTCACGCATACGCTGGACATGTTCGTGGACAGCGACCTGAAGATCGTCGCGCAAATCGTCCTGCCTGTGCAGCATTGCCTGCTGGCCGACTGCCCGCGCTCGCAGGTCCGAAAACTCTACGCCCACCCGCAGGCGCTTGGCCAGTGCCGCGCCTGGGTGCACGCTCATCTGCCGCGGGTGGAGATTGTGGAGACCTCTTCCAACGCTCGCTCCGCCGAGCTGGCGGGCAAAGAAAAGAAGGCCGCCGCGATTGCCGGCCTCCTGGCCGCCGAACGCTATGACCTCCCCGTCCTGGACCACGACATCCAGGACAACATCGCCAACGCCACCCGGTTCCTCGTCCTCGGCCGGCAATGCAGCCCGCCGACCGGTAATGACCGCACCAGCCTGATGTTCAGCCTCGCCGATCGCGTCGGTGCGCTCTACAACGCTTTGGTGGCCTTCAGGCGCTACCGCATTAACATGACCAAGATCGAGTCCCGTCCGAGCAAGCGCAAGGCCTGGGAATACATCTTCTTCGTGGATTGCGAAGGACACCTGGAGGACCGCCGCCTGAGCAAAGCCGTCATACTTCTCGGGGAACACTGCAGCTACGTCAGAGTGCTCGGTTCCTATCCCGACTCGGAGTGACGCTCTCCGGCTGTCTGGCACGGCCCGAGACGGTGACGGGCTACCGACGACCGTGCTGGGAAAGTCCGCCGGATGGCAGGAAACCTGCGGCTTGGCCGGCAATGCATGAGCAATGGCGGAAAACGTGCCCCGCACCCTGCGCATCGCCTGAGGATATCTTGCAGGCTCGTCGGCGGCCCAGACTGACTCATTACGAGACACCGTCTCGCAATATGGTTCAGGTTGGGGGGGTGATTGGGAAGTGCTGGAGCAGTCGGTTGTGCCGCATGTTGGCGGCGGCCGGACTTGCGGTGATGCTAGGGGTGGGGGCTGGTCGTTGCCTGGTCGGCGCGGTGTACGTGGTCGAAGGTGCGAGCATGGAGCCCACCTATCCGCCGGGGACGCACCTCTACGGAACCCCAATCGCAACCCCATTGGAGCGGGGGGATGTCGTTCTCCTGAAGGATGGGAAAGCGGGTTACGCGGTCAAGCGGATCATCGGTTTGCCGGGGGAAAGTGTTCAACTGTGGCGCGGCTGCGTTTTCGTCAACCGGCAGTTGTTGGTGGAACCATATCTCCCGAAACACACTTACACTTGTCCCGTTGACCAGGCGCGGCGAGGGGCAGCGTTCGTGCTGAGGGCACGGGAGTATTTTCTGTTGGGAGATAATCGGCTCCACAGCGAGGACAGTCGGGTTTACGGTCCGGTGGCCCGGAGCCAGATCAAGAGACGCGTCCCGCCGCTGGAAGGTTTTGTGTGCGGCTACCTCGGCCCCTACACGCTGCCAGCCTACGGAACGACCATCATGCGCCCATTGACGCCCGCGGTGATCGGCACGCGCGCCTCCCTCTGACATGGAAAGAGCAAGTAAACCGCAGCAGGCAGTCGGCCCTCAAATGCCGCCCCGCGCAATGCACCGGGGCACTTACCTGGGTGAGGCTTTTTCTGGAGGCGTGTTCGTCCCAGCCGGCAGGGTGCCGGTTTCGGGAGGCTCCCCCAGCTTGGCACGCAGCACCGCCCGCACCTCAGCCGCCTCGCCCTCCTGGGGATCCAGCATGCGCCTTCGGATCTCGCGGTCGGTTTCCTCGAAGGGCGTCAAGCCAATCGCGGCCAGCCGCTCTTTGGGCATCTGGCTTTGATAGGCCTCCCACACCCGCTGGGCCAGCAGCCTGTAACCGGCTGCCGGGCCGTCTTCGCCCACGGCCATGCTTCGATAGGAGTTGACCAGCAATCCTTCGACGATCCCTTGGGTGCGGTGCTGGCCGCCGCTGTCGCTCACATCTTCCTGCACACGAGCCACGGCGTACCCGTCGAGCGTCATGCTGGCTGGCAGCGAGTTTGGTTTGCCGTCGAGCAGCGGTTTGTCTGGATACCGCGTTGACAGGTATTCATACCAACGCGCCGCGTCAGCCAGCCGATTATACATATAGAGGAAGTAGACCGCGTCGCGCAGGAAATTCCGGTGCGCCTTCTGAATGTGGTCGCGGTTCTCCTCGTCCTCCTCGGCCGCTTGCTCATAGGCAGAATTCACCTTGGGGAGGATTGCCAGGTTGGGGCCAAACTCGAACGCTTTCGCAAAGGGGTTCAGCACCAGCCGTCCGCGGTGGAAACTCAGGAGCATTGATTGATAAATGACCCGGCGCAACGTGATCAGGTCTTCCCTCTTAAACCGGGTGGGGTTTTCCTTCGCCTTTTTCAGCCCCAGCGCCGCCCAATAAATCGCATGCGCCTCCGGCAAACGCCACTCCAGCGGCCCGTATTGCTCGTCCACTTCCTTCATGAACTGCGGGTCCATCTTATAGGTCTCACGCAGCAATCGGGTGCGGGCTTCCTCATCCGCCGTTTGGGGGTTAATCAGCTCATCAAGGTTTGGCGTCTTTTTGGCGAAGACCTTCGCCATTTCATCAGCCCACTGCTGCTTGTAATACGCGCTCGCGTCATCGAGGTTATGGCCGAGTTTATGCTGGAAGAACCACGCCAGCTCACGGTAGAGCAGTGTTTCATTGGGATTGAAGCGCAAGCCGTCATCGCGCAGCAACTCGATGCCGGCCTTAACCCAGCGCCAGCGGTCGGGGAATTGCCCCGGGCTGTTTTCCTTGAACTTGACCGAGATGTTGTAAGCCATGTTCCAGGCCTGCACGAGCCAGACATGCACGAAATGGGGTTCGAGCTTCGTGATCCAATCCGCCAGTTGGGCCATCTCGAAGAACTTGTCTTGGTCCTGCAAGTCGGTGGCGCGCATCCACAGCGCGTTGGAAATCAATCCCCGGAAACCGCCCAGCGCTACGGTGGTGAAGGCGAGCACGGGAGGCGCATTCTCAAGCGGTTGCACGCGGGTCAGTCCGAGCAGATCCCGGTCGCGGTTGAGGGACTGCTGCACAAAACCGGCGCCGACCAGCAGCACGGCGGCCAGCAGGAGCAGGAGAGCTTTCTTGAGTTTGCCGCTCATTGAGTCTGGGCAGTCGCTAATTCGCGCCGGGTGAAGATGATGATTCCGGCCAGCCCGATGCCCCCGCTGAGCAGCAGCACGATTTGTCCGAACGCCCGGCCAAGCTCGCTCCAGGCGACGCTCCGGCCGGTGCTCAGTGAATCAATGGGGGAAAAGTCCTTGGCCAGTTTGATCACCGCCAGCACGGCCCGGAAGACCGGAATGGCGACGACATCAACCGCAGAGTGTCCGAGCTGACTGCTCTCCGAATCAAACCCCATTAACGTCCCCTCCTCTACCGTGCTGGCAATCGTGCCGCTGGAGAGTGCCAGAGTCAGGATGGCCAGCGAGAAGAACGCCGCCACCGGGAACGAAAGAAAGCTGGCCGCCGCCAGCCCGAGGGTGGCCAGCAGGGCCATCCAGCAGAAGATAATCCCCAACCCGCGCGCGTAGTTGAGGCCGAAGCCGCCCTGGCGATAGAGCACCTCCAAGCCATCCTCCAGCGGGAAGAGCAGCGCCGCGTTGTTCACGTTTGCGAAGGTCACCGTCAGGACGCCCCGTTCGTCGTAATGGGCGGGGACCTCGAACTCATGGAAGGTGTCGGGTGCCAGGCTCATGGGCTCACTGTGCCATAAGGACGTCTTGCGCGGCACGCCGACTAGCCAGTTGCCGTCGAAAGTGCCGGAAGGACTCCTGTCCGCCGCGTTAAACTTGATGCGCAAATAGATGGTCTGGTCGGGCGCGATCCTCCGGACGCCCCCCAGATCAACCTCCCATACATGCATATAGCCCGGTGGAACAACCTGGTAGGTGGCCTTGACCTGTTCGAGGATCTGCTTTCGGGCCTCGGTGATGTTAGCCCGGACATCCGGAAACTTCTGCAACCGCTCCCGGAGCAACTGATCCGCCTCCGCCGCGATTTCCTTGTCAAAACTCGGCGGCTTGATCGAGCCGCGCGCCACGAGCACCTCGTTGCGCAGGATCTTCTGCTCCTCAGCCGGCAGGCGCGTGGCGCGCCATTGCAGCAAGCCATAGACGCTGGCGCCGGACAAGGCCAGCAGGGCGGCGTTCAACGACATGATTCCCAGCCACTTGCCCACCCAGATTTGCCACCGGGCGACCGGTTTGGTGGCGACCACCTGCAAGGTGCAATCCTCGATGTCGCGCGCCAGGGTGCCGCACGCCAGCCAGAGCGTGGATAGCCCAAGCAGGGCCGTAATCGTGCTCAACGTATAGGTCAGGAGAATCTGGGTGAAGCCGCGCGCCGTGCCGTCATCTTTGATCAACAATGGCAGCCCCACCACGGACCCCAGCAGCAGAACCGCCACGACCAGAAACAGCCGGAACCGAAACGCGGCTCTCCAGGTCAACCGGGCAATGGCGAGCAAAGGTTGCATGAATCAAAGGCGCCTGAACTGCGGCCCGCAGTCATTCGTTCCGCTTTCGCACCAGTGACGCCAGCTTCTCGTCGGCCTTCCGCAGTTCTTCGGCGTTCAGCGGCTTCGCCGCTGCGGGCGCCGGTGCCGGCACCGGGGCAGCGGGCACCGCCGGCTTCGTCAGGGCTTCCAGTTTTTGCCGGTCCACCGTTTCGGCTGGTTCCGGCGCGGGGACGGACGCTGGCGCGGCGGGCTGCGGCGCGGCGAGCCGCTCCAGAATCTTATCGGGCGCAGGTTTCGCCTCGGCCCCGCCGCGCAGGTAAGCGGCCACGCGGGCGCCGGACATGGCACCGGAAGTTTCGGCCTCGGCTTGCCGCGCGCTTTGCACTACGTCGAGGAAGTAGCGCTCCAGGTTTTGCGTCGGCGTGTCAATGCTGACTTTTTCGTCCGCCACGTCGTGGCGGATGATGGCGAGCACGCGCTCCAGGGTTTCGCGGGAAAGCGCCGGCGTAGTGATGCGGATCGCATCAGGGGTGGCCAGCAGTTCCTTTAAGGCGCCCATGGCCTGAACCTTGCCGCCGTAGTAGATAACCACGCGGTCGCACACGTCTTCCACATCGGCCAGCAAGTGACTGCTCAAAATCACCGTCTT
This sequence comes from Verrucomicrobiota bacterium, assembly GCA_035358715.1. Lineage (GTDB taxonomy): Bacteria > Verrucomicrobiota > Verrucomicrobiia > Limisphaerales > UBA8199 > UBA8199. Next base: position 7,197 of record DAOPPX010000036.1, read on the forward strand.
GCCGCGCCGCGCCAACGCCAGAATCAGATCCTTAACCTCGCGGCAGCCGATGGGATCGAGCCCGGAAGTCGGCTCGTCCAGGATTACCAGGTCGGGATCGTTGATGAGTGCCTGCGCCAGGCCGATGCGGCGCTGCATGCCCTTCGAAAACTCGCCCACGGCCCGCATCCGGGTCTGGCTCAGGCCTACCATTTCGAGCAACTGCTCCGTCCGGTCATTGCGATCGTTCCGGGGCAGGTGGAAGAGATTGCCGAAGAAATCCAGCGTCTCGTGGGAATTGAGATAGCGGTAAAGATAAGATTCCTCCGGCAGGTAACCGATGCGCGACTTGGTTGCGACATGGCTTGGGGAATGACTGAAGACCTCGATATGTCCTTTGGTGGGGTAGAGCAGGCCCAGGAGCAGCTTTACGGTCGTGGACTTGCCGGAGCCATTAGGCCCAAGCAGGCCGAAGACTTCCCCGCGCCGCACATCGAAGTCAACATTATCCACCGCTCGTGCCTTGGGCCGGCCCCAGAAATCCTTGAAGACCTTGGTCAGGCCGCGAACGGAAATGACGACCTCGCCGTCAGGTTGCCGGGCCCCGTCAGTCATGGTCATGCTCATCAAATTACCTCGAACTTCGGATCCCGCACCTCAGATTTCGTTCCTTCACGCCATCCCGGGCGCCAATTCAGCCCTGGCTCCGGGCGCAGCCGGTCGTTCCGGTCCGGATGCTGAGGGCGCCGTCTGGTAATGCTCGAGCTCTTCGCCTTTGCGCACAAGGCGCGCGCTGTTAAAAACCACGATTAGCGATCCGGCAGTGTGCATCACCGCGGCTATCACCGGCGGCACATAGCTCAATGCCGAGAGCGTCATGCCCCCGACGATAAACGCCACACCGAACAGAAAGTTCTGGTTGATGACCGAGCGGGTGCTGCGCGAGAGTTTGACCAGAAACGGCAAGCGGCGGAGGTCGTTGTTCATCAGGGCGATCGTGGCGCTGTGAATGGCCACCTCGCTGCCCGCCGCGCCCATGGCGATGCCGATGTCGCCGGCCGCCAGCGCGGGCGCGTCGTTCACACCGTCGCCCACCACCGCCACCACGTAGCCCTTGGCCTTGACGGCGCGAACAAACTCGACCTTGTTCTGCGGCAGGCATTCGCCTTTGGCTTCCTCGCAGCCGATTTCGCGCGCGACCCGGGTGGCCACGGGCTGGCGGTCGCCGGAGATCATGGCGATGCGCCGCACACCGCCGGCCTTTAATTCCACCAGCGACTCCCGGGCCTCGGCGCGGGTCTGGTCCTGCAGGCCGACCCAGCCAATGCAGCGGCCATCGCGCGCCACAAAAATAAGGCTCCAGCCTTCAGTCTCGTTGAGGTCCACCGACTTGGGGAAATCCTCCTGCACGCCATTGTCGCGCAGCCACTGCGCCCGGCCCACCAGCACCTTGGCGCCCCCCACTTCGGCCTTTACGCCACGGCCGGCCGTTTCAGCAAAATCCTTCGGCTCCGCCAGAGGCACCCCGGCTTCGGCAGCCAACTGGGCCAGCGCTTTGGCCGTCGGGTGATTGCTGTATCGCTCGGCCGAGGCCGCGACGCGCAGGAGCTCGGCGGGAGCCACGCCGTCGAGCGGCGCCAGGCGGCTGACCGCCAGTTCGCCTGTGGTCAGCGTGCCGGTCTTGTCGAAAACAAAGGCGTTGAGCTTCGCCGCCAGCTCGATGTCGGCCACGTTCTTAATCAAGATCCCCAGACGCGCCGCCGCGGAGAGAGCGGCCACCATCGCCGTCGGCGTGGCCAGAATGAAGGCGCAGGGGCAACCGAAGATGATAACCGAGATGACGTTGTCGAGATTGCGGGTGAAGGCCCAGACGAGCGCGGCAATAACCAGCACCAGCGGGGTGTAGAAGCCCATGTACTGGTCCACGATCTTCATCATCGGGAGCTTGGTCTTCTCGGCCGCGAGGATCAGCTCGCGCACGCGACCCAGCGTCGTGTCGGTGCCCGCCCGGCTCACCTTGATCTCCAGGACGCCGGTCAGGTTTTGGGTGCCGGCGAAAACCTCGTCGCCCGGCTTCTTGTCCGCGGGCAACGACTCGCCCGTAATGGTGGCCTGGTTAAACGAGCCCTGGCCGCTGACAATGACGCCGTCGGCCGCCACGTTATCGCCGGGGCGGACACGGATCACGTCTCCGACCGCCAGGTCCTTGGCTGCAACCTCCTCTTCGCCCTCCGGGGTAATACGGCGGGCCTTGGTAGGCGTCAGTTTAATGAGGTGTTCAATGGAGGCGCGGGCGCCTTCGGCGGTGCGAGTCTCGATGATCTCGCCCATCAACATGAAGAAGGCCACCACCCCTGCCGTCTTGTACTCACCGGTGGCGAAGGCGGCAAGCACGGCGATGGCGACCAGCTCGTTGATGCCCAGGGTCCCGGTGCGAAGGTCCTTGATGGCGGTCAGGACGATCGGATACCCGAGAATGACCGCGCCGATCAAACCGCTGGCGCTGGCGACGGTGTGGCCTTGCTCGAAGAGCCAATCCACGAGGAATGCGTTGAACACGAATACGACCCCTACCAGCGTCTGCCAGAGCCGCACAGGCGCGTGCTCGTGGTCGTGCCCGCACATCGCGCACGTTTCATCGTGCTCGTGCTGGTGCCGGCTCAAGAGAGAAGTGACTTGCATGGCTTTAATGAATCAGGCAGCGGCGTCCGGAGCCTATCACGGCTGCGCCTCCTCTGTCTTTGGTTTGGGGACCTCACGGTTTAACAACAGCCGCAATTCCTTGGGCTTGCCGGCGGCGCTCTCGGCCAGGAAGATCTTGTCCTGCACGTTGGTTAATACCCGGCCGAGCGTTTCGGTGAGGCGCTGCTCTCCGAACAGCGCGGGATGCCGCCGATACTGTGGCAGAACCTCCTGGAATCGTTCCGCCTGGGCCGAGGTGTCGCTGACGAGACGGGCACGGTCGGATTGCGCCAGGTTAACGAGCGATTCGGCGTCGGCGCTGGCCTTATTCGTAACCTGGTTCTCGTAAGTGCGCGCCTCGTTAAGCAGCTTGCTGCGCATCACTTCCGCCTTGAGCACGTTGGCAAAGGCGTCTTTCAACTGCCGCGGCGGGACGCTTTGAACCACGCATTGCTCGACCACCAGGCCCAGGTGCTGGTTCTCCAGCAGTTGAGTGGTCCGCCGTCGCACCGCCTCCTGAAAGCCCGCGATGTCCCGTGTGAGGACGTCGTCCACCTTGAAACGGGAAGCCGCGTAGAGCAACCCGTTGTCCAGGGCGCTCTGAACGGCGTTCGAGGCGGTCACGAAGCCAAAAACGTACTGGATCGGGTCCTGGATGCGGTAGGTCAGCGTGGCGCGGGTGTGGATGATATTGGCATCGGCAGTCAGGACATAGCCATCCACAATGGGGTTGAGCGTGGTGCCCGCGGGCGGCTCGATGCCCGCCAGCATCTGCTCGGGGGTCACCGCGTACCAGCCCACTGTGGAGCTGACATGCTGCAGTCCGGAGATCGAGACCTTGATGCTTTCGTCAATGGGATAAGGGAACGACCAATGGAGCCCCGGCCCGAGCAAAGCCTTCTCGCCCTCGCCCTGCGCCTTGCCGAAGCGCAAGATGATCGCCCGCTCCTGGGGGCCCACCGTGAAGAAGCCGGACGCCAGGAACAGCAGCACCAGCAAGACCATCACGACTTTGACGATTACAAAGCTGCTGCGCAGAGCTTCAGCCAGCGCCTGCGACCCGGCGTCCATCGGCGTCTCCGGCGGCGGGGCGGGGTCGGGCAACCGGTCGGTTGAGTGAGCGTGCTCGTTCATGGCCGGGTCATTTCTTGAGCAGGTTGGTCGAGACGCCCCGGAACAGGTCAAACGGCGGGGTGTGCTGATCGAAGATAAGCACCGAGCGCTCCTTCAGCGAATCCTCCAGCGCCGACAGGCGGAAGATGAAGCTGGCCAGCTCGGGACTCTGCTGGAAGACCTTCAACGATTTCGCGGCTTCCGCCTCGCCTTTGCCCTTGATTTCGGTTGCCTGCCCTTCGGCGTCAGCCAGCGCCTCTGCCGCCTTGCGTTCGGCATCCGAGCGGATGCGTTGCGCCTCGGCCTCGCCTTCGTATTGGAAGCGGTCCGCGAGAACCTTCCGCTCGGAGGTCATGCGCTCGAATACCGATTGGGTCACGCTTTCGGGCAGTTGCAGCCGCTTAAGGCCCAGGAACGCTATCTCCAGTCCCAGGTTGTTGGTGTGGAGTTGGGAGCGAATGGCCTCCAGAATCTCGGTTTCAATGGCGACAAAGCTGGCGCCATCGTCGCTGGTCGAGACGAAGTCGGCCAGCGGATGTTTGCCCACCACCGCGGTCTTGGCGTTGCCCAGCCACTGGTCCAGGAGCGTTTCGGCCGCCGCAATCGGGTTCGCGCTGTCGGCGAACCGGGGGAAGAAAGCTGTCGGATCCGACACCTTCCAGCCGACATACACCGAGGTCAACAGGTTGAAGTTGTCCCGGGTCAGACCCTCGGTCAGCCGGTCCTCGAAGTTCTGGACGCGCCGGTCGAAGGACCAGACTTTCTGGATGGGCCAGGGCCACTTGAAATACAGGTTTGGCTCGGTGATGGGGCGCGTTGGCTTGCCGAAGGTGGTCACGACGGCGACTTCGGTGGTGCGCACCTGGAAGGTGAACAGCAGCAGCCCGAAGATCAGGATCAGCACCAGGCCGATAACGAGGGTCAATGGATTGCGTTTCATGCGAATTACTTGGTCTTGGGCGCGGGCACGCTCAGGTTGAGCAGGCTCTGCGCGATGGATTCCTGCAGGTCAAAGGTAATCACGTCCTGCGTGTTGGTGGTGAGCAGAACGTATTTCCGCGCGTTGGCGGTGGCGCGGGCGAAGGTCTGCAGATAGGTTCGCTCCGCGTAAACCGACGGCGCCGCCTCAAACGCGGGAATCTGGTTGGTGAAGAGCGCGGCCCGGGCCAGCGCGCCGATTTCGCGCGACCGGCGCTCGGCGCTGGCGCGGTTGGTCAGGCTGACGGCCTGCGCCCCGGCCAGGGCGTTGGTCCGGATGTCATCGGCCTGCGCGGCCAGAATCTTTGCCTGCTTCGTCTGGATGGCCGCGACGACCTTCTCGTACTCCGGCGCGACTTTCACAGGAGGGTGCAGGTCTCCCAGTCCGACGGAGACGATTCGGGCGCCCAGATTATAGCGGTTGGCCGCCGCCTGGATGCGCTCGCCGAGGTCCTGGGCGGCCTGCCCCCGGCCCTGCGACATAATGTCGTTCATGTCCACCCCCACAAGGTAGCGCAACACCTCGCGTGTGCTCAGGTCCTCCAGCAACGTGGAGGCGTCTTCATTATTGTAGGCCCAGTCCACCAGGTTGGTGATCTGGAAATACACGGGCACGCTGACGGTCAACAGGCTCACGGGCGGCGTGCGTTTGCTGGCCACCCGGCTGGCGGCTTCCTGCGAAAGCTGCTCCCGGTTTGCCACCAGGAAATTCGTTTCCACCGAATGACCCTGGCCCCACAACACATGCCTGGACTGCTCCTTCGCCGGGTCGGGCATGGAGCCGACGGTAAAGCTCTGAATCTGCTCGGCGCCGAAGCGGTAAACCCGGTCAATGGGCCACGGCCATTTGAGATGAGCGCCGGGGCCGAGCGGGGAGCGGCTCTCGACCCGCTGGCCGAAACGTTCGAGCAGCCCCTGCTCGCCCGCCTCGATAAATACCACGCACGTGGACAGAAGCAGCGCCGCGGCTTGCAGCAGAATCAGCCAGCCCAGCGCCTTCTCGAAGAAGCGGTAAAACCAGGTCTCGGAGACCTTAAAGCCGAACTGGTAATCCATCGCCTGCGCGGCGGTGGTGACCAGGCCCTCCGGCTGCCCGAGCAGGCCGATCAGCCGGCTCTCATACAAGGGCCGCTCGACCTTGCCCCGGACCCGCGGCCGGTAGATCTCCAGCACCAGTTGGATCAGGGTTTCCAGCGCCACCAGCCCCAACAAGCCGCACAGGACGTGCGCGACGTAGAAATCAGTCTTCGGAAAGCCGGCCCAGACCGCGACGAGGCCCAGCGCCACCACCAGGCACAGAACCGCGTTGCAGAGCAGGTAATTGGCCCCGGGCCGCAGCAACCGGTGCCGCTGCAGCCGGGCGACCGTGGCGGAGAACCGGCCGAGCAGGAACAGCACGAGGGCCAACAGGCCGAACGAGGACAGCCCGGTGATGGGCTCCTTTACTTCGGCCACCGTCGTGCTGCGCGACAGCCAGCGCCACAGCAAATACGCCCCGCCGGCCTGCAACACCAGCAGGAGCACCGTGAAGGCCGGCACGAAGAACCGCTCGAACTGCTCTCGCGAGCGCTGCGCCGGGAACAACTCAGCATCCTTGGCCTCGAACATGGCCGAAGCGCTGCGGGTCTTGGCGAGCTCATCAACCTCGAGCTTCTCCACGCGCTCCCGCTCCTCGAGGCGCATTTGAAACCAGCTTACGATCGCCACCAGCACGCCCAGGCCAAGAAACAGCGCGCTGACCAATCCCGCCAGCGAGCCGGCATACCGCGCCGCCGCCAACCCCGCCGCGCCCGCCGCCAGCAAAGCCAGCAGGTTGACCAGCCCGTTCTTCTGTATGGTTCTGTCCATGAAGAATTAACTCAGTTCGCGTTGCTCGAATAACAGGACGGCCAGCGCCAGCGCGGCGCCCACATAAGCCGCCATGTAGGCAAACGCCTTGCCCACATAGCCCCAGTGGAAGGTGCTCTTGCCCTCCACCAGCGCATCCGCCAGCCAAAAAAGCTGCCAGTTCGGCGTCACGGTGTAAAGCACCGACGCCCACCACTTCCCCCCCATCCCCGCCTGCCGCATCCGCGCCTGGTCCGGCTCCCCGATCCGGTCGCGCTCCGCCGGCTCGAGCCGGTTGTTGCGATCCTGGTCGTACTTGACGGTCATTTCCCTGAGCAAGCCTTTTTGGCTCTGCGACCAGCGAGGGCTGTAAAGCTCCTCGGTCAGGTCATGCCGCCACACCGGCTCGGCTTGCCGCCCGAACAGATAATCCGACATGATCCCCAGCAGAAAAACCGCCGAGCAAATCGCCAGCGTCGGCACCATGTCCAGCCGCGTCGAGCACGCCAGCGCCAGGCTTGCCAGGATCCAGAGCGCAAACAGGATGAGCAGCGCCGCCGGCACCAGCCGCCAGTCCACCGCGCCCGGCTCGTTCGTGGACCGCTGCTGCGTCGTGAATTGAATAATCACCAGCGCCGCCAGCGTCACCGTGATCAGCAGCGCGAACACCGCATCGCTCACAAAGGGCCGCCGCAGGAAGAAATTGCTGAACCCGCCCAGCGCGTAGGCGGCCACCACCCCGGCCGCGAAGATACCGATCGCCGCCAGGTCAGTCTCGCCGTACGAGTCGAATGCCATCCGGCTGGCCACCAGCGCCGCCACCAGATTCACATACGTCAGCAACGCCAGCGCCGCCACCAGGCCCGCATACTTGGCCAGCAGAAACTGCGCGCGCCGCACCGGCTTGGACAGCACTGCCAGCGCCGTGCCCGAGCGGATTTCCCGCGCCAGCGAGGCCGAGGCGGTCAGCACCGCCCCCAGCAACCCCGCCAGCAGCATCACCGCCAGCGTGCTGTTCTTCACCAGCCGCGGCTCATCCCCGAACGCAAAGTAGTACGGCGTCGCCAGGAAAATCTCAAACAGCGCCGAGCTGGTCATCAGCAGCAGGAAGATCGGCTGCCGGACCAGCTCCATAAACGCATTGGCCGCTATGGTGACGAACTGTCGCATCTATTCAATCTGGTCAGCCAGTTTAAGCCACCAGCGCCTTAACGCAAATTGTTCTTCCATCCGGGCGGCGCCGGGGATGTCCCGCGTGCAGCCCGTTGAAAACCGGGCGTCCAGCCGCACACCTGGCAGAGTGTCTATCTCGCGTCTTCACTTCACCCTGTATAGGTCCACAAACCGTGTTACTGCGGTAACACAGGAGTTCGAGCCCGCCCGCCTGAAGTGCACAGTAAACCGCAGTGGCACCTGCCTGGCCCCTGCATGGAGGGAAAAGCGCCCCGCGCGCGCGAGAGACAGCGCGAGAGAATAACCTTGACGCGGGCTGTGAAAATCTGACAGTATCTGCCTCAACAGGACAAAGTATGCAGATCGGCGCGAAATCATCAGGTCGCTCCGGGCTGGTGTCGTTGCGATGGCACTCTTTCCCGTTGGCTCGCGGGTCTGCAATCCGAACACGCCAGCCAAGCGCCGCATCCCGCGTCACGGGCAATTCCACCTACTCCTGATGCAACCCACACAACGCAAATCCGCAGGCTGAGTGCCATTGAAAGATAGGGCTTGATGAATAACAATTACTCCCGCTCGCTTCCTCCCGGCAAGAACCTCCTTCCCGCCTCAATGAGGCGCGCGGCACTTGGCCGGCTTGCCGCGGCGATGCTGCTCGGGTTGGTGCTGCCGGGCGCGGCTTGGGCCCAAAGCGGCGGGCCGTATGACTTGAGCTGGGCCAAAGTGGCCGGGGGCGGCGGCGCGAGCACCAATGGCGCCTGGGAACTCACCGGCACCATCGGACAACCCGAGGCCGGAACGCTGGCTGCCGGGAATTGGGCAATCGAAGGCGGCTTCTGGAACGGCGCACTGGTCATCAGCGTGGTGCCGCCCGAGATAACACTCCTGGGCGACAACCCGCTGACCCACGAATGCCACGCCGCGTTCGCTGATCCGGGCGCAACCGCCACCGCGGCCTGCCCGGGGCCGCTGTCCCTGGCCACCAATAGCACTGTGGCCCCGAACGCCGTGGGCGTTTACAGCATCAGCTACGTCGCCAGCGACGCCTGCGGCAAGTCGGCCACCAACACGCGCACCGTGTATGTGGTGGACACCACCCCGCCGGCCATCACCTGCCCGGCGGATCTCGCGATCGTGACCACCGACCCGCTGGGCGCCAACGTCAGCTTCACCGTCACCGCCGCTGACGATTGCGATGCCGGCCCCACAATGGTCAGCGAGCCGGCCGGCGGCTCATTCTTCGCCGCCGGCACCAATACCGTCAATTGTTACGCCTACGACACCAGCCTCAACACCAACACCTGCGCTTTCCTGGTGATGGTGGACCGCGCACCAGTCGCGCACACCAACCTGAGCTTCTATCTGCTGCAGGACCAGCCGCTGCTCGTTAGTTCGGCGCAGTGCCTGGCCGTGGTGACTGATCCCGACAACGACCCGCTGAATGTAGCCGAAGCAGGCCCAATCAGCACCAATGGCGGAACCGTTGCGCTCGCCGCCGGCACTATCGAGTATCATCCCGCGGCCGGCTACACGGGGATGGACGCGTTCAGCTACCTCGTCGGTGACGGACGCGGCGGCCTGACCGCCAACACCGTTCTGGTCACCGTCCTTTCGCCCGAAGCCGTTGCGCCCAGCCTTGTCTACGGGCCGCTGCTGGTCGGCGGCCAGTTCGTCGCCCGCTATTCGGGCGTGCCCGGCTTCACTTACACCATTCAAGCCACCACTGACCTCGTCCCGTCGTTCTGGACCAAGGTGATCAATCTAACCGCCCCGGAAACCGACCAGGGGTTTGGCGTGGGGGTTTTCCAGTTCGTCGAGCCCGACCCGACCCAGCCGAGCCGGTTCTACCGCGCGGTCTATCCGCCGTATTAATGCCCGCCAGTCCTTTATGCCCATTATGAATATTAAGCATCTCCTCCGTTATTCGTGCTGCCTGGCCCTGGCTGGGCTGCTCGTCAGCTCCCTGCCGGTGGCGGCTCAAAGCAGCGCGTTCACCTACCAGGGCCGGGTGACCTTCCAGAATTACCAGGCCAACGGCCTGTTCGATCTGACCTTCGCGCTCTTCGACGCCCTCACCGGTGGGAACCAGATCGGCAGCACTATCACCATGGAAGGCACCCTGGTCACCAACGGCCTGTTCACGGTCACCCTGGACTTTGGCTCCACCGGCTTCCCGGGCGCGGACCGCTGGCTGGAATTGAGCGTGCGGACCAATCTGGTGGGTGGGTACACCACGCTCGCGCCGCGGCAGCAGTTGACCGCCGCCCCCTACGCCGTCAAGGCCGCCGGGTTCACCGGCACGGTGCAGGACTCGCAGCTCTCCGCCAACGTGGCCTTGCTCAACAGCAGCCCGACCTTCACCGGCTCGGTGAGTGCCTCCGGCTTCACCGGCAGCGGCGCCGGGTTGACCTCACTGAATGCGGGCAACATCTCCTCCGGCACGCTGGCCGACGCGCGGCTCTCCTCGAACATCCCCAAGCTCAACCAGGCCAACACCTTTACCGGCGAATTGAAAGCGACTGTGGGGGGCGTGGACTTTTTCATGGTGCCCAAGGGCGCGGTCGTTCTTTGGTCCGGAAGCGAGGGGACGATCCCGTCGGGCTGGGCGCTGTGCAACGGCGCGAACGGCACGCCGGATTTGCGGAGCAAGTTCGTCGTCGGCGCCGGAACGGGCGGCAGTTACGCCGTCGGCGACACCGGCGGGACCGGCAGCCATACCCACACCACGGCCATCGGAACGCCGACGGCAGCCTCCGCCGGTGCCCACACACACACTACCACCGCTACCAGCACCGGCACCGGCACCACCGGCACGGAGGCGGCGCATACACACTCCGTAAACGTCGGCTCGACCACGTCCAGCACCGATAGCCATTCGCATAGTGGCAATACCCTTGTCTTTTCCAGGGAACTCACGACCGGCACTCTGGATGGAGGTGGCGGTTTGTATGTTTACTTGATCAACGGCACCAGCACCCAAGCGCTTGACCCTATTTGGGGTGGCTCCACGTCATCCGATAGCCACAACCATACGGTTGATCCTGGCGCCGTGACTTCCGCCGCCGGCAGTTCGCACGCCCATTCCGTCCCCGCCCTGAACATCCCGGCACTGGCGACGGATTCCCAGGGCGCGCACACGCACACGGTGAGCGTCGGGACGATCACCTCTTCCAGCTCGGATTCGCGTCCGCCTTACTACGCGCTCTGCTACATCATGAAGCTCTGAGGCGCCGCGCCGCGCGGGCGAACGGAAGATTATGAGAAGAGAAAGCTGGTTGATTTGCGCAGGGCTGGTAATTGCCGCAGGGGTGGGCTTGATGGCGTTCAAGCACCAGGAGCGGGCACAGGAAACCGCCAAAGCCCAAATCCAAGCGCTGGAGCAAGAGGTGCGGCAGCTTGAAACGACCGTGGCTGCCGTAGCCCGGCGACAAGCGACTCAATCTGTGGCGCGCGTTGAAAACTCTGCACCGCCCAGGCCGACCGTCTTGTCCAACGTGGTGGAAGACCCGCAACGCTTCAAGGAAGCGGTCCGCCAGGCGCAAGCTGAACTCAAGCTGGAAGGCCAGCTAGACTTCGTTCTTTCCCGATGGAACTGGGATGCCTACAGCACCCACACGGGCCTCGATAAACAGCAATCGGCCGCTTTGGAAACCATCTTCCAGCGATGCACTACTCAGCTCCGAGAACTGCGAGCGAGCCTCGCCTCAGACGGGCAAAGCCTGAGCCAATTGGAGAAACGCAGCCAGGCGTTAACGCTGGCGTTTTACGATCAGGCCAAGCCTTCTTTGAAAGGCTCACAGTTGTTTCCCACCAAGCGGTTCCTGGGGTGGAACTTCGATGAAAAGGAATACATGCTGTTGAAGACTTGGGACTGGGACCTAATCGCGAGGGGTTACAATCCGGGCGAATCGGTGCGCCCCTATTTCGAGGATGCGTTGCGACAGCTTAACGACGTGAGCGACCAGAACCGCGACAACGCCGGACGTTACGCCCTGCTGCAACAGAAGGAGCGCGAGACGCGGCAAACCCTGCTAAAGCAGATCGAGCCTCATGTTTCGGTCAATCAGCTTCTTAATTTAAAAGGGCATTTTGGGAATCTGGATTCTTTGAACTGAAATTGCCATGATCCGCGCAATCGTTTACTCCGATGAAGGCCGCAAAATGCGCGCCAGCCGCGCGTTCCGCGGACCGCTGACGCTTTACTCCAGTAAGAGGCTGCGGCCCGGAGGCCGCGCTCTGTGCGCTGTTTTCGCCGCGCTCTTGCTGGCGCTGCTGGCCAACCCGGGCGCTGTCCGAGCCCAGAGCGGCGGCGACTTCGACTTGAGCTGGGCGACGGCGGACGCCGGCGGCGGCGAAAGCCGGGGCGGCGACTGGGCGATTTATGGCACCGCCGGGCAGCCGGACGCGAGCATTTCGATCGGCGGCGACTTTGCGGTGCAGTCCGGTTTCTGGAACCGGCTGAGCGGGAACCTGACGCCGCTGGCGCGGCTGGCGATCTTTCCCCGGCCCAAGGACCTTTCGCACAAGCTCCTCATTTCCCACCTGATGACCAACGCGTTGGATTGGGACCGGGAGATTCCCCTCTTTGCCAGCACGAGTTCGCCCAGCACCAACGGCGCGACCATCACCGTCAAACCTCCGCGCATCTTCTACGATCCGCAGACTATCACGGGGGATCCGAATGTGACCGACCGTTTCCCCTACCGCGTCAAAGACGATTATCAGGGCCTGGGGCTGGGCCAGGTGCAAATGGTAATCTGGGGGTCCCCTGATACGCATAGGCGCTAACTTAAGTATTGCTGCGCGGGTTGTAGCTGTGTTATCAAGCTGGGGTGAAGCACGTCCATCTGTTGGATGAGGAATGGGAATTTCTTACGGACTTTCTGCCCCCGGGCTGGCGCGAGCAAGCGCGAAGCACTGGGGCGCTTCGGCGGGCACGAGGCATTGCTAACGCCGACAGCTTGCTCCAACTCATTCTGATGCACACGGCGACTGGTTTATCGTTGCGTCAAACGGTGGTGCGAGCACGCGAGCAGTCGATTGCCGATATTTCGGATGTGGCGCTGCTCAAGCGGCTGCGGTCGAGCGAGCCGTGGCTGCGGCAGCTCACCTCGCAAATGACCGAGATGGGGGATGTCGCCCTAGTCCAGCGGTTGGCCCAGGGGCGGCGGGTTCGGGTGGTGGACGCTACCACCGTTGAGGAACAAGGAGGAGCGGGCACCGATTGGCGGATCCATTACACCCTGTGCCTGCCGGATCTGAGCTGCGATTTCTTCGAGCTAACCGATGAGCACGGCGGGGAGAGCTACCGACGAATTCCCGTGAGGCGTGGGGACTTGATATTGGCGGACCGAGGTTACAGTAACGCGGCGGGGGCTGAGGCCGTACTGGCGGGACATGGGGACGTGCTGGTGCGCTGGAATAGCTTCAGCTTTCCCCTGGGAACGGAGGAGGGCAAGCCTTTTGCAGCGCTCAAGGAAATGAACAAGCTACCCAAGCGGGGCGCCCGAGAATGGGCGGTGTGGTTTACTCACCAGGGCAAGCGCTATCCTGGGCGACTATGCGCCATTCGCAAAAGTGCCGTCGCCACGGCTCGCGCCCAGGAGAAGATGCGGCGGCAGGCCCGTAAGAAGCAAAAGCAGGTCGATGAGGAAGCTCTAAAACTGGCGGAGTTCATTATGGTGTTTACCACCGTCAGCGCCGAAGAGCTCAGCACGGAGGAAGTCTTAGAATTGTACCGGGTTCGCTGGCAGATCGAGTTGCGTTTCAAGCATCTCAAGAGCTTGCTGGGTTTGGGCTGCTTACCCAAGTATGACGCGCAATCGTGCCGAGCTTGGATTCAGGCCAAGCTGCTCTGCGGGTTGCTCATTGAGCGGCTCATGCAAGAGGCAAAGTTCTTTTTCCCCTGGGGATATCGTTGGCCTGCCTCCGAGCCATTGGCGCGAGTTCATTGAAGCGCGCGACGCGGTCATCGCGGTGGTAAGCCGCCCGTTGCTACCCCGGCAATTGGTGTCCCACGGTCCCGAAATCCGAAGCGGACTCAAGGAACGTCGTCGAACCCGGACCGCTCAACTCAGCCGGTATCCCTGGGAGCAGTTTTGTTAAGTTAGCGCCTATGCCCCTGATACGGCCCCCAACGCGCTGGCCATCGCCACTTTGCCGGACGGCAACAAGCAAGTCTTTTTCGCGGGCATCCCCTATTGGTTCTATTTGGTCCAGGCCGCGACCGCGGTGGCGCCGCCGACCAACTGGGTGACACTCTCAACCAACCAGGTCGGAGGGGACGGCCTGTGGAATTATGAGGACCTGGACGCAACCAATTATCCGGGCCGCTACTACCGTTCGGCCTATCACTCGGCCGTGCCTTAGCACACAGTCGGTTTACACAACAAACAACAACAACAAACAACAACGCAGTTCTGTTATGAATCCCAAGAGAATCCTTGCCTCGGTGTTCCTGGTCGTCCTGCTCGGCTCACTGGCGGGAGTGTGCTCGGCGTCGGCCCAGGGAACAATCTTCACCTATCAGGGCCGCCTGGTCTTCAATGGGGCCTCGGCCACCGGCAGCTTCGACCTCACGTTCATGCTGTTCGATGACGCCGTGGCCGGCAGCCAGATCGGCAGCACGATCACCAATCTCAATGTGCCCGTAGCCAACGGGCTGGTGACGCTGCAGTTGGACTTTGGCACCAGCGCCTTCCCGGGGGCGGACCGCTGGCTCCAGATCGGCGTGCGCACGAACGGCAGCACGGAGGATTTCCTGACCTTGAGCCCGCGCCAGCCGCTGACCTCGGCCCCCTACGCCATCCAGGCCGCCAATTTCACCGGCGCCATCCAGGACGCGCAACTCTCGGCCAACGTGGCGCGTCTGGACGGCACCAACACCTTCACCGGCCCCATCAAGAACGTTGTGGACGGCACCGAATTTTTCATGGTGCCCCAGGGCGGCATCATCATCTGGTCCGGCGCCAGCGCCAACATTCCCGCCGGCTGGGCGTTGTGCGACGGAGGCAACGGCACGCCGGATTTGCGCGACCGGTTCGTGGTCGGCGCGGCGGGTGCTTATGCCGTGGGGGACACCGGCGGCGCGGCGAGCCACACCCACGATACGGCGGTCGGCTCGGTGGAAAGCGGCGCGGCCGGCGCGCACACACACACCACCGCCGCGACCACCAGCGGCGCCGAGGCGGCCCACACGCACAGCATCAATCCGCCGAGCACCACGTCGTCCTCAGACTCCCATTCGCACACGGCCAACACCTTCGCCTTCCGCAGGGATGTGGCCGTTGGCACCGCCACCGCCAATACGCACTGGTATATTGTCATTGATACGGGCAGCAACCAGGGACAAGTCCTGGACCCTTACGGGTGGAGCGGGTCCACCACTTCCGACGCGCATACTCATACGACTGACGTCGCCGCTTTCAACTCCGCCGCCGGCAGTTCGCACGCCCATACCGTTCCCGCGCTGGCCACCGATTCCCAAGGCTCGCACACCCATTCGGTTGCTATTGGCACCGTGACCTCGACCAGCACGGATTCGCGCCCGCCTTTTTACGCGCTCTGCTACATCATGAAGCTCTAAACGGCTTTGACACCCGGGGAACCGGAGTGCCGGGCTGCTGGCGGCTTGCATGATCCGAGTGCGCTCAGTCGGCGGCCTGTCGGGGCTCCGGCACGCGGAGACGTGAAACCTCCCGGCCAGGCCCGGGCGCTCTTACCCTCGAAGCTTTTATGAACTCCTTGAGACTTTCCTTTGGAGGCGCGGGGCTGCCGCTGGGAACGCTGCTGTGGGCGGTGTCGGCGCAGGCCAGCACCGACTACGGTCCGGCAATCTGGCGGCCGGTCTCGTGCTCCAAGTACTACACCTCCGGTTCCGGCCACAAGTTCTGCGTGGTCCATTCCATGGAGGGCTACTACCTGAGCGGTACCTCCTACCTGCGCCGCTGCGATGTGTCCGCCAGTTGCCATTACACGGTCAGCGGCCTGAAGGACAACTCCTCCGACGCGGCGGCGGGTGAGATTTCGCAGTTGGTGCGGGAATCCTACTACGCGTGGCACGCCCGATGTTGGAATACGCGTTCCTTTGGCACGGAGCACGAGGGGTTTGTCGGCAACCCGGCGTGGTTTACCGAGACCATGTACCAGGTCTCGGCCAAGCTGCACCGCCACCTGTGCAACGACTTCAGCATTACCAAGGACCGCAACCACATTGTAGGCCACAATGCGAAGTCCAGTTCGGCGTGGTGCTCATTTGCCGAATCCCACTTTGGCATGGACGCCCACTGCAACTCCCACACCGACCCGGGCAAATACTGGAATTGGACCCATTTCATGGAGGTGATTATTGGCGGCACCGACAACGCCGCCCTCGTCTCCAAGACCGTGGCCGACAACACCATCTTCGCTCCCGGCAAGGCATTCTCCTGCACCTGGACGATGAAGAACACCGGCACGTTTACCTGGATTGCCAACGGCACCAGCGGCTATACCTTTTGCCGCAGTGCCGGCACCGCCATGGGTTCGGCGGCAACCACCGCCGTGTCGGCCAATGTGGCGGCCACCAAGACCACCACTTTCAAGATCAACTTCACCGCCCCCACCACCCCCGGCACTTACACCGTCAGCTTCCGCATGAAGAACGCCGCCGGAGCCTACTTCGGCTCGACAGTGAGCCTGCCGGTTATCGTCGCCACCGCCCCGGCCATCACGACGCAGCCGGCCGGCGTGATCAAGGACCCCGGCCAGACGGCCGCCTTCACGGCAGTCGTGAGCGGCACCGCGCCCCTGAGCTATCAATGGAGAAAGAACGGGGCCAAGCTGGCCGACGGCGGCGATATCTCCGGCGCAACCTCCGGCACCCTGACAATTGCCAATGTCGAACTGGCCGATGCCGCCAGCTACAGCGTGGTGGTGACGAATATCGCCGGCAGCGTCACCAGCCAGTCCGCCTCCCTGACCGTCACCTCCACCCCGTCGCCCGTCGGCTCGGGCACCGGCTTGCAGGGCAATTATTACGCGAATGCCAACTTCACTTCGCCGCAGCTTCAGCAGGTTGACCCCACCGTCAACTTCAACTGGGGCACCAATGCCCCCGCCGCCGCCGTCGGCGCGGACACATTCTCGGTGCGCTGGACCGGCAAGGTCGAGCCGCGCTACTCCCAGACCTACACCTTCTACACTCGCTCGGACGACGGCGTCCGGCTCTGGGTCAATGGCGTGCTGCTCGTTGACAAATGGGTGAACCAGTCCTCCGTCGAGTGGAGCGGCGTGCTCGCGCTGACCGCGGGCCAGGTCTATGACATCCAGTTGGATTACTACGAGAACACCAGCAGCGCCGTCGCACAGTTATGCTGGTCGAGCCCCAGCCAGGCCAAAGAGATTGTTCCCCAAACCCAGTTATACCCCGCCCAACCCGCCGGCGGGCTCGGGCCCATCCCCGGCGTTTACAGCACCGGTGTGGATGACGACCATGGGTTGCTGGCCGCCGGCACGGCCGACCCGCATTACCAGCTCATCACCAGCGCGGATAGCGCTTTTCCCGGCCCGAATGGCGTCGTGGTGAACGAGGGCTATCCCATTGGAACCTGGTTGACCAACGGCCCGAACTCGAAATGGATCGCGCCGCAAGCCGCCCAGAGCGCGGGGAACCTTCCCGGCAGCTACACTTACCGCCTCACTTTCGACCTGACCGATCTGGATCCCTCTGCGGCGGTCATTTCCGGCAACTGGGCGGTGGACAACGCGGGGGTGGATATTCTCCTCAACGGCGTCGGAACTGGCCACGCCAACGCGAATGCCCATGGGGTCTTCACCGCCTTCGTGATCCGCGACGGCTTCCTGCCCGGCCTTAACACCCTGGATTTCGTCGTCAGCAACTCCGGCGCGGCCGCCAATCCAACCGGCCTGCGCGTCAAGCTGAGCGGCTTGACTGCCCAGGCCTTCGCCCCGGAAATTGTGGTCGCTCCGCAAGGCCAAACGGCCAACCAGGGCGCCAGCGCGACGTTCAGTGTCACCGCCAGCGGCTCCTCGCCCCTGGCCTTTCAGTGGCAGTTGAACGGCGAGGAACTCCCCGGCGCAACCGCCAGCGACTTGGTGCTCACCAACGCCCAGGCAAGCGATGCGGGCGCTTACTCCGTCGTGATCAGCAATGGCTTTGGCGTCATCACCAGCGACGAAGTGGTCTTGACTGTCAATCTGCCGCCCATGATCTCCACGCAACCCGAGGACCAGGCTGTCAGCCTGGGCATGGGCGCAACCTTTAGCGTGGCTGCCGAGGGCACCGAGCCGCTCAGTTTTCAGTGGTATCACAGCGGGGCTGCCATCCCTGATGCCTCGGATGCCAGCTATACCTGCGCCAGCGTCCAAACCACGGACGCAGGTGACTACTATGTCACTGTCAGCAACCTGGCCGGCGCCACCACCAGTTCGAACGCCGCCCTCACCATCAATCTCCCGCCGGTGATTACCGCTCAACCGCTGGGTCAAACGGTGGCCGAAGGGGCGGAAGTCACCTTCGCCACCGAGGTCACCGGCACCCTTCCCTTGTCGTACCAATGGCAGCGCAACGGCCAGCCCATTCCCGACGCCACCGAGGCCAGCTTCACCCTGACCAACGCGCGGTATGCCGACGCGGGCGACTATTCGGTGGTGGTGCAGAACGCCGCCGGGCTGGACGTCAGCTCCAATGCCACGCTGATCGTGAATGCCCCGCCGTTAATCACCAGCCAGCCCGAGGGCCTCTCTATGCTGCCGGGCGGAACCGCTACGTTCAGCGTCCAAGCCACAGGCTCGCCGCCTTTCGCCTACCAATGGCGCCTCAACGGCGCCGACCTCCCCGACGCCACCAGCAGCGTCCTCGTGCGCGCCAACCTCAGTCCAGGCGACTTCGGCAGCTACTCAGTGCTCGTCACCAACGACTTCGGCGCCGCCCTCAGCGACGACGCCAACCTCAAGCACAGTTCGTTCACCGCCAGCATGGAGTGGTACACCGTGGACGGCGGTGGTGGGCGGAGCACCGCCGGTTCTTGGGAGCTGTCCGGCACCATTGGGCAACCCGACGCCGGCACGCTTTCGGGCGGGGAGACTGTTATGCTGGGCGGTTTCTGGAGCGGCTTGCCTGGCAATCGCGCCCCGGTGGCCGGCCCGACGCTCTTCACCCGCATGGCTAACACGCCCCTGACCATCCTCATCTCCGATCTCCTGACGAATGCCACCGACCCGGACGGCGACGTGCTCTCCCTGCTGAGCGTGGGCCCCGCCAGCACCAACGGCGCTGCCATCACCAGCGACTCCACCTCCGTCTATTACGTCCCCGCGCTGCCGGACGCGAACCTGGACGACGGCTTCGAGTACACCGTAACCGATCCGCACGGCGCCACCGCCACCGGCTTGGTGCTGATCTCGGTTCTGCCGCCGCCCGTCATCCCGCCGCCGACTGTTACCGGGATCGCATCCTTGGCCGACGGCAGCGTTCAGTTGAATTTGCTGGGCGTCTCGAACCAGTTGTATTGTGTCCAGGCTGCGACCAACATGACGCCGCCCGTGTATTGGGAGACCTTGTCCACCAACAGCGCGGACTCCAGCGGGCTCCTGCAATACAGCGATTCCGGAGCGACCAATTACCCGGCCCGGTTCTACCGGTTCTGCGTCCCGTAGGCGAGCGGCGCGGAGCAGCCCCGCGCCGATCGGGGGAGCGTTCCGCCCCGCCGCATCCAGACCTCTCGCAAGCGGAATCGGCCCGCTGACGGCGTTCTGGCGGCGCCGCACAGCATAAGGCCCAACGGATCATTCCGTCCGGAAAGCCCGGCGGGACTGGTAGAGTTGCAACCGCTGGCGCAATGTTGCCGCCAGCTCCTTCTGGCCGGCGGCTTCGGCCATCTCGATCGCTCGCTGGGCGGTGGACGCGGCTTCGCCAAATCTGCCGGATTCGGCGTAGGCGGCCGCCAGTGTGTCCATCAGGGCGACATCATTCTTGCCGGCCAACTCACCCGCGCGCGTCGCCAGGCGCACCGCTTCAACGCCATGGCGGATCTCCGCGTCCGGATGGGTCGCCAGCACCCAGGCGAGTTGATCGAGCATCTCCAGGTCGTCGGGCGCCAAACGCAACGCGGCGCGATAGTGGACCAGCGCCTCGCGAATATCGCCCTTGTCGGCCAGGGCGATTCCCAGCCGCTTATGTGCTTGGAGGTAATCCGGCTGGATCTCCAGGGCCGACCGGTACTGGCTGATGGCTTCAGCGGTCTTCCCGGTCCGCGCCAGGGCCAATCCCATCCGGAAGTGGAGTTGGGCGGGGACGGCCTTCGCTTGCAGGGCCGCCCTGTAATGCTCCAGGGCTTCCTCGGTCTTGCCCTGCTCGGCCAGAGCGTTGCCCCAATTGTAATGGGCCAGGGCATAATCCGGCAGAAGCCGGATGGCCTCCCGATAGCAGCGAATCCCGTTGTCCACCTTTCCCTGCGAAACAAGCGCCACGCCCAGGTTGTTCCGCGCCTCTGCAGCCAGGCGTTTCAGCGCTTCAGCGCCGAGCGGCGACCGGCTCTCCACGCTGGCGCCGTTGCGGGACGTTTGGCGGATCGCGGCCTGCAAATACGGAATTGCCTCCGCGTGTTTGCCCTGCTGCACAAGCGCCTGGCCGATGAAATTGCCGGCCGCTGCGTTGGCCGGCTCGCGGCGCAGGATGTCCTTAAGTCGGGCAAGCGCCTCCTCCGTTGGCCCCGCCTCGAGTAGAGTCGCGTATAGAACGCATTGCAGTGCCACATCATTCGGTTTGAGTGCAAGAGCCGCCCAGTAGCAGGCGGCGGCGGCGTTAGGGAAGCCCTTTTGGTGCAGAGACTCACCCACTTTGTAGTGCGACGCCCAGCACCGGGGGTTCGCATCCACAGCCGCCCGCCAGAACGTGTCCGAGTTGGCGTAAATCGTACTCTGCCGCCAGGTCCCAATCCCCAACCCTGCCACCCCCACCCCGCAGACCGCCGCAATTAGCCGGGCCAACCTTTTCCCCGGCAGCCCAAAGCCCGTGGCAAGCCCAGCCGAAACCAGCGCGATGGGGCTAATGATCGCAAAATACTGCCAATGGTCGGCTACCAGCGAGTAGCGCATAAAACCAGTGTTTACAAAGCCCAGAACCGGCAGCAGCATCGCCCCAAAATAGCCGGCGCACAGCAGCCCGGCCTTGCCCCAGCCCCGGCGATAACGCCAGCACAGAACAAGCGCCCCCACCGCCAACAACCCGGGAAGATACGACAGCGCCTTGGCGGCATTAATCTGCCACATCGGATAAATGGGCATCAGGTTCACCGGCAGCAACGCCTTGAACAGGTAGAACCAAATCGCGCAACCGGCAACGGCCAGCCGCGACCAGAAGTTATCCTCCCGCACGATGTCGCCCGCGTTCTGATAACTCTCGAACCAGGCCGTCACCAGCCCCAGGATCAGCGCTATCGCGAAGAAGGGCACGCTGCGCCAAACATCCCTCCGCGCGATCCTCCCTCGCCGCCACCAAGCCAGCCCCAACAAAACCAGCGGCAGCGGCGCCACGGCGGTCTTGCTGAGCAGCGCCAGGACAAAAGCCACCAGTGAGAGCCAGTAGAAAAACGTAAGTGGAGGATGGAGAACGGAGAATGGGAGCAAGCCCCTGCCCGCGTTCCATCTCCCATCTGCCCTCTCCCCGGCGGTATCGCGCTCCGAGCGGAGATAGAGTCCCAGGCTCACCAGAAAGAACAGCATTGCCAGGGTGTTTTTCCGCTGGGAGACCCAGGCCACGGATTCCACATTCACCGGGTGCAGGGCGAAGATCACCCCCGCCAGCCACGCGCCCGGCACGCCCAGGCGCCGGAGCACTCGCCAGACCAGCACGGCGCTGATCGCGTGCAACAGGAGGTTCACCGAGTGATAGCCGGCTGGATTATCCCCCCAGACCGCCCGTTCCAGACGGAAGCTGGTCCAGACCAGCGGGTAATACTGAGGCGCCTCGCGCGAGAACCACATCTTTTTCCAACCGTCGGGCGCGGTGAGCATGGCGTTGTTCGTGATGTGGCGTTCATCGTCCCAGATGAACCCGGCGCGCCAGACCGGCTGGTAGGCCAGAACCGTCGCAACGACCAGCAACAGGCTAAACCCCCAGGCCCGAGTCCGCGCCCGGCCCAGAAACCGCGCGAGCCCGTCCGCCAATAATTGCTCCCGCGCCATGGATGGCGGGCCGGCTTGACCGGCCCCCGCGGCGGGTGTGTCCTGCATCCGCGCAGGCTCTCCGCTCAACGCTTCCGCGCGCTGCTCCGGCGGGCCATCACTCTGCTGCGTCATGCGGTCCGAGGCTACCTCACCCCGCCCGCCCATTCAAATGCTTAGCCCGCACATTTCTCAATACAGTGCTGCGCCTGCGTGGCCGGAATCCCGCGACCGCGCGATTAACCCGGGCATTCGCGCTGGGGAAGCACAATTCGCGGCGGCGGGGCTTTGACGAAGCGGGTCTCGCGAAGGTAGATGGGCTCCAGCTTCTCGCCCGCAACGAAGTCGCATCGCCCCCGCGCCAACTGCCCCACGGTCGCGGCGCGCGGGAAAAGCACGCGCCCGCCCGGAAACCACTTGGTCACTTCCGGGCCGATGAGGATCGCGCCGGCTTGTTGCCGTGCCTGAACCTCCGCTGCGGCGACCAGCCGCAACGGCTCGATTTCGCGCCGCGCCTCGGCAGTCAAATCGTAGCCGGCCAGGTAGAATTCGTTGCGCTGGGCATCAATCACAACCTCGACGCGCCCGAAGACGCCTTCCGCCTGGGCCTGGGCGGCGAGACATTCGGCGCTGCTGACGCCCAGCAGTCGCACCGGGCGCGCCAGTTGCCAGCCCTGTGCGAGGGCGATGGCCAGGCGAATGCCCGCGTAGGAGCCCGGGCCGAGCCCGACGGCCAGGCACTCGATCTGCTCGCGTTCGAGTTGCCCCTGCCGCAAAGCCTCCTCCACCAACCCCAGCGCGTTGGTGGCGCGGGTGCCGGTCTCGATGGCTTCGCCCCGGGCCGGCCGCCCGGCGTCCGTTCCGCCCTCCAATACCGCCACGCTGCGCTGCGGCGAAGAGAACTCAAGCGCCAGTATCTTCATAAATGATGCTCCGCTCCGTCTGGCTGAGCACGTCAATCTGCACAAGGCAGAGCCGCTCGGCGTGGTTGATGATTGCCGCACGCTTACTCCGCACTCCGCACTCCGCACTCCGCGCTTGCCCAAACCATCTCTCAGCCCATTCAATCACCGTCACGCCGGCCGGCGTGAGGTAATCCTCGAGCCCGGCGGCGGCGATCTGCTCCCGCGTGTCGAGCCGGTACAAATCCAGGTGGAACAGCGTCAGCCGGCCCCCCGGATAGATGTTGACCAGAGCGAACGTGGGCGAGTGCACCCGCGCCGTGATGCCCAGCCCGCGGGCCAGTCCCTTGACGAACTGCGTCTTGCCCGCGCCCAGGTCGCCGGACAGGCCGATGACCAGGCCGCTCTCGGCTGTGCGGCCCCACTGCTCGCCAAACGCGACGGTTTCGGCAGGGCTATGCGAAATGAGCGTAGCCATGCGCTGTCAATGGCCGCGTGCCGTTCTTGTCCCGGATCGTGATGCCCTCCCCGGCCGTAACCTTGCCGATGCAAGTCAGCGGCAGGCGCGGGAACTGTGTCCTCCACGCGTCGAGCAGCGGCACCGCGTCGCGGCTGGCGACGGTGAACAGCAGCTCGAAATCCTCGCCGTCGGTGAGCGCCGCCAGCAACGCCGGTTTGGCGCCCGCCCCGGCCTTCGCCGCAAGCCGTGCCTCGCGGCTGATGGGAATCGAGGTCCCCAGCAGCTCCGCGCCCGCCCGGCTCGCGTTCAGGATGTGCCGCAGATCGCCTGCCAGGCCGTCGCTCACATCCAGCATCGCATGGGGCGGAAAATGCTGCGCCAGCCACCGGGCCTCCGCCAGGCGCGGCTCGAACTCCAGGTGCTTCCCCGCGAGCGAGCCGCCCAGCTCGCCCGTGACGAAGATGGCATCGCCCGCTTCCGCGCCCGAGCGCAGCACGCTCTTGCCGCGCGGCACCCAGCCCAGCAGCGCCACCGAGATGAAAACGCCGCCGGGGCTGGTCGTGGTTTCCCCCCCCGCAATGGCCACTTCGTGCCGCCGCGCCAGGACGTTCATGCCCGCGTACACCGCCTCCACCCATTCGGATTTGAACTCGCGCGGCAGGCCAATCGTGATCAGCGCGGCGGTGGGCGTTCCCGCCATGGCCGCGATGTCGCTCAGGCACCGGCCGAGAGCCTTGTGCCCGATCTTCTCGGGCGGCGCGTCGGCCTGGAAATGAACCCCTTCCACCACCGCATCCGTCTTGAACAGCAGCAGCCGGTCCGGCACGCCGGCGTCCAGCGCCGCGCAATCATCCCCCGCGCCCACGACCACCGCGGGGTTGGTCGGCAGCGCGCGCGTGAGGCGGTGGATCAGTTCAAATTCGTTCATGTGCCTCCGTAGCGCTGGAGGATCAGCAACGTCGCGAAGTTCAGCGCGTTGAACAGCAGGTGGGCGAGGATAGGGGCCAGCAGGTTGTTGGTCCACTCATAGAGCGCGGTCAGCAGCAGCGCCAGCGCCAGCAACGGCACAAACGTCGCCAGGTTCAGGTGCACCAGCGCAAACAGCAGCGACGTGCCCCACAAAGCCAGCCGCCGATACCCCGCCTGCTTGATCATCGGATACAGGATCCCGCGAAACATCATTTCCTCCGCCACAGGCGCCAGCAGAATGGCCGTCGCCCCCAGCGAAAGCCGCCCAAACCACGACATCGAAACCCGCAACGCCTGGACGGGCAGTTGTTCCTTTGGCTCCAGTCCCAGGTGCGGCAGATGAGTGATCACCAGCGCCGAAACCTGCTGCAGGCCCCAGCCGACCGGCAGAAAGACCAGCGCCCCCAGCACCCCCGCCAGCACCGCCCGGCGCCAGCGATTCGCGAACCCGAACGCCTCCGCGTAGCTGATTTGCCGCTCGCGCAGGAAGCGCCCGATCAGAATCAAACCCGCGCCCTGAAACCCCAGCGTCGCCACCACCATCCGCCCGATCGAACTCTCGGCCGCTTCCACTCCCGAAAACCGCTGCACCCACGCCCCCAGCAGCAGCCCGCTGTAGGCACAAGCCACCAGCGCCGCCAGCCGCCGCGAAATCGCCTCCGGCGGCCAGGGCCTGGCGATGAGAACCAGCGTTGCCACCAGGCAAAACAGCGCCACCGCCGCCAGCGGAAAGAACAGCTTCGAGCTGACCTTGGCCGCGGCGGTCGCGTAATAATGCACGCTGAACAGCAGCATGCCGGTGTAAGCGCAAATGATCACGCTCAACACCAGGCGGACAATCGCCTCCACCGGCCACGGTTTCGCTGTTACCATGGCGCGAAGCTATCGCACCCGCCCCCAGGTGACGATGCAAAAAGCGGCCGGCGCGGGGCGAAACGCGTCCTGGCGGCGGCCACGGACCGTCGGGGCCGGCGGGCAACACGCGAAAGACGACTCAATCACTCCGCCAGGATTCAGGGCCGGGTCCCGAGACTGGCGCGAATGCTATCCTTCACAATTCGAGCAAGCGCAGCAGTGCGTCCACCGTCATTCCATAAGAAACCAGCCATGTGAGACGGGGGCGGGTGGCTTCGGGGCCTTTCCGGCGAGGCTTCCGGATGCTGCCGGGAAATAAGCCTTTGTCCGCCGGCGGTTGGAGGGCTAACTTTTGGCTTGCTGATGCAGAGCTGCCAGACCAGTTCGATTTCCGCGCCGGGCCAATGCCCGCCCCGCCACCTGCCCGAGTTGCTCGCCCCGGCGGGGGATTGGGAGTGCGCCCGGGCCGCGGTCGAGAACGGGGCGGATGCAATTTACTTCGGGTTGGAGAAGTTCAACGCCCGGATGCGGGCCAACAATTTCACCGAGGCCGATTTGCCCCGGCTCATGGAGTTCCTGCACCGGCGGGGCGTGAAGGGTTACATCACGTTCAACATCCTCGTTTTCGAGAACGAGATGGCGGCGGCGGAGCAATACGTGCGCGCCATGATCGCCGCCGGGGTGGATGCCGCGGTGGTGCAGGATGTGGGCATTTGCCGCCTGATTCGCCGGCACTCGCCCGATTTCCCGATCCATGTCTCCACCCAAATGACCATTACCAGCGCCGCCGGGGTGGAGTTTGCGCGCGAGCTGGGCTGCAACCTGGTCGTGCTCGCGCGGGAGTGCTCGCTCAAGGAAATCGAGGCGCTGCAGGCGGCGCAGGAGGGGCGCCCTTCACTGCCGCTGGAGGTGTTCATTCATGGCGCGCTGTGCGTGGCCTACTCGGGCCAATGCCTGACGAGCGAGGCGCTGGGCGGGCGCTCGGCCAATCGCGGCGAATGCGCGCAGGCCTGCCGCCTGCCGTATGAGCTGGTGGCGGACGGCAAGCTCGTCCCGCTGGGCGACCGGAAATACCTGCTCAGCCCGCAGGACCTCGCCGGGCTGGAGGTGCTGCCCGAATTGGTGCGGCTCGGCGTAGCATCACTGAAGGTTGAAGGGCGGCTCAAGTCGCCCGAATACGTAGCCAATATCACCCGCATCTATCGCCGCGCCCTCGACCGGGTGGGCAGTGGCTGGAAGATAACCGATGAAGACCGCTATGGGATGGAGATGGCCTTCTCCCGCGGCCTGCACACGGGCTGGTTCCAGGGAACCAATAACCAGCAGCTCGTTCATGGCCGCTTCGGCAAGAAGCGCGGCGTTTTCCTGGGCGAAGTGGCGCGGCTTGGAGACCAGAGCGTCTGGATACGGCTCCAGGGACCGCTCAAGCCGGGCGACGGTGTGGTTTTTGATGCCGGCCGCCCCGAGCAGGACGAGGAAGGCGGCAGGGTGTATGAAGTGCGGAGTGCGGAGTGCGGAATCCGGAACCCGGAGTGCGGAATGGCCGGCTTGCGGAACTGCGCTTTGGCCGGGGCGACATCAACTTCAGGCGCATCCATGTCGGGGACAAGCTGTGGAAGACCAGCGACCCGGAGCTGGACCGGGCTCTGCGGCAGAGCTATGAAGGCGACGCCCCGCGGTTCCAGCGCCCTATCTCGATGGAGGTGCATGGCCAGGCCGATCAACCGCTTACTCTCATCGCTAGGGACGACCTCGGCCACGTGGTCCGTCTCGACTCCGCCATGCCGCTCGCCCAGGCGGAGAGTCGCCCCCTGACAACCGACCGCCTGCGAGAGCAACTCGGGCGCTTGGGCGGCACGCCGTTCAAGCTGGGCGAGTTGAAGAACGCCCTGACGGGTCAGGTTCTGCTGCCCGTCAGCGAGCTGAACCGCCTGCGCCGCGAGGCAGTGCGGGAACTAGAGGCCCAGCGCACCCAACCAAAGCGATGGACCCTTGAGTGCGAAGTGCGGAATGCGGAGTGCGGAATGCGGAGTGCGGAGTGCGGAGTGCGGAGTGCGGAATGCGGAGTGCGGAATGCGGAGTGCGGAGTGCGGAATGGCTGGAGCAGGCGCGGCGGGTGCGCCTCCGCACTCCGCACTCCGCACTCCGCACTTAATCGTTCTGGTGCGCAACCGCGCGCAGCTCAGCGCCGCCCTGAGTTGCGGCGTGGAAACGTTGTATTGTGAACTGGAGGACCCAAGGAATTACCGCGAAGCGGTCGCGTTGACTCGGGCGCGCCAATCGTCCGCCGGCCAGCGCTTGGAAATCTTCGCCGCTCCGCCGCGGGTTTTCAAAGCGGGAGAAGAGTGGACGCTCAAGCAAGTCCGTGCCAGCGAAGCCGACGGCTACCTGGTCCGCAACTACGACCATTTGAGTTTCTTCGCGAACGACCGGCGCATCGGCGACTACTCGCTCAACATCGCCAACCGGCTGGCCGCTGATTACTTCCGGAACAAGTTCGGCCTGGAGCGCGTCACGGCTTCGTATGATCTGAACTGCGCGCAACTCGAAGCGCTCCTGCGAGGCGCGCCGCCGGAGTGGTTCGAGATCACGATTCACCAGCACATGCCCATGTTTCACATGGAGCACTGCGTGTTCTGCGCCTTTCTCACCACCGGCACGGATTACAGAGACTGCGGGCGCCCCTGCGACAGGCAGGACCTGAAGCTGCGAGACCGTATCGGCGCGGAGCACCCGATCAAGGCGGACGCCGGCTGCCGCAACACCGTGTTCAACGCGCTCGCGCAGACGGGAGCCGAATACGTCTCGCGCCTGTGGGAGTTGGGCGCGCGCCATTTTCGCCTCGAATTCCTGAACGAGAGCCCGCCCCAGGTAACGCAAACCATCGCCAAGTACCGCGAGCTACTCGGGGGCGAGATTTCGGCCTCGCAGGTCTGGCGCGAGTTGAAGCTGCTGAACCAGCTCGGAGTTACCCGCGGCCCGCTCAGCGCTTGACCGGGCGCCCCGAAGGTCTGGCGGAAGGATTGGCGCGCATCTCAGTTTTTGCATCCCTGCAGATAACTTGCTTGAGATTAACATATCTGGAGCACGCCTTGGTCAGCGGGAGCGACTTCGGCTTGTCCCTGCTGTTGCAGCAACCATGCCAAGTGACCACTGGTGCCCCCTTTCCCTTTTGTGTCGGCCTTGGTGTTCCCCGGCCGTTCCAGGCGGACAAGAATGTCCAATGCCGCCAGGATTTCACGTCTTCCCCGCGCAGGCATGAATCGTCCTGGAGGGACCGGTGACAATAGCCCAACGTTTCAACGTTGGGGACCGAATACCAGGGGCGCCTTAGTCCCGAAGGGACGGTTGAACCTCACTCCCACAGATACCGTTCATCGAAAGCAATGCCGTGCTTCTTGAGCAACGCCAGGAATTCCTCTTGAAAGGTCAGCTTCCGGTGCTGCTCCGCCTGACCTTGAATGTATCCAACCAGCCTGTCCAGGTGCGACGCACTGACGCTGAAGGCGCCGTACTTGACTTGCCAGCCGAAGAGCCGGTGCTCCGGAAAGGTATCATGGACCCATTTGGAGGAGCCGCCCTTGAGCAGTTGCATCGCTTTGGCAACCGCCAGCGTCGCGGGCAGTGTCAGCAGAAGATGGACAGGGTCCGGCACGCCACCAATTTCGACGGCCCGCATCTCATTCTGCCGAGCGATGCCGCCCAGATAAGGCCAGAGCCGTTCCTGAAGGCCGGGCGAGATCAGCGGCCGTCGTTCCTTGGTGCTGAAGATGCAATGATAACCGCTGACGTAGGACATGCCCCCCAATCAGCCGTCCCTTCGGGACTAATGCAACACCCAACGGGCGCACCCAACGTTGAAACGTTGGGCTATTGTCACCTATCCCTTCGGGATGAAGCCGTGAAAGCCACTTCATCCCAAAAACCGGGTTCGGCTGGGGCGCCTCCACCACCCAGTGAAAGTGATTGCTCATCAGGCAACAGGCGTGCACCTGCCAGCCCGTTTTCTGGCACGCCTCGCCCAGCGTCTTCAGAGAATCGTGCCGGTCCACATCATCCAGAAAGCTCTTCTGGCGGCGGTTGCCCCGGCTCATGACATGATACATGGCTCCGGGGTATACAAGCCGCAGTTGCCGTGGCATGAAACCACGACCACTGTCTCGCAACTCACTTTGTCACTTCAATACCGCACGCATATATGGGTGACCCCCTTTTCCCTTTTCCATAACGTAGAATACGGAGACCCCCCCTTTGCGCTCAGGGCTACCTGGTGTCCGGCACCGTTAATCAGGGTATCGGCGGCAATGGGGATGGGGGCGCCGAGCTTGACATCTCCAGCGGAGCAGTCACGGGAGTCGGCTATTCAGCCGACACCGATGAACGTCGTGTGGTCGCTCCGCGAGCTCATTTCTCGTCTCTTCTAATGAATGTGTGTCGTTCGGGTTGAAGCTCACGGCATTACCAGCCGATAAAACCGGCAGGTGCTGCCAGGGGCGCAAGTGTCGTAGAATAGAACCGTTCCGTCGCTCTCGGTCTGGTTGGTGGCAATTGGAGCCCAGTTCCTTAAGTCCGGGCTCGACAACAACCGGCAGAACTGGCCGGCATTGCCAGTGCCCAGGATGTTCAGGCCGGTCGCGCCGGACCGGCTGATGGCAATAGTGGGCATCACGGACCCGTATTCGAAGGCGCCGATGTCGGCGGCCATCCCGGCAGGGCGCGGGAACCCGCGTTGGTCGGTCGAGGGGGCAAGGGAGGTATTCCCAGCATCAATGGCCGGGCTGCCCGGCAACAACGCCAGCGTAAGGGTAGGACCACCATTGTTCGCGAGCGGGCCGAGCTTAGGATCGGTGCTGTTGAGGCTGCCTGTGTTGGTGAAAGTGCACGTGTTATCGGAGCTGATGTTGTACCCCAGATCCACCACGGTCCCAAAGTTATTGCCGCCCGGAGAATTGGTTGCCAGCAGCGTGTTAAGACAAGTGCCTTGGGTGATCCCGCCGCCGGCGGCACCGTCAGCCCCAGCCGGACCGTCCGGACCCGAGGGCACGCCGTTGCCTTCTCCGCCCGACCCGCCGTCTCCCCCGCTGCCACTTGTGGCGGAATTGAAAGCCACTGTGCAACTAGCCATCTGCAATCCGCCGCACACGCCGCCGAATGCGTAGCCGCCGCTACCGCCCGGACCGCCCGCGCCCGGAGTAGCGAGATGGTAGGCGCTGCCGCCGGCCCCACCGCGACCCCCCGCGCCACCAGTGGCGGTGTTCCAGGCAAAGGTGCTGTTCACCGCCGTCCCGCTGCCACACACGGCCCCGCCATTGGCGAAACCAGCGTTGCCGCCGGCGCCGCCGGGGCCTGCCGGGGAATCCGGGAGGCCGATGCCATCGTCGCCATTGCCGCCGCGGCCACCGCTAACCGCATTACTGGCGAAGGTGCTACTGTTGATGGCCAACACCCCGAGATTGTAGATGGCCCCTCCTTCGCCGCATCCTCCGCTGCTGCCGGCGAGGGCGGCAAGGACGTTGTAAGGCGCGTCGGCGCCGTCGCCGCCACGGGCCACGTTTTTCACAAACGTGCAGCCGCTCACGTTCAATGTCCCTCGGTTTTCCACGGCCCCGCCATAGCCGTCATTCCCCGGGACCGGGTATTCAAACGTTATCGCGCCGAAAGCTTGGTTTTCAGTGAAAACGCAGTTCTGTAGGGTGACCTGGCCACTTAGGTTGAGAAGAGCGCCACCACGCGCCTGATCCGACCACCCCGGACCGCCGAACGCTCTGGCCTGATTATTGGAAAAGACGCAGCCGGTGGCGGTAAGGACCCCATCCTGATTGAGAATCGCACCGCCGCTGAGGGCGACGTTCGCTTGGAAGTCAACGCCGAACAGATTGAGGGTGCCGCCGTCATTGACTACACCGCCCCCCGAACGAGTTGGCAGGTAGTTGTAAGGGTCTCCGGCCAAGCCCGACGAAACCGTCAACTTGACAAGGGTAAGGCTGGTATTGGTGGCGACGTAAAAGACCTGCACTATCGTGCCACCGCTGATAGTAACGGTACGCCCACTGGCATCCACTACCGTGTTGGCGGTATTCGTAATCGTGCTCGCCACTGTGATCGTGCCATCGCAGGCAAACGTGACCGTTCCGCCTCCCGCCATCGCCGCGCGCAACGCTGCCTCGGTGCAGGTGGTCACCACCCCGCCCGCTTGGACCCCCAAAGGCAAGACCAGCAGCAGGGCGGCCGCTGCGGTCATGAGTTGCTCAAGGTATTCTTGCAGCCGATTGCTAGCGTATATCTTCGTATTCATAGAACAAAACACTCGATTAATTCGTAGCGCCTTAAACTTGCGCATACCAATTAATCTACCTCCACCGGAGCGGTTACGGAAGTCGGCTATTCTGCCGACACCCCTGGGGCGTGGGTGCCCCCACATTTGCCACCTTGACACTCCGTCAAGAAAGTAGCAGCCGAGGTAACGAGGCTCCAACTGACTCGCGATTCCCCAAGTGGACGGGAGCCTCGTGACCTCGGCTGCGGCGAATGGCGTGATCCTCAAACGGACCGTTTGCGTTGCAAGGGACAGCGCCCGGCGGTTCGCCGGGCGCAGATGGGCGGCACCCCGCTGCCGGGCGCACCGGCCAGTTGGAGGAATTCAACCATCACCCGCAAGACCAGCGCCACCCGGTGAGTCACGTGCAGTTTGCGATGCAAGCGCTCCATGTGCGTGTGCACCGTGCGCAGGGAGGTGCCGAGGTTTGTGGCGATGGCCGACTCGGTCAGGCCGTCAAACATGTTGCGAAGGATTTCGAGTTTACGCCGGGAAAGCCCGAGATTGCGGGCCACCTCATCCCAGGCCCGTTCCGAGAAGATCGCTGAACCTGAAGCTGTTTGTGTCATTGCTCGTTGCGCGGCGAGTCCAAAGCCAGCGCCTCACTACCGGGTTACCGCTTATGAAATCACGAAGCCGCCCTCCGGCCAAGCACCAAGAACCTGGCAGGTCATGGAAACCATCAGTCCCTCGGCCCGGCCAGGTCAATTCACCGGACCCGGTCTTCCGGTGCTGTGGTGGCACGGCATGGGCCGCTTCGAGACCGTCCGTGATTCCCCTACACTGATAGATTTGTTTTGGCGCGCCCGCACGTACTCAGCGCTGCGCGGGTGAACGGTGTCCAGGTGAGCCCGTCGGGCGAGGCGGCGATCCTCAGGCCGCCTCCGTACCACCAGGCATATTTGAATCGCTCCGCCGGGTTCGAAAACGCAGGGCCTTCGTCAATCACACTGACACCGAACTGGATCGTGGATGGGTCCGCCAAAACCCGATGGGGCCGAATCCAGCGGATCCCGTCCTCCGATTCCAGGTATCCGATGTGCGACCGGCTTGAATTGAAGTCTTTGGTGCGGATGCCGTACCAGAGCCGGAAGCGGCGGCGTTCCGGGTCGCGGATTACAGTCAGGTAAGGTTGAAAGCAGCCATCTTCCTTGCCGGTGACAACCGGGTTAGGGATCGTCGGATCGCGCATGGGCATATTGACCTTGCGGGTGATGTTCGAGCTGCTCTCGACCAGGAAGTCGTCCACCAACAAGTGAGGACCCGGCTTCAACAAAATGGGCGCGTCCGACTGCACTCGAGGCGCAGCAGGCAAATAGATCGAGGCTTTGTTCTCCTCCCCGCCGGCTGCGCCGGCAACCATCACCAACGCGCAGACCATCAGGACGGACGCGCCGGTCAACCCAATCCGTTGGGCGCGCGTTCTCATGACCATTGGTTACCGGATCTCTATAATGGCAGGCGCGTGCCGGCGCAAGGCTTCACTCGTCTCCCGGGGTCAAAGGTGAGCATGTCAATTCTTGGATGGGTCAAGACCGGCAGGCACGTGTGGGAATACCAGCGCCCTGTTCTCGTGACAATTGGGGCAAGAACAGCGAACCCGGCAGGAATCAACTCCAGAGTTCGGTTGCGTGACCTACCCACTGACGATGTGAGGACCGGGCGAGACACGTCAGGATCCGATCCCACGCGCGTTCGCTGTTGCTCAGCCGCTGAAGAGGCGCGATTGCGTGCCGAGCATGTACCGGGGCACTGGAATCAGCAGCCATTCCTTCCCTCGCCCGAAAGCCTATCCCAGCGGTACACCTTTGCTTTCAGGCGATGGGTCGAACAGCGCGGAAGAACTCAGCGCTGCACGGGTGAGGCCCCAAGAATCGGCACCATTTTCTCCCAATCTTCACCGGGATCATTCGCCATTTTGCCATTCATACCAGCCGCGCGGCGTTTACCGACCGCACCAGACTTTGGGCTGACCGCGTCCCGTCCACGCTTAATCAGCCAAGTTCACAGTCTTCATCTGCATCAAGGCGCAGGGACGCTTACAGCTCGGTAGAACCTCTTCTGCTCCTGGACCGGAGTGGAATCATAGAAAAGCGCGGGCGAAGATGTAAGGACGACAGTGGTCAAAAGGTTCCAATTGGTAGGCGCGATTGAGGAGGCATACTCAATTCGATATGTGGCTCCAATATCACCGGCAATGGTCAAGCCCGGGTGGAGCGCAACTTCCAGGGAAGCAGGAGCATGGGATCGCTCCACTTCAAGGCTGTCCACAGTAATGCCCATCACATTGAAATCGATTTCAGGGCTGGCGGCCACAGCTCTGATGGAAAGCGGCGCGATTGGCGCTGCGGCTTGGAACAGGATGCTGCGGCGGCCCGACGGCGCAATCGGAACCTCGTTTGTCGTGCCATAAACTACCACCTGAAGAGGGCCCAGGTTTGTCTCGCCATGAACTGCCAGCGAGAGTTCATATCTCGCTCCGGGAGTCAAATTGCTGATCGTCTGGCTTATTGAATCCCCATAGCTTAGCCGAAGCGCGTGGGCTCCGGTCGCTCCTTCGATATCCGCGTATGGACTGTCTGGCGAGACAAAGTCCATGACGTAGCTCGGCTCACCTGAACCAGTGCTCGAGAGAGTCCATGATGGCAAAACAGTGTCTGAGGGAATATACTTGTGGAAGGGAGGCGATGTGAACTCTGGTTCCTCGAATCCGCCGTTTTGCAGATGCTGGCTCATCACTGCTTCTGATGAGAGCAGGAGCAGGAGAACTATGAACAGTTTCCAGACGTTGAATCGCAGGCCATTGGAGCTGCCGAACCCGACAAGTTTCCGGTAGATAGTGTCCATTGAATACTGATAGAAATTGCTCTTTGCGCGCCGCCCCGTACTGAGCGGTGCGCGGGTGACGGAGAATTGGTCTTCGGGCTCACCAAGCAGGGGGCTACTATGCGCCTCTGCCGGGGCACTGCCAAGCCCGATCTTAAGGCCCGAGCGCCGCCTTCGCCGTAGGGCGCGC
Organism: Verrucomicrobiota bacterium; assembly: GCA_035358715.1. Classification (GTDB taxonomy): domain Bacteria; phylum Verrucomicrobiota; class Verrucomicrobiia; order Limisphaerales; family UBA8199; genus UBA8199. The sequence goes on from DAOPPX010000036.1 coordinate 41,633, forward strand.
CGGCAACGGGGGTGCTGCTGAGGAGCATAGCGAGAAGGAGGTTCTGAGGGTGGGTTATGCGTTTGATAGGTGTTCTGAGGTTGATGAGTTTCTGGCCCCTGACGGTTGTCGCTCGGTCGTTACTGATGGAATTTGCTTTGGGCGCGCCCGCTCGTACTGGACGCTGCGCGGGTGGATGCGGACGGATACTTGCACGAGCGCGTCTTGGCGCTTGCGGTGACACTTCCAGGGTGTTACTTTTGGGGCATGAGTACCGTCACGGCAAAACAACTCCATCAGGAGACGCGGGCGGTCTTGAACCACCTTGAGCAAGGCGAGTCCCTGGTCATCACCCGCAATGGACGCAGGATTGGGAAGATCGAACCGTTGGCCGCCACCGCGCCGGCCGGGTGGGACGAGATCATGGGTGAGGTGTGGCGCGCACAAAGAGATGTCAAGCGCAGCCAGCGCGTGCCGAATCCCGTCCTGGAAGAGCGCCAACGCCGCCGGCGATGAGCCTCTACGCCGACACTTCCGCGCTAATCGCCTGGTTTCACCCCGCGGATGAGTTTGCCCCGGCGGTCACGGCCTGGTGCCGCGAGCGCACACCGGAATTTTGCTGGAATCCCCTGCTGCGGATCGAGTTGCGCCACAACCTCCGCCGGCTTTCGGGGAACTACGCCGCGGTCGCGTGGCACGCCTACCGCGCCAGTGAAACAGCGCTCCGGTTACGGTTGGGGTCGCACCGCCTCCCTGAACTCCTGGACTGGGGCGATGAACTGAGCGCGCGTCACGCCCAACGTTCTTCTGCGGGCACTTGGGATTTTGTTCATGTCGCCGCCGCCCAGCACGCCCGCGCCCAGGCATTTATTACCTGCGATGCCGCGCAGGCCGCGCTCGCCCGCCTTGCCGGGTTGACACAGGTTCACCTCTTCAAGTAACTGATACTGATAGGCCGGGGTGGGACAACGTCTTTACTGAACTAAAGTCAGCGGCGGGTGGTGCGTGCTGCGTGCCGCGTGTTACTGCTGAATTTGCCTTTAGCGCGCCCGCCTGTACTGAACGCTGCGCGGGTGAGGCAGGCGGCGGCGTGAGTTGAATGCGGAGCGGGCAGCGGGGGAAGGGAGAAGGCAGAAGGCAGAAGGCATAAGCGTTTGGAGGGCAGCTTGAGCGGCGGGGGCGGGGAGACGCCAAGGCGGTGGAACACCAGTTCCGGGAGCAACCCCCGCTGGCGCACGCCGCGCATCTTGTTGGAGTACCAGCCGTAGTAACGGACCATCTGGGCGCCTTTGTCGGGAATGTGCTGGGTAATGGCGGCCAGGAAGTCGGTGGGGGTGAAGACCTCGAAGTTGCGGTTGATTTTGGCGTTGAGGCGCGAGCGGTAGATGACCATGTCGGTGGGGGATTCCAGGATCATCTTTTCCACGGAGAAAGGATTGCGCAGGATGTACTAGGCGAGGTCCTCCAGGTCGGCCTTGGCCTCGGGCGGCACCTGCTCACCGGCATGCAGGTTGAACCCGCTGTGTTTCCAGGAACTTGTGAACGACGGCTGAGCCGCAAAGAAGCGCAAGAGGCGCAGAGGGAGAAAAGCACACAGGACAGTCGCACGAAGAGAATCAGGG